>JAFLSU010000002.1 GCA_022510765.1 Christensenellaceae bacterium
TTTTTCCTTTGTTCATATGACTTTTTCCTTCGTTTTTACCCCGCTTTTACACCCAAATCCAAAAATTATTTTAATATATTTTTTCAATTTAAGCCGCTTTTTAAAAAATATATAACCCATGCAATGAATCTTAACCGTGCAAAAGGCATTAACCATCGTTACTACCGCAGCGTGCTTTTGCAAGCTCAATCGCTTCCTTGCCCGTCATATGTTCTATCTCGATTTTCACCATGCACATAGCCTTGCTTTCTCTTTCAATTGCCAAATCACGGTTCGCCTTGCTGTCATCCGGATAATACTTGACCGCGAGCCTCTCGATCGCTCTGCGAATTTCATTTTCATTACTTACAATGCTTGCTCGCCCAAAGACGATAACGCTCCGAAAAAATGTCGTGTATTTCTGAGGAATAACGAGATCCTGATCAACCACGCAGAAAGATACCTTATTGTTGTTATTGATAGCATCGAGTTTATGTCCGCTTTTAGCGCAGTGGAAATACAGTGCTCTTCCATCATAAACATAGCTGAGCGGCACTGCATAGGGATATCCGTCATCGCCCAACACTGCAAGAACACCCGAGGTGTTGCTTATTAAAACTTCAATGCATTCAGCTTCCGTTAACTGCTGCGCTTTCCTTCTCATTTGTCTGAACATAATGCTGTCCTTCTTTCATTCTTTTCATTATGGATAGTGTATCATTTCGGACAATCAACGTCAAATTTTTCTATTTAGGCCGACACCGGACGACAGCCGACCCGAGGATAATCGGGGATTGATGATTAGCGCGTATTTTTTGTTCAGCGTATGTATGGACATCACGAGGAAAGGACGGAAAGACGCCGCTGAAACTATTGCTGGGGCTCCTTTTCCCTCGGAGCCCATTTTCCGCCTTTACTCCAATTCTATGCCCGGCGCGTTCGCGAGCGCAACGGTCATTATCCCCACATTATCATTGTAGATAGAGCCGAATTGCGAAAGCGGCAGCGGATTCACGCCGCGCCCTGCTTCGACCGTATAACCCGGGCGATTGTAAGTAAGTATGAACCAATCCTTATAGCCCGCATTCCCGCTTTCAAAAGGCACATCATCCAGCAGATACCCGCTCACCTGAGCAAGCTCCGTCCCGATTTCGTATCCCCTTGGCGGCTCTATGTCCTGATACTTCCAATAGATCACCTGCCCTTGGGTATGATATGAAAGGGTGATTCTGAAATCATGCCTCTGCGTGAATTCATACACCGCGCGGCTCTCGGGCGCGGACAGAGGCGCGGTTCCGACATAATCCCTCGGCGCGGGCGACACCCATCCCTGCGCAAACTTTACCTCGCGCGCCGTTTCCCAACCCGCGGGATAATTGAGATTCAAGTCCGTACCAACGATATTCGCCTTCCAGCCCGACGGAAAACGCACGGCAGGGTAGTTGTCCGCAATGCGCCTTGCTTCACTATAATATGTACTCCCCATATCGATAGCGCCATTGACAAGGTCCACCCCATCGGGATTGACCATGGGCGCAATGTAAAGGGTGGTATTATTGTATAGATTCTCGGCGGAACGGCCGTAGATAGTGCTCTTATTTATATATGCATTCAGATAGTTCTCCATAAACTTCATGACTATCGGAACCGTTATCCACTCGTTTGCATGGTGAGCGGCATTATAGAACGCCTGAGCTTCGCCTTTGCCTATTGAAAACGCGACGAGCGGTTTTCCCATGACGGATCGCCCGAATTCCTCCACACCTATGAACGGATACCTCATTCGCATCCCCTCAGTAAGAAGCCCCATCAGCGTCGAAGTATATCGGATATTCGTAGGCACAAGCTCGAACCCATACGGAATAACAATGCGCGTTCCGATCTGCAAATCATCAGGGTTCAATGAAGGATTTGCGGCGACTATGGCATTTACGGTCGTGTCGTAGCGCTTTGCAAGGCGGAAAAAGGTGTCCCCGCCCCTTATGGTCGTCGTAAAATACCCGGTCAGGAACGGTCTTAGCGCACGCCATGTCTCAGCCCCAACTATTCCGTCTGCGGCAAGCCCGAAGCTGCTCTGGAATCTGCGGACGGCGTTCAGCGTCTGTGAGCCAAAGATACCGTCTATCTGCCCCGCATAATAGCCGCTCCTTGTAAGCGCAAGCTGCAATAATTCAACATCGGTTCCCGTTGCCCCATATCGCAAAACTTCCATAATATGTAATTCCTCCCAGAATATTGTTCTCTCTGTATGATATGAATGTGGCGGATAAATATGCTTTCATGCAATTGGTGGCACAAAGTGCATATAGCAGAGCATTCGTAGAATATACACAGTAGTGCCAAAACCCCTCACAATGCATCAAAAAACGCCGTCTTACAAAGTATATTTTAGAATAACTGTTGACAATGCAAATTTGCGGATTTATGATACATTTTGGTAGGCGCAGTGCCTACATGTCCGTCATTGGGCAGATAAAACACAAAATCTTAATGGAGGATTTTATAGAATGAACGCTTACATTCAGGAAGTTCTTGCTAAGGTTCAGAAGCGTGACGCGCACGAACCCGAGTTTCTTCAGACCGTTGAAGAAGTTCTCAAGTCCCTCGAGCCCGTTATCGAGCAGCACCCCGAGTATCAGGAAGCTGGCCTTCTTGAGCGCCTCGTAGAACCCGAGCGCGTTATCGAGTTCCGCGTACCCTGGGTCGACCGTGACGGCAAGGTACAGGTAAACCGTGGTTTCCGCGTACAGTTCAACAGCGCGATCGGTCCTTACAAGGGAGGTCTGCGTTTCGCATCCCATGTAAACCTTTCCGTAATGAAGTTCCTCGGCTTTGAGCAGACCTTCAAAAACAGCCTCACCTCCCTCCCCATGGGCGGCGGTAAGGGCGGCTCCGACTTCGATCCCAATGGCAAGACCGATGCCGAGATCATGCGTTTCTGCCAGAGCTTCATGACCGAGCTCCAGCGTCATATCGGACCCAACATCGACGTTCCCGCAGGCGACATCGGCGTTGGCGGCCGTGAGATCGGTTTCCTGTTCGGCCAGTACAAGAAGATCCGCGGCGCATACGAAAACGGCGTTCTCACCGGCAAGGGCATCAGCTACGGCGGTTCCCTCATTCGCCCCGAAGCAACCGGTTTCGGTGCAGTTTATTATCTCAACGAAGTCCTCAAGCACGAGGGCGACACCATGGAAGGCAAGATCATCGGTATCAGCGGCTTCGGTAATGTTTCCTGGGGCGTTTGCCTCAAGGCTGCAGAGCTCGGCGCAAAGGTCGTTACCCTCGCAGGTCCCGATGGCTACATCTACGATCCCGACGGAATCAACACCCTCGAGAAGACCAACTACATGCTCGAGATGCGTTCCTCCGGCCGCAACAGGGTTCAGGATTATGCCGACAAGTTTGGCGTCGAATTCTTCCCCGGCTGCAAGCCCTGGGGCCGCAAGTTCGACATCTGCATGCCCTGCGCATACCAAAACGAGATCAATATGCAGGAAGCTGAGAGCATCGTAAACAACGGCACCAAGTACTATATCGAAGTTGCTAACATGCCCACCACCAACGAGGCTCTGTTCTATATGATGGATCGCGGCCTGATCGTTGCTCCCTCCAAGGCAGTTAACGCCGGCGGCGTAGCAGTTTCCGGTCTTGAAATGAGCCAGAACTCCGAGCGTCTCGCATGGTCCGCTGAGGAAGTTGATGAGAAGCTCAAGACCATCATGCGCAACATCCACCAGGCATCCGTCGATGCAGCCGAAGAATGCGGTCTTGGCTACAACCTCGTAGCAGGCGCAAACATCGCAGGCTTCAAGAAGGTTGCAGATGCAATGATGGCACAGGGTATTGTCTAATAAAAAGACTGCCTCACCTGATTAAGCAAACAGGGAGCTGCCCCGACGGGCAGCTCCCTTTGCGATAAGAATTGTTAAGTTAAAGCATCGTTTCACTTAGATGAGCGTTCCCGTAACCTCTCTCATGCCGTTTCTGTACTTAATAAGCATTGCACCCATGAGAATGCTCCCGGCTGAAGACGTTAGCTCGGCGATGATCAGCAGCCAATAAGGGGAACCGAGTGCCGACAACGCGCCTATACTGCCAAAAACGATCGTCACTACCGCTGCGAACATTGAAACCTTGTCATTGTATATTCCATTGTTCATGGTGGAGTTTATCGATTTTAGGGTTGTGTAGAGCTTTGCGTAGTATACGATGATAAATGCCATTACTCCCGCTACGATGAGGAAGAATATTGCTATTGCGCCGGCCGGAATAGCCCCTATAGCAAATATTGAAACAAGCAGTGCCACAACTCCTATGAGACCGCAGCCTATGCATACCAGTATTAGCTCTATCAGCGTCAATATGCGAAGTACGTTCATTCCTCGCGCATTGACCTGCAATGAGTCTCTTTTCTTTGCGTCAGCATACAGCAGCCATAATCCTATCAAAAGCACCACGGTTCCAATCGGCAGCGAAAAGCTGTATCTGGTGCTGGAATTCTCAATTGATTCCATGATCTCATCGAATGCTTCGTCGATTATCTCCGATTCCTCGCCGTTAAACAAATCGGATTCATGAACTCTATCAAGAATATCATGCATCATCTGATTCATCCCGCCGCCTTGGACATAGTTGTACTGCGCAAACATCGTCAAAACGAGGCCTGCGCTCATGAGTATAGCAACGATAAGAAACATATTTGACGACAGCAGCGTCTTGATCTTCGCAAACACACGGCTTGCCGCTTCGCTCTTTTCGTTGTAGTTCCCATCCGTCAGATTGGAGGATATGCCGTAGTCAGGCATTGTCATTGCTCCCGATGCCGAGCCGTTTGGAGCCGTATCCTCTGCCGCATGAAGCGGTTCACCGCAGTTAAAGCAGAACGCAACGTCATCAGCGTTCTGTTTGCCGCAATTTGTGCAGTACATTATTTAATACCATTCCTTTCTTTTATACATGGACAGTTCTGAAAAAAGCAGGTTTGGTCGATGACCTTGCTAACGACTGCCCCAATATCCTCATATTATACAATATTTTTTTGTGGTTTGCAATACCCGTTTCGCATTCGAATGCACGCGCTCGTATACGAGCGTGCGCGATAATGTGAAAGTTTATCGAAGCAAGAATCTATGGTATAATAATGAATAATGCTGTATGTTGAAACGCAGCCAAATTCGCTGCGTTTTTCAAGAAAGGAAGCTTTCGCCTGCGCGAGGACCATAAACCTACCTATGTTTGACCTGCACTCCCATTCCATATGCTCCGACGGGAGCGAAACGCCCGAAGCCGTCGTCAGCATAGCATTAAAGGCCGGCGCCGACCTGTTTGCGCTCACCGACCATGACTGCGTTGACGGCGTTGATGCGGCGATGCGCCATGCTGCTAATATCGGTCTTCCCATGCTTACCGGAACCGAAACGGAAGCAGAATATCATTCAACGCTTCACATCCTTGGCCTTGGCATGGATATTCACGAATTTGGTTTTGAGAAGCTTATGAAAAAGCAGGAGCAGTGCCGAGAGGAGCGCAACGAAAAGCTCGAAAAGAGGCTGCGCGAGGTCGGGATGGATGTATCGCCAACATTGGAGCGCAGCATGTTTTGCACGACAAGGGCGAACTTTGCGGCGGCGCTCGTCAAAGCGGGCTACGCGGCGGATATGGACGACGCATTCAATCGGATAGTCGGAAAAGGCGGCATCGCTTACATCAAGCAGGAGCATCCTTCCCCGAAAGAGATCATTTCAGCGATCAACAATGCGGGAGGCGTCGCGGTCGCAGCGCATCCGATGAAAATGCAATGCGACCCACGCGCACTCATTGCGGAGCTGGCCGAACTCGGACTTTGGGGCGTTGAAGCGTATTACTACTCAGCCACTCCGGGCGAAACGAGATTGTTTTCATCCCTTGCAAGGCAACACGGTCTTTTTGTCACCTGCGGAAGCGATTTTCATGGGAGCAGGCGTCCTGCCGCCAAGATCGGATGCTGCTACAAAGAATGCGATGATTTAAAGCGAACAAGAGCGGCAATCAACAAGCGATTTAATGTATAGAGCGAGTTTTTGGGGACTTTTCTTGGGGCTTTGCCCACGCCCTTACGCACCCCGCTAATACTCGCCCTTTTTCATCAATTCCTTTCGTATAAATGCAAACGTTTTTTCCTCGCCCTCGTCCTTGAGCATGGTGAGGAGCTTTTTCGTAAGCTCTGCGGTTTCGGGATGCATAAGCGTCCTTGCCTTGCCCCGCATAAAATACTCATACGGCGCACTGTCGGTATACGCTTGGCCCTTATATATCTTGCTTGCTGCGACCCTGTCGCAAAACATCTCCACCACGAAGCGCAGCGGCATCTTTACGGGCGACATTTGCTTGGTTATCGGGCTGTAATCCGTCCAGTACTCAAAATGATGTCGGTTGCGTCCCTTGTGATGCATCCACGCATAGGAAAAGCCGTATTTTTCGCGTTCAAGCTCGTTGGGGCTTCTGGTTCCGACATAATGACGTGCGCTCGTAAGGAACTCCGAGGGGGAATACTTCGATAGATCATGCTTTAACCCCTGCATGGGAATCCCTGCTCTGAAACAATTTTTTATTACTTGATGGCGATGCTTTGTTATCGTAACAAAATGCTTAAATGAATGCCCTGCCATGCTATATTTCCCCCCTAAAATCTTAGCCTGCCTATGGCTTTGGATCATTGCCTCCGTCATCCGAAGATCCGCTCGATTTATCCGTGTTCGGCTTCTCCACGCCCGATTCAGAAGACCCGCTCGATTTATCCGCGTCTTGCTTCTCTATGCCCGGTTCATTCGGAGCATTGTCCTTCCTTAGAGACTTTGAATGCACCTTTTTTCTGTTCTTCCGATGCCCGCGAAAATCGTAGTCGGCCTCGGGTACCGTATCCACGAGCGGCACTCCCTTTGCCCTTGCCCTCGCGTTCGTCAAATCGCCTACGATTCGATAGAGCACCGCCATCGTCGGCACCGCGAATAGCAGTCCCTTCAGTCCGAGCAATCCGCCGCCGATGATTATCGCGGCAAGCACCCATGCGCTCGATAATCCGACCGCATCGCCCACCACACGAGGATATATAAAGTTGTCATCTATCTGCTGGATTGCGATCACCATTACGATGAACCAAACGGCAAGCATGGGATGCTCCGGCGATGCCATCAGGATTATAAATGCGCTCGGTATCGTGCTCAGCCAAGGGCCCAGTATCGGTATCAGCGCAAATACGGCGATAAATACGCTTATCATCTCCGGGAACGGCATACCAAGCACCCTCATGCCTATATAACATAGTATTCCGATGATGATGCAGCTTGTGAGCTGCCCTGAAATGTATCCCCTGAAAGTCTTGTTTGCGAATGAGAATGTATCAAGAATGCGTTCGGAAATGCGTTCGCTGAATATCGCGCGTGTAAGACGGCGCGTCCTCGCAAGCAGCCTTTCCTTGTCCGCAAGCACATATATGCTGAAAGCAAGCGAAAGCAGCATATCCGCCACGAAGCCCACGATATTGAACGTATAGTTTAGTAGCTTCGGCACAAGATCATATGTAAGCTGTTCGAGTTTTTTAAGAAATGTATTTGATATTTCGACCGCGCGCTTGGTCGTTTCCTCGTTGAGGTTCAGGCTCTCCCAAAAATTGGTTGCCCACTGCACAATGCTTTTATAGTAACCGTCAAAATTTTCGAAAAGCATTTTGATGCTGTCGATGACCTTGGGTATGACCAGGCAGAACAGCAGCGTGATCGCTCCCAAAAGCAGAACATAGCCCATCGTCAGGCATATCGACCGAACATATTTTTTATTGCGCAGGCTTTCTTTCTTAAAAAAGAGCTTTTGTATAAGCGTCGTTGGTATGTTTACAAGATAAGCGATTATGAGTCCGCAGATGATTGGAGTGAGCACCCGCGTAAGTATCATAAATGCGCCGACAACGATCGCAAAATTCTCCATCAGTTCGTAGAATAAGATGGCTGCGATGATGACAAACAAATATTTGCTTGTTTCACGCCAATGAGCGCGCAGCTTGTTCAAATCGGCTCCTCCAAATAAAAGCATAATTATTGGAATATGCTCCCGCAAATGAAAGCAGCGACCTTAGCATATTCCTACAATTATCATTTGCATGTTAACGCCTGGTTTATTCCGTCCTCATGCATCATCGAAGTTTATTATAGCAAATTTGATCTAAGTGAACAATAGCGGCGCACAGCAAGCAGGCATGATGAGACAGCACTTTTAAATGCCGCTTACAATGAGTATCGCAAGGAACATTGAAACGGTCGGCACCACGCAGCCCACGATAAGCTGCGCTATGCTGTGGCGGCCAAGCTTGAGCGAGGACATGAATACGGGGATAAGCAGTGCAAACATCGGGATGAACGCGAAGCCGAGGTAGTAAACGAGCATCGCCGCAGGACCGGACACACCACAGGTATGCCCGCTTACCCGAAAGTGCATCACAAATGACAGCAGCGCAGTCGCAGCCCCCGAAATAAGGTATGTAAGATACAGCGTTGATTCAACCGCAGTGCCTCCGCCGAGCAGCGAAAACATCGTTCCCATTATATATCCGAGCACGGAAAATACGATGGCAAGCGTGCGCTCAAGCTTCCTTCCCTTCTTACGCAGCGACGGAATTATCGCGCAGATCAAATACGATACCATCGGTAAAAGCCCTAGGGTGAACAGTGCTTCAATATAATGCAGCCTGTTTGCAAAAGCAGTGTCTCCCATGCTTATGTAGAGCAACGTGGCAAGCAGTATCGCCATGAAGTGCGGGGCCGCTATTATGCGAACCGCCTTTGCTGCTGCAGATGGCATTCTATCCTTGTCAGCTGTGATCCGTTCCATTCTCTCTCCTTTCGTGCGTCAGATGTTATACTTTTGCGTGATTGTGTCAGCATCGCAAATGCTCTTACGGACACTCGACCTTGCTCACGCGATCCGATGCTAAGGCAAGGAAAGCCCTGCTCTGAATGCTGTGTTAGACTCCCCTCGTCTTAAGCATCTTACACATCTAGGAAAAAAATGCACCCTATTTAACCAAAACGAAAGTCTACCCGTCCGGAAGTACCCGGTAGAGCATAAAATTTGCCGCTCTACTGTGAGTAGATACCCCTCTATCAGCACCGATGTGGCAGAAATATGTTGAAATTTGTTAACAAATCCATTTATGGGATCCTTTGACTTGCAATATCTTGCCCCTTACTGTAAAATGAGGGCATGATGGTTAGAGACGATGACAAAGTGAAGCGTTTGATCGCTTCCAACATAGCATACTACCGTAAAAAGTGCAATTTAACTCAAGCCGAGCTTGCCGAAAAAATCTTCTATTCGGACAAGTCAGTCTCCAAATGGGAGAGGGCCGAGGGCGTGCCCGACATCTGCGTTTTGGTCATGCTGGCGGAGCTGTTTGGCGTTACGGTAAACGATCTTATCGCCGAAAAGCAGAAAAATGAGCGCCCGGCATCTCCGAAAATTCGACGCAACCTGATCATGCTCATGTCCGTTGCCCTCGTATGGCTCGTCTCTGCGACCGCGTATTTTGCGCTCCGTATCGCTTTACCCGGGCTCGAAAGGACGTGGTTGGCGTTCATCGTTGCAGTGCCCGTTTCTTTCGTGGTAACAACGGTGCTTACCGCATTATGGTATCCCATATTATTTAGATTTCTGTCGGTGAGCGCACTCGTTTGGAGCATTGCCATGGCGCTCGATGTATGCGTTCTTATAGACAATATGTATCTCATCTACACCATTGCTGCAATTCTGCAAATATTGGTGATATTATGGCATCTTTTCATAGCCGCGCCTAAACTGATTGGGCTTAGATTCATTAAACGCAGGCATTCGAAGGAAGACATGTCGCAAAATGCTGCGGCTTCATCGCAGTCTGAAATTTTACATCATACTGTTAGTTTTAATGACGGTGACGATATGAATGTGGGTGAATAGCATGAACGGTAAGTGAGTATTATATAAGCGAACATTAGGGAGGGCCAAGCATGAGTAAAAGAATGAGACCGAGCAAGAGCGAACAATCAAAAAGCGGTCTTGCAGACGGCCATATATATGGTCTTGTAGACGACCATACATACGGTCTTGCAGACGGACATGTAATCCATATGATGTCCGAAGCAGCGGCTGATGGACGCAATTACCCAATCAATGCACTCATTCCACAGAGCATTCGCGACGTTGCCGACAATGTTCTGATTTACGGCGCTGAAAGCACCTCCGAAAGGTACATGCTGGTTTTTCAGAACATTTGTGTTGCATTAGCTGCGCTTCTTTTCCTTGCCGGACAGTTTATTAAAGCGCTTGATGAGTATCATACTCTGACAAACGGCATCGCATACATATTGGGCTCAGGTGCATATGCTATGGAACTGCTCGTTTTGACGAATTCCTTCAAGCGCAAGCACCATCCGCGCGAACTTTTCATGCCATATGTCTTTGGTGTTCTTTATATCATACTTGGAATAAGCTATTTCGTCAGAGCGATCGGATGATTTCCGATCGTTTTCTTCATATTCTAACTCCTTCAATATGGATAAATCGAGCTGTTTCAAAGCTATAGGATGACAACGGCCTGTTCAAAGTATCATAGGTGTGCGCCGCGACTAAGATCGTTGGCGTTACGGCTACAATAACAGGCGAGTGGTAAAAATGCCCGCTCTGCGTTCCAAGCTGCACGATGTCGCCCGGCTCGGCCTCTCCCTGCGAAACTACACGCGCATATGGCCCAACGGATCGATTGTTCACAAGAAAATTATAAAGATATTCAACGCCCGTCCATGAAGCGGTGCGGTCGTAGGATGAGCGATAGTACCAACCCATTACGGGTGTGAAGTTCATTTTCATGGATCCGGCATAAATGCATTGGGAAGCAAAATTTGTGCAGTCCCCTCCAAGATTTTCAAAATTATAGTATGCGGGATTCCGATCCAACGCCCACTTGCGCGCGTAAGCCACGGCCGCATCCCTGTTATATGGCATCTCTCTCATATTTACGTCCCCCTTTATGACATGCTATGCCGAAGGTGCGCAATTTGTTCGCGCCCATATTTTAGAGTTTTTCCTAAAAAAGTGAAACCCCGCCAATGCGAGGTTTACGCTATAATTGATGATATATCCGACAATGCCCTTATACTATCCATTGAAGGTGTAGAAAAACAAAAGGATGTTTTGCACGATCATTCCCTCTGATCGTCCAGATCGGCAAGCGCAGCGCGAACCGCAGCAATGACAAAAGCAGAAAACGTACAATCCTTTCCCTGTATCACTTGTTCGACTTTTTCTACAACATCATTAGGAAAACGAATCGTCTTGTTCGTTGTTGGCGGTATGGATGGGATCTTGAACTTATCCATTAGGGTACCTCGCAATACATTTGAATTGCTATAATTTTATGATTCATTCCTTCAAAGATATGCATTGCATTTGCAATGCGCATTTGCTATAATATCAATGAGGTGAGCAATGTGGCCGAGTTCTGCCCTTACGGTATAATAAGAACAAACCGGAAAAGCCCCGTAATTAAAGGGTTTTCTGTCATCGGGCAAGGTTTTTCATCCTTTTCCAAACCGGAAAATCGAGCCATGAAGTGATTGTATCGAAGGGGGTGTTATACTAACGACAAAAACATATTACCATCGGGGTGGGTCATTTGCCCACTCAAAAAATCAGGACATTTCCTCTGATGAAGAAGAAGTGTCCTTTTTTTGTATCCTAAAATGAATATCGACAGGAGGAAAAAGTGCAAGAGAAAACCACATTGAAAGGACAGGGAACGAAAGACCCCCCATCCACGAAAAAGAAAACTGAACCGGAAATCGTTATCCATATCCCGCTTGCCGAACTGCATTCTTTTCCAGATCACCCATTCCAGATAAGGGATGATGAATCTATGCGGGAGACTGCCGAAAGTGTAAAAGAACATGGCGTACTTGTCCCTGCGCTTGCTAGACCGTGCGAAGATGGAGGATATGAGCTGATCGCAGGACACCGTCGTAAACATGCTTGCGAGTTAGCCGGGCTAGATTCAATGCCAGTCATTGTCCGAAACATTGACAGAGATACCGCTATCATCGCCATGGTAGACAGCAATCTCCAACTCGAAAGTATCCTGCCCTCTGAACGCGCTAAGGCATATAAGATGAAGATGGATGCTATCAAACGACAGGGAGCGCGGACAGATTTAACTTCGCCGAAATTTTCGGCGAAGTTCCGCAGCGATGATGAGATTGGGCAGGAATCCGGTGTAAGCGGCGATACCATCCGCAACTATATTTCCCTGACGCAGTTAGTTCCAGAGCTTCAACAAATGGTGGACGAGAAGAAGATTGCCCTTACCCCCGCCTATCAGCTTGCGGCACTGACTCCCCAGGAGCAATCCTCGCTGCTGGAAACCATCGACAGTGAACAAGCCACGCCCTCGCTGTCCCAGGCGCAGAGGATGAAAAAAACTCAGCCAAGACGGTGGGCTGAATGAGGACACCATGCTTTCCATTATGATGGAGCAGAAAAAACCGGAAAAGAACGATGTTACGATTTCAGGCGAAAAGCTCCGCAAGTATTTCCCGCGTTCTTACACGCCGTTACAGATCGAAACCACCATTTTCAAATTACTGGACGCATGGCAAAGAAAACGCCAGCGCGACCAGAGCCGATGATCGGACAAGCCTTTTGCTTGCCCGATATTTTTATGTCCGGAAGGAGGAACCCATGTATATCAACACTTTTCGTTACAGATCAAAGGATGTAGCCTGTCAGTTATGTACCGAGTATGTTACGAAGCTGGGCTGTACGGCATCGTTAAATCCGTTTCGTTCTGCTTCCACCGTTGAAAAGAATCGTGACCATCCTCTTGCCCATCTTCTCTCCGCAGCATCTTCGACCTTGCGGGAAATTCCCGGCTGTCCTTGGCTAGCTGAACGCATTGAAGCAGGTGTCGTTGGCTACCGCGAAGCGGTCATGGAGACATTTTCACTTGATTGTCAGCTACACCACCGCTTCAACATGCTTATCAATCACTTTTCCGGGAGCTTGTGGAGTGATAAGCAACATGAGTACAGAATGCAGCGTGAACGTGCCATTCGGGGTTATAGCCGCAGTCGTGATACGCCTGTCTATTACGCCGCAATGTATCTGTTAACTGCCAATAATGACATCTATCGCCGCACAGCAAACTGCTTCTGTAAACATGGCATTGAGTTTAATTATGCCGTGCTTCGGAACACTTCGCCCCATAATTATGCCCTGTTCATGGCTGCTCGTGACCTTTATACCAAGACGGAATCTATCACCATGGAGGATTTGGCTGACCCGGAAATCGTTGATTCTGAAGCTCTGCGCCTAATCGTCAACGCTACGCTTATCGCCAGATATGGTCTTGCCGCCTTGCAGATCAAAGTGCGTGATGCAGCGCACAAGAACTGATGCTAATCGGCGGGCACAGATTCTTCACACTAGAACGCTTTACCAATAGTGTCATTGAGATGCATATTCTCGCTGGCAGGAAAACGGCACGATAAATGATTGGAGGATTACCTTGAACAAAGTAACAGAACTGGAAAACGCACTTACGAAGCTGTTCCGCAAAGGAACTGAAGTTGGTTATTCCGAAACAGAGATCGATGAATTTCTGGATGGTATTGACTATGATACCCTGCTGCAAGCGGTATGGAACAATGCTGAAACGGTCTATTCCTACCGCGCTGACGGTGAGCATGAGCTTAGCATGGATTATCGCGGTACAGAACTGTTCAAGCAGAGGGCAACCCTGCTGTATGAGGATGTAGGCGATGGCTTCGCCGGTGTGGTGATTGCTGCCCGCTCCATGGAACTTTGGCTGCTTGAAGATATGGGCTTTGCCGTTGTTGCGAACTTCTGCGTGGATGCAGGTAGCGGCGAGTACATCACTGAATACCGCGTTTACAAAGGTGATGACTGGACGGACAGCGACCTTGACCTGAATTTAGAGGAATTGGTTGCCGAGCTTGCCGCCATGTGTGAATCTTATTACGACCACAGCCAACCTATCTATGAGCTGTAAGGTCGAAAAAGGAAGGAATTAAATATGGCAGTTTTCCGCGTTGAACGGACGCGGGATTATACGGTAATGAGCAACAATCATCTGAAAGACAGCACCCTTACCCTCAAAGCAAAAGGGCTGCTCTCCATGATGCTGTCCCTGCCGGATGAGTGGAATTATACCACGCGAGGGTTGGCGGCAATTTGCAAAGAAGGAGTGGATGCCATCGGAAAAACGCTCAAAGAGCTGGAACAAGCAGGATATATTATACGCCGGCAGCTTCGCGGCAGAGATGGGCGAATCTGTGACACAGAATACACCATCTTTGAGAAGCCTCGGAAGCCGAAAAGCTCTGTGCCGGATACGACTTCACCAGATACGGAAAACCCGGATGTGGTAAATTCGGATATGGAGAAACCAGATACGGATAATCCCGCACAATTAAATACTAAGAAATCAAATACCCAAAAAACAATTACTGATCTATCAAAGACTCATTCATTCTTTCCTTCTGCTGCGGACGAACTGACGGACGGATTTGATAAAAGAGCAGAAATCAAAGAACAGATCGAGTACGATGTCATCTGTCAGCAGTATGATGGTGCTCGACTTGACGAGCTGGTGGAAATTATGCTGGAGGTTGCCATGAACCAAAGCCCCACCATCAAGATCGGGCGGGATGCAGAGTATCCCACCGGTTTTGTGCAACAACGGTTTGAAAAGATCAACTCCACGCACATTGAAAAGGTTATGGATGGAATTCGGGAAAATACTACCCGCGTATGGAACACAAAAGCCTATCTTATGGCTGCATTGTTCAATTCTGTTTCCACCATCGACAACCACTACACCACGCTGGTCAATCACGATTTTCACGGCAGCCTGTAAAGGGCTGCTATTTTCATACCCAAATGGGAGAAAGGATTAGATAACGATGAAACGTCCCCTTGCTTACATCACCGCCCCTTGGGGCGAGAACGAATTTGAAAACACCGAAAATGCCGCTAAGTATTGCAGAGCGGTCTATGATGCCGGTTTTTCGCCTGTCTGCCCTATGTTGTTCCTGCCGCTCTTTCTGAGTGATGAGATCCCACAGGAACATAAGGACGGCATCGACATGGCGCGTGAGTACCTGCGCCGTTCCCATGTGATTGTGGTCTGCGGCGATATTGTGGATGAAAGCATGAAAAATGATATCGCCGTTGCACAGCGGCTGCGAATCACCGCTACCACTCTGGAGGGTATCCTGGCTGTAAAAGGACAGGGCTATGGGAAATAAATATTTTATTCGCCGCTTGGTGGTTCCGCCTTAGTTCAGCCCATCTCCATGCAAAGCTGAGGAAAGCAGTTTAGGCAACGAGATGTCCCATGCCTATGGCTGGCTGCCATAAACCAAGGGGCAAATATATTGTAATAGGAGCTGAATAAGTCATGCAGGAAGAAGTTGAACAAAAAATAGTCTCATTGGCTGTAGACTGCGGAAAGCTGACGGAACAGACACTGCGGAAAGCTATTGCCAAGCTGTTGGCGCTGATTAAAGCGGGTCATCAGCAGCATCAGTACAATAAAGCAAATCCCCATGGCAAGATGACGGTCAGGCAACTTGCTGCCAAGGACAAGGGCTTGCAGAGTATCGAGGTCACAGACGAAAATATCGGATCATTCAATCGAATTGCCCGGAAGTACGGCATTGACTTCGCTCCGTTCAAGGTCAAGGGTGAAAATCGGTACATGGTGTTCTTCAAGGCACCGGACGCCGACGCCATGACTGCCGCATTCAAGGAATATACCGCCAAGCAGGTCAAAAAAGTGAACCGCCCCTCCATACTGGAAAAACTCCAGCATTTCAAGGCGCTCATTCAATCGGCTGTTGTGGACAGGACAAAACGGAAGGAACTGGAGCGATGAAACAGGTCAATCTTAAAAAGCGCATCCTTCCGAATATCCCGTATGCGTTCATCGCGCTGCTTTTCACTAAGGTGAGTGAAGCAGCGCGGCTGGCTCCCGGGGCGGACCTCTCCGCAAAGCTGCTGAACATTATGACTGGCATGAGTACCGCATTCCAGTCGATAATGCCCAGCTTCCACCCCGTTGACCTGTGCGTAGGCATTGCCGCTGCCGTAATCATTCGGATGGTAGTTTATTTCAAGGGCAAAAATGCCAAGAAGTTCCGTAAGAACTTGGAATACGGCAGTGCCCGGTGGGGTACAGCCGAGGACATCAAGCCCTATGTAGACCCTGTGTTTGAGAATAACATCATCCTCACACAGACGGAGTGCCTGACCATGAACAACCGCCCCAAAGACCCAAAAACGGCGCGGAATAAAAATGTTTTAATTATCGGGGGGAGCGGATCAGGAAAGACCCGCTTCTGGCTGAAACCCAATTTACTCCAATGCACCTCAAAGACCTATCCGGTCAGCTTTGTGGTCACAGACCCGAAAGGCAGTATCGTGACTGAGTGCGGAAATGCGCTGCTGCGCAACGATTACCGCATAAAAATCTTGAATACTATCAATTTCAAGAAAAGTCACCACTATAACCCCTTTGCCTACATCCATTCGGAAAAGGATATTTTGAAACTGGTCACGACATTAATTGCGAACACAAAGGGAGAGGGCAAAGCTGGAGATGATTTTTGGGTAAAGGCGGAGACCCTGCTCTATACCGCGCTCATCGGCTACATCCACTATGAAGCACCGGTGGAGGAACAAAACTTCTCCACTCTTATTGAGTTCATCAATGCCATGGAAGTCCGGGAGGATGATGAAGAATTTCAAAATCCTGTTGACCTGATGTTTGCCGAGCTGAAAGAGCGCAAGCCCAACCACTTTGCAGTCCGTCAATATGCCAGGTACAAATTAGCCGCTGGCAAGACAGCAAAAAGCATCTTGATTAGCTGTGGTGCGCGCATGGCTCCATTTGACATTCAGGAGCTTCGTAACCTGACTGCGTACGACGAGCTGCAACTGGACACTTTGGGAGATAGGAAAACCGCCCTGTTCATTATCATGTCCGATACGGACGATACCTTTAACTTCTTAATCTCCATGTGCTATACCCAGCTTTTTAACTTGCTCTGCGAAAAGGCGGACGATGTGTATGGCGGGCGCTTGCCTGTCCATGTGCGCTGCCTGATTGATGAGGCGGCAAACATCGGGCAAATCCCCCGTCTGGAAAAGCTGGTGGCAACGATCCGTTCCAGGGAAATTTCCTGCTGCCTTGTTTTGCAGGCACAAAGCCAGCTCAAAGCCTTGTATAAGGACAATGCGGATACGATTGTGGGCAATATGGACTGCTCCATTTTCCTGGGCGGAAAAGAACCCGGTACGCTGAAAGAGCTGGCTGCGGCGTTGGGCAAGGAAACTATCGACAGCTATAACACCGGTGAGAGCCGGGGACGCGAGGTTTCCCATTCCCTCAACTATCAGAAATTGGGGAAAGAGCTTATGAGCGTGGACGAACTCGCTGTTTTGGATGGCGGCAAATGCATTCTTCAACTCCGTGGTGTGCGCCCGTTTCTGTCAAGCAAATACGATCTCACCAAGCACCCCCTCTACCGCTATACATCGGATTATGACAAGAAAAACGCCTTTGACATAGAGCGTTTTATGTCCCACCGCCTCAAACTCAACCCGGATGATGTTTTCGAGGTGTATGGCATAGACCTTTCCGGTGAACCTGTTGTCTGATGGCAACAGCCTAATTCTATAACGAACCAGTGAAAAATCGTGGAAAGAATGTGCCTTCTAACAATAACAAAACAATACTATTGGAGGTACTTTTATGGCTTTCTTTACTTCTGCTGTTGGTGTTCTTCAGACCCTCGTTATCGCTCTCGGTGCTGGCCTCGGTATCTGGGGCGCGATCAATCTGCTGGAGGGCTACGGCAACGATAACCCCGGGGCTAAGAGCCAGGGCATGAAACAGTTAATGGCAGGGGGCGGCGTTGCTCTCGTTGGCATCACCCTGGTTCCCCTGCTCTCCGGCTTGTTCAATTAATCGGCGTTCCGCTGTTACCCATAAATCCCCGGAGGATGCCGCCCCAGAGCGGCATCCTCCCGAAAGGAGGGCAACCCTATGGATTTCTTATGGGATAAGATCACGGAATGGCTGAAAGAAATGCTTGTTAGCGGTATCGCGAGCAATCTGTCCGGGATGTTCGATGCAACCAATCAGAAGGTTGCCGAGATCTCCGGTCAGATAGGATTAACGCCACAGGCGTGGAATGGCAGTATCTTCAACATGATACAAAGCCTATCGGAAACCGCTATTGTTCCCATTGCCGGGGCAATTCTCGCTTTTGTTATGACGCTGGAGCTGATCCAGCTCGTTACCGATAAAAACAACCTGAACGATGTGGACACATGGATGTTCTTCAAGTGGGCTTTTAAGTCTGCTGCTGCCGTTCTCATTGTAACAAATACATGGACAATTGTGATGGGCGTGTTTGATGCAGCCCAAAGCGTAGTTTCCAGCGCATCCGGCGTTATTGTCAGCGATGCCAGTATCGACATATCCGCCGTCATGGTGGACATGGAGGCGCGGCTGATGGAAATGGAGTTGGGATCGCTATTTGGTCTGTGGTTTCAATCCCTGTTTGTCGGCATAACCATGTGGGCACTGACGATCTGCATTTTCATTGTCATTTATGGACGCATGATCGAAATTTACCTTGTAACCTCTATTGCCCCGATCCCCATGGCAACTATGATGGGCAAGGAATGGGGTGGTATGGGGCAAAGTTACATACGCTCACTGCTGGCACTGGGCTTTCAGGCGTTTCTAATTATTGTCTGCGTGGCGATCTATGCTGTGCTGGTACAGAACATAGCCCTTGTGGATGACATCAGCAACGCCATCTGGACTTGTATGGGCTACACGGTGCTTTTGTGTTTCTGCCTGTTTAAGACGGGAAGCCTTGCTAAGTCCGTATTCAATGCCCATTAAGGCCGGAAAGGAGTGCAGCTATGGCCTATGTCAATGTCCCAAAGGATTTAACCAAAGTAAAAACCAAAGTGCTGTTCAATCTCACGAAAAGACAGCTCATCTGCTTCGGCGGCGGCGCACTAATCGGCGTACCGCTTTTCTTTTTGCTCAAAGGCAGTATTGGTACAAGCCCCGCTGCCATGGTGATGATGGTGGTGATGATTCCGGCAATGCTGTTCGCAATGTACGAAAAGAACGGTCAGCCGCTGGAGGTAGTCATCCGCAATATCTACCGAGTCTGCTTTCAAAGGCCGAAGCAGCGACCCTATAAGACCAACAATTTCTATGCCGTCCTGGAACGGCAAAACCAATTAGACCGGGAGGTGTATCGAATTGTCCACAACAAAGAAACTGACCCGCGCAGAAAAAAAGCAGGTCGAAGCCGCTATCGCAAGAGAGAACAGGACGGATAAGAAAGAAAAATCGGCGCAGGACAGCATCCCATATCAGCGCATGTGGCCTGATGGTATTTGCCGTGTAACCGACACGCGCTATACCAAGGCGATCCAATATCAGGATATTAACTATCAGCTTTCACAGAACGAGGATAAGACTGCCATCTTTGAAGCATGGTGTGATTTCCTGAACTACTTTGACAGCTCTGTGCAATTCCAACTTTCTTTTGTGAATCTGTCCGCATCCCAGGAGATGTTTGCCCGGAGCATTTCTATCCCGCCGTGCGGCGATGAATTTGACGCCATTCGTGCCGAGTACGCTGATATGCTGCAAAATCAGCTTGCCCGCGGCAACAATGGCCTGATTAAGACCAAGTATCTCACTTTCGGCATCGAAGCAGACAGCTTTCGTGCTGCAAAGCCCCGCCTGGAACGCATCGAAACAGACCTTCTCAACAACTTCAAGCGTCTGGGTGTTCTTGCGGCACCGCTGAACGGTCTTTCCCGCCTGCGCGTCATGCACGACATTTTTCGCATGGACGAACAGGAACCGTTCCGTTTTTCGTGGGATTGGCTTGCCCCTCCGGTCTGTCTACCAAGGACTTTATTGCTCCCAGCTCCTTTGAGTTCAAAACCGGCAAGATGTTCCGTATGGGCAAAAAGCTGGGTGCGGTCAGCTTCGTGCAGATTTTGGCACCGGAGCTGAATGATCGTATGTTGGCGGACTTTCTGGATATGGAAAGCAGCGTGATTGTCAATCTCCATGTGCAATCGGTAGATCAGGTCAATGCCATCAAGACGGTAAAACGAAAAATCACAGACTTGGACAAATCCAAAATTGAGGAACAGAAAAAGGCTGTACGCGCCGGCTATGATATGGATATTATCCCATCTGACCTTGCCACCTATGGAGCGGAAGCCAAGAAGCTGTTGCAGGATTTGCAATCCCGAAACGAGAGAATGTTCCTTCTGACATTCCTCGTTATGAACATGGCGGACACGCCCCGGCAGCTCGACAACAACATTTTCCAAACTTCCAGCATCGCGCAGAAGTATAACTGTGCGCTGACCCGTCTGGACTTTCAGCAGGAAGAAGGGCTTATGAGCAGTCTGCCCTTGGGTTTCAATCAGATTGAGATTCAGCGTGGTTTAACAACCTCCAGCGTGGCGATTTTTGTTCCGTTTACCACACAGGAGCTGTTCCAAAGCGGCACGGAAGCCCTGTACTACGGCATTAACGCGCTGTCCAACAATCTCATTATGGTAGATCGCAAGATGCTCAAAAACCCAAATGGACTGATACTCGGTACTCCCGGCATCGGCAAATCCTTCTCCGCAAAGCGCGAGATTACCAATGCGTTTCTGATTTGCCCCAAGGACGACATTATCATCTGCGACCCGGAGGGAGAATACACACCGCTGGCGGAACGCTTGTCGGGACAGGTCATTAAGCTGTCGCCCACCGGCAAGGGGTATGACGGTTCTCCCTGCTACATCAACCCCATGGATTTAAACCTGGATTACAGTGATGACGATAACCCATTGTCGCTGAAATCCGACTTTATTTTGTCCTTGTGCGAACTGATCGTCGGCGGTAAAGACGGACTTGCGCCAGTAGAAAAGACCATCATTGACCGTTGTGTGCGCATCATCTACCGGGAATATCTCAATGACCCCAAACCGGAAAATATGCCGATTTTGGAGGATTTGTATAACGCTCTCCGCGCTCAGGACGAAAAGAAAGCGCAGTATATCGCCACCGCCCTTGAAATCTATGTCACCAGCTCTCTGAACGTTTTCACCCACCATACCAATGTGGATGTGAACAGCCGCATTGTCTGCTACGACATAAAGGAGTTGGGCAAGAAGCTCAAAAAAATCGGGATGCTGGTGGTACAGGATCAGGTGTGGAATCGCGTTACCATCAACCGCGCCGCCCATAAGACCACAAGATACTATCTGGACGAGTTCCATCTGCTTTTGAAAGAGGAACAGACCGCTTCGTACAGCGTAGAGATCTGGAAGCGTTATCGAAAATGGGGCGGCATCCCCACCGGAATCACGCAGAATGTCAAAGACCTGTTATCCTCCCGCGAGGTTGAAAACATCTTTGAAAACAGCGATTTCATCTATATGCTCAACCAGGCGGCGGGTGACCGGCAAATTCTTGCCAAGCAGCTCAACATTTCGCCCCATCAGCTTTCCTATGTGACACACTCCGGCGAGAGCGAGGGATTGTTGTTCTATGGCAACACCATTTTCCCCTTTATAGACCACTTCCCGAAGGATACCGAGCTGTACCGGGTGATGACCACTAAGCCGCAAGAGGTGGCGAAGGAATGAAAAAAGAACCCCGCTTGCACTTCACCGCCGATCTTGCAGAGCCGAAGCTGAAAAAGCCCCTTAAGAGGGCAGAAAAAGCGGCGACAAAGGCAGATAAGGCACAGGCGAAAATTCCAAAGAAAACGGCTGTAAAAAAGGCGCGTGGTTTTGATCCTGTCACTGGTAAGGTCAAAACACACCTCCGGTTTGAGGAAGTGGACAAGAAAAAGCCTCCTTCCAAGTTGACCCATGCGGCACAGGACGCGCCTACAAACCTCGTCCTTTCTCAGATTCATCGAGAAGTACAGCGGAGCGAGGACGATAATGTGGGCGTGGAGTCTGCACACAAGCTGGAGAGCGTAGCTGAAAGCGGCGGGCGGTTGATACAATCTGCCCATCGTTCCCACCAACTCAAGCCATATCGTGCTGCCGCCAGAGCGGAAACCCGGCTGGAAAAGGCAAACATTGATGCGCTTCAAAAGAAAGCACAGATCGACAGCCCTACCAGCAATCCGCTTTCCAAATGGCAGCAGAAGCAGGCAATCAAGAAGCAGTATGCCGCTGCCAGATACGGCAAGTCTACTCAAAACACAGCAAAGGTAGCGGAGGACACTACAAAGGCGGCAAAAAAAGCCGCAGAAAAAACCAAACAAGCAGGACAGTATATATGGCGGCACAAAAAAGGGTTTGCCATTGCCGCTGCACTACTTCTGATGCTGGAATTTTTCTTAAACGGTCTATCCTCCTGTTCTGTGCTGCTGGAGGGTGCTGGTTCCGGTATCGCCGCCAGTACCTACCCGTCCCAGGACGCAGATATGCTGGGCGCAGAAGCGGCCTATTGCAATATGGAGACTGAATTGCAAGAGTACCTAGACAGCTATGAAAGCACTCACGATTACGATGAATACCATTTCGATCTGGATGAAATTGGACACGACCCCTATGTGCTGATTTCCATTATCACAGCGTTGCATCAGGGCGAATGGACGTTGGGCGAGGTGCAAGGTACGCTTCAAATGCTGTTCGATAAGCAATACATCCTCACGGAAGATGTTTCAGTTGAAACCCGATATCTAACAGAAACCTATACATGGACGGACACCGAGGGCAACACGCACACCGACACCCATGAGGTGCCGTATGACTATTACATCTGTACGGTCACACTGGAAAACTTCAATCTCAGCCATGTCCCTGTGTATATCATGGGCGAGGAACAGCTTGGAATGTATGCCACCTACATGGCAACCCTGGGCAACCGTCCAGACCTGTTCCCGGTTCGGAGTATATCGGGAAGTATGCCGAGGGCAGCTATACCGATTACGAAATTCCTCCGGAAACTCTGGAAGATGAAGTATTTGCCGCCATCATCACGGAAGCGGAGAAATACCTGGGCTATCCTTATGTGTGGGGCGGCAGCAGCCCATCTACCTCATTTGACTGTTCAGGCTTTGTCAGTTGGGTTATCAATCATTCCGGCTGGGATGTAGGCAGATTGGGCGCACATGGACTTTGCAATATCTGCACTCCTGTATCCTCCGCCAACGTCAGACCCGGCGACCTAGTATTTTTCACCGGAACCTATGATACCCCTGGTGTCAGTCATGTGGGCATCTATGTGGGAGATGACTGGATGATCCATTGCGGCGACCCCATTTCCTATGCAAATCTTAATTCAAACTACTGGCAGTCCCATTTCTACCGCTATGGGCGTTTGCCATAAAGGAGAGTGAAATATGAATCCCAAAATTGCGAAGCTCCGCACGGAGCTGGAAAAGAACAAAGGCAAGATTTCTGATCTGCAAGGACGCAACCGCGATCTGGAAAAGCAGATTCGAGAACTGGAAGATACCGACATCATCGGCATGGTGCGTGAAAACGGTATGACTATGGAACAGTTTGCCGAGATGTTCCGCCGTATGCAGAACGCACCCATATCTACTGCTTCTGAAAAGGAGGAGCCGAACTATGAATAAGAAAATACCGCGTATTTACATCATCCTGCTGGCCGTTATCCTCTGCATCGGAGTTTTTCCCATCACTGCCTTTGCCAGCGGCGGCGATTACCATGATTCCGAACTGCCGCCAACCGAAAGTGTTGAAACAGAAGCCAAGCAGATCGGCACAGTCACGACTAACGGCGGCAAGTTGAATGTTCGTACCGGCGCAGGGACGGACAACATCGCCTTTACTCAGTTGCCCAACGGCACAGTGGTCGAGGTGGTCGGCACAGACGGTGATTGGATTAAGATTCTTTTACCGGAGCGTACCGGTTATGTTCATAGCAGATACTTGACGGTCAGCGAAGTCAAAGATGATAACAACAGTAACGGTGAGAACGGAATTACCCTTCCCATTGATGAGGAAACCCTGACCACTTTGCTGGAACAGTTTCTCGGAAGCATGACAAGTGGAAGCGAGAATGCGTTGACGCCGGACGGTAATCTAACGCTGATTGATGACATCGGAATGCTTATTAAGGCTGGAAAGCAGTTTATTACCGTGGAAACAAAAAATGGCAACGTATTTTACCTGATTATTGACCGGGATGACAAAGGAAACGAAACTGTTCATTTCTTGAATCAGGTGGACGAGGCTGATCTGATGGCGTTGATGGGTGATGAAGCTGTCCCTGCAAGTTGTTCCTGCTCTGTAAAATGTATTGCCGGTGCGGTCCATACCGCTTGCTCTGTCTGTGCGACCAACATGACCGAATGTATTGGAAAGAAGCCAGAACCGGAAGTGTCTGACAAACCTGCCGAACCTGTGGAGGAACCGGAGGAAAAGGGCGGCATAGGCGGCATCCTTGTTTTTGTGCTGATTGCTGTCATGGGAGGCGGCGCAGCATTCTATTTCTTCAAGGTGAAAAGGGGTAAACCGCAGACCAAGGGCAACTCCAATCTGGATGATTACGATTACGGCGAAGATGAGGACGAATACAAGTTTGAGCAGTACGAGGACGAGTCTGAACCGGAGGACAATGCGGAGGATGCAGACGCATGAGATACTTTACCAATAATCCAATAGAACGGATCATGATGCAAAAGCCGAAACCTGTGCGGGAGGACCCCCCTCCCGCTGCCCCCAAGGGGCATTTCTGCTACGAATGCAAGCGTTTTGGGGATGAATGTGTTCGCCCCTGCTACCGCGATATACAGAGGATGGAGGTGAACCATGCGCCTTATAATCGCTGAAAAGCCCTCTGTTGCACAGAGCATCGCCGTAGTTTTGGATGCAAAGAAACGTAACGACGGCTATCTGGAGGGTAATGGATATTTGGTGTCCTGGTGCTTTGGGCATCTGGCGGAGCTGGCAGACGCCGCCGCATATAACGCCGATTATGGTAAGTGGACAATGAAAGACCTTCCCATCGTCCCACTGAGTTATCGCTTTACCATCCGAGAGGACAAGCGCAAGCAGTTTGAGCTTCTGTGCGGGCTTCTTCGCAGGAAAGATGTGTCCGAGGTCATCAACGCCTGTGATGCCGGGCGCGAGGGCGAGCTGATCTTCCGTACCGTCTACTGTCTTGCGGGATGCTCCAAACCCATCTTGCGGCTGTGGATCTCATCCATGGAAGATGATGCAATCCACGCCGGGTTCAAACAGCTAAAATCCGGGCGCGACTATGACGGACTGCATCAGTCAGCTTTATGCCGTGCAAAAGCCGACTGGCTGGTAGGCATCAACGCCACCCGCTATTTCTCCCTTACCTATGGATATACTCTGAACATTGGGCGCGTCATGTCCCCAACGCTGGCACTGTTGGTACAGCGGGAAGCGGATATTTCCGCATTTGTCCCGGAACCGTTCTACACGGTACAGCTTGATTGCGGCTTTATCGCCGCGACAGACAGAATGAAGGACAGAAAAACCGCAGACAGTATTGCCAACGCCTGCAAGGGTAAAACGGCAACCGTGAAATTGGTGGAGCGAAAGGAAAAGGCAGAAAAAGCCCCCGCGCTCTACGATCTGACTGCGCTCCAGCGTGATGCAAACCGCGTCCTGGGCTACACCGCCCAGCAGACCCTTGATTATCTCCAAGCCCTCTATGAAAAGAAGCTCTGTACTTATCCCCGTACAGACAGCCGCTTTCTGACCGGGGATATGGAGGACAGTATCAGCGGCCTTGTTTCCTCTGCCGCCGCTGTCTGTGGTGTGGCATCGCCCACGACCATCCACGCAAAACAGGTGTGCAACAACAAGAAAGTGACCGACCACCACGCCATTGTCCCCACTGTCAGCGCAGGAAAAACGGATTTGATGTCGCTGCCCCTGGGGGAACGCGAAGTGCTGAAGCTGGCGGCAAAGGGCTTGCTCCGTGCTATCTGCGCAGCACATCGCTATGCCGAAACGGTTATTACAGTAGAATGTGCCGGTCACAGCTTCACCGCCAAGGGAAAAACCGTTCTTACTCCCGGCTGGAAGTCCTACGAACAGGAACCGACAGAAGCAGTTTCCACCCTCCCGGATGTTGTGGAGCATCAGTCCCTTTCCGTATCAGATGCAGCGGTCAAGACCAGTAAGACCACGCCGCCCAAGCACTTCACCGAGGACACGCTGCTGTCAGCGATGGAAAGCGCGGGCAAGGAGGATATGCCCGACGATGCGGAGCGCAAAGGTATCGGAACGCCAGCAACCCGTTCCAGTATCATTGAAAAGCTGGTGTCCTCCGGTTTCGTGGAGCGCAAAAAGTCCAAAAAGGCAGTGAATCTTCTGCCGACGTCCATCGGTACAGCACTTATTACCGTCCTGCCCGAACAGCTCCAGTCCCCGCAGCTTACCGCAGAATGGGAACACCGCTTGAAAGAGATCGAGCGCGGGGAGCTTGACCCAGACAGCTTCATGGACGGGATTGCCACCATGCTGGGCGAGCTGGTACAGACTTATAAACCCATCCCCGGCGCAGGAGTCCTGTTTCCCTCCGGACGAGAGGTAATTGGCAAATGTCCACGGTGCGGATCAGGCGTATCGGAAACGCCAAAGGGCTTTTTCTGCGAAAACCGTTCCTGTTCCTTTGCGCTGTGGAAGAACAGCAAATTCTTCGCCGCCAAGAAAAAGTCTTTGACCAAAGCCCTTGCCGCCACGCTTCTGAAAGAGAGCCGCGCCCCGCTGAAAGGATGCTATTCGGAAAAGACGGGAAAGACCTACGATGCTGTCATCATGCTTGAGGATGACGGACAGCGCGTGAGTTATAAGATGGTATTTGGCAATGGCTGATCTGCCGCACATGGATGAAAAACAGCTTCGCCGTTCCAAAAAGCTTATCCGGGCGCTGTGCTGTAATTATGACCACGGCAACTGTATCATTCTGGATGATGGGGAGCCTTGCGCATGTGTGCAGGCTATTTCCTATTCCTTGCTGTGCAAATGGTTCCGAAACGCAGTCCTGCCCGCTGACTGTGAGCTGTACGCAGAGGTCATGCGGAACAGGCCGGAAAAGAGCTGCCTTGTCTGCGGCAAGCCTATCTTCTCCACTTCCAACCGCGCCAAGTATTGCCCATCCTGTGCCAAGCGGGAGCGCAGGAAACAGGACGCAAAAAGGAAGCGTGAACACTACTGGAACCTCCGCAAATAGAGGGTATAAAAGCCCCTGTTTGCAAGGGTTTTCCGGCACGGAAATCCAAGGGGCTGATAGTTTACACCCGTAATAGCAAAAACGAGTTCTATATGCGGAGAATTGCCCCTGTGCAGGATGTGTTTTTCACCTGTGCAGGGGCGCTATTTTTTATCTGAAAGGAGATCGTCATGGCTGAGAAACAGACCAGCAAAGACCGGATGCGGGAAATCGTAGACAGTATCGAAACCGGCATCAAGGAACTGTTTGAAAGCGACAAGTACAGGCAATACCTGTCCACCATGAGCCGCTTCCACCGCTATTCGGTCAACAACACCATGCTCATTTATATGCAGTGCCCCAATGCTACCCATGTGGCAGGCTTTAACAAGTGGCGTGACCAGTTTGGGCGAAATGTGATGAAAGGTGAAAATGGCATCAAGATCATCGCGCCTACGCCATACAAGAAAAGGATTGAGGAGATCAAACTCGACCCCGACACCAAAGAACCCATGTTTGATCAAGAAGGAAAAGCTATCATGGAGGAAAAGGAAGTCAAAATCCCCATGTATAAGGTGGTATCCGTTTTTGATGTGTCGCAGACAGAAGGGAAACCCTTGCCCCAGCTTGCGTCCGATCTGAGCGGCAATGTCCAGCAATACGAGGTTTTCATGGAGGCACTGCGCCGTTCTTCTCCTGTTCCTATGGAGATAAAACCAATTGAGCGCGATACAGACGGATATTTCAGCACCACCGATCAGAGAATCGCTATCCGGGACGGTATGAGCGAGGTGCAGACAGTATGCGCCTCTGTCCATGAGATTGCCCACGCCAAGCTCCACAATAACAAAAAAATCGAGGAACCGAAAGATGCTCCCAAATATCAAGAGATCGAAATTTTTGACATTCCCGGGCTTTTCTCTAATGGGCGCATTCCTGCTGCTGATGTTCCCGAAGGAATGTATCGCTATGATTTGCGGGGCTCTGATTACGACCCCGGTATGCCTATAACGGTCGAAAACCGCGTCGTAGTCAATCATGCCGGTTCTATTATTACAGCCAAGCCCCTTGAATTACCGGAAGATGGATGGCGCAGGCTAACCGAGGACGATGGCTTGAACTTTGTTGGCGGTGAGATTTCCGCTTATCAATTCTTAAATGAACAACGAAAAGACCGTTGTACCGAGGAAGTGGAGGCTGAGAGCATATTCTATGCGGTCTGCCAGTATTACGGCATTGAAACTGCCGAGAACAGCTTCGGTTATATCGCCGCATGGTCACAGGGCAAGGAGCTGACAGAACTTCGTGCCAGCTTGGAAACCATCAATAGAACCGCTTCGGAGCTTATCACCGATATTGACCGGCATTTCGCGGAAATCTGCAAGGAGCGCGATGCGGCAAAACTGGAGCAGCAAGATTCGCCGTGTTTAGATGGATCTTCCCAAAAGGCTTCCACGGAAGAAGTAATCGAACACCCTGCTGCGAAAGATTTGGAAAGTAAAGCCGCAGATGAAACAGAACCCGCTCCGGTTTCCATGCTTCCAGAGTCTCCCGAACAGGCAATGGACGAACCTTTGCCCGATCCGACTCTCTCTGTTCGTATGATGGAAAACTACGGTTACACCGACCATGATATGCTCCCACTGTCTAAAGATCGTGCAATTGAACTGGCAGAGCGGGATATAACAGTGTATGTCCTCTATGATAACAACACCGAGGAAATGGTCTTTGAGTCCGAAGATATTTTGAAACATGACGGGATGTTTGGTGTTACGCGCGAGGATTGGGCTGCTGTCAAGGCGGATATTCCACTGCGGGATGTGGAAAAGCGTTTCTTAAGCAGCCCCACGGATTCTATGGCAATCTACCAACTGCGTGACAATGTGCCGGTTGAATTGCGCTTTACCAGCTTTGACCGCCTGACCGCGCCGCCTGATCCTGCCAATTATGCAGCAGTCTATACCCGCGAGGTTTATCCCGATAACGATACGAGCAGAATTCTTGAAAACTTCTACTATATCTTCAACGATGATCGCCCCGGAGATTTTGTGGGGCATAGCCTGTCTGTCAGTGACATTGTTGCGCTGAAGCTGGATGGTAGGGTATCGTATCACTATTGTGACAGCATTGGCTTCCGTGAACTCCCCGCATTCCAGCGACCGGAAAACCATTTGAAAGCCGCTGAAATGTCCATGGAAGATGATTACGGTATGATTGATGGTATCATCAACAATGGCAAGTCTGTCGATCAGGAAATCAAAGAGAAAAAGCCTTCGGTTCTGGAACAGCTCAGAAGCCAGCCCATTCAGGAGCGGACGCATAAGACAGCGCCAAAAAAGAGCGCAGAAAGGGAGATTTGACATGAATATCACTTTTGACGAACAGCAGCTTATGAGCCTTTACAACACGGGCACACGGGAGGGACTGCTTGTGGAGCTGGCAGAAATGCGCGGCTATCTTGCCGCCGATGAAACCGAACTTCGTAAGCTAACGGACAGCGCAATCCAAAAGCTGACTGAGATGAGCGATGCAGAGTATGAAGCCCTTGACTTATTCCCTGATTTTGAAAAGGAGGACACGGATGCCGAGTAAATTGCAGCTCTACGCGCAGATGGCAGACTACACGGCGGGGCAAATCACAGGAAGCTTCCAAAAGTGGACGGCGTTTCTGACTACCGCTGCGAGGCTGTATAAATACCCTTACAATGAGCAGCTTATGATTTTTGCCCAGCGTCCGGAGGCAACGGCTTGTGCGGAATATGATCTCTGGAATACTCAGATGCGCCGATATGTGCGGCGCGGCAGCAAGGGCATTGCCCTCATTGATACCACCGGCGATAACCCAAGACTGAAATATGTGTTTGACGTATCAGATACAGGCGGCAGAGATAATTCGCGCAGTCCCTTCCTTTGGGAATACCGGCAGGAACATCAGGAGGTGGTATCGGCGGCGCTGGAGCGCCGCTTTGATATTCCCGGCAAAAATGGTCTTGCCGATCAGTTAGAGCATATCGCGGCGCAGCTTGCAGACGAATACTGGAACGATCACGGTTACGACATCCTTAACATCGTTGACGATTCTTTCCTTGAAGAGTATGACGATTTCAACATCGAGGTAGCTTTTCATAAAGCAGTCGTAGTCAGCACTACTTACGCATTGCTGTCCCGATGCGGCTTAGAGCCTGAGCACTATTTTGAGCATGAAGATTTCCTAAACATCTTCGATTTCAACACCCCTCAGACTGTTGCCGCTCTGGGAACAGCAGTCAGCCAGTCCAGTGAACAGGTATTGCGACAAATCGAAGTCACGATCAAAAACTATGAGCGCGAGAAAATTGCGGAAAGGAGCGAAAATCATGAGCGAACTGACTTACACACAGAATGGGGATTATCTGATTCCCGACTTGGGTCTGAGCGAACAGCCGCAAGCCCCGTTGGGCAAGTACGGCAGGATGCGGAAGGATTATCTGAAGGAGCATCGTCCGGTGCTGTGGAACAGCCTGCTGCTGTCCGAGAAGCTGTACCCCCATCTCCGGGAGATCGACAAGGCGGCGAACAACCGCCTGGAAATGATGATGCCCGAACTGATGAAGTCAGCGGGCGTGACGGAGGAACTGAAAGCCAGCGACCCGATGAAGTGGGCGGGGCTGATGAACACCCTCAAAGCGCAGGCCGAGGAAGTGATCCTCGCGGAGCTGGTGTTCAGCTAAATATCTTCGATGCACCTGACGGGGAACAGATTTCTTTCTTCCCGACAGAGGCAGAACAAATCCAATACATCGCACAAGCGGAGAGCGTAACAAAAACGCCCTTCGCTTTTTCTTTTACTCAAGAGGAAATCGACCATTTACTGCGTCTTGGTAGTAATACTGACCACCACCGCAAAAAGATTGCCGCCGAGTTTTCCAAACAGAAGTCCGTGGAAGAAAACGCAGAATACCTCAAAGCTTTGTTTTATGGCGGCAACGGCATGACAACCGGCGAGAAAAGCATCAGCGCATGGTATGCCGAGGATGGCATCCATCTGGCAAAGGGCAACACCGCCCGGTATTCTGCCACCGCACAGGTCATTTCATGGCAGGATGCCGCCGAGCGCATCGGTCAGCTTTTGGAGGACGGTCAGTATGCAACCAATGTGGAACTTGCGGAAGCCCACGGGCATGAGCGCGACCTGATTGCAAGTGCCCTTTGGAATTTGTGCGGAGATCTCAGCGAGGAGGCACGGAAGCAGGGATATCTGTCCTGCCTGCGGGAATACCGCAAAGGCGGTTATCTCAAATCAACTGCCATACTTTCAGAAGCTCTCAAAGACCTCGAATTTAGACAGACTCTTTCCGGCGAATATGCCGACTTTTTGACAGCATACAGCCGGGATCGGAGCCTGATGCGCTTTCACTACCATAAGCCGCAGAAAATCTGGAACAGTCTGCAAGACCTATCCCTGCCGCGTCGTGAGTTTTCCACCGATATAACGGAGATTCCTGAAATAAAGCAATTTATTACCGAGGATGAAATCAACGAAGCATTGGCCGGCGAGAGCAATTATTCCGGTGGGGAAGGTCGTATCTATGACTTTTTCCATGAACCCCATACGCCGAAGGAACAGGCAGAATTCTTGAAAAAGGAATATGGCATTGGCGGTCATTCCCATGCCCTTTCTCGCGCAACGGGGAGCAACGAAAGTCACGATGGCAAGGGCATTTGCTACAGTAAGCGAGATTGTCCTGATGTAAAGCTGAATTGGAATCAGGTGGTCAAGCGTATCGACGAACTGATCCGCAAAGGCCGGTACATGACCTCGGAAGCGATAGCAAAACATGAAGCCGAAAAGGATGCAAAGCAACAGGAACCCGTTCAGGAGTCCTCGGTAGTCATGGAGTACAACGGCATTAAGCATTACCATCGGGACGATATTGTTCTGTATCAGGTGGGCGATTTCTTTGAAATGTACGGCGAAGATGCAAAGATCGCCGCAGAAGCTCTTGACCTTCATCTGGCGAGCTGCAGCATCCCGGACGTGGGACGTGTCGCTATGTGCGGGATTCCCGCACATGCGCTGGCGCAGTATGTGGAGCAACTGCGTGATAATTACGATGTAACCATTGCAGCACTTGAACCGAAAAGCGGGACAGGAAAAGTCTATTCTTTGCTGTCTATCGACCATGAAGCAGAGCGGGATATTGATGCCTATGAAGCTGAATTTGGGGCGGATGGTTACAGGGTATTTCGTGATGAAACCAGACAAGAACAGCCAACCCTTCGGGAGCAGTTTGAACAGTATAAGTTGTCCGTCGGTAATGCGCTGGTTGCAGACACCGCCTATGTCAACGCCTGTCAGAATTCTGACCGTGAAAACGCCTACATCGAGGGCGCAGCCGCTATCCAACGCATCGTCACAGAATCCGGTGATCTCCAGCTCACAAAGCTCTATTTTGATATGCCGACCTTCTACAACCGTCTGCATCAGGAGCTTTTGGAGGAAACCTATCCTGCGCTGGCAACTACGGTGACACCTTCCCCGTATAAGGTCACACAGGCGGATATTGACGCGTCTTTGCGGGAATGGAACGGCAATATCGAAAGCAAACGCGCCGTTGTGCGATATATGAAGGAGCATGAGCGGGAAAAGGACACCGCCGCATGGCTGGCACAGGAATATAGCATGGGCGATGCAGCCCTACCGCTGAAAATTTCCGTTGGCAATTCGGAGCCTGCGGTATTGCCCTGGGCAAAGGTACAGAGGCGTATCGCACAGCTTATCAAGGCAGATGACTTCCTTACCGAACAGGAACAGTTGATTGGGACAAGGGATTACAGCTTTGAATACCAGCTTTTAGACCGTCTGCGCTCTGATTGTGAGTATTTTCTGGGTGCTGGACAGCGGAGCGAAAAGCATTTGTGGGCAGGAAATGTACGCTCACAGATTGAGAAAATGCGGGAACTGTACGATACCCTTCCCGAAAAGCCGGAATGGTTGACCTCGGAAGCGATTAACAGCTATGCAGAACGCATGGCGCCTCCCTATCTGGTGGTGGCTTATCATCATTTTGAAAACGGATTTGATGCAAAGCTGGACTATCAAACACTGGAAGAAGCGGAGAAAGCAGCACAGGGATATGTTGACGGAACGATGGAAAGTGACGGATTTGCATACGATGGTGCTGCAATCTACAACCAGCAGGAACAGAAGTATCTTCGTATTTACGGGGATTACCCGGATGAAGCTGCAATGGCACAGGTAAAGGTACCTGAGCTGACTGCACAACAGGGACAGGAAACGAGTGTATTCAAGACGCCGGATGGAAAAGCCTACCGCGCCGGGGACACCTTTATTGCGGGGATTGGCAGCAATGCCGTTTATGCGGTTATCAACCGTGTAGACGATGACTCCTTGTGGTATACCTTCCCGGATATGCCCGAACAAGCTCCTGCCCAAATTAGGCGCGTACACTTTGAGACGCATTTGGATGATGGGATGATTTCCATTGTGGAACCTGAACAGGAAATCACAGAGGCGCAAACTTCTATAGAGCCGATACCGTCGGCTGAAATTGTTCCGTCTATTGCCGAGTATGACCCGCTGGCATCGCCTTACAAGGTAGGCGATACTGTCTATCTGGAGGATAAGCTTTTTGAAATCACCGAAGTTGGAGACTTCAATGTGCAGCTCCGCGATCCAACGATGTATTATCCTATTTTCCGTTCAGAGGGCAAGGCGTGGTTTGAGCGGCTGTTGCAGCAGGATGATCGCAATGGCGGCATCACAGAGTTTCTCCCTGCGGAGCTGGATATTACCGACACGGACTTGCAGGATGTGTTGACCGGCGAAGGCGGTCTGCTGGATGCAAGGGATAAAGAAATTATCTCCAAATGGTTCCGCAACGGTGAGGGCAATAAGAAAATCAGTCACCGTATGTCCGAAACCTACGCAGGAACCGTGGAAACCATGACCCTTCTCAGCGGTGAGGAAGCAGACTTCCGCGCTACCACCGTGGGGCTGGAAATTGAACTTCAAGACAAATTCAACACCAAGCTGTCGTTCAAGTGGGACGAGATCGTGCCTGTCCTCCGCGCCATGTATCAGCAGGAGCGCGACGGGTTTTACCACGAACCTGTTTCACGGGAGCCGATCACGCTGGAGGGCGTTCCGTCCTACAAAGTGGGCGATACCGTGGTTGTTCCATACCCTGACCGCGACATTAAGGGGACTATCGGCTACATCGGGGATATTGATGTGCGGATTGACACCGGCCCTTATAGCTGGAGCCATCAAACCATCAACCGGGAAATGTTCGAGGACTACATCCGCAGGGACGAGCGCAACGCGCACTTGTTCGTACCGGAAGTAAGGGAAACAGAACAGCCGCAGATCACCACCGAACCCGTGGCATTTTATTCCGGCGAGAAAAACAATCTCCCCTATGACATTGTGGTGGAGCGGCTGCGGGTGGACGAACAGGAACATGACCCGCCTGCACAGACTGTTTCCGCTGACCGGGAACCCGATTTAGAGGAAGTGCTGAACGGAAATCCCGTATCTGTTCGGATTGATGGCGAGTGGCGCACCTTCCCCAACACCGCCGCTGCCGAGGAAGCCATGTATGAGGAATCCAAAGCTGAGATCCGCAGGAACGCGCAGAATTTCCATATCACGGACGATAACCTGGGTGTGGGCGGCGCAAAGGCCAAGTATCAGGCCAACATCAATGCCATTAAGCTGCTGAAACATCTGGAAGCGGATGGCAGACAGGCAATTCCCGAACAGCAGGAAGTGTTGTCCCGCTATGTGGGCTGGGGCGGTCTTGCAGATGACTTTGACCCCACAAAGGAAAACTGGCGCAACGAATACGCCGAACTGAAAGAACTGCTGACCCCGGAGGAATATGAAGCGGCAAGGGCTTCCACCCTGAACGCCCACTACACCAGCCCTACCGTTATCAAGGCGATCTATGAAGCGGTTGGCAATATGGGATTCCGAACCGGCAACATTCTGGAACCGTCCATGGGTGTGGGCAACTTTTTCGGGCTGATTCCGGAAGAAATGCAAAACAGCCGCTTGTACGGCGTGGAGCTGGACAGTATCACCGGGCGCATTGCACAGCAGCTTTACCCCAAGGCTGATATTAACGTGGCAGGTTTTGAAACCACCGACCGGCGCGACTTCTTCGACCTTGCTATCGGCAACGTGCCTTTCGGACAGTATCAGGTAAATGATCGGGCTTATAACAAGCTTGGTTTTTCCATTCACGATTACTTTTTTGCAAAATCGCTCGACCAGGTGCGTCCGGGCGGTGTGGTTGCTTTCGTGACCTCCCGCTACACCATGGATAAGCAATCGCCCGAAGTCCGTAAATACATTGCGGAACGAGCGGAGCTGCTGGGTGCAATCCGCTTGCCAAACAACGCTTTCAAGGCAAACGCCGGCACGGATGTGGTGTCGGATATTATCTTCCTGCAAAAACGTGACCGACCCATCGACATTGAGCCGGATTGGGTACACCTTGGGCAAAACGAGGACGGTTTTGCTATCAACAGCTATTTCATCGACCACCCAGAGATGATCTTAGGCAGACAGACCTCCGAAAGCACCCAATATGGCAGACAGGACTTTACTGTTGCCCCTACCCCGGGGTTGGAGCTTGCCGACCAGCTTCACGATGCCGTGAAATACATCCACGGCACCTATCAGGAAGCGGAGCTGCCGGAGCTGGGCGAGGGCGAGGAAATCGACACTTCCATCCCCGCCGACCCCAATGTGAAGAATTACTCCTATACCGTGGTGGATGGCGAAGTGTACTACCGTGAAAACAGCCGCATGGTCAAACCGGAACTGAACACTACCGCCGCAGAACGCATCAAGGGCATGGTTCAACTGCGGAATTGCGTGAGTGAGCTGATCGACCTTCAGATGGACGAATACTGCCCAGCGAGTGCCATCCGTGAAAAACAGACAGAACTAAACCGCCTGTATGATGCGTTCGCCGCAAAATATGGTCTACTCAATGACCGGGCAAACCGCCTTGCGTTCTCAGACGATTCCTCCTACTACCTCCTATGTTCTCTGGAAGTGCTGGATGATGACGGAAAATTGAAACGCAAAGCGGATATGTTCCACAAACGCACCATCAAACAGCAAAACCGCATTGAAACCGTGGACACCGCCAGCGAAGCACTTGCCGTTTCCATCGGTGAAAAAGCCTGCGTAGATCTCGGCTTCATGGCCTCACTCATGGGTGGCAGCGAAAAGATTCCTCAGATCGTAGAGGACTTGAAGGGCGTAATCTACAAAGACCCCACTACCGGCGCATTTGACTTGGGTGCCGGCGGAACCAACTGGCAACGTGGCTGGCAGACTGCCGATGAATACCTTTCCGGCAATGTTCGCCGAAATCTCCGTATTGCTCAGAAAGCTGCGGAACACGATTCGTTCTTTGCGGGGAATGTGGATGCACTGACTGCCGCCCAGCCCAAAGACTTGGATGCCAGCGAAATTGAAGTGCGCCTTGGCGCAACATGGATTGATAGGAAATACATCCAGCAGTTTATGTACGAAACCTTTGATACACCTCGATATCTGCGCAGAAGCATCGAAGTCAGCTATGTACCTTACACAGCGGAGTGGCAGATTTCCAATAAGAACTCCATACGTTACAACGATGTGGCGGCATATACCACCTACGGCACAGACCGAGCAAACGCCTATCGGCTGCTGGAGGATGCGCTGAATCTCCGTGACATCCGTATCTATGACACCGTAGAGGATGCAGACGGGCGGGAGCGGCGTGTACTCAATGCCAAAGAAACAACCCTTGCTGCACAAAAGCAGCAGCTTATCAAGGATGCGTTCAAAGATTGGATTTTTAAAGACCCGGAACGCCGTGAAACGCTGGTGCGCCAGTACAACGAGGAAATGAACAGTACCCGCCCCCGCGAATATGACGGAAGCCATATCGTGTTCTCCGGCATGAATCCTGAAATCACTCTGCGGGAACATCAGAAAAACGCCAGCGCCCATGTGCTGTATGGCGGCAACACCTTATTGGCACACGAAGTAGGCGCAGGCAAAACCTTTGAAATGGTTGCCGCCGCAATGGAAAGCAAGCGGCTGGGTTTGTGCCAGAAATCCATCTTTGTCGTGCCAAACCACCTGACCGACCAATGGGCGGCAGAGTTTTTGCGGCTTTATCCCTCCGCAAATATCCTTGTCACAACGAAAAAGGACTTTGAAACCCGCAACCGTAAGAAGTTTTGCGCCAGGATCGCTACCGTGGACTACGATGCCGTTATCATCGGTCATTCACAGTTTGAGCGTATCCCCATTAGCTCGGAACGGCAGGAGCAGCTACTGCGTCAGCAGATAGAAGAAATTACAGACGGTATCCAAGATGTGAAAGAAAGCGGCGGCAACAGCTTCACTATCAAGAGTTTGGAGCGCACCAAAAAAGGATTGGAAGCACGGCTACGAAAGCTGGCTGACAGCCGCAAGGACGATGTTATAACCTTTGAACAACTCGGCGTGGACAGGATGTTTGTGGACGAGTCGGACAACTATAAAAACCTGTTCCTCTATACCAAGATGAGAAATGTGGCAGGGCTTTCCGCTACAGATGCACAGAAATCCTCGGATATGTTTGCAAAATGCCGCTACATGGACGAGCTGACCGGAAGGCGAGGCGTGGTGTTTGCTACCGGCACCCCTGTTTCCAACTACATGACGGGGCTTTACACTATCCAGCGTTACCTACAGCATGATCGGCTGCAAGAGATGGGCATGGGACACTTTGACTGTTGGGCAAGCCGTTTCGGTGAAACAACTACCGCTCTTGAACTTGCCCCGGAGGGAACCGGCTACCGAGCGAGAACCCGTTTTGCAAAGTTTTTCAATCTCCCTGAGCTTATGAATATGTTTAAGGAGATCGCAGACATCAAGACAGCAGACCAGCTCCACCTTCCCACCCCGGAGGTTGAATATCACACCTACGCCTCAAAGCCTACGGAGATTCAGCAGGAAATGGTGAAAGCTCTCTCGGAACGAGCAACAAAAGTACACAGCGGTCAGGTAAAGCCCGAAGTGGACAATATGATGAAAATTACCTCGGATGGACGCAAACTGGGACTTGATCAGCGCATTATCAACCCCATGCTCCCCGATGAGGAAACCACCAAAGTCAACCAATGCGTCACAAACATCCTGCAATATTGGCGGAACGGCGAAGCGGATAAACTGACCCAGCTTGTGTTCTGCGATATTTCTACCCCCAAGACCACTCCATCCCAAAGGGCGGCAAAGGCAGCTCCCGGCAATCTGGACAGCCAGGAAATCCGTGCGTTGGAGAATGCCATTCCTCTGGACGATGAAAAGGATGATTCCTCGTTCACAGTCTATGAGGATGTGCGCCAAAAGCTCATCGCCGGTGGTATGCCCCCGGAGCAGATCGCCTTTATCCATGATGCCAATACTGAGGTAAAAAAACGTGAGTTGTTTGCCAAGGTACGAAGCGGTCAGGTGCGTGTACTGATGGGCAGCACCGCTAAGATGGGCGCAGGAACCAATGTGCAGGATCGCTTGATTGCCCTTCACGATTTGGATTGTCCGTGGCGACCCCGTGACCTTACTCAGCGAAAAGGGCGTATTGAACGCCAGGGCAACCAAAATGAAACCGTCCATGTGTGCCGTTATGTCACTGAAGGAACATTTGATGCTTACCTCTGGGAGACCGTGGAGAATAAGCAGAAATTCATCAGCCAGATTATGACCTCGAAATCCCCGGTGCGCTCCTGTGAGGATGTGGATGAGACTGCATTGTCCTTTGCGGAAATAAAGGCACTGTGCGCCGGTGATCCCCGCATTAAGGAACGCATGGATTTGAATGTGGAGGTTGCCAAACTCAAAATCATGAAAGCAGACCATCAGAGCAAGCAGTTCCGATTGGAAGATAATCTTCTGAAATATTTCCCTGAGCAAATTGAGCAGAACAATGGTTTCATTCGTGGGTTGCAATCGGATATGCAAACCCTCGCTGCACACCCGCTCCCTGTGGAAGGCTTTATCGGCATGGAAATACGTGGCGATAAGCTCACGGACAAAGAAAACGCCGGTGCTGCACTGCTGGATGCCTGCAAGGAGGTCAAAAGCAGAGATCCCGTTCAGATCGGGCATTACCGCAGCTTCACTATGTCGGTGTGCTTCGATGCCTTTGAAAACAAGCACGTTCTCACGCTAAAAGGTGAGATGACCCAGCGTGTCGAACTTGGAACGGATGCCCGAGGCAATCTTGTCCGTATTGAAAATGCGCTGGAGAAGATGCCGGAGCGGTTGCGGAATGTGCAGGATCAGCTTGAAAACCTCTATAATCAGCAGGCGGCGGCAAAGGCCGAAGTTGGCAAACCGTTCCCACAAGAACGTGAGCTGGCAGAGAAAACGGCACGGCTTATTGAACTGGATATGGAGTTGAATCTGGACGGAAAAAGGCAGGCACAACCTGAACAGGCGATTGCAAAATCCGCCCGTTCTTCCGTCCTTGATAAGCTGAAAACTCCCCCGGTACACGGCACACCGGATAAAACCCACAAGAACGAAATGGAGGTACGATGATTATGAAAGATATTCCTGTTTACAAATTTCCCGCATCCTACGCCTGGGAGCATGACGAGCTGGCTGCCTACCGTGCTTCCAACAAGGCGAATATGGCCTGCAAGGAAGCAATTGAAGCAGCGATCCGCGATCACTACCACAACAACTGCCTCGGCAGTGGTGCCGTAAAGCAAGCAATAGAACAATTCGGATATGACCGTGTTTTCTATGTCCTCGCCAACACCGTTAGGCAAAAGGATTGGGACGATCGGTTTTGTCTGGACAACAAGGCTTGGGCAAAAACCATCCCGGTATTTGAAGACCTTGATGCGTGGGGTGCTGACCACAACCGCTATTTTGTGGTAAATAGTCATTCCTGTCTGACCGACCTGTTTCTCAGTCTGGCACGGGAAGCACATGCCCGGGAACAGCAGAAAGCGTCCGTCCGTGATAAGCTGAAAAAGCATCCTAAAGTAACTTTGCCGAAAATTTCGGCGAAGTCCAAAGAGCAGGAGCGTTAAGCTATGGTAAAGCGGAAAAGGGATATCCAAATCAAGTTCCGCGTTACACCCCTGGAACGGGAAATGATTGAAACAAAGATGGCGCAGTTTGGTACAACCAATATGGCGGCATATCTCCGCAAAATGGCGATTGACGGTTATGTGGTGAAGTTGGACTTGCCGGAGCTGCGGGAGCTGGTATCTCTGCTTCGCTATTCCAGCAACAACTTAAACCAGCTTACCAAACGTGCCCATGAAACAGGCCGTATCTATGAAGCCGATCTGGAGGACATTCAGCAGAATCAGGAGCGAATATGGACAGCAGCGGAAAATATTGTTTCCGCGCTGGCGGCGCTTAAATAAGGCCGGAGGGGCGGCGGCACTACGCCGCCCCTCTTTCCTTATAGTAAAAGTTCTGATGAGCATCGTGAAAAAATAATCAATTGGGGGTTGCCGCATCGTTGCAATCTCAGCAAATCGGGTGTACTCTATTGCTGGAAAGAACGGAAACTCCCAAAGGGGTTATTCGGTAGCAAGCCGACAACTAAGTCTGGCTTATCTGTGTGTGGTGTGAATGTCGATAATAAAATTAAAGTCAACGCTGAGAGTAAAGTGTTGACAGAACAATGGGAACAGGGGGTTATATATGTTCATCTTGAAAATTCTTCTTGCGCCGGTGTCGCTGTTACTGTCCTTGTTTATTTGGCTGTGTGCCGGTCTGATCTCCTGTACCGCTTTCGCATTTAAGCTGGTAAGCGCAGTGCTTGCCTTGCTGGCGATGGCTGTTCTGATTACCTACTCTGTAAAGAACGGGATTATCCTCTTAGTGCTGGCTTTTCTGATAAGCCCTATGGGATTGCCAATGCTGGCTGTGTGGCTTCTCGGAAAGCTGCAAAGCGCAAACGAAGCAGTAAAAGGATTCTTACGTTAGTTATCCAAAAGCTGGGACGATTTTCCCAGCTTTTGTTGTAAATTTCACTCTGCATATTTATTTTCTTATGTTTATGTGGTACAATATTAAAATAGCACCCGCGATAAGGAGGGTACAAAATGGACAACAAACTACAAATCAATCAAAACGCAGAACAGACTTATCTTTCAATCCGCCACTCCATTGTTTCAGCGCAGCATAAACTGAGTGCCGCAGTGAACGCTACCATGGTAACTGCCTATTGGGAGATCGGCGAACAGATTTATAAAGCTTGCGGCGAAAATGACCGTGCGGAATACGGCAAGCGGCTTTTGGAGTATCTTTCCCAACAGTTGACTGCCGAGTTTGGAACAGGCTTTACAGTACGCAATCTCCGCGCTATGCGTCAGTTTTATTGTATGTTCCCAATTCGGCACACACTGTGTGCCGAATTGAGCTGTTCGCACTATCGGCTTTTGATGCGTATTCCCGATGAAAAGGCGCGGGCATTTTATACAGAGGAATGTGCAAAATCTGCTTGGAGCGTTCGCCAGTTGGAGCGGCAGATTCACACCATGTATTATCAGCGCATTTTGGCAAGCCAGGATAAGACGCTTGTTGCCGCCGAGATACAGAATACGGAGCCAAAGCCGGAATACGAAAAGATTGTAAAAGACCCCTATGTGATGGAGTTTTTGCAAATTCAGCCTGATACCCATGTTTATGAGGGTCAGTTGGAGCAGGCATTGATCGACCACTTGCAGCACTTCCTGCTGGAGCTGGGACGAGGCTTTTCTTTTGTAGCAAGGCAAAAGAAATTCACGCTGGATGGTCAGAACTTTTTCATCGACCTTGTGTTTTATAACTATATTCTGAAATGCTTTATCCTGATTGATTTGAAGATGGGAAAGCTCACCCATCAGGATTTGGAACAGATGCAGATGTATGTCAACTACTACACCCGCGAATTGATGAACGAAGGAGACACCCCGCCGATCGGTATCGTTCCCTGTGCCGACAAGGGAGATTCTGTTGTCAAGTACACATTGCCCGAAGATAACCGTCAGATATTTGCTTCCAAGTATTTCACTTACTTACCGACTGAGGAAGAATTGAAACGCGAGCTGTGTCTGGATGAGTTTCATAAGCTGGAAGAATAGCCATGGGTGCAAGCAACAAGGTCTGCCCTAACTGCGGCAGGAAAATGAAGCAGCAGTTCATTGGCTTGCAGCATTGTAAGTGTGGTATGAGTTGGAAAAAAGACGAGGGATTTTTTGAACACACCCCCGATATGGCCTTTGCATTGGAGCGGCAGACGGTGGGGCAAAAAGTAAAATAGGTTCCCATCATACGATACAAAACAGATGAATAATCAGCATGAGACGGTCTGCTTTTGCAGGCCGTTTTGCTTTTTGGGAGGTGAAGATTCTATGGCAACCACACGCCTGATGCCTCTGCATACCGGCAAAGGCCGCACAGTTGGACAGGCAATCAGCGATATACTGGACTACTCCAAAAATCCGCAAAAGACGGACAACGGCAGACTGATTACGAGCTGGCAATGTGACAGCAGGATCGCAGACGCCGAATTTCTTTTTACCAAGAATCAATACATTCAAAGAACCAGCAGAGTTCGCGGTGAGGATGATGTGATCGCCTACCATCTGCGTCAGTCCTTCGCCCCCTGTGAGATTACCCCGGAGGAAGCGAACCGTTTGGGCTGTGAATTGGCCAAGCGGTTTACCAAGGGCAGACACGCCTATATTGTCTGTACCCATATTGACAAAGGACATGTCCATAATTATGTGATTTGGAACTCCACCGCGTTGGATCAGACACGAAAGTTTCGCAACTTTTGGGGTAGCACCCACGCTGTGCGGCGGCTCAATGACACCATCTGCATTGAGAACGGATACTCTATCGTGGAGAATCCAAAGCGGCATGGCAAGAGCTATAACAAGTGGCTGGGCGATAAGAAAAAGCCTTCCCACCGTGAACGGATTTGTGTTGCCATTGATGCGGCTCTCACACAAAAGCCCGAAAGCTTTGAAGCTCTGTTAAAGCTGCTGCGTCAGGCCGATTATGAAATCAAAGGCAAAAAAGTTCCATCCCTGTTCGGTGGTGAACAACAGAGATTCATTCGCATGGATACCTTGGGTGCAGGCTATACACCCGAAGATCTCCGAGCGGTGATTGCCGGTGAAAAGGAGCATAAACCTAGGAAACGCTGGACGGAAAAGGCAACACCGGAGAAGCGCGGCGGGAATCTGCTGGTGGATATCCAGGCAAAATTGCAGGAGGGCAAAGGTGCCGGTTATGCGCGTTGGGCAACTCTGTTTAACCTAAAACAGATGGCGCAGACGGTAGCCTATCTGCAAGATCATCAGATGATGGATTACAGCGTTCTCTCGGAAAAGGCAGCGGCAGCTTCCAGCCGGTTCAACGAGCTTTCCGCAAAATCAAAACCGCAGAAGCGCGTATAGCGGAGATTGCCGTGATGCGAACACATATCATCAACTACGCAAAACCCGCGATACATATGTTGCATACCGCAAGGCCGGTTACTCCAAAAAGTTTCTTGCGGAGCATGAAGGTGAGATCACGCTCCATAAGGCAGCAAAGAAGTTTTTTGATGACCAAGGTATTCAGAAGCTCCCTACTGTCAAGAGCTTGCAGACAGAATACGCTGCTCTGATGGTAGAGAAAAAAGATGTATACGCAGAGTACCGGAAAGCCCGCGAGGATATGAAGGAGATACTGACTGCCAAGGCGAATATTGACCGGATGTTGGAGATTGACAGCGTAGAAGCAACTGCCGTAAAAGAAAAAGACACGGAGCAGCGTTAAGCTGCCTGTCTCAAAGCGATTTGAAAAATCGCGCAGCCGCAGGACTTGTCCTGCGTTTCAGAACACAAATCTTGTGTTCTGGGGGATTGGGATAGCACCCCAACAAGCACAGAACTGCCGATTCCCGCATGAGCGGAAATCGGCAGTTTTCGCAAAGTGGATACCGCTTTGCATTGCTTGCCGGTTACTCCAGGTTCTCGGTTACTCCACGTTCATACTTCTGCGAAGCGCCAGAAGTGCATCGGTAGAATTGCTCTGTCCATCACCGTCATCTGCTACATAGTATCAACAGCGTTACAAAAGCAGTTCCTGTGTGGATTTTACTACAAAATAAACAAGCCCCGATTGTTCGCAAATTAGAGCTTGTTTATTAACAGATATATCACATTTTCAAGCGTTATCTACGCTTCAATCTCGGCAATTCTCTTTTTCCCCAGAGTATACATAAGCCCTGATAGGGCAATTACGATTCCGCAATACAGCGCAGTATATAAGTATGTCGTGGACAATGTAGACAGGGAATCAGCCTTGATCGCACACTGCTTATAGTATTCTGGCACGATGTAACGCACCAGTGGGAGGTCGAACAGAAGCATACAGCCATAAAAAACCAATAAAACCGTAACAACCGCTGTGAGCGGCTTCATTTTGAAACCCAGCAGTACCGATAGGAAAATATAGAATACCAGCTCAAAATAGTAAAGAACCCACATGCATAGCCAATAACCATGAGAGCCGTCCGAAAAAAATCCACCAGCCATATCGGGCCTTACATAGCTAAATATTGCATAGCCGACCGAATTGAGAACCACAGTATAGAGCAAATACCATACCGTAGCAAAGGCAAGCAACAACATAAGCTTGCTACGAAATACCCGGCTTCGGTTGTTGACGCGGGGAAAGTATAAATAGAAATAGTGGGACTCGATTTCCGTGCTTGTAAGACCGATGGTGAGAATTGCAAACAGTACAACGAAGATTCCCATAGCTTCCCAAAATGCATAGCCGATTACATGATAAGCTACTTGCGGAACAGAAGAACCGAAAGCATAAGTAATAGCGTAGGAATCAGGAGCAAGGGACAAGGCGAGGGGCAGTATAATCGAGAGGGACAGAGCAACGGCAATGATCCAGAACTCACGTCTTCGGAACAGTTTTCGAAATTCAGTTCGATATAATGCTATCATTTTTTGCACCCTCCTTAAACATTGATGCCAGAATATTGTCTATTGAATCAATTATTTCCACCGTTCCATGGGGCAGGATAGCAGCAAGCACATCATGTATCCGAGGTGCCTCATCCTGGTCTGTAAAGGACACCGTGCGATCTACCAGGTCGTATGGAATATCCAGCGCCGCCAAGCTGCGATTGATCATAGAAATGTCCGTCCTAGTTCCGAGCAGGATGGCATATTGATGGATCTTGTGAATGCGATCATTGTAAACACACTGCCCTTGGTCAATCATGACGATCTTATCACAGATATCAGCCACATCGTCCAAGTCGTGGCTGGAAAACAACACAGCCTGCTGCTCGTCTTTAGCCTTGGTAAGGATCGCTTTTTTTGCAATTTCTTTTCCTACAGGATCTAAGCCGATAAATGGCTCATCTAACATCATAAAGGTCTGGGCAGTTATGATTGCCTGCGCCAATCCCAGCCGCTGCTTCATGCCGAAAGAATAGGATTTAACGCGCTTGTGCTTTACAGCACCTAGTCCAACCAGTTCAAAAGCTGCATTGAGCTTTTCATCGACATCCTTGGGAATCTCGTTCAGGTTTGCACAGTACAAAAGCCGTAGATTTTCGTATGCATTGAGATAGTCTAGAAATGCACATTCCAAGAGTATGCCAAAGGTTCCGATCACATCCGGGCATTGGCGGATATCCTTGCCGCAGGCGCGGATTTCTCCGCTCTCATACCGGAGCAGACCAGCAATAGATTTTAGAATAGTCGATTTTCCTGCGCCGTTTTTTCCGATCAGCCCAACGACCTCTCCGGGTGCAATAGAAAACGACACATCATGCACAGCCCGCTTCTTGCCGTAGGATTTACATAAATGGGATATTTCAATCATTGGGACGATCCTCCTCGATAATTCCTGATTTTAGTAAGTTGTCATAATGATCCATTGCGACAACACCACCCTTGTCTAACACTATCACGCCATCATAATTTCTTAATGATGAATCTATTCTGTGTGTAACAACAACACACAAAACAGAATTCAAAGAACATATTATTTCATCAAAAGCATTACAGCTTTCTTCGTCCATAGCAGCAGTTGGTTCATCCAAAAAGAGATATGGCGATGCCTTAATTATCGAACGAAGCAAGCATATTTTTGCTCTTTCTCCACCGGAAATCTCGTGCGATGATATGGACTGATTCATATCAATCGAGAGTTTCAACTTCCTCAAATATTGTGTCGCCCAAGACTGTTCGGGTTTGGCTAAGAAAATATTCTCGCCTAGTTTCATAGAAAAAACAAAATTGTCTTGTGGTGAATATGTAACGACACTATTCAAGTCAACATCAGAAATGTCTCTAATGTCTATTCCATTATAGTATATTCCCCCTGAGTAATCAATACATATTCTGGATATTGCCTTTAATAAGGTACTTTTTCCTGATCCATTTTTCCCGATCAAAGCATACTTTTTTCCTTGACGTAAAAGTAGCGTTATTTCATTCAAGACATAGGCATCTGTCTCAGGATTTTTTATGCTTAAATTCTTCAGGCTGATATCTCCTTCCAGTTGGAGAGAGTCGTTTGCACAATTGCTTTCAGGATTGTCAGTGTTGCGATTGTTCGCAAGGATTTCTGCGCATTCTGTCAATGTTCCCCTAACAGAAGCATAGCTTGTAGCAGCACCTGCAAATATTGCTAGTGGTTCAATTATATAAACCAACAGTTGAGAAAGCGAAACAATACTTCCTGCCGAGATAGTACCCGAAGCCGCCATTGGCCCTCCTATTGCAAATGCAGATAGAAGTAAAAGTTGCCCTGTAAATGCAAAAACAATGTTAGCCAAAGACATGCTATTCAAGTAAGCAGCATATGAATTTTCAGCATTTATGATCGACTTATTAACACGTTCAGTAAATCGACCTGCAATTGAAAAATTCTTTATGACGATTAAACCGGATAGTATTTCTTCGAATAGGGTGAGGAACTTAGAATTTGTCTCGCTATATCGTCCATTATGCTTTTGAACAATCCCTTTGAAAATAACAGGGATGATTACAGATAAAAGAACAACCCCTAGTGGGAGAAGCAGAAACACAGGTTCGAGCAACGCAATTGCTGCAATTGAAAGAATGAATTGCGAAAAATATGTGATAACATCCAGAACCTTTCTGATATAGTGTTCTTCTAAAACCTTAAGATCGTTTATAAAAAACGATTTATAGTATTCATTCCCTCTTTTTGCAAACTCTGATACGCGCATCTGGCATATGGCGTTGACCAAACTTGCCTTGATATTTGCTGAACATGTCGCAGTATATTTGTTTTTAATGATTGTAAGAATTGTATTCAAAAGAATATTAAGTAGCAGGAACCCAATGGCTACAATTATGCTTGAGCGCAGCAATTCTTTTGAGCCGTTTATGTTATCAATGATTTTCATCAGTGAAAGCGAAAATAGAATCGCTGAGGAATTACTTATAATCCCCAAACTGCATACTAATAACAGGTTAGCCTTTTTGATAAATATCTTCAATATAAAACTTCTCCCTATTGTTCTTCGTTTTTCGGTTTCTTATGTGCTATAGCCATACAGCCATAGTGAGTTATAAATGTCAATAGTATGGGCAAAATTGCATCACCGGGAGTGAATTGCATTTCACTGCCTATGCTAAAGCCCTCGGAGAATAAACCTTTGCTGTTTTGATATATGAACTCCATCGTGTTGGTTTGTTTCATGAAGAAAAGAACTACCATGTAGAATACTAGATATATCGTAACGGCAACAAGCGAGCTGAGCAAAGAACTGACCTTTTCGCTATACTTCTTTGTAGCAACAGCAAATAGCATAGAACTGGTGAAGATAGGACATATCATCAACAATAAATATGTGACAATGTTAATATGTCTAAAGCAGATGGCCATAAGTATCATGACAACGACGTAGGGGAGCAAAAGAAAAATATACGGATACAATCTATGCTTGTTCATAATTTCCTCCAGATTAAACTAATGAAACGATAATATTGTAAGTAAAATGGATTGCAAATGGTATATAGATTGAATTCCTTTTCAAATATATACTCACAATCACAATCGACATCGGAAGCCTCCAAATTAAGTTTTCCATAAGGGGTGCACCAGAATGAAAAACAAAGACAAATACCATGATTGATATTATCCCAACTATTAATTTGGATTTGATACCCCTATTCAATGTAAAAATGAAGACACCTCTACATATGAACTCCTCAGAAAATGCAACAATTAAGTTCTGCACGATTAATAACAGGAACCAGTCAATCTGTTTCTTGGCATGAAGAAATGCTCCCATTACTGCGGCAATAGATACGGCAAATGACAGCCAATCTAATGGCCTTAGCTCACACAAACCAAGTGAATTCAGCGGGGGATTGTACATTTTTCGCATTAAAATACAAGGAAATGCAACAAAGCCGCAAAATGTTGAGATCGCAATGCAAATAACATTATTCAGTGGATCCATGTGTTGCGACAATATTATCTGCAATGTTATTAACACAACTGCATTGATAAAAATTGCTCCTGCGACGAGAGCAATCATAGTAACTATGTTTCTCTCACATTCCGTTCTTGCAATCATTGTTTTCCTCCAAAACACGCCACCTCTGTAAAAGAGGTAGCGTGTCCGTACCCATAGGTACTACTTAAGGGTGACTGACGTTCTGAATCTTACAGACCGAACACGCCGATGGTTACGGGGATACCCCAGAAAGACCAGGTGCCGCAAGCGGTCTTCTTGCCCATTTTGAACAACATAGCTTTGTCCTCCTTCCTGATTATTAATGAAAAATCTTTCGATTTATCACTCAGCTTGAATAGCTCTTTTTAGCGTTGCCAATATCCCTGATTTGTACATTTCACAGCAAGGATCGTGGCTTGAATTAATGTTTTTACTGTTAAATATTCTCCTCGCGTAGCATCCACCGCCGCACAAGTACTTAACTTCGCAATCATTGCATTCAATGATTTGCTCAACATTCCAAGGTGTATGCTGGTTAACGCAATCTTTGATATCTTCTATCAAAGCATTGCCTATACAGAAAGACTCGTCTTGAAGCATGTGACAAGGAAAGACTTTTCCATTCGATGACACACTGATAATTGTCTTGCCCAATCCGCAAGAAACTCTGCACCCTAAATCACCAGCAAAAGGTACATCAGATAGTGGCAAAGGAAATTTTTCTAGTGCTGCCTCGATTAGCGAGTAATCACTTTGATCCAATTCACAACCATTACATTCTGATCCTTGCGGAACAGTAAGCAAGCTAAAAGTGAACGGAACCCGCAAATCCTGCGATAAGCGTATGTAGTTGGCAACATGATTCAAATTCCTCTTGTGGAGAGTAACAATCATATTAACCGGGGCATGAACGCTTGATAAAAACTTAACAGTATTCAGAACTGTTTGTACTGACCCATTTCGGATAAAACTTGAGATTTCATCGTAACCTTCAATTGAAATAGAGATTTCATCAATCAATCCAAGAATACGTTCATACCGCTCTTTGGGAACAATACCGTTTGAAATCAGAGTGATTTTTGAAAAACGACACTCCCGTTTTGCATAAATTAGTATGTCGCAGATGTCTGTTCTTAACATAGGTTCGCCGCCGGAAATGACGAGATGTGAAACACCTGCATTCCTAATATTCGACAGTACTTTATGGACATCAGCCAGAGGCATATCGACAATTTCATTTCGGCTTTCTTCGTAAGAATAGCACCCGACACAGTTCAAATTGCACTTAGAGGTTACATGAAAGTAAGCGACATTGCATGGCGAAGTAATTACGTTATCTGTGTCAAAAAAGCTTGCACCTTGCATTTCGGTCAGCAGAAATTGAGCATCTGGTGATAAGCTTTGGACATCAATCGACTTCATATGCAGAATCTCATCAACGAGTCTAACCCCTTCATCACTCAAACCAATGATGATACCTGACTCGGAATCACCAATCATTTCAATTCCCGAACAGCGGAATCTTCTGATTGATTTATGAAACGTATAGAGCAAAATTCCCTCCAATCTTACAAGCGATTCGCTTTAGTGATTTAATTCGCTAAATATTCTGGTGGTATTGTATTATAAGCCTGTCATAAAATCAATACTTATTCAACATGATTTTAAAATATCGAATGCAGCCTTATTGTAGCCGCATTCTATATACTCCCTATTCCTTTTTAAAAAATACAAGACAAGTCCCACATTATCTGTTAAAATATAAACAAGGATTTCAAGAGGAGTATTGATGTATGGTTGTAATGTCTTGTTTCTCATTATTTTCCTGTATTAATTAGTAAAAACACCATAGTTCTAATACTTTTATGTCCTCGGAACAATTTTTTTCCGGGGTTTTTTGCTCTTTTATCTTTCATCCATCATATCACCATTTGGAGGCTATCTGTATGTAGTTCCGACCATTTTCGACTATATATCGATAGAAACTTCTTAATGCGATGCCACCATGCCTGCGGTAATTTTGCCGCAGGCATTTTTTTATTCAACGGGACTCCACGTTGCCGTTCTCCTCCCCGTTTTCTTGACTTTCCGATTTGAAATTCAAGAAAACGGAGGAACGAACATGTTCAACAGAAAAAGCAGTTATGCACTGAATAAGAAAGATGACAGTGCCATTGTTTACATAGATGCCAACGAAAACATTGTCCGATTGACCCGAGAGGACTTTGCCAGCGAGGAAGAATTCTTGAAGTGGAAGTCTTGGTCAGATGCGGAATACCATGCATCCGAAAAGCGGGATCACGTCCATTCCAACCATACGCTTGCTTTGGACGAACTTTCCGACAAGGCTACCGCCATTCCTGCCGTAGATGTTTCCATAGAAATGGAGCATGACCGGCTGGAACAACTCCGCTGCAATGCCGAGCTGGTAGCACAGATTAAAGAGCTTCTAAGCGATACGCAATTCCGCAGACTTTGGATGTATGAAGCCGAGGGAAGAACGCTGGAGTACATTGCTAACTACGATGGTGTGGCAATTGCCAGTGTGCATGAAAGTATTGAGGGTGCAAAGAAAAAAGTTTTGAGGTTTTTCGCAAAACACCCTAAAAAAGTGCCCTAAAAACGGCGATGGGTGAAGGGACATTCTCCACGAAGCCTTTCACTGATCGTTGACAACTGAATAGACCAAGATGCAGGCACAAAACCCGCGTGATAGCGGCATAAGGCGCACCGCCATGACGATGGCTTCAAGGAGGTGATTCTGGACAAGCTATCCGAGCGATCTACGCAGCCTTAGACCCGATGTGGCAAATCGGGCGCGATGACAGCGCGGCGGACAATAAAACTTGCTCACGCCCTCCCACAGACTTGAGGGGGAACCCTGCGATATGTGCCAGTCTTTTGGACAGCGGTATTGCTGAGTTATGACAGCCCTGCCAGGGGTGGCCTGCATCATGCCTACCATCAAGGGTGCGTGGCAAATGTGATGGATGATCTCATAAGAACGAACAGGACAACTGTGTCAATTCTTGCCATATGTTATGTGGCTCCAATCATATTGGCACTACTGTTCCTCGAAGTCAGATACCATGCGCTGACGGACTTCTCGTCAGCGCATGGTATCTGACTTTGAGAAAAACCATAAACCAAGGAAGGAGATCGCCGTAATGCAATCAATGCAGAATGAATTGCCAAGCCATGCGGATGAGTTGGTGGACATTCGTGAAAACACAGTAGATAGAGAGTTACCAAAAGAGGAACGCATCGCCGCCTTTATCCGCCAGATAAAAAACCCTTACCGCTTCCGCTGTGGTGAATATGTGGTGAATGCCCGCTTCGCTTGCAACGGAATAACCTTGGAAGAATGCTTGCAAGGTATTCTGCGGTAATTGACAAGTTCGCATTTTCCCGCAATGAATGCTATAGTAGGTGTGGAAAAGGATGAAAACTGAATTGATCTGATGACCACTCTTTTCGTGCGGGGACTATCCGGGGGAAAGGAGTGCTTTTCATGCCTAAATTCAAAGCAACAGCTTATATTCGTCTGTCTTACACAGATGACCGCTCCAGCGAGAGTGACAGCGTTTCCAATCAGCGCAAGCTCATTGAAAACTTTGTGGAGCGCAACCCGGATATTGAGGTTGTGTCCGAAAAAATCGACGATGGTTACAGCGGCATTATTTTTGACCGTCCCGCGTTCAAGGAAATGATGCAGGACATCACCGATGGCAAGATCAACTGTGTTATCGTGAAAGACCTCTCTCGCTTGGGACGTGAGTATATCGAAACAGGCCGCTATCTGCGCCGGGTGTTTCCAGCCTACGGAGTGCGCTTCATAGCCATCACTGACAGCATCGACACCGCCCACGACAGTAGCGGCGATGATCTTACCGTGTCGATAAAAAACATAATGAATGAAGCCTACTGCCGGGACATTTCTATCAAAACCCGTACTTCGTTGGATGTAAAGCGGCGCAACGGTGATTTTGTCGGAGCGTTCACGGTATATGGCTACACAAAGTCCGATAACAACAAGAACCAGCTTGTTCCTGATCCTTACGCTTCCCGCGTCATCCGCGACATTTTTCGTATGCGGCTGGAGGGTGCAAGTGCTTCCAAGATTGCGGCAGAGCTGAACCGGCTGGGTATTCTCTCCCCGCTGGCTTATAAAAAAAACAACGGCCTGCCCTATGCGAAAAAGGGCTATACCAATAGAGCCGACTGCAAATGGTCGGCAACTACCATCATCCGCATCTTGCAGGATGAAACCTACACCGGAACGCTGGTGCAAGGCAAACAAGGGACACCCCACTATAAGATTAAGCAGATGGAGCAACGCTCCCCCTCCGAATGGGTGCGTGTACCGGAAGCCCATGAACCGCTGATTGCCCGCCAAGACTTTGAACTGGTGCAGCGCATCAAAGGGCTGGATACCCGGACGTCTCCCAAGGAGGATACCGTGTATCTGTTCTCCGGTATTCTGATCTGCGGCTGCTGCGGCAGCCGTATGACGCGGAAAACCAACCGTGCTGGCGGCAAGGAGTACCACTACTGTTATTGCCCTACCGGAAAGAAAAAGGGCTGTACCCATCCGGTCATGCTCAAAGAAAGTAGTCTGATCGCCTGTGTGCGGGACAGTTTGAAAGCCTACATTGAAAATGTGGCTTCTCTGGAAACGCTGCTTGTCGGCATTGACCAAGCCAGCATAAACCAAGCCCTTGCCAAAGAGTACAGCGACCATATCACCGAAAACGAGCGACGTATGGAAAAGGTGCTGGAGTTTAAGGCAAGGCTTTATGAAAGCCTTGTGGGTGGTATGCTCACCAAGGAAGAATACGCTTCCTATAAAGCAAAGTACACCAAGCAGGCGGAGGACATCAAGGAAAGCATCCGTGTTCTCAAAGAAAAGTTGACCGATGTGCTGGAAAATAGAAGTGAACGCAACCGCTGGATTTCTCAGTTTACGCAGTTTGCCACACTGGAAACCTTAGACCGCAGGGCGCTGATTCACATGGTACAGAGCATCCGCGTTGAAGGAAAGAAAGAGCTGGCAATTGCCTTTACCTACGAGGACGAATACGAAAAGGCGTTGCAGCTCATTAAGCTGGCGGCGCAGAATCAACAAACCGAAGAATTTGAACATAGAAAGGCAGGTTAATTATGGCAAGGAAAAGCAGAAAAGAAACGGTTGCCGTTATCGCACCTGAAGTCGAAAACACTTGCCGCGCTGCTATTTATGTCCGCCTTTCGGTGGAAGATACCCATACACGCAGCGCATCCATTGAAACACAGCAGATGATTATTGTCCGGTTTCTGGAGCAAAATCCGGAGATCACCGTTTACAACACCTACATTGACAACGGGGCTACGGGAACGAACTTCCACCGTCCCGGCTTCCAGCAGATGCTCTCCGATATTGAAGCCGGTTACGCAAACTGCGTGATTGTCAAAGACCTTTCCCGTTTGGGACGGAACACCATCGACACCGGCTATTATATCGAGCAGTATTTCCGCATCCGAAACATCCGCTTTATCGCGGTCAATGAGAACTACGACACCGCCGCCCCGGAAGATGCCCATTCCGGTATCATCATCCCTCTGCGCAACATGATAAACGAAGCCTACGCTTTGGATATTGGGCGCAAGATCAGGGCGCAGCAGTGGCAGGCCATGAAGGACGGAAAGTTTATCGGTGCGCGTACTCCCTACGGTTATCTGAAAGCAAAGGACGATTGCCACCAGCTTATCATCGACCCTGTTGCCGCCGTTGTAGTGCAGAAGATGTTTCAATGGGCTTATGAGGGCGCGGGGCTGAATACCATTGCCGTGCGGCTGAATGAGGAAGGTTTCCTCCCTCCAAGCCACTACAAGAAAACCCAGGGTACAATTACCCATGAAAATCTGCTGGGCAACGGCAAGTGGCAGACTCGGACAGTCGGCGTAATTCTCCGCTCCGAAGTTTATACCGGAGATCTCGTCCAGGGGCAGACCAAGACCGTAGACCACAGACAGGTCAAGGCAGGTGCCGATGAATGGACGATTGTTCGCGGCACTCACGAAGCAATCATCAGCCGGGAACAGTTTGACGCGGTACAGAAAATCCTCGACCAAACCGCCCAGCGCGCCAAGGCGCGAGAGGTAAAAGCCTACACCCCGAACATTCTGAAAGGCAAGGTGTTCTGTTCACATTGCGGCGGCAGCTTGCACCGGCAGAGAAATATCCGCAAAAAGTCCGATGATATTTACCTATACCATTGTCTGAGCAGAAGCAGAATCAGCAAAGATTCCTGCCTCGGTGCGACCATCCGCGAGGATGTACTGCTGGATATGCTGGCAGATATGCTTCAGGAAGCACTCAATACTGCGTTGGGGAAATACAGCCCGTCATTGTCTGAACAGCCCCGGCAGGCCGCTGAACGGGCGGAGCTGCGGGACAAGATCGCAAACCGCAAACAGGAAATCCAGCGTTTGCGCGGTGTCGTGCGCAGCCTTTATGAGAACCTTATCCAAGATGTTCTCACCAAGGGCGAATACTTTGACTACAAGGAAAAGTACGAAAGTAAAATCGCTGACATTGCTCTGGAAGTTGAGCAGTTGGAAAATGGTTTGCGCACTATGGACGCACAGACCGAGCAGTACCAAGTGCTGGCGCGAGATGCTGAGAGCATCAGTGCTGACCGAGAGCTGACTGCCGCATTGATTGAGCGGCTGATTGACCGCATTGAGGTGTCCCATGACAAGCAGATCACAGTTTACTATCGGTTTCAGAGTGAATTTGAAAACTATGTGGAGGTGTTGAAGCAATGCAAAAATATGTAGTCGCCCTCTACATCCGTTTGTCCATTGAGGACTACAAATACGACAGCCTGAGCATTGAAAATCAAAGCCTTGTTCTCAACGGGTATGCGGCGGCGATGCCTGAATATCTCAACGCTGAAATCATGGAGTTTGTTGACAACGGTTACAGTGGCACAAACTTTGAACGTCCCCAAGTGCAGAAGTTGATCGAAATGGTGCGGGCAAATAAAATCGACTGCATCATCGTCAAGGACTTCTCCCGCTTCGGACGAAATAGCATTGAAACCGGCTACTTCATTGAGCGTGTGTTTCCGCTGTTCCATACCCGGTTTATCTCCATCAGCGACGATTTTGACACCAACAATTTCAAGGGCGATACCGGCGGCATGGATGTAGCTTTCAAGTATCTTATCAGCGAATATTACAGCCGCGATATGTCCATCAAGACCAAGAGCGCGAAATATGCCAAGATGCAGCGCGGTGAGTATCAGAGCAAAATCTGTCCTTACGGCTACCGCAAAAATGCCGATGGCAGAATGGAGCCTGACCCGGAAGCCGCTACCGTTGTGCAGCTTATCTTCCAGCTTGCCGCAGAGGGCAATAACGGCACCGCTATCGCCAGAGAACTGTTCCGCAGGGATATTCCTACCCCCGGCGAATACAAGGCCGCACGGGGCAACCACACCCACGACATATCCCGTACCCGTGGGATTTGGAGTCCATCAACGGTTCTCCGTATCTTGGAGGATGAAAGATATATCGGTTCCTATGTGATCGGCAAACGAGCTGTCCTTGAAGTGGGCGGCACTCGAAGTTGAATGAAGGACAGGTACAAGTGGTATATCATCCCCGACCACCATCCGGCAATCGTTGAAAAAGCGATATTTGAAAAGGTGCAGGCCAGCCAGCTCCGGTTTTCCCAGCCCAACAAAAAGAAGTGGGACTATCCGCTGAAAGGCAAGGCGTTTTGCGGATGCCGCGGTCATGCGCTGTCCCGCACAATGCAGAAAACATCGTATTACTACTGCCGCCATTCCGAATCTGACGAGGAAAGCCGCTGTCATAAAATGAGGATCAATGCGGTGGAACTGGAAAAGGCAGTATTTATCACACTGAAAAAGCAGATGGAAGCTGCCGCATCCCTTAACCCCGATGGCACCGTCCGTCTGGAAGCTACCGCCCCGGAACGCTCTGAATATGAGCAGCAGATCGAAGAACTCCAGGACGGCAAGCGGTTACTGTATGAACGGTATCTCTTAGGTGAAATCGACCTTGATACCTACAAGGCAGAAAAGGCAGCGTGTGATGAACTGCTTTTGAAAACAAAAAATGCCTATGCCGCAGTATTGGCACAGGCGAAGCAGAAGCAGGAAGAACAGGCACGGCATGACAACCGACAGGAAGCCGCAAGAGCGGTTTTTAATTCCGAAGGATTGACTGCCGAGCTGACCGATCTTCTCATTGACAGAGTGCTTGTGTACCCCGACAACCGCATTGAAATCGCGTATAAGATCAAAGACATTTTCGATTGAGGTAATGACTATGAAGGTAGCTTTTTATTGCAGGATCGGAGGAAAGGGTTATGGTTTCCTCCTTCCCGACGATGTAGAAAAGCTCCGCGAGTTTTTCGCAGAGCATCAGAAACCGGCTGCGCTTGAAAAAACTTCAAGCGCAAGCTAAAAGTTTTTGTCGTGTGCTTGACATACTGGTGTCTTAATTGCTGGAATAAAATCAACGAATCGAACGATCCGGCAAACAAATACATTATCTCTAAAGAGCTATGCCTGTGCGAGGAATGCGGGCAGATGAAACATGTGATTGTTAGGCAAAAAACAACGAATCCTTTGTTTGCATTAATTCCATTTGTACTGATTAGCAGACTTCTATATCTTTTACGGCAAATTATGCGCTTATGATAAGCTTCAGTTTTATTCCTGTTTTGAACAGTCGTGTCATAGGAGCCTTTTGTTAAGATGCGAAGCGATAGAGTGAATGAAATTTGTATTTTCCAAAAGAAAGCCGCCGCGAACGATGCAAAGTTCGCGACGACGTGTGTCTTCACGATAAAAAATACTTGTGAGTGTTCGGTATCTGGAGTTAAACAATCGTAAAACCGCAAAAGGTTGGCAGCGACAACAACCTTTTAATACAATCAATGAAACATTGCCGCGCAATATGAAATAATTTGTTGACGCCAATTGTGAAATATTCCGTCCTACGACGGAATATTAAATGAAATAAATCCCTTATGCGCGCATCGCATTTCACAGCGTAGGCTATTTCATTTGACGAAGGCATATTTCACAAATCCCTCAAGGGATTTATTCCATTAAAAAATCTGCCAACATAAGTCGACAGATTTTTCTGGCGCGCCCAGCAGGATTTGAACCTGCGACCTACCGGTTCGTAGCCGGGCACTCTATCCGCTGAGCTATGGGCGCATACCTCATAAAGTACTCTGCTATTTTAGCTCAACATAATCCGTTTGTCAAGCGTTTCCGCAACAGATTTATGGTATATTTCGTCTGATGATAATAACCATGAACGCAGCATAGCAGGTATGTCATGCCGTTCGTGCCTCCCATGCTGCGATCAAAATCCGTTCATGCATCAGTCCGGCATGGCGAGTATGCCCACGGTGTATTCGTCCTTGAAGCGATCATAATAATAGGTAATTTTGGCCTCCGCAAACCAGGTTTCGTATACTTGATCGTACACATTGTCGCATTCAATATTGTATGCGCCTTCGTATGCAAGGTTCCACACCTCATCGCCGCGTTCATATTTCATGTTGCCTTTGATGAAATTGCGATTGATCATCAGATAGTTGATTCCCGTTTCAGTACAGAACTTAACGATCTGCTTATTATCCGTAGTGGCAAAATAGGTAAGCTCAGGCAGCGCCGCTTCCGAATCCGAAGGTTTGAAGTCGAAGCCTGCAAGCTCCATCGCCGCATAGACGAAACCGTCTTCGTAGCTGCTTTCAAGCGATTTATGGACAAGATATCCCCAGTCCAAGCATGTTTCATTCTTCATGTCGGCATCATCGCCCATGCTAAGTATCAGCTTGTCGAATTCCTCAAAGCCGATGCCGAGATTTAGCAGCGAATCGATATCCTCGGCCTTAAGCGCCGCAATGGAATCGTCATATTCGGGGGCTTCGCTGCTTCCGACATTGGTGTAAGCAAGGAAAAGCCTGTTTACGGTAAAGCAGTTATCCGGTACGAAGAACGGTACCGCACCTTTGCCGGTAATAAAGTTTTCATAATTGTACGCAAATTCGCTGAAAGACATCTGGCTTTGACTCAGCACCTGATTCTGCATGTAGGTGAGTATCAGATCTTCGTCCGGAGTAACATCGGCTACGACCTGCTCATAAAGCTTATGCGCGATCTTGTTGTTGCGCAGCGTATTTTCATATAAGGCGCGATACTCATCGAAAGTAAAACCCATGTCTACTTCATATAATCTGTAGATCTCGGCCTTGATCTCTTCCTCATCGGTGATGGTGGAAACAACCCTTTCACGGTACTGCTCGTAAACATGATCGCATTGCTCCTGAACCTCCTTCATTATTTCGGCCTCTTCGCTTTCCGTGAGAGTGATCCCGAGCTTCTGTGCGCGGTTTACGGCGACGGCAAACCTTGTTACATCCTCCATGACGCGGTTGAAATACTCTTCCGCGGTTATAGCGCCGTACAGGAAGTGATAATAGTATTGGTGGTTTGCATAGCTCATGTTGAAGTCGAACTTCGTAAGCTCGAAATCATCGACCGTCATTATGACGGGATTAGCATCCTCTTTTACGGTGCAGGAACAGAAAGTACCGAGGATAAAGATGAGCGCAAGCAACAACACTGTAAGCTTAATGGGGGTTTTCATCGATGGGCATCCTTTCATCAAACGATTGGGGGTGTATCAACATGGCTAACACTCTACACCGCTCCAAACTAATTATAGCATAAAGCGGCGGTATTGCAATAGCCAAAAGAATTTGCTATAATTCTTCCATAATTAGGTCAATTTGTTTTGACCGAGCACGAAAAGGTAAATATTATGAAAAGAATAGCTTGTTTACTTATGGCCATTTGTATGGCGTTAATACTAACCGCCTGCGGTAAAAAATCCCCCATTGACAAGGACGGAGTGTATTCCGATGGCTTCATGACCATGACGCTTCCCGCTGAGCATTTCATCGCAGTCGATTCGAGCGAAGAAATGGGGAGCCACTATCATAAATACCTCGTATTCAAGGGCGCGAAGGATTTTTCGGGCAGCAATATAATCTACATGTCCTTCAAGGTGACGGGCAACTCCGTGGACTTCGCCGATACGGAGCGTGAGGCGCTTGAAAAGAGTATGCGTGCTCAATATGCGTCCGAAGGCAAGGAGTTTGAAAGCGTAAGTTTCAAAAAGCTCGATGTTGAAGGCTGCAAGGGTTATGTTTACGAGTATACCGTAACCTCCGGCGAATCCGTCATTCATCATATCATGTACTCCGCAGTAAGAACCAAAAAGCGTGAAGGCGTTACCGTGTTCTTCAACTGCACCGATGAGAGATTGCTTGAGGAATATAGAGCAAGCTGCGAAACCATCATCATTGAGTAGAAGCCATTGCGCTTTATTAAAAAGAGCTTAACGGTAATGAAAATCCGTTAGGAGATTTCTATGTTCATCAATAAAACGGCGGATGGCTCTCACAACATTTGCGGAAAAAATGTTTTTCTTCTGCGCAAGCAGATGAATATATCTCAGAGAGAATTGGCGGATGGATTGCAGTTGATTGGCTTGGATGTAGATAAAAACGCTATTCAACGTATAGAGGCAGGAAAGCGTTTCGTAACGGATATCGAAATCGTTGCTTTAGCACGTTTCTTTTCCGTTGCGCCCAATGACTTGCTTAAATAAAATATGGGAAGACTGTTGTAAAATACAATTAGCAAAAATCCGGGGTGCGGCTGAGCCGCACCCCGCACAATTTGAAAATAACAAATTTAGCCCATAATATCGGCAGTGGTCGTGCTTTCGATCCTCATGGCAAGCTCATCGGCATGTGCTACGAGTTTCTTTCCTTCTTCATCGAAGAACTTAGCCCTCTCCTCGTCCTTAACTCCGCCGAGGTTGATAAGAACGTTGAGCCATGCGCCGTGTATGCAGGTGTACAGATTCAGCACCGCAACGCCAAGGTCACTAGCACAGTTGGTGTTATAGTGACCGAGCAGCGTGTCAGCAAGCTCCAGCGAACGCACGGCAAGGCGGAGCGTTTCAAACGGAACTTCGGTCGCAACGAGGGTCGCCTTTGCTATCTCATTGCGGCGGGCAGCCTTTTCTTCATCGGTCTCCTTGGGCATTTTGAAAGCAGCCGCAACGAGATTATAAGCGTCGGTGTCCTTATCCACCTGCGCGGTGAGCGCTTCATAAAGTCCCTTTCCCTCGTCGATCACCTTTTGCGCAATCGGCCACTCGGCCTCATAGCGCTTCTTGCTCACGGTCTGACCCGCAACCATGGTGGTAAGGCCGATGCCCTGTGCGCCGCAGAGCGCAGCAGCACTTCCGCCGCCGGGAGCGGGTGCGTCGGATGCGAGTATATCGAGGTAATCCTTTACCTGCATATCAATAAGTTTCATAAACTATTCCTTTCTTAATAACGGTTTTTGCCTGATTTGAACCCATGCGGTAGCAGAGCATGGGAAGGTCGTTTTCTTTCCATATCACGAGGTCGGCAAACTTGCCCTCTTCGATGGAACCCACCTTTTCGCCCTTGCCTATAGCGCATGCGGCGTTGAGCGTGACCGCCGTCAGCACCTCTTCTGGATACATTCGGTAGCGAAGATATCCAAGGTTCATCGAAAGCTGTAGGTTCAGCGATGGGCAGGAGCCGGGGTTGAAGTCGGTCGCGATCGCAACCGGAACTCCCGCGTTTATCATGTCCCTTGCCCGCGCGAAGGGTTTATCAAGATACAGCGAGGTCTGCGGCAGCAGACATGCCGTCACCTTAGATTTTGCCATTGCCTCTATGCCGCTGTCGCGGGTGGCGATTAGATGCTCCGCCGAGACTGCGCCGATTTCACCCGCAAGTTCCGAACCGCCGAGCGGATCGATCTCATCCGCATGGATCTTGGCGGGAAGTCCCAATTTCTGAGCTGCCAAAAGCAGTTTTCTCGATTGTTCAACATTGAACACGGAGCTTTCGAGGAACACGTCGCAAAAATCGGCAAGCTTTTCTTCCGCAACGCGCGGGAGGACCTTTTCGATGATGAAATCGATATATCCGTCCGCATTGCCGCTGAACTCGTCCGGGATAGCGTGTGCGCCGAGGAAGGTCGAGACGATGTCCTGCGGAATGGTCTCGCCAAGCCTTCTTATGACCCGAAGCTGCTTCAATTCGTCCTCAAGATTGAGACCGTAGCCGCTCTTTATTTCAACCGTGGTCACGCCGAAATTTAGCATCTCCGCAAGGAAGCCGCGGCTGCGTTCGTACAGTTCGTCCTCGGTGGAGTTTCGGGTGTTGGTGAGCGTATTTAGTATGCCGCCGCCGGCGTTGAGAATGTCGAGATAGGATGCTCCTGCAATCTTGAGCGGAACCTCATGCGCGCGCCAGCCGCCGAACACGAGATGCGTGTGCGCATCGACAAGACCGGGAGTGACGAGCGCACCCTCTGCATCTATGACGATGGTATCCGCAGGGTATACGAGTTCCTCGCCGTCCGCTGTGACGGAGATTATCCTGCCGTCATCGATAAGGACTTGGGCATCATGTAACTTTTGTATCGCGCCCTGCTCCGCGCCGCAAAGGCTTTTTGTCCCAAGCGGCGTTGCGAGCAGGCCGATGTTTTTTATAAGCAGCATATGTATAAATTAGAGCAAATAGTTCTCGATGATCTGCTTGTCGGCATCGAAGTCCTCGATTTGCAGATAGTATTCCGCCGAATCGATGAGCGCACGCATCGGAGTAAGACCGATAATCTCGGTGCCGATCACATGAACGCCCCAGCGTGCAGCCTCGGCCTTGGTCACTTCAACGACCCTGTAAAGCGGGGTGCGGCTGAAATCGGTCATGTTGATGGAGACCTGAGCGATATTCCTGTCCTCGAGCATTACGCCGAGCGCCTTGACGCAGTCGAAACCACCGCTCGACCTGCGAAGAATCTTTGCAATCTTGCTTGCAATGGAGACATCGGAGGTCGAAAGGTTGATGTTGAACGCGACAAGGGGCATACGGCAGCCAACTGCGGTCGTACCTGCGGTCGGATGGATCGTCGCTCCGCCGAAATCGGGAGTCCACTGCGCATCCTTGACCTTTTCAGCCATGCCCTCGAACTGTCCCTTGCGGATTGCTGCGAGATTTACACGGTGGGGAGCGGAAGCGGAGTCCTCATAAAGGAAGATGGGGATGCCGGCTTCGTTCCAGATGCGCTCCGCAAGCTGCTTGGAATATTCGATGGTCTCCTCCTTGGTGACATCCTTCATCGGGATAAGGGGGATAACGTCCACCGCGCCCATGCGGGGATGCTCGCCCTGATGCTTGTTAAGGTCGATAAGCTCCGCCGCCTTCTTTGCAAGCGCAGTTGCCGCATTCATCACGCCTTCGGGGCTTCCCATAAAGGTGATGACGCTGCGGTTGTGGCTTGCGTCGCTGCTGTAGTCAAGCAGGGTCACGCCCGCGGTATTGCGAACGGTGTCAACACATGCTTCGATGACTTCGTGATTTCTGCCCTCACTGATATTGGGTACGCATTCAATGATCTTTGCCATTTTGAATTTAGTTCCTTTCGATTCTGTTTTTATAGTATTTATTTAACTTTTTCTGCTACTATCTTGGAGACGAGCTCATCAGACGCAAAGTAGGGAATGGTGATATGGGCTTTTCCGGACCACTTCTCGTTATACTTAATGGAAGTTTCGACGGAATGCTCATTCCTTGCCCAGTTACGCCTTGCAACGCCGCCCATAACGTCCCACATCATGGCGGAACGAATGATTTCATCGATGCGCTCGCTGCCGTCAAGCACGAGACCGAAACCGCCGTTTATGGACTTGCCGATGCCTACGCCGCCGCCGTTATGCAGCGCGCAGAGGCTCATGCCCCTCGCCGCATTTCCGGCGAAGCACTGAACTGCCATGTCCGCCATGACGTTGCTGCCGTCCTTGATGTTGGCGGTCTCTCTAAACGGGGAGTCGGTGCCGCTTACATCGTGGTGATCCCTTCCAATCATTACGGGACCTATCTCGCCATTGCGCACCATTTCGTTGAACTTGAGTGCGATATTGGTTCTGCCCTCTGCGTCCTGATAGAGTATCCTCGCCTGCGTGCCGACAACGAGCTTGTTCGCCTTTGCGTCACGGATCCAGATGTAGTTGTCGCGATCCTGGGAGCAGCGGTTCGGGTCGATGCAGCTCATTGCGGCTGCATCGGTCTTGTCAAGATCCTCGGGTTTGCCCGACAGGCACACCCAGCGGAAGGGTCCGTAGCCGTAGTCAAAGAGCAGGGGTCCCATTATATCCTCAACGTAGCTCGGGAAGATGAAGCCGTCCTTTTCGTCAACGCCGTTCTTGGAAATCTCCTGAACGCCGCTGTCGTAAACTGCCTTCATGAATGAATTGCCGTAATCGAAGAAATAGGTTCCACGCTTGGTGAGTGCAACTATAGCGTCAAAATGGCGACGCAAAGAAGCATTTACGCGCTTTTCAAACTCGTCACGGTCGTCATGCAGCATAGCGGTGCGCTCGTCAAAGCTAAGCCCAACGGGGCAGTAGCCGCCGTTATAAACATTGTGGCAGGAGGTCTGGTCGGAAAGCAAGTCGATGTGGATGTCATGCTTTACGGCGTATTCGAGCAGATCGACGATATTGCCGTGATATGCGATGGAAATCGATTTTTTATTCTCCAAATGCTCCTTTGCGGAAGCGAAAATTTCATCAAGATTATCGGAAACGGTGTTGACCCAGCCCTGATCGTAGCGGGTCTTGATCCTCGAGAGGTCTACCTCGGCAAAGATACCGACGGCGTTTGCGATGTTGGCCGCCTTGGGCTGTGCGCCGCTCATGCCGCCGAGACCGGACGAGACGAAAAGCCGTCCTTCAAGATCGCCATCCTCGGGCACGCCAAGCTCCTTGCGTCCTGCGCCGAGTATGGTGTTGAACGTGCCGTGAACGATGCCCTGGGGACCTATGTACATCCAGCCGCCGGCGGTCATCTGACCGTAGTTTGCAACGCCCAGCTCCTCCGCAATCTCCCAATCCTTGAGGTTATCGAACATGCCGACCATCAACGCATTGGTGATGATGACTCTGGGAGCGGTGGGCTTGCTCGGGAACAGGCCGAGCGGATGCCCGGACTCAACAACGAGGGTCTGATTTTCGGTCAATTCCTCAAGATACTTTTTGATAAGGCGGTATTGGAGCCAGTTCTGGCAGGGCTGACCCGTTTCGCCGTAGGTGACGAGTTCGTAGGGGTAGAGCGCAATCTCGAAATCGAGATTATTATCTATCATCACTTGGAACGCCTTGCCCTCGATGCAGTTGCCCTTGTATTCATCGATGGGTTTACCGTATATGCGTCCCTCGGGACGGTATCTGTAGGCATAGATCCTGCCCCTTGTTACGAGTTCCTCCATAAATTCGGGGGCAAGCTGCTCGTGAAGCTCCTCGGGAACATAGCGAAGCGCGTTCTTGAGCGCAAGCTCAGCCTGTGCCTTTGTAAGACGGAAACCCCTGTCGGGAGCCCTTCTGTAGCCTTCCTCCATCTTCGGATATTCGGGGAGTACATTGTCAAGCTTTATCGTCATCGCCTGACCTATTGATTTATTGTTCATAATGTTTCCTCCATTATGTTTATATCGATTATTTAAGCGCACCTGCAACGCTCTCCGCAGCGCAGAGACAGCTTGAACTATGCAAGCGCACCTGTAATGCTCTCCGCGCTGAGAACGATCTCCTCGTTCTTTATCATAGCGTCGAACTTATTCATCTGTTCATACATTACAATATCATCTTGAATGGGAGCAACGCTCTTGCGGATGTGGTCGTACACGGCCTTGGTTGCGGGAGCAAGCTTGTCGTCGCCGCGCAGGTACAACGCCTGGCTTGCTGCAAACAGCTCGATACCAAGCACCTTCTGAGCGTTATCAAGTATCATCCTCGCCTTGCGGGCGGCGATGGTACCCATGCTGACATGATCCTCCTGATTTGCGGACGAGGGGATGGAATCGACACTCGCGGGGTGCGCCCACACCTTGTTCTCGGAAACCATGCTGGCAGCCGAATACTGCGTAATCATAAAGCCGGAATTGAGACCGCCGTTTTCGCTCAAAAATGCGGGAAGCCCAGAGCTGAGCTGAGGATTGACGAGCCTTTCGATGCGGCGTTCGGATACGTTCGCAAACTCCGCAAGCGCGATGCCGAGGAAGTCGAACGCAAGCGCCATCGGCTGACCATGGAAATTGCCGCCGGAAATCGCTTCGTCATCGTCGGGGAAGATGATGGGATTGTCGGTAACGGCGTTTATCTCACGACTCACCGCGTTGTATACATATTCGACTGCATCGCGGCTCGCGCCATGGATCTGCGGGGTACATCTGAGCGCATAGGCATCCTGAACCTTTCCCGGTATCGTGTCGTTTGCGAGCTTGCTGCCCTCAAGGAGGGTCAGAAGATTCTTTGCGCTGTTGATCTGTCCCTTATGCCCTCGAAGCTCGTGTATCTTATGATCGTAAGCTTTTTTAATGCCGAAGAGTGCCTCCGCAGTCATCGCACAGGCGATGTCCGCAACCTTGGTAAGCTGAAGCGCATCGTATACCGCAAGGCAACCGATGGCGGTCATTATCTGGGTGCCGTTTATGAGCGCAAGCCCTTCCTTTGCGGCAAGCTCCACGGTCGGTATGCCTGCCCTTTCCATCGCTTCCGCACCGCTCATTATTTCGCCCTGATACTCCGCTTTTCCCTCACCGAGCATTACAAGCACCATATGCGAAAGCGGAGCAAGATCGCCGCTCGCGCCGAGCGAACCCTTCTCGGGAACGATCGGATGAACGCCCTTGTTGAGCATTGAAAGCAGGGTTTCGATTGTGGAAAGCCTTATGCCGGAATTGCCCCTGCAAAGCGCGTTGCAGCGAAGGAGCATTGCCGCGCGAACCGCCTCGGTGGGCAGGGGATTGCCCATGCCGCAGGAATGGGAAATTATGAGGTTCCTTTGGAGCGCAGCCGTGTCCTCAATCGAAATATATTTGTCGGAAAATTTACCGAAACCGGTGGTCAAACCATAGACGACCGCCTTTTCGTCCAGCTTTTTCTCAACATACTCACGAGCCTTATTCACTCGCTCCTTAGCGTCGGGGTCTATCTCTACCTGTTCATGCCTTCTCGCGGCCGCAACGACCTGCTCGATGGTTAAACTCATACCGTTAATCGTTATCATTTCAAGATTCTCCTTTATCAATCGGCGCAATGCCGCATTTTCCCAAGGATAATTATATTGTGGCAGAGATGAGTAGTCAAGCACTATCGTGAGTTCACTGCACAAAAAGTCAATATATTGCTCGAGGTCTTCGCAAATAAGTTGAATTATGTTAGAATATAAACGGAAGTTCTTGGCGAAAGAAGGATGAATCATGCAAAAAATGGACTTCTTCGTTATGTATATAGCGATATAAATCTAAGGAGGTTTTCTTCATGGAAAGAATTGCAAGCTTTACCATTAACCATCTTGAGCTGATGCCCGGTTTATACGTGTCCCGCAGGGATCGGAAAGATGGATGCGTAATTACCACCTTTGACGTGAGAATAACCGCTCCTAATCGGGAACCGGTGATAGATATGCCTGCGTTACATACTATTGAGCATTTAGGTGCAACTTATTTGCGAAACAGTGACAAAAAGTCGGATATAGTTTATTTTGGCCCCATGGGATGCAGAACGGGATTTTACTTAGTTATTTTCGGTGATTCGGACTCCAAAGATGTTTTGCAGCTTGTTCTTAATATGTGTGAGTTTATTATAAGCTATCAGGGAGAAATCCCCGGTGCACACCCGGCTGAATGCGGCAATTTTTCGGAGCAAAACCTTAACATGGCACAATATTACATAAGAAGGTATAGGAATGAGCTAATCGAAAATCATCGTTTCACATATCCCGAATGATTTTGCATTGACATTTCCAAGCAACAGGAGTAAACTGACCCGCATATTTTTAATTTCGGAGGTGCCGAATGAGTGCGAATATTGCCGAGAGCTTCGGCAGCATGGTGTTTAACGACCTCACCATGAGGGAGAAGCTCCCGAAGGACATATATAAGGCTTTGAAAAAGACGATCCACGACCGCAAACCCCTCGACCCGAATATAGCTGGCATAATTGCGAACGCCATGAAGGATTGGGCTGTGGAAAGGGGTGCGACCCATTATACGCACTGGTTCCAGCCGATGACGGGCATCACGGCGGAAAAGCATGACGGGTTCATAACTCCGATCGACGACGGCTGCGCGATAATGGAGTTTTCGGGAAAGGAGCTTATTAAGGGTGAACCCGATGCATCGAGCTTTCCATCAGGCGGACTCCGCGCAACCTTTGAAGCGAGGGGGTATACCGCATGGGATCCCACGAGCTACGCTTTTATAAAGGATAACACCCTGTGCATCCCCACCGTATTCTGCTCCTACGGCGGCGAAGCGCTTGACAAAAAAACCCCGCTGCTGCGCTCAATGGATGCGTTGAACACCCAGGCGCTCCGCATACTGAGGCTCCTTGGAGACAACGAAACCAGGAACGTTGTCGCTTCTGTCGGTGCGGAGCAGGAATACTTTATCATCGATAAGTCCTATTTTGATAAGAGGATAGACTTGATTTACTGCGGCCGCACCCTGATCGGCGCACCGTCCCCCAAGGGACAGGAGCTGGACGATCATTATTTCGGCAGCATCAACCCGAAGGTCAAGGCTTTCATGCAGGAGCTGGACGAGGAGCTTTGGAAGCTCGGCATATTTGCAAAGACCGAGCATAACGAGGTCGCTCCCGGGCAGTACGAGCTTGCGCCGTATTTTGAAAACGCGAACAGCGCGACGGATCACAATCAGCTCACGATGGAGACGATGAAGCGCATCGCTGAAAAGCACGGACTTGTGTGTCTTTTGCATGAAAAACCCTTTGCGGGCGTAAACGGCAGCGGAAAGCACAACAACTGGTCGCTTTTAACCGACACGGGCGAAAACCTGTTCAAGCCCGGCAGGGAGCCGCAGAACAATCTGCGCTTCCTTGTGTTCCTCTGCGCCGTGATCAAGGCCGTTGATGAATATCAGGATCTTCTCAGGATCTCGGTTGCGACTGCGGGCAACGACCTGCGGCTCGGCGGCAACGAAGCGCCCACTGCTATCATGTCGATGTTCCTCGGGGATGAATTGACCGAGATACTTGATTGCATACAAAGCGGCAGCGAATATATTGGAAGGAACCGCGACGAAATAGGAGTTGGCGCGGAGGCTCTCCCAACCATAAAGAAGGACACGACGGACAGGAACAGGACTTCTTCCTTCGCGTTCACCGGGAATAAATTCGAATTCCGCATGCTTGGTTCATGCCTCTCGATTTCTGGGCCGAACATCGTGCTGAACACCATCGCGGCGGACGCGCTCAAGGAATTTGCGGACAGGCTTGAAAAAAGGGAGGACGGAATCGGAATCGAGACCGCCGTGCGAACGCTACTTGCGGATACTATACAAAAGCACAGACGAATCATATTCAACGGTAACGCATACAGCGGCGAGTGGGTGGAGGAAGCAGAACGGCGCGGACTTTCCAACTATCGCACGACGCCCGATTGTCTTTCAGAGTTTTTATCTGAAAAGAATGTTGGATTGTTTGAACGTCATAACGTCTTCACCTCCGCCGAGCTGCATTCACGCTGCGATATACTGCATGACAACTACTGCAAGGTGATTCGAATAGAGGCAAGGACTCTGATCTCGATGATAAGGCGCTACATCCTCCCCGCCGTCAATTCGTACACGGACGAACTTTGCAGGGCGATGGAGCGAATTTCGGGCTGCATTCGGGGAGTTCACGGCGGGGCAAGGCTTGCCCTCGTTTCGAAGCTCATGGATGGATATGAAAAGCTCTATGAATACGGTGAAAAGCTTGACTCGCTCGTCAATGGGGCGGAGAATATTTGCGATATGAGCCAAAGAGCCGCATTCTACAGGGACAATCTTATCAAGGTCATGGAGGATGCTCGCAGCGTTTCGGACGAACTTGAGCAGATAACCGCGAAGTCTCATTGGCCGTTCCCGACCTATAGCGATATGCTGAATAAATTCTGATGGCTTGTTTTTGCGAATTCGCAAAAGAGGCTGTCCCAAAACTGCTCAAGTAGCTTTGGGGGCAGCCTCTTTCGCTCAATTAGCGCAAATCATTGACGCTTTAACAGCGCACATCATTGCATATAATTTTCCCTCTTGCAAAATCCGCGCATCCGTGCTATAATTCGACATATTTGTAGAGTTATGCCCTTTTTGGGGGACATATCCTTCAAATGATAGCGGTCTGCGATCAGATATGATTGCAGCTTTTTCCGAGCGCTTTAATGCCGAGCTCGGCATCATGTGCTTTGAACGCTATGATCGCATTGCAAGGCGGTAAGGCTTAGCTGCTCGCATAAACAAGAGCACACACAGTTATTACTGTACCCGACCGCTTTTTAATGCTTCAGCCTCGTTCCGTGCTCATAGGCGCGGCGAAAGGAATGGTCATAAAGTAACATGGATACTACCCTATTCTCGTTCATTTTGTGCCTTGTCCTGATTCTTTTGATAGTCATCTTGGGAATCTTGGAAAAGCGAAAGAACGATCTTAACCTTAAAAGGCTTTGCGTAACCGTTAATGTTAACGGTATTCGCGGCAAATCCACAGCCACAAGGCTTATTACCGCAATTCTATGTGAAGCAGGCTACTGCGCCGTTGGAAAAACCACCGGCACATCAGCAAGAATGATATATTTTGACACCGATGAGGAACGGGATGTTGTACGCCGTCCTCACGGGATTACCATATCCGAACAGTTTCGAGTCATCGATAAAGCGGTCAAATACGGTGCTAATGCCCTTGTTTGCGAATGCATGGCGGTTCGTCCGGAGTACCAGTCGATCTATCAGCATCGGATCATCAACGCCAAGCTCGTCGTTATAACCAATGTTCTCGAGGATCATCTCGACGAGATGGGACCCACGACCGAACAGATCGCATGGGCTTTTGCCGATACCATCCCATACAACGGCATGGTTGTAATATCAAATGATGAATTCACTGAGTTTTTTAAGGACGTTGCTAAAAAGCGCAATACTAAGGTATTCGTTGCGGATGACAGCTTGATCGACGACGAATACCTTTCCCGGTTCGATTACCATCTTTTCCCACATAATTGTTCAATTGCACTTGCTGCCGCGGATGCGCTCGGCATCGACAGGGAGACAGCCCGTAGAGCCATGCTCAAAGCACATCCCGATCCCGGCGCACTTCGCTTCTATAATCTGAATACCAATGCAGGTTCTTTTGTCGTTGCCAATGCTTTTGCCGCAAACGAGCCATCGTCCAGTCTCGATATTTGGGAGGTAATAAAGGAGCGGTATCCGAAAGCCGCCGAGAATCCGATAATACTTATGAACTGCCGCGCCGACAGGGTTGACAGAACGAAGCAGTTTATTACCGGGTTCTTCCCCATGATACCAAACTCCACGCTCGTTGCCATCGGTGAAAACGCAAACAGCATCACCAAGGCATGCTCAAACGGCTTACTTCCCAACGTCGTTGAATACATTGATCTGCAAAGGAAGCCCGTGGACAGGATCATAAGCACATTAAAACCCCTTCTGGCAGATAGGATAATAATCTGCGTCGGCAATATCCACGGATGCGGCTACCCCGCGCTTGAGGCGCTGCTGCAGCTCGGAGGCGTAGAATGTCCTCGTATAATTTTGGATGGGGACAAGCAAATTTTACCGTTCAAATTTAAGTTTTTACAGAGGTAATCATTATGGGCATAAATATAACGCATTTTTATCTTGCAATCATTATCGGAACCGTCATAAGCCTGCTTGTTGACGAGTTTCTCGGCATCCAATGCGGCGGTCTTATCGTCCCGGGGTATCTTGCGATGGTCTGTGATGACATTCCATGCGTGCTGCTCGTCTTTGCTATCAGCTTTATCGTTTATGTTATAGTGAACTATCTGCTTCCAAAGTTTATGGTTCTGTTCGGAAAGCGAAAATTTGCAATAACGCTGATACTCGGCATATCACTAAAGCTTGGCGCGGAACTCCTCTTCCCGCTGCTTCCGTTTGCGACCGTTGCTTTCCGCGGCGTCGGCGCGATCACGCCGAGTCTTCTTGCCAACACCTACTCTAAGCAGGGTATTCTATACACCGTACCGGCCGCGATTGCAGCTACGTTGGCGACCTACGGGCTCGTGAATTTGCTCGCGATTTGGGTGGGGTAACGAAATATGGACAAAGCATTATTCAAGGACAAAGTATTGTCCATGCAAACACCTAATGAAATGCGGCTCACCCTGAAACAGCGCATACAGATTAGCATACGAAGAAGACTTGAAAAGAAGCCCAAATTAATCATCCCTTCATGCATTGCCGTCCTGCTGATTATTGCAATGTTTTTAATCAGCATCATACCGCATACTCCTGCAGAAATAGGCGCTTCCGATTATCAAAACGAATATTTACAGCTCAGCTTTATGGGTGATGTTATGCTCGGCAGGTACATAGAGGCTTATGCCGAAGCAAACGGTTATGAGAGCTTTTTTTCCGGGATCAGCGATGTATGGAGCAATTCCGATTTTGTTTTCGCCAACTTAGAGGGCGCGATCGTTCCCGGCGGCGTTGAGAATTATACCAAGCGCCAAAAGAAAGGCCCGTACCTTCACGCAAGCCAGGATTCCGTGATCGCCATGATGAATTCGGGTATAAATACAATCTCGATAGCAAACAACCACTGCACCGATTATGGAGCCGAAGCGTATCAGAGCTCGATTGAATGGTTAGAAGGCACGGGGATCAATTACGCCGGCAACGTTTATCTGGACGATAGGTATGCCCGCGTATCCGGCACGCAGCTTCAAGCGCAGGAGCTTGATATCGGTTTTATCGCTTTTACGGACGTCTTCCTCAGCGGCACATCGGCCGCCGGAGTGCTTACAAGCAGAAACAGTTCCCTATATCGGCTCATCAACGATTCCGCGATCAACAACGACCTTACCGTTGTTTACGTTCATTGGGGTGACGAGTACAGGTCCAACCCCAACGAAGATCAAATAAAGCTTGGACATGATCTTATCGATGCTGGAGCGGACATCGTCATCGGTTGCCATCCCCATGCGGTTCAGCCCGTCGAAAAATACGGGCGCGGCATCATTTTCTACAGTCTCGGCAACTTTATAATGGATCAGAACAATACTTTTACAAGGGACAGCGTTCTTGTTCAGTATAATCGTTCGGAGGATGGCAGCGGCTATTTTGAGTTGGTTCCGGTTCGCATATACGACGGTCGACCCGTTCCGCTTGATAATGGATTCTACAGTAGCCGCATCCGCCGTGTGCTTACAAAAAAACTTGATTTGGCGGAGTACTCCGTGAAGGATGATGGGCATATTATTATCGAGTTTTAGGCTCAGCATGGGAGATTAAACCGATTTGCTATGTCCTGCAATACATCACGAGGCTAACCAATTTTACTGCAATATGTAATGCATCGTATTGCATATCAGGAAGAATAACTATAGAGGAATGAATATGAAGCAATCAATATTTAAATTTATCTTTAAGAGAGGTCTTGCGATCGCACTCCTTGCGGCGTTCGCATTTCAGGTATGCGGTTGCAGCCTATTTGGCAAAGAATCGGATAAAACGTCGGATCCCTACCATCCCGATGTTGATATAGCGACACCGGATGGTGCAAATCCCAATCAAACTGCTTCCGTAACGAGAAACGGCTATTCCATCAGCACTTCAAGCGAATATGCCACTATGGTGGGCGTTTCCATTCTCGAGAGCGGCGGAAACGCAGTTGACGCAGCAATTGCCGTAGCATATACGCTGGGCGTTGTTGAGGCATACGGTTCCGGCATTGGCGGCGGCGGAGGCATGATAATCTATGACTCCGAAGCCGATGAATACAAATGCCTTAACTACCTCTCCGAGGCCGCACCCTCCGGCGCTACCCACCTCAGCATCGGGGTTCCGGGCTTCGTTGACGGAATGCAGACTGCGTATGACCTTTACGGAACCATGAAATTCGAAGAGCTGCTTCAGCCCGCGATCGATTATGCTGAAAACGGATTTGTGGTGGATGCGGATTTCCTGATGAGAATACGTAATGCCATCGGAACTTTCAGTACGCCCAACACCCCCTATGCCGGCATCTCGAACGTGGGCGACACCATTGTACAGGCCGACACGGCGGCGCTGCTCCGAACCATCGCCACGGAGGGATCGGAAGCGTTTTATACGGGGAGCATTGCACAAAAGATCATTGCGGCGACACATCTCACCGCGGATGATCTCGCAAGCTATGATACCATCGTATCCGATGCGGTCGTTGGGGAATTCCATGGGAATGAGATCGCATCCGTCCCCGCCCCCTTCTCCGGCACAACTCTGATACAGATGCTCAAAATGGCTGAAATTTTGAACATTCCCAACCCGACCACCGACCCCAAAGGATACTTAGACACTCTTGTAAAGCTCTCCATGACATGCGGTAAGGATCGCGTTTCACATATTTGCGATACGCGGTTCGCAAGCGTTGAATTCGATTTCACCAAAGCGGTATCGGATGAATATATTTACAATTTGCTCGACCTTGATTACAGCGATTTCGAACCTGAGTACGAGGGACAGGACACCACTCATTTTTCCATTATCGACAAGAACGGCATGGCCGTCTCCTGCACTAACACGCTGACCCAGTTCTTCGGCTCCAAGCTTTATATCGACGGTTTTTTCATCAATAACAGCATGCGGAACTTCACCAGCGGCAACAACAAGCTAAAACCCGGTAAACGCTGTAGAACCTTCATGTCGCCTACGCTCATCAGAAACGACGCGGGGGACATACTTGCTATCGGCACCCCAGGCGGCAGCATTATTCCTGGGGTCATGGTGCCTATCATTCTTGACATCTATTTGTTCGACGTCAACCCGCAGGAGGCCGTTAATAAGCAGCGCGTTGTCGTCAGAAACGCACAGTCACTCCTCGTTGAAAACGGCTACGATGGAGTATACGCCCCGGTGGTGAATACCTCCGGTTCCGGCTACCTCATAGTTCGAATGGGGCTTGACGCGTATTTCGGCAGCGTCAACATCGCTGCTTTCAATAATGAGGTCGGTTATTTTGCCACTGCTGACATAAGGCGCTATGGGTGCGGCAGGGCGTATAACTGATATGAGATAAATTGTAAGATACATGTATTTAAATTGGACGCGGGTCAATGCCTGCGTCCAATTCGTTTGCTATTATGCTATTTGCTGCTCCGCTAATTGATTTTTATCAGGCTTCGTTTATTGTTTATTAAGTACACTGCACTTGTTATAAGCACGAGCACCGCAGCCGTCAATCCCATAACAAGGTTTGAATGCTTGCCTCCGAGTGCGAAAACCACTATCAAAGGCGTGATCGATAGCACCATGCCCGAAAGCATCGCAACGAGTGCCGCCGCACCCTGTTTGACCACCCTCGCCTCATTGTCCCAATCAAATTTAGGGAAAGCAAGGTTCGCGCCAATACCTATCACTGCTGAGCAAACGATATATAGCGCCGGAATGAGGAGTATCCATACAGCTTGCAGGAAATCGGGTTTTACCGCGATTATGCCGAATACCGACGCAATAAGCCAGCACGGAGCGACAATCAGTAGATTCAGTAATATCTTGCTGTCGAGTATCATTTTATCGGTTATTGGAAGCGATTTCGCGATCCACCAGCTTTTGCCCTCCATTGAAACGGAACAGCATGTTATGGGCATCATCGAAGCGAACATACTCAGCACAAACGGCATGAGCTTTGAAACAATGCCGGTCATTTCAATCGCGTTCTCCACTTCCGAAATATCGACGAATAGGAGCGCGATCGGCGCCAGCATCATAAGGATATAGCCGCTCAGCGTATTCATCACATAGATGCTCGAAGCAAAGTACCTCTTTAATTCACGCCCCACAAGCGCACGCATGGGAGCGACAGCCTCGATCCTTACCTTCCCTCCGCGTTTTACGCTCGTGTTGAGCGCGGCGCAGATGCGTCCGAACCGCCGCTGAAGCAGATACACGACGAGTGCGAACAACGCGGACGATCCGCCGAAGAGCAGAACGAAATGGCCGAAGCTCCCCCTAACCGCGATCTGATTAAACCATATCGACGGCGGAAATACGCGTCCGAGCGTTCCCGAGATGTTTGCTGCAAGCGCGGTCAGCTCCGCTTCCGATGCGGTTCCGAGGCTCGTTGATATGATCGGATTCAGGATCAGCACCGCGATCACGACCAATATGGTGATTGCGGCTGAAATAATGCTCTTATGCCGAAGCTTTGATGTTAGATAAGTTATGCCCGCTCCGATGGCGGTCGCGATCGTAAGCGGCAGGAGCGGCAGAAACAATACGCCTATGACGGTCAGAAGGATTGCCCCAAATCCTGAATGTGCTTGTGTAAAATATATGGCAAGCCCGGGAAGCATGACGACGATGCTCATGATGAGATCCATTACATACATAGTGAGGAACCTTGCTGTCACCACTGCCGCAGGCTTTACGGGCAGGGTTATGAGGGTTTCATAATTCTTGATGCCGAATATAGCATTCCCCGCGCTGAACATCGAGAACAGCAACACAACTATTGCCGAGGCGGCGTAAAGGTACTGAGGTATGATCTCGGAAAGCCCAATTTTCGCAAGACCGCTCGACAGACCTGCCACATACATGATAAGCATCAGAAAGATGAACGCGTATGCGACAACCATTACCGTAAGGCTGCGCTTTCTCTTTTTATCGTTCGTATAACGCGCTTCGTTCAGCCCAAACAGCCCGCGAAGCCCGAGTACGGTCAAAAGCCTTATCTGCCTAAGCATGGCGCACGACCTCCATAAAAACGTCCTCAAGTGATTTCCCGTCCGTAAGCTCATTCATGCCGCCATAGGCAAGAAGCCTGCCGTCCCTGATTATCGCTGCCTTATTGCACAGCTTCTCCGCAACGTCGAGAACATGGGTCGAGAAGAACACCGCCCCACCCTCCTTGCATATGCGGCGCATGATGGCCTTGAGCGTCACGACCGCCTCGGGGTCAAGTCCGACAAACGGCTCGTCGAGTATCAGCAGCTTTGGCTCGTGCAGCAGCGCTCCGATCACGGCGAGCTTTTGCTTCATGCCGTGCGAATACGATGAAATGAGATTCGCAAGCTCGGATGAGAGACTCAGCTCCTCCCCAAGCTTCTCTATGCGCGCCTTTCTTTCCGCAGTCGATATTTTAAATATATCGGCTATGAAATTGAGGTATTGAATGCCCGTAAGGTATTCATAAAGATCGGGATTGTCAGGAATATAGGCAAATTTTTGCTTGCAAAGAATCGGGTTTTCCTTGATCGAAACGCCATCGATAAGAATATCCCCTTCAAAATCGATTATGCCGACCGCCGCCTTGATGGTCGTGGTCTTGCCCGCGCCGTTATGCCCGATAAAGGCGCAGATGTCGCCCGCCTCCACTTCGAGGCTGAGGTTCGAAACGGCGGTTTTGTTGCCGTAGGTTTTGGTAAGATTTCGTATACTAAGCATATTGACCTACCTTTTTCAAGATTTATTCAATTATATTCCATTGCGATAAATATTTCAATCGTGCATTCATGAAAAAAGTTCATGCATAAGTTTGTTATCATCAAATTTATTTCTCCAATCGACACGCCCCGCCGCAGGGGAAACCATCAGAGTGAATAAACGTAAAATTCACAGTGAATATATTGTATTGTCCTCGAAAACATGGTAAACTATGGGGTAAATGATTTAAGTCGAAGCGGCTGAATGGAGATTCATTGATGCTAAAATCCGATCCCATCGTAAGAAAGGAGACTCTGCGTATCATCGTCGGTGAGCTTGCGCTCAGCGCGGTGATGCAGCTTGTGTTCCTTTTGCTTGGGTTCTGGAATATTACGGTGCTTTACGGAAACCTCCTCGGTGCGTTTGCCGCAGTACTAAATTTCTACCTTATGTGCCTTACGGTGCTTAAGGCGGTCTCGCTCGAACCCGATAAGGCGAAGCAGCATATTAGAACCTCGCAGATGCTGCGCATGCTGATGCTACTCGGATTCGCGCTCGTGGGCGTGCTTTTGGGCTGCTTCAACACCATTGCTTCGCTTGTACCGCTCTTCTTCCCGCGCATCGTGATAACATTCTATCAGCTTACCCATCGCGGTGAAACGGATGAGCAGACCGATTCCGCAGGAACGGAGGTTCCGGAAGATGAACGATAGGACGTTGCAGTTTAAAATAATCGATATTCTGCTGACACTGCTCATGGTTCTTCCTATCGTATGCGGTATGGTGCTCAAGGTGTTGGTAACTCCGCTCAGCGAAGGAATGGATATTTCGGGTGCAAGAATTCTTGTAACGATACCGTTTCCTGTGCAGCCGCTTGTAATAACCGATGCTCAGGTGAATTCATGGCTCGTGATGATTTCGATTGTGGGACTTTGCCTGTACCTGACCCACGGGATAAGGGGCGGAGTAAATTGCAAGCGTCACCTTCTCGCGACATGGATAGTTGAGAAGACGGACTCGCTCGTGAGCTCCAACATGGGGTCATTCTTCATGGAGTTTTCGCCCTTCATCGGAGCAATACTTGGGCTTTCGGCGTTTTCGAGCCTGACATCGCTGCTCGGTCTGTATCCGCCGACATCCGACGTAAACGTCGTTTTCGGTTGGTCGCTGCTTGTATTTTTCATAATAACCCATTTTAAGCTCAAAGGTGGGGTTTGGAATTATATCAAGGGCTTCGGAGATCCGATCCCCGTTTTTGCGCCGTTCAATGTCATAGGTGAGCTGTCAACGCCCATTTCTATGGCGTTCCGTCATTATGGAAACGTCCTGTCGGGTGTAGTAGTCTCGGCTCTCGTCGCATGGGCTTTGCAGGGTCTATCCTCGCTCGTCTTGGGCTGGATGCCCGGCGCATTTGGGCAGATACCGTTCCTTCAGGTCGGAATCCCCGCCGTTCTGTCGATTTATTTCGACATATTCAGCGGCTGCCTTCAGGCATTCATCTTCGCGATGCTGACCATGCTGTATATTTCGACCGGCTTCCCGGAGGAGCTGTGGCGCGAACGCATTAAAAAGCGGGAAGCGAGGAGAGCGGCGCAGATCGCAAAGACAGCAAACAAAAAGAAAATCAACAACACTAACATTGCCGTATAACGGCTTTATATGGAGGTAAAGAATGGAACTCGCTATCGGTATCATGCTCGGCTGCTGCGCACTTGGCGCAGGTATCGCAATGATCGCAGGTATCGGCCCCGGTATCGGTGAAGGTAACGCGGTCGCCAAGGCATGTGAGGCAATCGGCCGCCAGCCCGAATCGAGGGGCAGCGTCACGACCACGATGATAATGGGCTGCGCCATCGCTGAGACCACGGGTCTTTATGCGTTGGTCATCGCGATACTGCTCATCCTCGTCGCGCCGAGACAATTCGTAAATATTTTGATGAGCGCAATCGGCAAATAATAATAGAGGTATTAACATGCAAACCTTGGATGTTATATCCATTAACATCTGGCAGATACTCATATCGCTAACGAACCTGCTTATCCTGTTTTTGGTTCTTAAAAAGTTGCTGTATAAGCCCGTACGCAATATGGTTGCGGCAAGGCAGGCGGAGTTAGATGAAAGGTACAACGCCGCCGATAGGGCGGTTGAGTCCGCAAGGGAGCTTGAAAGAACCTATACCGAAAGGATCGCCGGAGCGAACGATGAGTGTGACAGGCTTTTAAAGAGTGCGCAGGCCAACGCCATGCACCGTAGCGACGAGATAATTGCGGAGGCCGAGGAGCGCGCCGCAGGAATGTTGCGCACGGCAAGCGCCGAGATAGAGCTTGAAAGGAAGAAGGCCGTTTCCGACATGAAGCGTGAAATTGCCGATATTTCAGTTAAATTGACCGAGAAAATGCTTGATCGCGAATTGAACGAAGCCGACCAGCGCGGTTTTATCGATTCGTTCATCGAAGGGATGAGTGACAACGATGCCCGGAATGAGTAACGAGTACGGCGGCGCGCTGTTCGAGCTTGCAAAGGACGAGGGGATAGCCAAGGAGATTCTTGACGCGCTTCGCGCGGTCGATAAGCTCTTTTCTGAAAACCCCGGATATATCGCCTTTCTATGCACGCCCGGCATTCCTCTTTCGGAGCGCAGGGACGCAATACGCCAAGCGTTTGACGGAAACGTTCACGAATACGTCTGCTCGTTCATCGAAATGCTGACGGAGCGTGGGCATATGCGCGGCTTTTCGGACTGCGTAAATGAATATGTACGAAAGTACAATTCTCACTTTGGCATTTCTGTTGCCGAGGTAATAAGCGCAGTGCCCCTCACGCGCAAAGAAAGGGATAAGCTCACAAGGAAGCTCGAAGCCATGAGTGGACGCAGGGTCAACCTCATTCCTTCGATTGATCCCGGATTGATCGGCGGTCTTATCATCAGAATGGACGGAAAACTTATCGATGGGAGCCTGCGCACCCGTCTTAACGAATTACACGAGGTATTGTCAAAATGAATCTTCGCCCCGAAGAAATCAGCACGATCATAAAGAAGCAGATAAAGGACTATAGAAACAGGGTCGAGCTTTCCGAAACCGGTACGGTCATACTCGTCGGCGACGGCATTGCCAAAGCGCACGGCCTTAGAAACTGCGTATCCAATGAGCTGCTTGAATTCTCGGACGGAACCTACGGCATTGCTCAGAACCTTGAGGATGAGGTGGTTTCCATTGCGGTGCTCTCCGATAAGGCAAACATCAAGGAAGGTTCCGAGGTAAAGCGAACCGGTCGGGTCGTTTCCGTGCCGGTCGGCGAAGCACTTTTGGGAAGGGTCGTCAACGCGATGGGCATCCCCATCGATGGCAAGGGACCCGTTGCATGTAGAGAAAGCCGTCCGATTGAATCCGAAGCACCGGGCATCATCAGCAGAAAGAGCGTATCCGTACCCCTTCAAACGGGCATCAAGGCCATCGACAGCATGATACCAATCGGGCGCGGTCAGCGTGAACTCATAATCGGCGACCGTCAGACCGGAAAGACCGCGATCGCCGTCGATACCATCATAAACCAACGCGGAAAGAACGTATTGTGCATATACGTAGCAATAGGTCAGAAAAACGCTTCCGTTGCGCAGCTTGCAGACAGGCTTGAGAAGGAAAACGCAATGGAGTACACGATAATCGTCTCCGCCTCCGCCTCGGAAAGTGCGCCGCTTCAATACATTGCGCCCTATTCCGGCTGCGCAATGGCAGAATACTTCCGTGAAAAAGGGCGGGATGTGCTGATAGTTTACGATGACCTCAGCAAGCACGCCGTTGCATACCGTGCGCTTTCCCTGCTCATCCGCCGTCCGCCGGGACGCGAAGCATACCCCGGTGACGTATTCTATCTGCATTCAAGGCTGCTCGAACGCGCCGCTTGCGTTGCTCCCGAGTATGGCGGAGGCTCAATTACGGCTCTGCCCATCATCGAAACGCAGGCGGGCGATGTTTCCGCCTATATACCAACGAATGTAATTTCCATCACCGACGGGCAGATTTTCCTTGAAACCGAGCTTTTCCACGCGGGCATAATGCCGGCTATCAACCCGGGCATCTCGGTAAGCAGAGTCGGCGGCAGCGCACAGCTCAAGCCCATGAAGAAGGTTTCGGGCGAGCTTAAGCTGCTCTACTCCCAATACAGGGAGCTTCAAGCGTTTTCGCAGTTCGGAAGCGATCTCGATGCCGACACCAAGGCCCGTCTTGCGCTCGGTGAACGCATCGTTGAGGTTTTGAAGCAAAAACGCAACTCCCCGCTTACGGTCGGCTTGCAGACATCCATCATCTATGCCGTCACCCACGGCAAGCTGAACGATGTTCCTGTTGAAGTGGTTTCGGAATACGAGCAGAGGCTCTATGAGCTGCTGAAAAACGAGTATTCGGAGCTTCTCGGGCGTTTCGATGCGGGGCACTACGACGAAAGCGATGTTGATATGCTGAATGAAGCAATCGATAAACTTAATTTGAATTTCGCTAAATAATACGCATGGGCGAGAATGTAAAACAACTTAGAACCCGTATAAAAAGCGTGGATTCGACGCTGCACCTCACGAAGGCGATGCAGCTCGTTGCTGCGTCCAAGATAAAAAAGGCTATTGATTTGCTTGAGCATACCCGAAGCTACCGTGAAGCGATGCTGAAAGTGATAAAATCGCTTGCTTCATCGCAGGAGTGCCTTCGTTCCCCATTCATGCAGGAAAGACCCACCGAGCGTACCATGCTTATCGTCATCGCTGGCGACCGAGGGCTTGCGGGGGGCTACAATTCCAACGCTTTTCGCCTTGCGTCGAGTGTCGATACCGATACGGTGCTTCCAATCGGCAAGCGTGCACAGGAGCGGTACGGCGGAGACGTGTACCGTGCGGAAGCGTTTACTTTAAGCGATTGCAAAGCACTTTCCGAAAAGCTCTGCAAATCGTTCATTGATGGTGAATTCGACCGCTTGATGATGGTCTCGACCCGATACGTCTCCATGATGACACAGGAAGCTGAACTAATGCAGCTCCTGCCGCTCGAAAGAAGTGAGGGCGATAAATCCAATATCGCTGCCGAATTTGAACCAAGTCCCCAAAAAGTATTGAACATAGCGATGCCCGAATACCTGTGCTGTATGATATATGCCGCCGTCAGGGAGAGCTTTACAAGCGAGGTCGCGGCAAGGCGCGTGGCCATGGATGCAGCGACCAAAAACGCACAAGTAATGATAGACGAGCTGAGCCTCAGATATAACCGTGCAAGGCAGGGCGCGATCACGCAGGAGATCACCGAAATAGTGGCAGGCTCCGGTCTATGATAAATAATGGAATGAAACAGGTCATTTGGTTGTTAAAGCCTACGACCTTGAATACATGAAGGAGAGTGGATATATGGCTGAATTGAATAAGGGTACGGTCGCACAGGTCATCGGCCCCGTTGTCGATATTCGCTTCCCCGAAGGGAAGCTGCCTTCAATTTATAACGCAATAACCATACCGATCGGGAAGGGCACTTTGACGGTCGAAGTCGCTCAGCATATCGGTGACAACACCGCACGGTGCATTGCAATGGAATCCACAGACGGATTGCGGCGCGGCGAAATCGCGACCGATATGGGTCGTCCCATCAGCGTTCCGGTCGGAAATAAAACGCTCGGACGCATCTTTAACGTCCTCGGCAATCCCGTTGACGAAAAGCCCGCGCCCAATGGCTGCGCTCACTGGAGCATCCACCGCCCCGCCCCCGCGTATGACGAAATCTCCTCCTCCACCGAGATACTCGAAACGGGCATCAAGGTTATCGACCTCATCTGCCCCTACGCAAAGGGCGGCAAGATCGGACTTTTCGGCGGAGCAGGCGTTGGAAAGACCGTTATCATCATGGAGCTTATCAACAATGTTGCCAAACAGCATGGCGGCATTTCCGTATTCACGGGCGTTGGAGAGCGCACCCGCGAAGGCAACGATCTTTACAACGAGATGAAGCAGTCCGGCGTTCTTGATAAGACCGCTCTCGTCTACGGACAGATGAACGAGCCGCCGGGAGCGAGGATGCGCGTAGGGCTTTCGGGTCTTACGATGGCTGAATACTTCCGCGATGAAGAAAATCAGGACGTATTGCTTTTCATCGATAATATCTTTAGATTTACCCAGGCGGGCAGCGAAGTTTCGGCGCTACTCGGGCGCATGCCATCCGCCGTCGGCTACCAGCCCACGCTTGCGACCGAGATGGGTGCGCTTCAGGAGCGCATAACCTCCACGAAAAAGGGTTCGATAACATCGGTGCAGGCGGTGTACGTCCCTGCGGACGACCTTACCGACCCCGCACCCGCAACGACCTTCGCTCACCTCGATGCGACCACGGTTCTGAGCCGCAGCATCGCTTCGCAGGGCATCTATCCCGCCGTGGACCCGCTCGAATCGACCAGCCGAATCCTTTCGCTCGATATACTCGGGCGCGAGCATTACGAGACGGCACGAGAGGTGCAGCGCATACTGCAAAGGTATAACGAACTTATGGACATAATTGCGATAATGGGCATGGATGAGCTTTCCGATGAGGATAAGCTGACCGTATCCCGCGCAAGGAAGATACAGCGATTCTTCTCCCAGCCGTTCTCCGTTGCGGAGCAGTTCACGGGCTTTGAGGGCAAGTATGTTCCTCTAAAGGAGACGATACGCGGTTTCCGCGAGATAATCGAGGGCAAGCATGACGACCTGCCCGAGTCCGCTTTCCTCTTCGTTGGCGGCATCGATGAAGTGATCGAAAAGGCTGAACGCATAAAAGTCTAAAAATGGCTGTTAGCATGAACGAATTCAACCTGACAATCTCAACCCCTGCGGGTACGATATTCAAGGACAAAGCCACTCAGGTCTCCGTTCGCGGAACCGAGGGCGAACTTGCGGTGCTTGCGGGTCACATTCCTTTCGTGACCGCACTCGTACCCGCCGAATGCAGGATCTATCTTCCTGACGGCAGCAAACGAACCTTCAAGTGCGGCAGCGGGATTATAAATGTATCAAACGCTAATGCAGCTGGGGCTGCATTAGCCTCGGCTGGCAATCCACCCGATGATGAATCGTCAGCCTCAATTGAGGTTATCATCCTTTCTTCCGAAGCCGCGATGGATGCTTAAGACGCATTCAAAAATTGACTGCGGACGATAAAATTATCTGCGAACTGGAGTGAATCTTTTATTTACCCGGCCCGTTTTCAACTATCTCAATGACCTCTCCGATGTACATGGTGTGAGCCGTCTCTTTCGTATAATAATCCTGAATGACCTCATTTGGCATGGCGGTCGTATCCATATCCTGGCGATAAATTTTCCTGCACAGCAATGTTACTGTCGCCTCCTTGAAGGTAATCCCGTTCGTAAGCGGCATCGGCGTAAGTCCCGCTTCGGATACCTTGTCCCCATCCCTGCCTGAGCGGGAACCAAGGAGCGCAAGCGCAGTTCTATACTCATTTTTATAGAAACTAACCGTAAAGTAATCGCTATTCTCCATGAATTGATGCGTATAGCGAATGGGCTTCACATAGACGGTCGCAACGGGTTTTCCCCACAGGGTTCCAAGCCCTCCCCAGCTTATCGTCATGGTGTTAAAGCCGTCTTTCTCTCCTGCGGTGAGAAGCGCCCAATCTCGATTGAATGCCTCAAGAATGTTTACATTGAATTCCATAATCATATCCTTTCCGTATCAAGAAGCCCGATTATAAAGCAGGCTTCTTGACAAATTATAATAACAAGTTTTTGAAAAGATTTTGGAACCTACGGTCTAAAAGCCTCAGCATCCTGAAAATTTCATCAAGCTGAAATTTTTAGCTTAAAATATAAACGATCGGTACGATTATTATCGACAGCACGAACAATGCGGCAAGTATTATGCAGACCGTGCGGCGAATATCATGCTTTTTCAAATCCATGTCCTCCCTGTCAGCAATATCTATATGATTAACCAACGATGCCTAAAACAATGCAAATTACCGTGCATACAAAATAATCGCGAAGTGGGCATAAGGTTCGGCTTGAAGATCAGTAAAAAAACCCGCCCTTAAGCTCTCCTCTTGTATAAATCCATATCAGAAGCGCAACCACCGCCATGAGCGCGATCAACAATATGATGAGCGCAACGATGCCCCCATCGACTTGTCTCCTTCGCTTATACCGCACGAACGGCCTAAGCTTCCTTCGCTTTTCATGAATACGTCTCACTCAGCCCTCCGCCACGGGGAGCGAGCTTACATTTCACGCTCCGTCCGCATTGGTATGATTGTACCATATCTTCCCGCTGATTTCAAAAAAGATTCTCAAAAATCTGCATATTTAATCCTTCGTAGATGCATATTATAAGGATAAAGGAATACTAAATGTCGATGGAGGCAAAAAATGGATAATGATTTTTCGGAAAACATTGAACCGATCGATAAAAACGAGCCCTGCGCACTTTGCGGCGCTGCAACCGATGTTCCCCAATCCCGCCCCGTGGATGAGCGCGACTGCTATATCTACGGCGCAGGTCAGCTGTGCAGGGAATGCTATGACAAGGTCTCGAATATAACCGAGCGTGTGAATCACAGATCGTACTCGTGATTCATCCCGCACACCTACCCTGTTCGCTGGTTGACGCCGTCTGGAGAGCAAACCGCCCTCAGGCGGCGCTTCCCTTACCTCTTTACATTGAAAAGCACCGCTTTGACCTCTACTCCTAAACCGTATTCAATTATATTATCGTATCGTTCAATCCGTACCTTTACTTATAAACATGGAAAATAAAGGTTGTGTTAATCCGTGTTGTATAGTTGTTCAGGTGTCAATGATAGGTAACATTTTTCCGAAGAATCTGGGTGCTGTCAAGGGAAGGGTGGAAATTCTTCGCGTTCACAGCGTTTCAGGTAAGAAAAAGCGATAAATCTTTACATTCGAGGTCGAAACATACTACCCAACCTTGACAGCCGCGCGTGTAATATAATGGTCTATACGTCCGTGAGGACGATTTTGTCCTCACGGGCCTCCGTTTATTTTGATTGCATCTGCCTATACTCGGCAAGTACTTCATTATGGGACTTTAACCCAGGGCACTCCTTAATATAGTTGTTGGGTTTTCGCTGGTATACTGCAAGCTGCCTGCGTCCATCATCCAGACCGTACATGCGGAGCTTACAGTAAAACCGTTCACCATCTATGAAGCAGAAAATCTATTGATCTATATGTGCTTTTTTCGTTATACATACTCGCAGATAGAAAGTGATATTAACAATATCAAAGTAGAAGAGCTCATTGCATTGTGCGAGATTTTCAATTGTGAGCCAAATGCCTTTTTTGAAGGTATATAATTAGAGAAGCCTTGCGGGTGATGTTGAAACCAACATCACTTTCTTATTGTCTTGGACTATAAAATGCACACATTTTTGTGAGGTGTGTGTTTACTATTTTGTGGGTGATTTTTGAGCAAAAACACACACAAATAAACAGTTAATTTTCGATAAATTTGCGGGGTGAACCGCTTGGTAATTCACCCCGCAAAGTGCAAAAATGCTTCATTTACTAGGTTTTTGATTAACCGAAATACCTCTTAAGAAGTCCCTCAAACGCTTTGCCGTGCCTTGCCTCATCGCGTGCCATTTCATGCACGGTATCATGAATCGCGTCAAGATTGAGTTCCTTTGCGCGCTTTGCAAGCTTGGTCTTGCCGTCGGTTGCGCCATTTTCAGCCTCTACGCGCATTTGAAGGTTCTTCTTGGTGCTCGAAGTTACAACTTCGCCGAGGAGCTCTGCGAACTTGGCAGCATGTTCTGCTTCTTCGTAAGCTGCTTTCTCCCAGTACTGTCCGATTTCGGGGTAGCCCTCGCGATATGCGACCCTTGCCATGGCAAGATACATGCCGACTTCGCAGCATTCGCCGTTGAAGTTTGCTCGGAGACCATCAAGAACATCCTCGGGAGCGCCTTGTGCAACACCTACGACATGCTCGGCAGCCCAATTGAGCTCGGCACTCTGCTCGATGAACTTCTCAGCGGGAACGCCGCACTGAGGGCATCTTTCGGGAGCGGAATCGCCCTCATGGACGTATCCGCATACGGAACATACATACTTCTTCATAAAAAATCCTCCATAATATAATATGTAGTCTTAATCGCTTTTCAGCGTAAGCCACGACGTAAGTTCGTAATCATTGCTGCAATGCTTGCAATTCAAGCTTTCGGCAATCATCGCACAGACAATGGATGTTAAGGTCATAACTAATGACCTCAATTCCTGTACGATTCGCAATATGCTCCGAAAGATCGCCTGTGAAGCAATCGAAAACCTTTTTGCAACGCACGCAAACAAAGTGATCGTGCTGCTTGAGCGTCTTATCATATCTATCGGGTTCCCCCTGCATGGAGATATGCCGAATTTCGCCGGAATCAACCATCAACTTGAGATTACGATAAACCGTTCCAAGTGCAATGGACGGCATGTGCTGCTTCGCACGGGCATACACCATCTCGGCAGTCGGATGATCATCCGATTGCATGATGATCTGATATATAATTCTGCGCTGCTCAGTCATGCTCCTCCAAATTAGGAATAGTTCTTAATATCATTATACCACTTGAATACGGCATGTCAATAGCTTTAAAGAAAAAAATGATCGAACAATTTGTTAAAGCCACACTACATTATTGACTTATCGGCAAAAAAGGATTATATTAATGGTGGAAAAGTGGCCTTATCGTGATTCCAAATGTTTTAGGTGCGATACGGTAGGGGTTTTTCCGAAAAAGATCCATTGGCTTATCGGAGCTCAGACTTGAAGATTAAGTTTTCACAAATATTAATGATTTTGCTCATCGGCGCGGCCTCGGCAGCGGCAAGCTACTGTGCGCCGATGTTCATGATCGTCGTGACCGCCGCGATCGGATGTATCGGCACCGCATGGGGCGTAGGCTTTGGCATTGCTGCGCTTGCGGCATCTATCGGTGCTGTCGCGGCGTTCCTCCCGTCCGACCCGCTGTTTTTTGGCAGCATGGCGGGCATGGTTGCCCTCGGCTCAGCCATGCTCATGTTCGGGCTGCGCAAAAAGCTGCCCTATCGCACTATCGCCATCGTGCTTGCTATCATCGCGCTGATCGGCGTGTACGTTCAGACCTGTCTCCCCTCCATGCTTGCCGGTAAAGCGCCCTATGCGGGAATGGTGGAGTTGATGCATGAGTTTGAGCAGTATTATTCGGAGTTTGGAATGCCCGACATGGGCTTCGACGTGATCGCCGCAGAGGTGCCTGCGGCATTCTACGGTTATCTTATCTTTGTTGCGGAGGGGCTTGCGTTCTTTACCCTTATCATCTGCAAAAAATTCTGCACCCTCGGGAAATGCGACGTGCGCGGCATGGACAAGTTCATGAATTGGCAGATACCGTTCAGTCTTAAATTCGGTCTGCCGATACTCGCCGCAGGCTGCCTGATATTGTACCTCGCGGGCTACAGGGGCGCGGAAACGCTCATGTATACGCTAATAGGGCTTCTTGTTCCACTGTTGTGGATCGAGGGCTTCACCTCCATGCTGTTTATAATCGGACATAATAGAAACAAACCACGGATGACTCTGCTTTACATCCTATTGGCGGCTTTGGTCATATTCTCGCCGTACACGCCCGCATTGATGGGCGTTGTCGAGCTGTATTTAGGGTTCCGACGCAAGGTGCGCCGCTATAACGCTAAGATGCGCGCGGCGTTTGAAAAGGCGGAGCGCGACGGCAGCAGCACCGTCGTTGTCGATTTCGATGATGGACGAGGGCCGCAGATAATCGCTGTGCGCAAGCGCAAGGAGGACGGCATATTCTTCGATGATGACCGCATCGATGATTCAGCAAGCGATCCGTTTGGCGAACGTACCCACTCCGAGAATAAACCCGCCGATTCGTCTGAAAAGCCTGACGGAAAAGAGGATAAGCCCGATAGTTCATCTGAGGAACCTGACGGAAAGAAGGACGGAGATCCAAACCGCGATCGAAGGGACTGAGCCGAGCCTTAATTGTGCTTTGATAAAAACCATTGATTCACTACCATATTGGGAGGAATAAAATCCATGAAGGTATTGCTTAAACAGGATGTTCATGGAACCGGTAAAACCGGCGACATCGTAAACGTCAGCGATGGCTACGCAAACAATTTTCTAATACCGAGGGGCAAGGCCATCCCCGCCGACGCGGGAACGATAAACGCTGCCAACATCAAAAAGCAGGCGCAGAAGCATCGTGTCGAGGTTCAGCGCCGAAACGCAAAGGCGCTCGCCGCCGATATGAGCAAGCTCACCGTAAAGGTGTTCTCTAAAGCTGGTGAAAACGGAAGGCTCTTCGGCTCGATAACCGGCAAGGAGGTTGCAGCAGCCCTTAAGGAACAGTACGACATCGATGTTGACAAGAAAAAGATACGCATCGATGAGCCGATAAAGGCTGTCGGCGTGTACACTGTCGGAGCGCATATGTTTGAGCAGACCGATGCGAAATTTAAGGTCGAGGTGCTGGCGATCACGGAATAAGCGGCACTTCTCGCCCGTAACACGGGTCTTGGCGTAAACGCTTGCTTCCGCTGCCGCGTTTTATAGCATTATGGAAGAAAACAACAGAGCTATCCCCCATAGCTTGGATGCCGAAAAATCCGTCCTCGGCAGCATTCTGCTCTCCACCCTTGCGGCGGAGAAGGCGCTTGAGCTGCTAAATCCTGAGGACTTTTATTCCGTTGCGCACAGGGACATCTTTTTCGCAATGGAAAGGCTCTACAATGCGGGAAAGCTCATTGATACCGTCACGCTCGTGGATATGCTCGAAAAGCAGGGAAAGCTCGAAGCTGCGGGCGGCACGACCTATATAACCGAGCTTGCGCTGTACACTCCCTCCGCTTCGAACATCGATCACTATATCAACATCGTTGAAGGGCATTCGATCAGGCGGAAGCTTATTTCCGTGGGTTCCACCATTGCGCAGGACGCGAGCGAGACAGCCAAGGATACCTCCGTCATATTGAATGACGCTGAGCGCATGATCTACGATATAGCCATGCGCAAGACCGCCGATCCGATGGAGAGGATCGACTCCGTATATACGAGGGTCTACAACCAGATCGGCGAATACATGCAGCTTGATGGCAGGCGCACAGGGATCTCGACCGGACTCATCGATTTGGACGAGCTGACCTCCGGGCTGCAAAGAAGCGACCTTATCATCGTCGCCGGCCGTCCCGCCACGGGAAAATCGGCATTCGCGCTCAATATCGCGGCTCACGCCGCCATAAGGGAAAAGGCGACGGTTGCTATATTCAGCCTTGAAATGAGCAAGGAACAGCTCGTTATGCGCATCATGGCCTCCGAATCGGATGTAAACATGCAAAAGTTGCGCACTGGCGACCTCGGGGCGACCGAGCTTCTCAAAATTGCGGACAGATTCAATACCGTTGGCGAATCGAACATACTCATCGATGATACTCCGGGCGTTACGGTTGCCGAGATACGCTCCAAATGCCGCAGGATACAGGCGATCCACGGGCTGGACATGGTGATAATCGATTATTTGCAGCTCATGCAGTCGGGTACAAAGCGGGATTCAAGGGTACTCGAGATCTCCGAGATGACACGCGGTCTTAAGATACTTGCGAGGGAGCTTAATATCGCGGTGGTTCTGCTTTCCCAGCTTTCCAGGGAACCCGATAAGCGCAAGGATCATACTCCGATCATGAGCGACCTTCGAGAGAGCGGTTCCATCGAGCAGGACGCGGACGTCATTATGATGCTCTATCGCCCTGCCGCCTACCCTGATACCGAGGAGGCTATGAACGGCGACAACACCGCCTACATCAATGTGGCAAAGCACCGCAACGGTGCGACCGCATCGCTCAAGGTCACTTGGGTACCCGAGCTGACCAAATACGCGAATTACGCGGAGGATTTTGAGTAATTAATTAAGGCTTTGATCCCACCAATCAACAGTCTCGATGTATTTTAATGTCAAACAAAGGATAACCGTCAATGAACAAACAACGTATCGACCTTCTGGTCAAACTTGGCCTCTTGGCCGCGATCTCACTCGTACTTGTATTTACTTTAAAGTTTTCGATCTTTCCCGCAGTCGCGTTCCTTGAATACGACTTCGCGGATGTTCCGATCCTGATCGCAACGTTCATGTTTGGCCCGCTGTCGGGGCTCGCTCTGACGGCGGTGGTGTCGGTGCTTCAATGGCTGCTCGCTTCCCAGGCAGGCGGATGGATCGGCGCAATTATGCACTTCTTGTCCACAGGAGCGATGGTCCTCGTTGCCGGAAACATCTATAAGCGTATGCACAATTTAAAAGGCGCGATCCTCTCACTGCTCCTCGGTGCATCCACCATGGTGGCCGTAATGATCCCTCTCAATCTGCTCGTTACGCCGCTTTACCTTGCCAACATGCCCTATTCGGATGCACAAACCATCGTTTGGGGGCTGATGCCGTTCATCATTGCCTTTAACGCGATCAAGGCATTCGGCAACGCGATCATCACCTTCATCCTTTACAAGCAGGTATCAAAGGTGCTGAAGATCGAATTCATAAATAGAGTGAACCGTGTTCAGTATCCCGAACCGAGCCCTAATGCATCAAAATCGAAATCGAGAAACATGTTACGATAAAAGGTTTTTCCGCAGCACGTTTCTTTGATAATTCGATAAAGGTTCATTTTATATCAGAAATTTCCGGACTTCGAGAACGCCTTCTGAGGAGCGATCAAAGCATTGATCGTGACATCGTTCCAAGCAAAAAAATGCACAATTTCAATTATCCTGTGCATACCAAAATAATTTGGTGTAAGGGCTTGAAAAAGAGAAAAAATGCACTACAATATAGGAAGTGCAAAGGTCGCATTGAATCGAGCGCAGCGTTAATTGAACGCAGCAGCAAATAAACAGCAGCGTATGAAACGGAGGTTTCAATGCGGCTTTCGTTGGAAACACCATATTCAGTTTCAAGCATGACGGCTTACCGCTTCCTTTCGGAATGCGTCTGTCCATCCGTCAAGCTTGAAGATATTTGCATACCAGCCCCTGTTTTTGAGATATCAGCGCCTATTGGGCCTAAGTACGGCGTTAACGTCGACAGCAGCGTGATAAATGTCGCACTTGTCAAGAATATGCCGACCTTTGACGACATAAATGTATTTCGTGGGGTATATGTCAAAAACGGGCATGTCAATTTCGGTGTAAGTGACGCGTTTATGATAAGGTTTGCCGAGATGATAGCCGATGAGCTGCCTTCGGATCCGATCGATGATCCTATATTTCTGCCAGACGGTGCATCGAATGCATGCGCATCATATGCACATGTGCGGCTCATGAATTATTCCTCAGTAAACCATGTCTATATACCCTCAACCGCGAAGCGGCGCGCTCTTTGGCTGTGCTTAGGGCTTGCCGAGGAGCGCACAACGGTTAAGCAAAGGAGGGCTCATGCCGCCGCAGTGCGTGCGGTTCTCGATGCTTTGCCGAATGATGAAGGATTGTTTGGCGGCAGGGTTGCCGCAGCAATGGCGGCGCTCATAAGGCGCTGCGATCCAAATCGAGTACATTTGAAAGGATACATTGAATATGCAGATTAAATGGTATGGACATTCCAGCTTCCTGCTGACCGACAGCAATGGGGTCAGGATACTCACCGATCCCTGCGCTCCGGGCTATGGCTATGAACTGCCCTCTATCGAGGCGGATGCGGTGACCGTAAGCCACGACCACAAGGATCATAACTACATCAGTATCGTTACGGGGAGCACCACGATAATTCGCGGCGTTGGCGAATACAATGTAAACGGTGTCAACATCAAGGGATTCGAGACGTTCCACGACCGCAGCAGGGGCGCTTTGCGCGGCAAGAACATCATGTTTGTTTACGAGATGGACGACATGCGCGTACTTCATTGCGGCGATCTTGGCGCGATCCCCGATCAGGAGCTTCTTGACAGCCTTGGGCAGATCGATATATTGCTCGTTCCGATCGGAGCCATCTACACGATCGACGATCTGGAGGCGCGGGAGCTTGCGAACCTGCTGAAGCCCAGAGTCGTCATACCGATGCACTATAAAACACCTAAGCTTAAAATCGACCTTTGCCCGCTTGCACCGTTCATCGATGCCGCGAAGGATTGCCGTATCCACAATCTTAATGACTGCGAAGCAAGCGTTTCACGCATGAGCCTCGGTGAGGACAGGGTCATCGTGTTGCGTCCATATGACGCGGAAAGGGACGAAGCGTAACATAAGTTTTGAACTAAATCATTGCTTTGCATATGCGGGGTGCCTTTTTGGTACCCCACATTGCGCTTACGGAAATGATATTTAGTATAAAAAGGATGATAAATACATGATAATTCGTGAACTGATTAAGCTTGAGCTTGATGAAATACTTAACCTATATGCCGCCGTTGGCTGGACCAACTATACGAATAAGCCTGATATGGTAAAAAAAGCCTATGAAAATTCATTGCTGACGTTTGGGGCATATGATGGAGATAAGCTCGTCGGAGTAATTCGTACTGTCGGTGACGGAGCTTCGATAGTTTTTGTGCAGGATCTTTTAGTTCTTCCGAAGTACCAGCGGCAAGGGATCGGAACGCAGCTTCTCCGTAGAATTATGGATCATTTTTCATCGGTCTACCAAATGGAGTTAATGACTGACAACACACCTGAGACGACAGCCTTCTATCGCTCTGTTGGCTTTATTAAAGCTGATGATATGGGCTGCTGCGCTTTTTTAAGGCCGTAATCTATCGTTTTTCTAACTGCAATTTTTGTTAAGACTTGCAACAAATCGTTTCCAAATCGGATAAAAATTTTATTTTATGTAAAAGCTTAATATATTTGCGCCCGTATTGTACGCATTGTATAATTAATCGTTTTATTATGGGGGAGCAGGAGCTTTCCGAAACGATGTGGCAGGTGAGCCTATGATAAGCATCAAAAACGTGAAATATGTTTACGACGGTTCGGAGACGCAGGCGCTTCGCGGCGTGAACCTACGGATAAAGAGCGGTGAATTCGTCGCCATCGTAGGACACAACGGCAGCGGCAAATCCACCCTTGCCAAAATGCTGAACGCACTTCTGCTTCCGAGCAATCATTCGGAGGGAGAATCGGATTTTGGCAGCGTCACGGTGTTCGGAATGGACACCGCCGATGAGACAAAGACTCTTGATATTCGTAAAAAGGTCGGCATCGTTTTTCAAAATCCCGATAACCAAATCGTTACTACCGTCGTTGAGGAGGACGTGGGCTTCGGCCCCGAAAATCTCGGAGTACCGACAGAAGAGATCATCATGCGAGTGCATGACGCGCTTTCCGCAGTCGGCATGCTTGATTATGCTAAGTCCGCGCCCCATATGCTGTCAGGCGGGCAGAAGCAGCGTGTCGCCATCGCGGGAATGCTGGCGATAGAGCCGGAGGTGCTCGTACTGGACGAAGCGACGGCCATGCTCGATCCGCTTGGACGGAAGGAAATTATAGATATTGTAAAGCATCTCAATCGCGATAAGGGTATAACCGTCGTGATGATAACCCAGTACATGGACGAGGCTGTGGAAGCTGACAGGGTGGTCGTGATGAATGACGGCCTTATTGAATTTGATGGCACACCAAGGGACGTGTTTATGCAGGGCGAACGCCTGCGCAGCATGGGGCTTGATGTTCCCGTGATGGTGGAGCTGCGCGATAATTTGATAGCGGAGGGACTCATCGCGGACTGCAATGCGCTCACCGCAGAGGAAATGGCAGAGGTAATATGCCCATTATTGTCGAAAATTTAAGCTATACATATATGGCAAGGAGCGTCAATGCTCATGCTGCGCTCAAAAACATCATCCTTACGATAGTGGATGGCGAGTTCTTGGGGCTGATCGGTCATACCGGCAGCGGAAAGTCTACGCTTATCCAGCAGCTCAACGGGCTTATGCAGCCCACGAGCGGAAGGGTCATCGTGGACGGCTTCGATATGAACGACAAAAAACAGCGCATTAAGGGACGCGCTCTTATCGGGATGGTCTTCCAGTACCCGGATTACCAGCTCTTTGATAACACCGTGCTTGAGGATATTTCCTTTGGCCCAAGGAACATGAAGCTTGGTGATGAGGAGGTTAAAGCACGCGCGTTCGAGGCCATGGAGCTTGTGGGGCTTGACCCTGCGGTTTTTTCGGATAAATCCCCGTTTGAGCTTTCGGGGGGCGAAAAGCGCCGTGCCGCGCTCGCCGGGATAATCGCGATGCGCCCAAAATATCTCGTGCTGGATGAACCTATGGCGGGCTTGGATCCTTCCGGGCGCAGGGAGGTAATGAATACGATAGGCAAACTTCGTGCCGAGCTTGGCTGTGCCGTTATCATGGTAAGCCATTCGATGGAGGATATTGCCAAGGCTTCTGACCGAATAGTCGTACTTAACGATGGAGAGATCCATGCCGTCGGCACTCCTAACGAGATATTCTCGCGCTCTGATGAGCTTATCAAAATGGGACTTGACGCGCCGCAGACGGCTCGTCTCGTGGGAATTTTTCGGGATAAGGGATTCAAAATACCCGACGGTATCTACACAAATGAACAATTCTTACATTGGTTCAGGGAGGTAATGCGCAGTGCTTAACAACATTACCCTTGGACAGTACCTGCCCGGAAATTCCGTAGTTCACAGGCTCGATCCGCGCACCAAGATACTGCTGATGATAGCGTATGTCGTCGCGGTGTTCCTCGTGGACAGAATTGAAGTTTTCGCACTGATAATTGGCTTTACGGTGCTGACAACGCTGCTTTCGGGCATCCACCTCAGCTACCTTGTAAAAGCACTTAAGCCCATGAAATTCCTTCTGCCGCTGATGTTCATAATGAACCTGTTTCTCGTAAAAACGGGTGAGCTATTGGTCGAGTGGTGGATAATTACAATATATAAGGATGGCATTAAAAATGCTTTCTTTATAGTTCTGAGGCTTGCGACGCTCGTCGCGGGAACGAGTTTATTGACGCTTACCACAACTCCCATTTCGCTCACGGACGGACTTGAGCGTCTGTTTACGCCGCTCAAGGTCATCAAATTTCCCGCGCATGAGCTTGCGATGATGATGACGATCGCGCTGCGTTTCATTCCGACGCTCATTGAGGAGGCGGATAAGATCACCAAGGCGCAGCTTGCAAGGGGAGCGGATTTTGAAAGCGGAAACATCTTTAGACGCGCCAAGGCGATGCTGCCGATACTTATACCGCTGTTTGTAAACTCCTTCCGCAGGGCGGACGAGCTTGCGATGGCGATGGAGAGCCGCTGCTACCACGGCGGCGAGGGACGCACACGGATGCGCGTGCTGAAGCTCAAGCTCAATGACCTGTATGCAACTTTCGTCATGGCAGCGCTGATAGCGGCGGTGGTCGTGATTCAGAAGTTCATTTAATGATTTTTTCGGCGGACGGATTTTATGACTAATACTCGGAACGCAAATGGCATAAACGCGATTAGCGCAAATACAAACACAAATGCAAAGGAAAGCAAACGCACCGCTTTACTGATTGCCGCTGCAATTCTGTTTGTGATCGCGGTGGTATGGCGCGTCATTATTTCCGCAAACAGCTTTACGAACAGAATCGTCAAACAGCTTTCCGAGCATGGCTGCGTAATTGATGCCGGCGCATTGTATCAGGAGCGTTTTGTCAGAAACACCTCCATTGCGGAGCTTATGGAGGATGTTGACATGGCGAACGCAGTCGCTGCTTCGCTCGAATGCGACTTCCCGTCCGATACGGATCTAGTGGGAGATGTGTACCTGCTTCTTGCGAACATGGGAGATGATGAGCATGTGCTGACGATATTCGTAGTGGGCGAGAAAGTCGAGCTTGCGTTTATTCAGACACTGGGGTCGGATGAACTGCTTCCCGTAAATCACGACTTCGCTTCCTGAGCGGATTGTGATTGCAAAAGTGTAAAATATATTGCAACTTGCGTAAAATTGATGATTGACAAACGCTAAAAAGCGTGTATAATAGGTACGTTCAAGCAGAAGCCGCCCGCTTCTCACTCGCCGCAGGTATTTATGCAGGCTGAGTTATGGCAGCAAATAGCTTTTTATTTGTGTGTGCGGTGCGGAATGCATCCGCATTTTTTGTTTGAATTAATATTTTCAAGGTGGTGGAACCCATAGCTTTTCAGGAATTGATGATTAACGAAGAGATTCGCGACAGAGAGGTTCGTCTCGTCGGAGAAGGCGGAGAGCAGCTCGGCGTGGTTACTATAGAACACGCACAGCGAATTGCCGACGAAAAGGAGCTTGACCTTGTCAAGATCGTACCCAATGCCAAACCGCCCGTATGCAAGATAATGGACTATGGCAAATACCGTTTCGACCAGACCAAGCGCGAGAAGGAACAGCGCAAGAACCAGACCGCCGTTGAAACCAAGGAGATTCGTCTTTCCGCAACCATCGATATGCACGACATGGAAGTAAAAGCCAAGGCGTGTCAATCCTTCCTGAAGAGCGGCAATAAGGTCAAGGTATCCATCCGCTTCAGGGGCAGGCAGATAACCCATGGCGATGTGGGATTGGATGTCATGAACGCCTTTTATGAACTTATCAAGGACGCCGCAGTGATAGACCGTCCCGCAAAGCAGGAAGGTCGAAACATGTTCATGCTGCTGTCCCCCAAAGCTACAGCAAAGTAACCTAATTTTTTACAGGAGGAACTCCAATGCCGAAAATCAAGACCCATAGGGGCGCCGCAAAGCGTTTCAGCTTCACAAAGAGCGGCAAGATCAAGAGGGGCAAGGCTTACAAGAGCCATATCCTTACCAAGAAGACCACGAAGCGTACCCGTAACCTTCGTAAGATCGGCTACATTGCCGAAGAAGAAGTCTCTAAGATCAGCAAGCTGATCCCCTACAAGAGATAAGGAGGAGAATCGCAATGGCAAGGATTAAGAGAGCAGTTAACGCAGTCAAGAAGCGTCGTAAAGTTTTTAGGCTCGCAAAGGGCTACTATGGTGCGAAGAGCAAGCTCTATCGTGCAGCAAGTCAGCAGGTCATGAAATCCATGGCTTACGCTTATGTAGGCCGTAAGCTCAAGAAGAGGGAATATCGCAAGCTCTGGATTGCTCGTATCAATGCGGGCGCAAGGATTTGCGGTACCAACTATTCCAACCTCATCCACGGCCTCAAGGTCGCGGGCGTGGACGTGAACCGCAAGGTTCTCGCTGACCTCGCTATTACCGACATGAACGCTTTCAACGAGCTGGTTCTCGTCGCTAACAAGGCGCTCAAGAAGTAATTTAATCAGGCGAAGTGATGCAAGATTACCGAACCCGCCTTATCAAATAGGATATGGCGGGTTTAGCTTTACATCGGGCAGGAGACATAATGTCTATGCGCGTTGCCCGGACGATGATATACTTGATTGGCTTTGGGGGTGAATATATAAATGTCAAGTTGGGGTACCGGTTTATACCAAAACGATGTAGCAGAGGATATAAAGATCGAATACAAAGACCTTCTGCAGCGGGGAGCGAGCGATGACGAAGCGTTGCGGACCATAATCAAAAGCAAGCGGTTCATGATCGATGATTATGATGATGCTCCGCATTTTTGGTTCGCCCTTGCCGATACGCAATGGAGGCTTGGACGGCTTGACGAGGATGTGAAGCGGATCGCTCTTGAACTAATTGATGCGGGACGATCCGTTGAAGAATGGGAGAGCGTAAATCCTAAACAGGCGAGGAAGAGGGCGGAGGTGCTGAACGCGCTCAAGGAAAAGCTGCTGTCCGAGCAGCCGGAGCGCAAAAAGATTTCGGTGACTCGGCAATATAAGTGCGATTGGAAACTCGGAGACGTGTACGCATATCCGCTGCTTGGCGACGCTGCAAAGGAAAACGGAATATACGGACAGTATATGCTTTTGCATAAAGTAGATGAGCGTCTGTGGGATAATTATCATATCATTCCAATCGTGAGGCTGAAGCTGACCGATGGCGATTCGCTTCCTAAGAATGCGGAGGAATTTGATAAACTAAAATATATATGCGTACACCGCAGAAGCTTTGAGGACAGAATCTATCCGGGGAACGGAAAGTTGACTCCTGAGGAGGAACGATTGGAAATCATGAATCTCCGCTGTGAGCCGGACGAAAACGGGATGCTCCGGGAGTACAAGATGAGCCTTGTCATTACTTCCAAAAGAGTGATCCCCAAAAGTCTTGTTTATGTGGGGAATTTTCAAGATGTTCAGCCTCCCGAAAAGGAGTTCATACCGCGTGGAGGTGCTTCGGGTCTGACCATGGCATTTTGCCGCTGGCTTGAAGATGACCTGATGCGCATGTATCTTTGGTATAACAAAACGGAGAATCCATCAGTATTGAGTAAATAACTCTCTGGGAAAAGGAGGGATTAGTAATGATCGTTGCAGTTGTATTTGACGATGCGGGAAAAGATGCCGATATTATCGAGATCGACAAATCCGTTTTAGATAATATAGGTATACATAAATTCGAGTTCTGCAAGTGGATGTTTGATAAGAATAATAAGCATCGTTATTGGAGGAAAACGAGCAACGGCAGCATGTATTGTGCATACCGAGCTGAAGCGTTTTTAGAGTGGTTACGGGATTCCGGAATTGATGAAAACGCAAAGCTAATAGAAGAATGTGCATCCAATATTGGCAATTTGCCGATAATCAAGTTTTAGGAAAAACGATGTATTTTCAATAGCTTTGACTCATGAGTACGTTAAAGGAGAGTGTTGAATTATGAAAAAGCATCGCAAAAGGCTTGTTGTTTCAATTATAAACCTGATGGCGTTTGCATCACTGCTTGTCATTGTCTTTAATAACTTTGGGGTGAGCATTTTTTTGCAAGTATTGATTCCATCGAGCATTATTATGGGAACAAACCTTGCAACACTGTTATGTATGCCTCTTTCTGAAGATAAAGATGTGATTCATAAGAAAGTCAAGAAAAACCGCTGCAATATGGACGATAAAAAATGAGCTATCTACTTAAGGCTTAGCCTAATTGAATACAAGCGACTCTAATATTGCAGCTTGTATTTGGGTCAAAAGTGTAATTGCTGAAACCATTTACGGAAGCTCCCTTATGGGCATGACAACCCGAATGGACAGCAAAGCGATAGTACATAAATAAAATGAAATTTAATGTTGATATATCTTCTGGATCAAGCTTTACTCCTAATTGTGGGAGTTGGCATAATAATAGGCATACCACATTTTTGGGGGCCTGTAATGACATTGATACTTGAATCTCTGACGATACTAAGCTGGGGATATCTATGTAGGCGGATCCTGTTGCTTCCCATTGACTTATTATGCGGCAGGAGGGCCAAACAGGTCCACCTTGTATCTCAGCAAGTAATTGACGATTATGAATTCTTCCGAAGAAGATGCAGCGTTGAATGGAAGCTATACTTTGGAAGCAAGGGAAAGATGTTTGTGCTTGTTCCTGCTTCAGCAAAAAGAAAGGAGATTGATTTGATAAAGCGATCACAAAAAGATGAATATATCAGCATTACATACTACCGATTTTCAAAAATTCTGCTCGATTGGCAACCGATCTCACCCAAAAGCGATCAAGTATAAAATGGTAATTATCCAGGAAGAACTTGACACTATTTACAGTATCGGCACATGTGATAAATGATTTATACGTATGTTATAAAATAGGAAAAGGCGGTGAAATTGCAGCTGATGTTGAACAACATGAAGAAAAAACTAAAACAGACGTTATCCCCCATGGGATTCAGAAATGCAGGGAATTGTTACTATTATATCAAAAACGACATAGCATTTTGTCTTAGCTTCGATCAACCAAGTGGGATTTTGTACTGCACAGTTCACATCATTCCACTATATATTCCGTGTGAGCGGCGACATTATACATATGGAAATAGGTTAAATAGCTTTTCTAATAGTTCCGTTGGCGTTCTAATGAAATCCGCTCCTGATAAAGAGGTTGATACCTGGTTTGAAAACCTTCTTTATACCCTAAGGGAAAGCATTTTTCCGTTTTTTCAAAGTATATCATCACCGTTGCAATTGCTCCATTTTGTTAATAGTGACCCTGCTGTGGTGAATCAGTTCTTTCATAGTCCGCCGGATCAATTGGATCGCCTTCGTGTATTTACCTATTTGTATTTGAACGACTATGAAAATCTGAAATGTGCAATAAAACACGCCTATGTTAGCATTTCTCGTGCAAATTATGTTGATGAAGTGAAAAATGAAAGGAACAGTGAGCTATCAAGAATTGAATCCTACCTTTCCGACAGTAGTTTCTGTGGCAGCCAGTTCTGCGCAGAAATTGTTAAACGATCCCTGCAATGCTGTTTTGGACAAGGAATATGTAACACAGAGGACGGATTCGAGACTGCTGAAAAGTAGTACAAACCAATGCCCTTGCATGGTCGGGTGCAAAGAACCAGAGATACTTTTTGATTACGCTGAGTAATTTTTCCTAAAGAACTTGACACGTTCAAATTTCATCTTGGATTTGACATCTCCAAATTATCGTGTTATAATCATCATGCAAGATTGGCGTTGATTGAGGAAAATACCGTCATTTCTGTCCAAAGAGAGTCCGCGTTCGGTGCGAGCGGGCGGCAGGCAGGCGATTATCCCGCCTCATGAGCCAAGGGGAGGAAATGCCCCTTCGCAGGAGTGCGTTACAGCTCATAAGAGGCAGCTTTTATCCCGAATGGCGAGTGTCATACTTGCCGCAGATGAAGGCTGTGAAGTAAGGTGGTACAGCGATCAACCGCCCTTATGAGGATACTTCCCCGTAAGGGCGGTTTTTTGTAAAAAGCTTAATATTTATCTAATGGAGGATATTGAAAATGGCAAAGAAAAATGAAGAATTCGTTACCCATATCGCGTCCCGAACTGAGGATTTCCCCCAGTGGTACACGGATATAATCCTCAAGTCCGATATGGTTGACTACTCCGAGGTCAAGGGCTGCATGGTCATAAAGCCCTACGGCTATGCGGTATGGGAGCTTATCCAGAGCGAGCTTGACGCGCGCTTCAAGGCGACGGGACATAAGAATGCGTACTTCCCCCTCTTCATCCCGGAGCATCTGCTTCAAAAGGAAAAGGATCATGTCGAGGGCTTCGCACCCGAAGTCGCCTGGGTCACTCACGGTGGCGAGGAGGAGCTTTCGGAGCGTCTCTGCGTTCGCCCGACGAGCGAGACGATAATCTGTTCCATGTATTCCAAGTGGATACAGTCCTATCGCGATCTGCCGCTGCTCTACAATCAGTGGGCAAACGTGGTTCGCTGGGAGAAGAACACGCGCCCGTTCCTTCGCACGTCTGAATTCCTTTGGCAGGAGGGTCATACCGCCCACGCGACCGCCGAGGAGGCGCAGGAGGAGACCGAACGTATGCTTGAGGTCTACCGCGAGTTCATGGAAAACGTGCTTGCGATTCCGGTAATCTGCGGTCGCAAGAGCGACAAGGAGAAGTTCGCCGGCGCACAGGCGACCTATACTTTGGAAGCGATGATGCAGGACGGCAAGGCGCTCCAGATGGGTACGAGCCATAACCTCGGAGATCACTTTGCAAAGGCATACGACATCACCTACCTGAGCCGTGAGGGCAGGCACGAATACTGCTTCACCACGAGCTGGGGCGTCAGCACCCGCATGATCGGCGGCCTTATTATGACGCATGGCGACGACCGCGGACTCATGTTCCCGCCGAGGATCGCGCCCGTTCAGCTCGTCATCCTGCCCATTGCACAGCATAAGCCCGGTGTTCTCGACAAGGCGTATGAGCTTAAACAGCAGCTTATCGATGCGGGCATCCGTGTTGAGCTTGACGACAGTGATCAGAGCGCAGGTTGGAAGTTCAATCAATGGGAGATGAAGGGTGTTCCCGTTCGCCTCGAGGTTGGCCCCAAGGACATCGAGAACAATCAGGCCGTACTCGTCCGCCGCGATAACCATGAAAAGCTGTTCGTCTCCATGGACGGTCTTGCCGAAACGCTCAAGAGCCTGTTCGACACCGTTCAGCAGGATATGTATGACCGCGCAAAGGAAAACAGGATAGCCCATACCGTTGTTGCTCACAATATGGATGAACTTAAGGACGGCGTGCAGTCGGGCTTTGTAAAGGCCATGTGGTGCGGAGAGCGCGAGTGCGAGGATAGGATAAAGGAAGCAACGGGTGCAACCACCCGCTGTATGCCCTTCGAGCAGGAAGAGCTGGGTTCGGATACCTGCGTCTGCTGCGACAAGAAGGCAAAGGCAATGACCTATTTTGCCAAGAGCTATTGATTCAGGGCGATAGATTTTAGAACATGATGAGCAAATGGGCACCGCTGCTGCGGTGCCCTCGTTCAAACTATCAAATTATTCGCACATCAGTTGGCAGGCACTATATTGATTACGGATACGGGCATTTCTGCACCTTCCGCAAACAACTCGGTTAAGACTTCCTCCACGATGATTGCGTCGGGATATTTAGCCTTAAAGAACATCAGCCTGTCTTCCGGCAGAGTCGCATCCTTCATTTCGCTTTCCGCGCCAAGCATATAAGACATTAAGCCGTACAGCAGTCCGTCCATCTTCCACTCGCAATAGTCCTCGTAGGAGCCGCAGAACGCGCTGTCGAGGGACGCCTCAAGGACGGCAGAAACGAAGCTGTTTTGCGATATTTCGTAGATTCCATCGTACCAGTTTTCACCCTCGATGCCGCTTATCTGCACATAATTTACCCACTCGGGTTCATGAGCGTCTCTCGTATTCTCAATATTCTCATCTGAACCCGATATGACCCTGAAGAATTTAACGCTGCCAAGCTCCTGCCAGCTTTCGGTATACATGGTAAACTCGATCGGTTCAGCCCTCAAGTCATCCGTAATCTCATATTCATAGATGAACATACCATCCTCGGATTCTTTCATAACGGGTTCGGGTTTGTTATACCTACGAATTGCGCTGTCAATATCATCGTACATGCTCCAATCGACCGGAATCAGCTCAAGACCCGTGATGAGGCGCATGAAGTCGGGCAAGGTTGACCCATCCGCAAGCAAAGCGCCGGGATAGGGCTGAAAGCCAAACTCTTTTTTGACCGCATCACACGCGCTCACGGCAAGATAAGCACATTCGCCGTCCAATTCAGCGGCAAGATAGCTCGTGTCATTCGCCCTGCGTGCGCCATTATCCGCGACCAGCGGCAAAGCAACGCAGACGGCTATCGCTGAAACGATTGCCACTATTGCTACGACTCTTTTTGTTACTGACATCTTAGACATGGTTCTTTTCTCCTTGTTATCTCTCATAGCTGCATGGATTTCTAAAACTGTAAAACGCATGTTATACATTTAGATGCTTGCAGTATACTTTGTTCAAGAAATCATGTCAATGCATATTTTGGTAATTTGAAAATATATTTAGTCATTCATTGTTTTTGTTGTATTATAAATATTTAGCAACGCCGCGAGAGACCTTTTCTCGCGGCATTGTTTTTAAAAAATCTAACAAAACTCAGTTGTAATTTTATTTGTTTTCGGGAATAAGACCCTTCCTCGTCAAATCGATCTTTCCGTCGGGCTTGATGTCAATGACGCGAACCAAAATCTCGTCGCCGACGCTTACGACATCTTCCACCCTCTCAACGCGCCTGTTTGCAAGCTTTGAGATATGCACAAGACCCTTCTTGCCTGGTTTCAGCTCGACCTGAGCGCCGATGGGAAGGATATTTACGACCTTGCCGAGGATGACGTCACCAACTTCGATGTCGCGGACGATATTGTCGATTATCTGCTTCGCATGCTGCGCGGATGCCGCGTCGGTGCTTGCGATGAACACCCTGCCGTCATCCTCAATATCAATCTTGACCCCGGTCTCGGCGATTATGCCGTTGATCGTCTTTCCGCCGCTGCCGATGACCTCACGAATCTTATCCGGATGAATGTTGAACTGGAGAATGCGCGGAGCAAACGGAGACAGCTCCTTGCGGGGAGTGCTGATGGTCTCCATCATGCGGTCAAGGATGAAGAGCCTGCCCTGCCTTGCCTGTTCGAGCGCACGGGTCAAAATCTGCTCGTCTATGCCCTTGATCTTGATGTCCATCTGAATCGCGGTTATACCTTCGGTCGTACCCGCAACCTTGAAGTCCATATCGCCCATGAAATCCTCAAGTCCCTGAATGTCGGTAAGAATGGCGATATTTCCGTTGCTTTCGTCCTTGATAAGACCCATCGCGCAGCCGGCTACGGGAGCCTTGATCGGAACGCCCGCATCCATAAGCGCAAGCGTGCTTCCGCAGATGGAGGCCTGGGATGTGGAACCGTTGCTTGAAACCACCTCGGATACCAAGCGAATCGCATACGGGAACTCATTTTCATCCGGTATCATGGGCAGCAGCGCGCGCTCCGCGAGGGCACCGTGTCCGATCTCACGTCTGCCGGGACTGCCGAGACGCTTGACCTCGCCGGTGCTGTAGGGCGGCATGTTGTAGTGGTGGATATAGCGTTTGAACTCCTCCTCCCCTATGCCGTCGATGGTCTGTCCATCTCCGAGAGTTCCGAGGGTCGCGATCGTCATTACCTGGGTCTGTCCGCGGGTGAACACCGCCGAACCGTGCGTGCGTGGCAGGATGCCTACCTCACTCCATATCGGGCGGATCTGAGTATGGGTGCGCCCATCGGGACGAATGCCCCTGTTAATTATCTTATCGCGAAGGATCTCCTTCATGAGGTTATACAGAATGGAGTCGATATCCGAAGCTGAATCGGGATATTCCTCAGCAAAATGGGTGATCGTCTCCTCCTTGACCTGCGCGGTGCGCACTTCGCGCTCCTTGCGATCGAAGGTATCGAGCTGCCACTCAACCTTTTCGCGTGCAAAGTCTATAACCTTTTTTGTAAGCTCCTCATCGGGGGTATGGATCTCGGGAACGAGCTTTTCCTTGCCGATCTCTGCCTGAATCTCGCTTATCCATGCAACGATCTTCTTTATGTATTCGTGTCCAAGCAGGATTGCGTCAAGCATCTGCTTTTCGGTGATCTCGTTTGCGCCCGCCTCGACCATCATCACGGCATCCTTGGTGCCCGCAACGGTGAGGTGAAGCCTGCTGCGTTCACGCTGCGTTGAATCGGGATTGATGATGTACTTACCGTCCACGAATCCGACGCTGACCGCGCCTACGGGACCCATGAACGGAGCCTCGCTGATGGAAAGCGCAAGGGACGCGCCGTTCATCGCAAGAATGTCGGGAGGAACGTCCTTTTCGACGCTCATCGCGGTCGCAACGACCTGCACATCGTTATAAAATCCTTTCGGGAAAAGCGGACGGAGGGGACGATCGATAAGACGGCTTGTAAGAACCGCTTTTTCGGAGGGGCGCCCCTCCCTCTTGATAAAGCCGCCCGGAATCTTTCCGGCAGCGTACATTTTTTCTTCGTAATCGCAGCTTAGGGGTAGGAAATCGGCCCCTTCGCGAGCCTGCTTTGCGACGGTCGCGCATACGAGAAGCGCGGTATTACCCGAGCTTATGAGGACCGAACCTCCTGCCTGCTCGGCATACTTGCCGGTTTCCGCAACTATCGTGCGGCCTGCTAGCTCGAGAGTAAACTTATTCTGCATATTCATGCTCCTTCTATCTGACTTTTTTATAATTTAGTTTGAGTTGCGCAAGCATGCTTTTATGCAGGAATAAACCTGTTTTGCCCTAAAGCACGAGAAATACCGCCCTTGATTGAATTGGACATAAATCAAACGTATATCTCGCGAAGGGAATGGATTTAGCCGTTCCGATTTCCGCAGACGAAAACGCGGTCGGTGTTCGGGCGGAACGGGAAAATCCGTTCCCTACGCTCTTGCGCAAATATGGGCGGCAAAAGCCACCATTTTATGTGATTTCAGCGCAGCTTACGCACCACGCTTTTTAGGCACAGCACATTTTTTGCGTTCGCAACTTTTTGCACTACACATTATGCGCCGCATCTTGATAAGAAGGGCGGGTACTCCTGCCCGCCCTGCCGTTTGGTAAAATTATTTTCTGATGTTCAGCGCGGCAATAATAGCCCTGTAGCGCTCAATGTCGACCTCTTTTAGGTAATTGAGCAGACCACGGCGCTTACCTACCATCTTCAGCAGACCACGGCGGGAATGATTATCCTTCTGATGGGTCTTGAGATGCTCGGTGAGGTGATTGATGCGCTCGGTGAGGATCGCTATCTGAACCTCGGGAGAGCCTGTATCGCCCTCGTGAAGAGCGTACTTTGCGATGATTCCGCTTTTAAGTTCCTTATCCATTTTAAAGCCTCCTTATATTTTGTATCCCAGCAAGCTGCGTAATGCGCCGGAGTATCGCGTAACGAAGCATACCGTTCTCAGCGTCATGCGGCAGCGCACCGCTTGAGCCGACATATGTTCTATGCGGATCGGACGAACAAGTCCGCGCATATAGCGATTAATATTAACATACGATGCGGTGGTTGTAAAGGATTTTTGCGCAATATACAAAATTTGGTCATACAACGAACCGCGTTCGCCTTACGCAATACCAAGCGATATCCTCAATATCCTTACGGCATCGCTTATGGTGAGGACTCCGTCGCCGTCCATATCGCCCACGCTGATCTGAGCGCCGTTAAGATATATGACCTGCATCGCATGACGCACCACCAGCAGCGCGTCCGCCACGGAAACCGTGCCGTCGCCATCGACATCGCCCGAAGGCGTGGATGCGGACGCTATTTCAATATCAAACGTTCCCGATATGCCCCGGCAGCTAACAGTCACATGCTGCACTCCCTCGAGATTAGGGTTATAGCCGCTGCAAAAATCGCCCGAAATGGGAAGATAGCAGGTTCCGCAGCCCCTGCAATTCAGCACGCCTATTATACCCATCTGATCTATTGTCGTTCCGGGTGCAAAAACCGTCGACTGCGGCATTATGAAGCTAAATGACGTATATTCGCACGAGAACCCGATGTGAAAAAGCTGCACCCAGTAATGCCCGTAATAGTCGTTTGCCGTTTTCATGCCTACCCCGAGGTGTACGAGGTCGGGATTGAGTATGTTCTCCCTATGACCCGTGCTGTTCATCCAGCCTGTTACGACTGCGGACGGAGTCGGATACCCTGCGGCTATGTTTTCAGCGACGAAGCTGTAGCTTACTCCAAACTGCGCAAACACGGTGAAGCAGGATGTACCGTCCGGTCTTGTGTGCGAATACGAGCGCGTCAGCTCCTCCGCACGAACATCCGCCATGTTCTGCAATACCGAATAAGCGGTCAAAGGCTGTGCGCCGTTCAAAAAGCGCTGATGATTCGTAAGACGCAGAACCTCCCATTCCGCTGCTGTCATGTTGAATCCGGGAGGAACCGCGCGATCGTCTGCATCCGAAGCTGCCTTGATTCCTGCAAAAGCCTGAGTATCGGCGTGCGCCATGCTGCCGACAGGCATGTCCGCAAAAGAGGGAGTGAAAATTGCTGCTACCGTAAGTATCGACACAAGCAAGAAAGCGATCAGTCTACGAAAACTGTTTTTCATGGTTTTTACTTTCCTTTTGTTCTTTATATATTATTTGGCAATTTCGAGCCGTATGGAGAATGCTCCTCCGTTTAAAAAACACCGCAGAACAACGAATTCTGCGGTGTTTGTATGGCAGGGGCACTAAGATTTGAACTCAGAAGAACGGTTTTGGAGACCGCTATGTTACCATTACATCATGCCCCTTCGCATGCAACGGCGATATTTTAACACGTTTAAATGGCGTTGTCAACACCGAATTTAAAATTTTCTGTCTAAGGCGATGGGAGCCGAAGCACACAAGGCTCCCCTCGCCTTATCCTCGCCCGAAAGCGATGTCCGGTTTTCGCTCAGCAGTCCAATGTGCGGAATTACTGCACTCAGCTTCCATGCCATAATATGCGGCTGATCCGCCGAATGTGTGCTGCAATCAAATTGTGCTGCAATCAAATGACGATCACATTGCGAAGTTATCAAGTTCCCGCCTCATTCAATGGATACGACCTGATAATCCTCAGCCTCAACAGCCTTTTTCATTGCGTCCTCGTCCGCCTCCGCATTCAGAGTTACAACTGCGGTGCCTTCCGTATGGCTTACGATCGCCTGCTCCACCCCGGGAAGCGATTCCAATGCCTTTTTTACTGTGGCTTCGCAATGCCCGCACATCATGCCTTCGATATGCAGCGTTTTTGTGGATTTCGAAACCGCAGATCCTGCTTCCGCGCCACCGTCCATCACCGCTTCAATGTTTGCTCGCATTGCCGTGCGGATTCTTCTGTCCCTTCTTGAATCGCGGAGCTTAAATAGATTCAGCCGCAGCGCATTGGTAACGACGCAGAAGCTTGACAGGCTCATCGCGGCCGCGCCGAACATCGGGTTAAGCGTCCAACCGAAAATATTGATGAATACACCCGCTGCGAGCGGTATGCCGATGGTATTATAGAAGAACGCCCAAAACAGGTTCTGATGTATATTTCTGAGCGTTGCTCGGCTCAGGCGCACGGCGGCGGGTACATCGCTGAGCTTGCTCTTCATTAATACTATATCGGCTGCGTCGATCGCGATATCCGTGCCTGCGCCGATGGCGATGCCGATATCCGCCCTTGTCAGCGCGGGAGCGTCGTTGATGCCGTCGCCGACCATCGCCACCTTACCCTGCTTTTGCAGCGAACGAATAACGCTTTCCTTGCCGTCCGGCAGTATCCCCGCGATGACCTCATCAACGCCCGCCTGCGCACCGATGGCCTTTGCGGTTCGCTCGTTATCGCCCGTCAGCATGACGACTCGGATGCCCATACCTTGAAGTTCCTTAACTGCCTGCGGACTATCCTCTTTGATAACGTCAGCAACGGCTATCATGCCGATCAGCTTCCCATTCTGCGCGAAAAGCAACGGAGTTTTGCCGCTTTCGGCCAGTCTTTGCGCTTCATTTTGCAGTTCTTTGGATACGAGAACCTGTCCGCTTATGAATTTCACGCTTCCGCCGATTAGTTTTTGGCCGTCTAAGACAGCGGAAAGACCGTTCCCGGGAAGCGCACGGAAATCGTAAACATCCTGTACTTCAATTCTTCGCTTTTCGGCTTCATGCATGATCGCTCTTGCTAAAGGATGCTCGCTCCTTTGTTCAAGCGCGGCAACGATTTCAAGAAGGGTCTCCTCCGTCATTCCCTTTGCCGGAAAAATATCCGTCACCTTCGGTTCCCCGCTCGTGATCGTACCCGTCTTATCCAGCGCGACGATCTGCACCTTGCCGGTCTCCTCAAGGGACACGGCGGTTTTGAACAGTATTCCGTTTTTCGCACCCATGCCGTTTCCGACCATTATTGCAACCGGAGTTGCAAGACCCAGCGCGCAGGGACAGCTTATCACAAGCACGGAGATGCCGCGCGCAAGGGCATAGCCGATGGTCTGTCCCACAAACAGCCATACTATAGTTGTAATTATCGCAATAGCAATGACTATCGGAACGAAAACGCCCGATACCTTGTCGGCAATTTTCGCTATCGGAGCTTTCGTAGCCGCCGCATCGCTGACCATCTTGATGATCTGTGAAAGCGTGGTATCCTCCCCCACGCGCGTTGCTTCGCATTTGATAAAACCGGATTGGTTGACTGTCGCAGCGGAAACCATATCCCCGACTGTCTTATCGACCGGGATGCTCTCGCCCGTCAGCGCAGCTTCATTGACGGCACTATGTCCTTCCAAAATTATACCGTCGACCGGTATATTCTCGCCCGGACGCACGACGAATACATCGCCCTTATGCACCTGCTCGATGGGAACGGTCGTTTCGATCCCGTCTCGCAGGATCACCGCCGTTTTTGGGGAGAGCTTCATGAGGCTCTTCAGCGCATTCGTAGTTTTGCCTTTGGAACGGGCTTCGAGCATCTTTCCCACGGTGATCAGCGTAAGGATCGTGGCGGCGGTCTCAAAATAGAAGTCCATCATGTAGGACATGACCACCTCGGAATTTCCATCAACCTGCGCCCTCGTCATGGCAAAAAGTATATAGGTGCTCCAGAGGAACGACGCCATGGAACCCATTGCAACGAGAGTATCCATATTGGGCGCTCTGTGCCACAAGCTTTTAAAGCCGCTGATAAAGAATTTTTGATTGATGACCATGATTATGCCTGCAAGCAAAAGCTGCACAAGACCCAGGGCAACATGATTATGATTAAACCATGCCGGAACCGGCCACCCCCACATCATATGTCCCATCGACAAATACATCAATACGATGAGGAAGCCAACGGACGCGATCAAGCGGCGTTTCAGCACGGGTGTTTCACGGTCGATCAGGGCATCTTCATCGGCAGAAACCGAGTGCCGTTCCGCGCCGGAACCTTTCCCAGAACCTTTCAAGGACGCACCGTAACCCGCCTGTTGGACGGCGGAAATTATCGCCTGCGCGCTTGCCGTACCCTCCACGCCCATGGAGTTTGTGAGCAGGCTTACCGAGCAGGTCGTAACGCCCGGCACCTTTGAGACCGCTTTTTCGACCCTTGCGCTGCATGCCGCACAGGTCATGCCTGTAACCGTATATTGTTGCATAAATGCCCTCCTCTTTATCTTCTATTCTGCATCTATTAAAACCATCAACCCGCTTATTATCTGCGGTCGCTGTGTATCTACGATGACAATACCATTCCCTGACAGTTCAATAATCATTCTGCTTTCCGTACAAGTCAAGATTCCACTTCTCGGGAGTAAATGTCCTTATATAATCACACTGATAAGAGCCCATGTGATACAGTTTATTAGGTTTTTTCATGAACTCGCTCTCCGCTTCTTGAAGCAGCGTAGCAATGTCCATGGAAGCACAAACGCAGTAGCTCATATCCACACAGCCTAAATCGCTTATGCCTGCATACACGGCCACATTTTTCTTAGGTATATAGATAATATCGTTATTGTAAGTGTCCGACATAAGCCGTGCATACAGCTTAGCGTTTAGAAACTTCTTTTTAATCCCGATGCTCATCATCCTTTGCTTGGTCGTATTCAAAAATTCGCTGATTCCGTCACGGAATACATGATCGATCTCGGCACCGCAAAAATAACACTTATCTGCATCATCCAGATCGGAAATCAGTTTCTCGAATACTGCAGGAGACGGACTGTTTGTCAACGCGTTGACGGTTTTGAATCCGTGGTCGTTATACAGTTTGTTTAGTTCATCTCCGAGACCTGCGAAATGAACATCGACGTTGATTTTTAACGGCTCATCATCATAATAGGCGCAATCCACAAACATTTCATGCACACCGTCCATTAAAAAGGAGCACCTCAAATTGCACTTGCATCTTCGGTCGTCCTGGCTGACATCGATAACCTCCGGCTTCATTCCCTCCTTCATCCTTACCTCCGTACTCGCCAGGTGGGTCTCAAAGAAAACACAGCTTAAACACCTTGCGTTTAGGCACTGCATAGCTTCTACTTCGCTTCTGCTTTTCAAAAACGGCTCGCCAACGGGATAATAGGCGTTCCATACCAAAGATTCTCGGCCTTGGTCTTCGTTTCTTTTGCATTTATAGCAAACGAACATATCACGATCTGCGGGTTTCAAGTCCATGACCAGCAGAACTTCATGTTCATTTTTGTAGTAGCATCCGAACAGCACTTTTATCTCCTACGTCAGTTTTTATGAATTTCACTCTTTACTATTGTAAACTCCATCACGCTTTGCGGGCGGCGCATACCGTTATGTAATCATTAAGAAATCATTTTGATTTCCATACAAATCAAGGTTCCACTTTTCAGGGTCACATTGCACAAGGCTTAGAGCAAAAAGATTCGTGTGAAACAGTTTGTTTTGAACCTGCATTGCTTCGCTTTCAAGCTCCTGAACCCGTTCCACGGTTTCGGTGGGTGCGCACACGAAATAACACCAATTATCATGATCCATCGAATGGCTATACACGGCTATTACTATGTTTTTCTTTGGTATATAGATAACATTGCTGTTGCCGATACTTGTCATCATGCGAACATACAGTTTGGAATTAAGAAACCTCTTCTTAACTACGATGCACATGGTTCTGTCGTCCGATATTTTATGATGTTTACGCATACTCTCACGGAGGATATAGCTGATTTCGATACCGCAAAAATAGCAGAGATCGTCCTCATCCAGACCCAAAATCAGCTCATCGAATACTGCCGGGGACGGACGCAGCGTCAGCGCGTATATTCTGCGCACACCGTAGTCCGTATACAGTTTGAGCAGCTCATCCACAACGCCTAAGAATCGAATATCGGCTTCTATCTTTATCTCACCATCATCGTAATAAGAACATTCCGCAAACATTTCACTAGGGCTGTTGATAAGAAAATCACGCCTCATTCTGCACTCATTGTATAGATCATTCCCTTCGAATTCGGCAATTCTCTGCTCCTTGCCCGTACCTACGACCGTATGCAATCGATGATGAGCGCGGTAAACACAGCTCAAACACCTTTCGTTCAGGCATTGCATGACCTCCAATTCGCTTCTGCTTTTCAAAAACGGCTTGCCCACGGGATAATAGGCGTTCCATATCAAAGATTCCCGATCTCCGCATTCGTTCCTTTTACATTTATAGCAAACAAACTTATTGTGATCGGTAGGCGCCAAATCATATATTAACAAAACTTCCTTATCATCTTTATAGTAGCACCCTAACAGCATTGCAATGCCCTCCATCTATTGACGTACCGTAACGCGAACAGTATATCACACTTATATTAATAAATCCACGATTTTCGGTAAGTATTGCGTTATCATCAAAGGCACGAAATTCGTATATTTATGAAAAACGTGTAATCCGATTGCCATTCTTTAAAATATGTTGTAAAATTGCTAATGAACGGAATAGGGGGCGGATCGCCGCTCCCATGAAAATACGGAGGATTTATTTAAATGAACCCCAAGTTTGAAAACAACATCGGCATCAAGGTTCCCGAGCTTATGATGCCCGCAAAGAGCGTTGATCTGACCAAGTGGGCCTGCGTTGCGTGCGACCAGTACACTTCCCAGCCCGATTACTGGAACAAGTGCGAGGAAATCGTAGGTGATGCTCCCTCCACCCTGCGCCTGATGCTTCCCGAGATCTATCTTGAGAAGGAAGGCGAGGCTGAGCGCATCGCGGCAGTTCGCAAGGCGATGGACGAGTATGTCGAAAAGGGCATTCTCGAAAACAGGGGCGAGGGCTTTGTCTTCACTCGCCGCACGGTTGACGGCAAGACCCGCAACGGCCTCGTTGCCGCGCTCGATCTCGAATGCTATGACTATTCCAAGGGTTCCACCACCCTCATTAGAGCTACGGAGGGTACTATCGTGGAGCGCATTCCGCCCCGCCTCAGGATCCGTGACGGCGCACCGCTCGAGCTCCCGCACATCATCGTGCTGATTGACGACGAGAACAAGACCGTTATCGAACCGCTCACCAAACAGCTTGAAAAAGTCGAGCAGCTCTATGATTTTGAGCTTATGCAGGACGGCGGCCATGCGGAAGGCTGGCTCATAAACGATGAAAGCATGATCGAAGGCGTTATCAAGGGACTTGAAGCACTCGTTGACCCGAACAAGTACGGCACCGAGATGCCTCCCCTCCTCTTCGCGATGGGCGACGGCAACCATAGCTTCGCGACCGCAAAGGCGAACTGGGAGAAGCTGAAAGCGAACCTCTCCGAGGAGGAGCGCAAGAATCATCCCGCGCGTTATGCGCTCATCGAGCTTGAAAACGTCCATGATGACGGCATAATCTTTGAACCCATCCACAGGGTCGTGTTCAACGTGCATGTCTCCGCATTCCTTGAGGCGCTCAAGGCAAAGCTCGTCGAATTGAACGGCGAATGCGAGATCGAGCTATTCGATTGTGAACACTGCATGGAAAAGGCGTTGAAGGAAGCTCCCGAGGGCGCACATGTGATCCCCGTTATCATTGAAAGCAAGAAGGGACTCATCATCGTAAACAAGCCCGCCGCGCAGCTCGAGGTCGGCACGCTCCAGAACGCGCTTGATGTTATCCTCAAGGCTACCGAGGGTGCAACCATCGACTACATCCACGGTGCTGACGTGGTGGAGGAGCTTGGCGGCAAGCCAGGAAACATCGGCTTCCTGCTCCCCCCGATGCATAAATCGGCACTGTTCCGCACCGTTGTTTTCGACGGCGCACTCCCCAGAAAGACCTTCTCCATGGGCGAGGCGCACGAAAAGCGCTATTACCTCGAGTGCAGAAAGATCCATAATTAATTATTTGGGGCGCTGCCCCAAACCCCGCTTAGGGTGCTTTTGAAAAAGCACCCTAAGAACCCGAAAACTTTTAAGGGGAACTTTGGTTTTTACCGCCAGTATCCTAATTATTTTTTATGCTCTGATAAGCAAAGCACATGTTAGAAACCACGCTTCATTCGCTGTCCGCAGTCCTCATCGTCATGTTCATGGTCGGTGTGGGCTGGCTTTTTGGCAAGCTCGGCTACATAAGGCATGAGCATAAGAGCCTAATGATAAAGCTCATCATTTCGGCAGGCATGCCCGCCCTGGTCGTAAACAATGTGTTCGGCAGTCTCGACCTGTCCGCACTCGAAAAACCGTGGCTACTGTTTCTGCTACCGCTACTCGCTATGCTCATTACGCTCGGCATCGGCGTACTGCTTGCAAGGCTATTGAAGCCCGATGAAAAACGCAGAGGCGGGTTCATAACCATGTGCGCGTTCTCAAACTCCATCTTCGTTGGCCTTCCGATGAATACCGGATTGTTCGGAGATGCCGCCGTTCCGTTCGTGATGTGTTTTTATATAGTCAACACCACGCTTTTTTGGACAGTCGGAAATTACCTCATCAGCAGATCCGGCGAGGGTGCGAATCACGAAAAGGGCTTCTTTAAAAACCTCAAGAAACTGATCTCCCCACCCCTCGTCGCGCTTGCGATTTCACTTCCGCTGCTTGCGCTCGGCGTAAAAATGCCGGAGCCGATAGTTCGCCTTTCGGGGTACATGGGCAATATCGTAACGCCGATCGCCCTGTTCTACATCGGCTATGCCCTGTACGAATACGGTCTCAAGAGCCTTAAGCCCGACAAATGTATGCTCGGCGTTATGGGTGTGCGCTTCATCGTCGCACCGCTTGTGATGCTCGGGCTTTGTATGCTCTTTGGCTTCGGCGGAATGCCCTCGGGCGTGCTCATAATCGAATCGGCAATGCCCGTCATGACGCAGGCGGTCGTCGTTGCTGCGGCACACGATGCGGATGAGAGCTTTGTGGCAGGCGGCATGAGCATTACGACATTGGGCTGCTTCGTGCTCGTCCCCCTGCTGATGCTTTTAATGCAGGCGCTTGGGCTTATATGATGCTTTCGGGCATGAACGGAAGATTTTACATGATAATTAAGAATACCCGAAAATCTTGATGACGGAAAGGAACCAATGGCATGAAGATCGCTATAATTGGTTACAGCGGAGCCGGAAAATCCACTCTCGCAAAACGCATTTCGGAGAAGTTTGATATTCCGCTTTTGTATTTGGATACCATTCGATTCAAGCCCCATTGGACGGAGCGAGCGGATGAAGAATGTATCGAAATAATCGGAGACTGGATGGATGAGCACGAATGCTGGGTCATCGACGGCAATTACAAGCAGCTTTTGCAGGAGCGCCGCTACGATGAGGCTGATTACATCGTTTTTCTTGATTTCCCCAAGCGGGTTTGCTGGAAGCGCGTCAAGCAGCGTTTTAAGGAGTATGAGGGCAGAAGCCGTGAAAGCGTCACATTTGGTTGTGAGGAAAAACTGGATGACGAATTCATACGCTGGGTAAAGCACGATTGCAGAGACAAGTACAAACGCGCGGCGTATGACCGCACCGAAAGGGCGTATCCCGAAAAATTCATCCGCTGCAAGAACGATGCCGATGTGGATGCGTTCGTTGAAAAGCTGCACATATGATTATCCATACGCGCAGCCAAGAATGAGTTCAACGCACTATAATGCTCTGCCATCAATCCTTGAAAAAGCATTTCCTCAAGGTGCCGCTTTGAGCGGCATTATTATTAATTAGTATCGCATTACAAATATAATGCTTACGAATATTATCTGCGCCGCAAGCAGTACACCCATGAAGATGAGCCTTGGAATTCTTCTTCTAAGACAGTCCGCCATGATCATAGGAAGCGTCGGACAGAGACAGAGCGAATAAATCAGCATGTTATGGCTCCCAATGACGGCCGGAGCAAGTGCATACCAAAGCATTGTAAATACGGTAAAAGGCGAATGCATACGTTTTGCTGCAAGCCCCAGCATCGCCCCGAAACCGATGTACGCAACGATCGCGGTGAACATGGCGTTTGCCGAGGTCGCCGAAAGGTTCCAGTTGCCCACAAGCAGCCCCAAATCCTCAAAGAAGAAGCGGAAACCCGAGCTGCCCAAAAGTTTAAAGGGTGACTGCTCGTACAATGAAAGCGATGCCGCCGCCATGGACAGCCCCACCGCAACAATCGGAAGCAGCATTGCAGCGACCGATTTAAGCACCTCTTTTGGCGTGCAGCGAGACTCACCCTTGCTCTTAAGAACGAGTGCTTTGACCGTCTCCATTATAATAGGAATTATAAGGAGAATCCCTAAAACATTGCATAAGACCGAAAGCGTACAGAAGATACCCGCTGCAAAAAACTTACCCTTTCGGAGAAAATAGAACACGCACAGCGAGAACAGCAGAAATGGCGCGATCCCGCTCTGCGGCATCAGAAGGTACACCATGGCGGGCGATAAGAACAATATAATCAGTGCTTCGAAGGAGGCTCTGCGGTCGGAATCGAACAGCATTACCCTGTGAAGCATTACGGTAAGCGCGCATATGCAGATCGTGTTTATTAGGAATGCGCATAGAACGCCCTGCCCCGTCAATCCGCCGATAAGGTCGGATACGAGTGGGATCAGCGGAAGCAGGGCAAGCCTCTCCTCCGCGTTATGCGCGTATTCGCCAAGTCCGAAATAGTTGCTTCTCATAAATATTTCGGGATACTTTTTGAAAATCGTGCCGGAAAAACCGTTTACCGCGTTATGTATCGCATATATGCCAAGAATGAACACGAGCTGCGCTATGAACGAAAGAAGTATTATCCTTAGCGTTGGATTCAGCCTGCGCCGGCTTCGCTCGCCAAGCTTCTCATAGAGCGGGGACGGCGATGGCCCGGTGCAGTACTTAAGAAACGGCGACAGACCGCGAAGATACGCAAAGGCAATTATCAATATGCTTATTGAGCCGCATACGACCGTAACCGTATCCGCCCTTTGGCTTAAAACGGCATATGCAAGAAAGCCGCAGAGCAATGCGGCGGGTATTCCGTATGAAAGTATCTTTTCAAGCTTTTTCATGTCTAAATTATACTATCGCAAAGCCTTGCTTGCAACCCTGCTAGCGCACAAAACTTTGATATTGCGATTCAAATACGCTTTTTCCCCACACATCCCATCCTCGATCTAAAACAATTCAACGTGTATGCATATATATTATTGGTATATTCCGTTGACGAAAGTTGGTTGAAATGTTAGAATAATAGATAATTTGCTGTGCGTTCTATAACATGCGCCGGCATAGAACATTCAAGGAGGAAAAAACCTATGAAGTGGACCAGAAGGCTTCTTGCTCTGCTGCTTGCAGCAGTCATGAGCTTCAGCCTCGTCACAGTCGCTGGCGGCGAATCGGGAACCCCGAATGAGCCCGTCGACAACAGCAAGCGCATCAACGACCTGCTTGCGTATTCCGATCGTCTGCACCAGATGACGGAAAAGTATGCGCTTAAGGACGCAAAAGAACATGCTGACGAAGACCCCTTTGCAAACGCAAGGATCATCGTCAAGAGCGCAAACGAGCTCGATTACACCGGCTCCGTTGCGCATGTAAACGGCTATAACGACTGGCATGTAATCCAGTACAGGACTCCCGAAGAGGCACGCAAGGCTGCCGAAATGTATGAAAAGGTCAAGGGTGTACAGTATGCTGCTCCCGATACCATCATGAGCATAGCTCAGCAGCCCGGCGTTGACGAATTCCTCTCCTGGGGCTATGCTCCTGCGCATGTCGGTGCGTACAACTACGCAACCTGGCTCGTTGACTATGCGGGAGGCGTGGAGAATCTGCCCACCATCACCGTCGCAGTCATCGATACCGGTGCGGACAGCGACCACGAATACCTCGTTGACAGGCTCGTTCCCGGCTATGACTTTGTAAATAACGATGCCGACCCCGAGGATGACCATTATCATGGTACGCATGTTTCGGGTACTGTCATCGACGGCACCCTGCCCAATGTAAAGATCATGGCTCTCAAGTGCCTTGACGAAGGCGGCTACGGCAATACCTCCGATATCGTAAACGCGATGGAGTATGCTTACCTCAACGGCTGCGATGCAGCAAACCTCAGCCTCAGGGGACCCTGTAACGCACAAGGTCATCCGATGTATGAGGAAGTCATTGCCAACGGTACTGCGGCCGGAACAGTTTATTGTGTTGCTGCGGGCAATGATTACGGCAGCGATGTTTCGAACTGGTGCCCCGCAAACGTTGAGCAGGCTATAACCGTTGCGGCTCACGACAGAAATCGCCGCATGGCGGACTTCTCCAATGTCGGCTCTGGCGTTGATATAACCGCTCCCGGCGTTGATATTCTCAGCGCACGCAAGGGCGGCGGCTATCATTCCCTTGACGGAACCTCTATGGCGACCCCCCATGTCGCGGCTGCGGTTGCACTCGTCAGGAGCTATGCTCCCGATATGAGCGTTGAAGACGTAACTGCCGCACTGAAGGGCGCCGCCATTGACGAGGGTCTCGTCGGCGGCGGTACCGGACTTCTCAATGTTGCCGACCTGTTCAAATTTGACCCCCACCTCAACGGCGAAGGCAGCTTCATTCACTTCACCTCCGACGGTCAGTACGCTTGGGGCGTGGATGGCAACACCGCTTTCAGCGGCAATGCAGGCGCTGATAATTCCGTCTCCGTCCTCACGAGCAAGAACATCTTCGGTGCTTATCAGGAAATCTCATTCGAGTACAAGGTAAGCAGCGAACAGGGCCATGATTTCTTCAGGTTCTGCGCAAATGGCGAAACCCTGCTTGAAGTCAGCGGCGACCACGACTGGCAGACCTTCACAGGCATCATCCCGACGGTAGGTGAAACGGTTCTTACTTGGGAGTATTCCAAGGACGCAAGCGGCTCCGCAGGTTCCGATAAGGCATGGATCCGCAATGTTGTCGTAAGCAAAACGATCAGCTCCGTGATCAACACGGGTTCAAGCGACTTCTTCTTCGAGGGCAATGAGTATCCCTGGATCATCGATGGCGATTCCGCAAAGAGCGGCAACGCAGGCGTGAATAACTCCGTATCCGAAATCTCCGCAACGCATTACATGAGTGCTGGTGTCTCCTTTGTATTCAAATACAAGGTAAGCTGCGGCTCCGGCGACAGGTTCGAGTTCCTCGTAAACGGTCAGTCCCAGCTCAACGTCACTACCGAAACCGGCTGGACGCAGTATGAGTATCAGGCACCCGCCGATGGTCAGTATGTGTTCACCTTCCGCTACACCAAGGACGGCTCCGGCGCATCCGGAAGCGATGCCGCATGGGTAAAGGAAGTCGAGATGTACTATACTCTCAGCGCCGCGCTGAACGCTCCCGGCAGCAACCTGACTTTCATTTCCGACGGAACTTACCCCTGGATCGTTGAACAGGACTATGCTAAGAGCGGTAATTCCGGACGCAGCTCCTCCACCTCCAGCGTTACCGTGACGGTCAACATGCATGCAGGTGACACCATATCCTTCCGCTACAGGGTAAGCAGCGAGACCAACTATGACTTCTTCAAGTTCTTTGTAAACGGTTCCCAGCTTATAAGTGAATCGGGCGACTTGAGTTGGAGAGAGTATTCCTATGAGGTTCCTTCGGACGGCACTTACGAGTTTGAGTGGAGATATACGAAGGACGGCAGCGTCGATAGAAACGATGACTGTGTATACGTTGATGACGTATCCGTATCCGGAACGGTTGAATCCATTCTCGGCGACTGCGACGGCGACGGCATCATTACGGTTTCCGATGCTCTGCTTGCAATGCGCTATGCAATGGGCATTGTAAACGGGTCGGCTCTTAACGTTGATATGGCCGATGCTGATAATGACGGCATTGTTACGATAAACGATGCTCTAATTATCCTCCGCTGGGCAATGGACATACAAGCCTAACTACGAAACGGCGCATCTGCATTCCAATGGATCGACATGCTCGGAGCGCCTATAAACTAAACGACTCGGTTTACGATGAATGTCATTAGCCGAATGTCGATGAACTAAAAAGGCTCGGACGCCGTTTGGCTCCGAGCCTTTTCCTATAGCGCTGCTGTATCTAATTAGCGGACTTAAGTCGAGGATCCGCTTCATCACGCAGGAATGGAACAATCCATTGACACAACGCATCTGAGACTTGACTTTGTATGCAATATAAATATAATGGATACATGACGGCATCATGCTGTAGGCAAGACGCGCGGATACCGCTGCTCATCTGCATGCCGCCGGCTTGCACCCCTATAAAGGGAAAAAATAATTTCAGGAGGAAACAAAATGAAAACCCGCAAAATCCTGTCCATGGCACTTGCGCTCATCATGGTTTTCGCCCTTGTTCCCGTCGCCACCCTTGCAGAAGGCGTAGGCGCACTGGTTCAGGAAGCGAACGCTATGCGTAAGCTGGACAACACCTGGGCTGTTCTTGAAGCAGCCGAAGCCGAAGCACTTGCTTCCGGCGCTGACTGTATCGAGGTCATCAATGCTGTTTACGAAGCAGCACTGAACCTCAAGCTCGTAGATGCTGACAGCTTCTCCGATTTCAGCAAGGACGGTTTCTACTTTACTG
>JAFLSU010000020.1 GCA_022510765.1 Christensenellaceae bacterium
AAACGCCGGCGTTGTTGACCAGAATATCGATGCGGCCGTATTTCTCCGCCACCGCATCAAAAGCGGCTTTAACGTCCGCATAATCAGACAAATTCGGCCAGATGCCCTCCACCTTGGCGCTGGGATTTTTCTCTTTGATTTTTGCAACTGCCTGTTCCGCAGTCTCTTGGCGGCTGGCGCATAAAACCACGGTGGCGCCTTCCTTCAAAAAAGTCTCAACTACTGCCAGTCCAATGCCGCGGCTGCCGCCGGTAACGATGGCTATTTTATCTTGCAAATTCATACAATACCTTCTTTCCAAGGCTGCGCAAACCACTTTGCCGCAGCTCATTATTATAGAATATAGTCTCACTTCACGACCAATTTCATTATAGCAAGTTGATGTAAAAGATTCAATATATTACCACTTTTCTTTCTACCCCTCATCGTCATGCTTCCCCGCGTTCCGCCTGAATCATTTTTCATTCGGCACAAACTGTCACGCTTTTCGCCTCCTTGGCGTAGTATAAATCAGACGGCGGCGAGACCGCCCAAAACAAGGAGGCATTTACTATGTACTACAACAACAATTGGTGGTGGATCATCATCCTTATCCTGCTGTTCGGTAACGGCAACGGCTTTGGCGGCTGTGGCTGTGGCTGCGACAATGACGGCTGCGGCAACAACAACTGGTGGTGGATCATTATCCTCGCACTGCTCGGCGTGTTCGGCGACAACGGCTTTGGCGGCTGTGGTTGCGGCAACAACGACAACAACGGCTGTGGCTGCGGCAACAACAACGGCTGCGGCTGCAACTAATCGCTGAGTTGCCGGGTACATTCCGGTCTGCCAGTGGTAAAGCAGGGCATCTGGGGGTATCCCCAAGGCACACAAATGTGCGAAATCATGAATGCTTAGCTTCATGAAGGGGGATTCCCTCCGAAAATGGGGAGCGGCTGGACAGCCGCTCCCCGTTTTTAACATTTCAATACTGTTCGATGAGCGGACCCAGGAATCGATAAGGCGCTTATTCGCTCTTTGGATCGCACCCAAAACCCTCCAATGATTGATCGAATTCTCCAATGACATTCGGGGCTCCCAGAAGAATCTCTGTCGGTTTTGCCACAAGATACCTCCCTGAAACAACCAACGGTTTACATAAAAACAACCAACAGGTTATGAAACTCAACAGTTGGTTCGTTGCCAAACGGTTACGCAGGCGGTAAAATCAAGGCATAAGGTTCCTGAAACCTGAAATCAAAGGAGGTATATATCATGCTGAACAACTTAAATGAGAGGATCGCCTATTACCGCAGGAAATGCGCTCTGACGCAGGAAGAGCTTGCGGAAAAGTGCTCAGTCACGCCCCAGGCCGTCTCCAAATGGGAGAACGGATTGACCTCGCCGGACATATCCCTTCTGCCGCGCCTTGCGGAGGTGTTCGGGATCACCACCGACGAGCTGCTGGGCGTTGGGCGTCCCGAGACCGCAGCTCTGGCAACCAGCGCTTTTGATCCCGCAAAGGCTATCATGCGGCTGCGTGTCGATAGCAAGGAAGGCGATCATGTGAGGATGAATCTGCCGCTTTCAGTGGCGAAAATCGTGATTCAGAGCGGAAGCATCAATGTGGGCGCATCCAATGACGCGCTCAAAAACATTGATTTTGATCAGATCATCAACCTCGTGAACTCCGGCGTCATCGGAAAGCTGGTAGAGGTTGAGTCCGCCGATGGTGATACCGTGGAGATCTGGGTGGAATGACGCTGTATGTTAAAACGGATAAAATCCGGTTATGGTTCCCCGTTCCGCTTTTCACTCTGCGGCTGCTGCCGCTTATCCCGGGCGGTTTAAGCTCCGAAACGGAATTCGATATTAAAGAGACCTCCCTGGAGCTTTACCGGGCTCTAAGGCAGGCACGCCGGGATTTTCGGGGACTGGAGCTGGTTCATGTGCGGTCGGCCGACGGGGAAGAGGTAATCATAAAGCTTTAGCCAATTACTCAGCCGCCTGGCTGTATAAAAATGGCCGAAGGCATGCCGTTCCCGCGAAAATTAACAATACTTACTGCGCTCGCCTCGATTTTGGGGCGGGCGTTTTTCAAGCGATTTCATGCACGATAGTGGATTTCCAAACCAATTTCCACCGTGGAATTTACCATGCTGATTCAGCAAAAATATAAATTCCGCTCATGTTGCATTTTTAGGCTCTGACTGTTATACTTTGTTCTCATGTTTAGTACCGTAGCTTTCGCGCAGCGAAAGCTTCCTTTCTTTGGGAATTGTGGCTGGTTTTGTGAAACAAAGTCGGGAGCGCGAAGTGTCGGTAGACGCTTTGCTTCCAGGAAGCCACAAAACCGGGTTTGAAAAATTTATTTTTCAAACTTTGAATAAATCAAAACCTTGCTCTTGCGGCAGAACAAATTTATGCTGCAAAGTCATGGTTTTTGGGAGCTGATTCTATGAATTATGAAGAGCTTTTGGAGTTCAGCATCGCGTTCGCCGCGCGTCTTCAAAAATGCGGCGCGGAGACCTATCGCGTCGAGGAGACGATCATTCGAATAGTTGAAGCATACGGGGTGAAGAAGGTCGATACCTTTGTCATCCCGGGTTGCATTATGGCGAGCCTTGAAACGGATGACGGGCGCGTTTTCTCAAAAATACGCCGCATAAAGGACTGCGATACCATACTCGACGGCGTAGAAAAGTACAATGCGCTCTGCCGTAAAATATGTTACGAAACGCCTCCGCTGCATGAGGCAAAGCATATGCTGAACACCGCGACCGCGGACGTTCGCCACTACAATACCTTGGTGTATCACCTCGCCAGCTTCGTGACGGCAGCGGGCTTTGCAATCTTCTTCGGCGGCACGCTTTCGGATGCGATCTGTTCGGGCGTCTGTGGGCTTGCAACGGGGCTTTGCCTGAAATTTATGAGCGCATTTCATGCAAATCCGTTCTTTAAAACCGTAGTCGCGGGCTTTATTCTCGGAACCATCTCCCACGCGCTTGCCGCCTTGGAACTGTGCATGAACGCGGACATGGTAAGCATCGGCGCTATAATGCTGCTGGTTCCCGGATTCCTTTTTACAAACAGTATGCGCGACATCATCTACGGTGACACCATGTCGGGAGTTAATAGACTTGTTCAGGTGCTAATCATAGCTGCCGCGATCGTCGTCGGTACCGGTGCTGCGGTTTCTTTTTCGATTCGCCTTTTCGGAGAAGTGAACGGAAGCATCCTTGTTGTTCAGCACAGCCTTTTTATCGAATGTATTGCGGGCATGATCGGTACTTTTGGCTTTGGACTCATCATGAACATCCATGGTGCCGGTATGCTTCTCTGTATTCTTGGTGGTGCAATCTCTTGGCTCGTATATAGAATATGTAGTTTCTTTGGGTTCAACGACCCGACGTGTTTTTTTATCGCATCGGCCGCAGCATCCATATATGCCGAAATAATGGCGCGTGTGCGCAAATATCCCACCATCTCGTACCTTATGGCCTCGCTTGTGCCGCTCATCCCCGGCGCGGGCATCTATTATACGATGAGTTTTGTTGCGCACGGAGATGTGGCACAGTTTTGGTCGCGCGGCACATCGACTGCAGCAGCCGCAGGTGCATTAGCCGTCGGCGTTCTGCTCGTTTCGACCGTATACCGCATGTGGGGTGTATGGATAAAACGAAGAAAAGAAAGAGCAGAATTAAAGCAGACAGCAAAATAAATGTGCGGAACCTTGCTTAACCCTGCCAACCTACCAGCTCCCTCATATCTTGGGGGAGCTTTGCATTGATTATATGCCTCTCCCCCGTCAACGGATGGATGAACTCAAGCTCTTTAGAATGCAGCGCGGGGCGTTCGATCAAATCCTTTCGCTCGGTGCCGTACAGCCAATCTCCGACGAGGGGATGCCCGATAGCCGCCATATGCACTCGAATCTGATGCGTCCTGCCGGTTTCAAGCACGAAACCCACGATCGAATAACCATTCTCATAGCCAATGACCTCATAATGAGTGACCGCCCTTGCTCCGTCCCTTCGCACCTCCCGCTTGATTGCGGAGCCGTCCGCCCGTCCAATCGGAAGATCTATCGTGCCGAAGTCTCCTTTGCTACGCCCGACATCGCCCTCCGCAATGCCGATGTAAACACGCCTGAACTCATCCGAATGTAGCGCTGTTATGAGCAATTCGTGCATAAACCCATTTTTCGCAATTGTCATAACCCCGGTCGTACCCTTGTCGAGTCTGCTCACGGGATGGTACATTTCATCGTTTCCATAGTACTCCCCCACCGCCTTGCCGATGGACGGCACGCACGCATCGTAGCGCGAACCGTGAGCTGCCACTCCCGCAGGTTTATTGATTATCAGGATATCCTCATCTTCAAACAGAATTTCGTAGGGAAATGCCTTGCGTTCTGCGCCATGCGTAACCACCGCATTCAAATCCGATGTTCCCGATGGGCCAACGGTGGCGCATAGCACATCCCCCGCCTGAACACGCACATTTGTATGCACCGGAGCACCGTTAAGTAGTATTCCGCCTTGGATCAGTTTGATTCGAGCTATCAGCCCTGAAGAAAGCCGCATTTGATTTTTCAGTATGCTGCGAACGGTTATCCCTTCGCATTCGGGCGGTATTGTAAAGCTGATTGTTCTCATAAGGGTTCTTGTTCCATAATTAAAACTGATTCAAACGATTTTCAATTATTTGCGTCCAAATACTTAAGAATTTATGCCGCGAAAAAAGGTTTTCTCGCGGCGTTCTACTATCACGATTTCGGTCTATCCAAAATTATGATAAATTCTAAAAGCTTCATTTTCCCTTCTCGTTAAAAGTTTTTGGGATTTTTAAGGGCCTTCTTTCAAAAAGGCCCTTAAATGGGGTTTGGGGTGAAACCCCAACTAACTCTCTGTGACGACCGCGGCCTCAACCACCGTGGAACCGCTCTGATCTATCAGGGTCGTAATGTTCATGCAACCGTAATTGACAATGCCGCCCAGATAGCCCGAAAGGTTCGCTAAAATCTGCTCATACTCGGCAAAATATGGGTTTAATGCCCTGATGCAATGCGCGATGGCCTCGTTATAGCCGTTTTCGCCAAGCTCCTCCATCAACCCCGGACTGAACCAGAAGGATATGAATGTGACCTTGCTCTGCTCGTTCGCAACGCCCGTGATAAGGATGCCCTGACTGTCCGAAAGCACGAATTGGGAGGAGAGATCGCCCCTGCCTATCGAAACCGAGCCGCCCGGGTACTCATCGTTATAGTTCTTTATGAACCCGTTCAGGCTTACGGGCGATTTGACTAGTTCCGCCGCACATTCCTCTATTAGAGCTAACGCACCCTCAAAATCGGCGTTTATCGCGCGAAAGGCGGTTATCGCATTTTCGTAATCACCCGCGTTTTTATATTCCATTCCGCTGTTGAACAGCTCCGCCATCGTATCTATGTTGGCGATGTATGCGTCGCTCTCGGAATAGCCGTTCGCGTCGGCAAAGCACGCCCTCGCTTCAATGAATTTCGATTCATCGTACAATTTTAAGCCCTGCTCGTACTTTGCCTTTAGGTCGCTTATACGCTCCATAAACTCTGCGGAATTCGAGTATTTGGAGATGGATTCGAACAATACATAGGCCTCGGCATACTGATGCTCATCCATCTTCTTGACGGCATCCTCATACCGATTCTCGCACTCCGCAATGGCGACAAGGAAATCATTGGTGTTGCCATAGCCGTCGGCAGCTATGAAGCATTCCTTGGCAAGCTCGTATTCGCCGTTGTTGTAATGCTCCACGCCCGCTTCGTATTGCTTGCGTTCCTCGGATTCGGGGGCGCAGCCCGCAGCAAGAAGGCAGGCGGCGGCGACCGCGAGTACGATCGCCGCAAACCTTATAGCAATGTTCAGTAAACTTGATTTACTCATTTCAAATCCTCTTAACGCTTATCTTGGCTTCTTCGCCGTTGATGTCCCATTCCTTCGTATAGCCATCGGATGCGTTTTCATCGGGGCAATCGCACTGTACCGGCTCAAACGCCACAGCCAGCGTCGCAGCGCATACTTCACCTTCATGCTTTTTAAGTATTGCAATCAGCTTGTCGCTTCCCGCTGCTGCTATCTCTATCTTATCCGTTACCTCGAAGCCCGATTCCTTGCGCATGGTCTGCACCTTGCTTATGACTTCGCGGACATAGCCCTCCTCGATGAGTTCCTCTGTGAGCTGCGTGTTCAGCACGACCGTTACGCCGTGCTCGCTCATGGAGGCAAAGCCCTCCTTCTTGATGGTATCGACAAGCACGTCCTCGGGATTGAGCGAAACGGTCATCCCCTCAAGCTCGAACTCGTAGGGCTTGCCCTCGGCATGAGCCGCGACGACCGCGTTTCCGATACCCTCGCCCTGCAAATACTGATTTATCTTGGGCAGAACCTTGCCATAGCGGGGTCCAAGCAGCTTGAGCTGGGGCTTTACGCGGTAGCTTATGAACTCGGAAGCGTCCTTCACGAATCTGACTGCTTTGACGTTCAGCTCGCTTATGATGATCTCGGTATACATTTTTGGCAGTTCATCGATGCCCTGCACGAACATCTCCGAAAGGGGCTGGCGGTTTTTAGTGTTGGCAATATTCCTTGCAGCGCGTCCCAAGGTGACGATGCGGAGTATCTCATCCATGCTCTTTTCAAGCTTGGTATCCACAAAGCTTTCATCATACTCAGGGAACGCGCAAAGATGCACGCTCTCCGGCGCGTCCTTATCCACGGTGCGGACGATGTTCTGATAGATGGCCTCCGCCATGAACGGGGTGAACGGTGCGGTGAGGCGGGTCAGCGTCTCAAGCGCGGTGTAGAGCGTCATGTAGGCAGCCTCCTTATCGGCGGTCATCTCCTTGCCCCAGTAGCGTTCACGCCCCTGACGGACATACCAGTTGGAGAGATCATCGACAAACCGGTTCAGTTCGCGCCCCGCCTCGGTTATGCGGAGGTTTTCAAGGTAATTATCAACCGTTTTAACAAGCGTATTGAGCCTTGAAAGCAGCCACTTATCCATGACGGAAAGATTTTCCTTGATAAGCTGATGCTTTGTGGGGTCGAATTCGTCTATATCAGCGTACAGCACATAGAACGCATAGGTGTTCCAGAACGTACCCATGTATTTGCGCTGCATCTCGCTGACGGCATCGCCGCTGAAACGGCTCGGAAGCCACGGGCTTGAGGCGGTATAGAAATACCAGCGCACGGCATCGGCACCCTGCTTGTTCAAAACATCGGCAGGAGCGATGACGTTGCCGACGTGCTTGCTCATCTTTTTGCCGTCCTTATCGCAGACAAGACCCAGCACGATGCAGTTTTTGAACGCGGGCTTATCGAACAGTATCGTCGAGAGTGCGCTCAGGGTGTAGAACCAGCCCCTCGTCTGGTCTACAGCTTCGCTGATATAATCCGCAGGGAAGCGGCGTTCAAATTCTTCCTTGTTTTCAAACGGATAATGCCATTGCGCGAAGGGCATGGATCCGCTGTCGAACCAGCAGTCGATGACGACCGGCTCGCGCTTCATCGTGCCGCCGCATTTTTCGCACTTGAACGTAATAGGATCGAGCATCGGCTTATGAAGCTCGATATTCTCTGGCAATTCGGGAGCATATTTACGAAGCTCCTCACGGCTGCCCATCACATGGTAATGTCCGCATTCGGGGCACATCCAAACGGGCAAGGGCGTACCCCAATAGCGTTCACGACTGATGCCCCAGTCGATGACGTTTTCAAGGAAATTACCCATGCGGCCTTCGCCGATGGATTCGGGTATCCAGTTGATCTTTCTGTTGTTTTCGATCATCCTGTCGCGCACGGCGGTGGTCTTTACAAACCAGCTCTCCCTTGCGTAATAGATGAGCGGGGTATCGCAGCGCCAGCAGAAGGGATAGCTATGCTCGTAGGGAAGCTCCTTAAGAAGCTTGCCTCTCGCCTTCAAGTCGGCAATAATGGGCTTATCGGCATCCTTAACGAAGGTGCCGTCCCACGGCGTGCCGCCCGTGAGCCTGCCGCGCGCATCCACGAGCTGGACGAAGGGCAGATCCCATTTTCTTCCGACCCTTGCGTCATCCTCACCAAAGGCGGGCGCAATGTGAACGATGCCCGCACCGTCCGTAAGCGTTACATAATCGTCGGAAACGATGCGCCATGCCTTTTTGCCCCTGTGATTTACGGGGAAATCGAAGAGCGGCTCATATTCAAGCCCAACCAGCTCGGAACCTTTGAAGCATTCAAGCTCTACGGTATCCTCGCCAAGCACGCTTTCGACGAGCGCTTTTGCAAGGATATACTTCTTCTCGCCCGCTTGAACCTTGACATAATCTTCATCCGCGTTAACGCAAAGGCCGACGTTGCTCGGCAGCGTCCAAGGGGTGGTCGTCCACGCGATGAACTCCGCGTCTCCGCCTATCACGGGGAATGTGACGAAGATGGAAACTTCCTTTACATCCTTATAGCCCTGCGCGACCTCGTGGCTCGAGAGCGCGGTACCGCAGCGCGGGCAATAGGGGACTATCTTATGACCCTTATAGAGCAGTCCCTTATCGTCGATGGTCTTGAGCGCCCACCAAACGGATTCAATATAATCATCGGTATAGGTAACATAGGGATGTTCCATGTCCGCCCAGTAACCGACCGCATCGCTCATCTGCTCCCATTCACCCTTGTATTTCCAGACGGATTCCTTACACTTGTCGATGAACGGCAGCACGCCGTAGCCTTCTATCTGCTCCTTGCCGTCGAGTCCCAAGGTTTTTTCGACCTCCAACTCAACGGGGAGGCCATGGGTGTCCCAGCCGGCCTTACGAAGCACGTCATAGCCCTTCATCGTGCGGTACCTTGGGATAATATCCTTCATCGAACGGGTCAAAACATGACCGATATGCGGTCTGCCGTTTGCCGTGGGCGGGCCGTCGTAGAAGGTATAGGCGGGCTTACCCTTACTTTGTTCAACGGATTTTTCAAAGATCTTGTTTTCCTTCCAGAATTCAAGAACCTCTTGCTCCCTCGGAAAGAAATCGAGGGAAGTGGGAACCTTTTTGTACATAAAATTTTTCTCCTGACAGAACATTTCAATAAATAAAAAACGCCCCGAAATCGGGACGATCGAAACCGCGGTACCACCCGAATTTGCGAGATAAGTATTACATGATGCTGTGCAATTTTCAAACCCATGCCCGAAAATTCAGCACATACAAATATCTCACACACTCTCCCCATAACGCAGGGTATGCGGCAGAAAATATTCTCCTACTCATCTGTGATATGGCTGAGAATGAAGCCACAGCTTACAGCCCAAATTACCGACTTTAGGCTGAATTTACCACAGGGAACAGGATTTCCTCCCCGCACTCATGGGTGATGATGACGATGGCGCTCATGCTGTCTCGCACCGCCCAACAGCTCTCTTCAAATCACACCATTGCATCGTGTCCCAGTCGGCGATTTAAACCATTATGCGCTTGTGCGGGAATTACGTTTTCGTAAAGCAAGCCTGCTTTCGCCGCTACTTCACACAAGCATAGAATTACTTTTGATTATAATATCCTTTTTTGTGCTTGTCAATGCGGAAAAAGCAGATATATAAATTTTGCCCTGCTGCACAATCGATCGACTAACTTAAAATAATATAAAAAACTTGTTGCATTCCTCAAAACATGCTATAATCCAAATCAAAAAGCATTTAAAATAGAGGTAAACGATGAAAGAACTAATAAAACGAATAGTCTGCTCGATTCTTGCCTTGGCATTAATCTCGGTTTTCATGCTGCCGATCGCCGCAGAGTATCAAACTTCGAGCGAACCAAATGCAATCAAGCAACCGATCGGCATCGCAGATACGGGCGAACCGGGAAGTTACACCATCGCGCCACGCTTCTCTGACGGCGTAACGCTGGACTATGCCGAGGATGATTTGACCGTTTTGGGTGCTGTCGAGGGCGAAATGTTCCGATTTTCCGAAACAAAGGAACTCAGGTTCACCGCCAGATTCGATGAAGGCTGGAGCTATTGTGACAAATACTCCGTGTTTTTTGAGGATGAACCGAACCAAACCAAAATCATAACGAATGATGACGGCAGTTTTACATTCATCTTCAGCGCGGTCGAGGGCGAAAGCATGGCGCTCTCGGAGCTTGAGTATATCGCGATAAATGCGACCGCAGCAGAGCTTCCGAAGCTGTACATCGATATCGACATTCCGTTTGAAGATGTGGACAAGCAGAATTGGATTGATGCGCAATTCACCCTCACGCTTGGCAGCAAGAGGTTTGCAAGCGGTGAGTTTGAGGGAACCGGCTCGGTCAAGGGACGCGGCAATTCCTCCTGGACATACCCCAAAAAGCCATATTCGATAAAGCTCAGCGAGAAAAAATCCCTGCTTGACATACCAAAGACAAAGAAATACGCGATCGTTCCAAGCTATCACGATTCCTCCCTTATGCGCAATTTTATCACCTATCATGCGTATCAGGGGCTTACTGGCATCAATTATGTGCCGAAATGCGAGTTTGTCGATGTCTATTTGAACGGCGAATACAACGGCATATATATCCTCGTTGAGCGCATCGACATCGAATCAACAAAGGTAGATATCGAGGAAGCGGATGCGGACAACCTTACGGGCGGATACCTTATCGAAAAGGACATTCACGGCAGGATAAATTACCAGACCGATCAATGGTTCAACTGCCCCTATTGGGCGAATACGACGAAGGATTATTTTGTTTTGAAAGCACCCGAGCCCGACGACAGCGAACTGCTCGAGCAGATGCTTAGCTACCTTGAAAATTACATGCAGCAACTTCATGATTCCGTCATGGGCATCAGCGGCGAGGAGTATACGAAATATGTCGATGTGGATTCATGGATCGACTTTATCATCCTTCAGGAGATTGCAAAGAATATCGACGGAAATTTCAAGACAAGCTGTTGGATGTATAAGGACAGGGACGACGACCATCTCTATATGACCGCGCCATGGGACTTTGACTTTGCATATGGATTGGTCGATTGGAACAACGCGAGTATGGAACATAACGATTACTACGACTGCCCCGGCTCCGGCTCCTATGAGGATTTCATGATTATTAACAGCTCCGCGCCTTGGGTGGATTCGCTGTATGATAATAATCCCGAATTCCGCTTCGCGCTCATGTGCAAGTACACCCAATACCGTAAGACCATCATAAACGACCTGTTCGCGCTCATAGATGAGCAGGCGGCGTATCTAACGGCGGCCGAGCCTGCCAACAACGAGCTGTGGGGCAAAAATTTCGATTACGGCGTATGGAAACTGCGAAATTGGCTCAATGGAAGGCTCGAATGGCTCGACAGCGTATGGCTGCTCGAGGACGATGAGATCGATCTGAACATGGCGCTCAATGCCTATCGCGGCGAACTCGTTTTTGACACCGATTCCGAATCCGTTCCGTTCGTTGGTAAACTTTTCGATGGACGCGCCGTAGGCATGAACGGCGAAGGAACGGAAAGCGGCGTTCGGCTGAATGTCGAGCTTATGAGGGGACAGCGGCTCTCCTTTGAATACAGCTGTTCGGACGGAAGCCTTCTGTTCGAGGTCAATGGTCAGCCGATCGTGATGCAGGAAACCAACTCGGGAGCGTTTAAAACCTATGATTTTATTGCAAGGGAAGCGGGAAGCTTCGAATTCCGCTGGAGCTTCATCCATGATGGCAACGGAACAGCGATGCTCGATAACGTCTATCTCAGCAGAGCATGCGAGATGGGCGATGTCGATATGGACGGCAATGTTTCGGTTGCCGACGCGCTCATCACCGTGCGCTGTGCACTGGAACTTCAGAGCCTTGACGAGTCGGAAACGCTGCTTGCGGATTTCGACTGCGATGGCAGGGTCACTGTTGCCGATGCACTGTTGATAATAAGGAGAGCAATGCAGATAATTTGATGCTTGCCCAATAGCGATTTGAATCCGATGCGTTCCTCATATCGATTTAAATTATTGATAAAACCGGCATCGAGTTCGATGTCGGTTTAGATATACTCGCATTTATGCTTTATTCCGTTATATCTATTACCGATATTTCGGGCGGATTGAATATCCTTGGCACATTGCTCGCGCCGTCAAGACCGCCTGTTATCACAAGGGTGATATTGCCAATGTCAAATTTACCCTTTGAATACTTAGGAAAAAGGCCTTGGTCGTGCGTAATTATCGCACCAACGAACGGGATATTTATCACACCGTTATGAGTATGACCCGACATGACGAGGTCAATCTCCCAGTCGTCCGCCGCCGAGTTAAAAATAAAGCTGTCCGGACGGTGACACATAAGAATTTTGTAGGAATCGGTATCACAGTATTCCGCTAAAAATGTTAGACGCTTGCGCGCTTCATTCACCGATTCGTCATCCCCCAAGAACGCATAGCCGTACATGCCTCCTATGCGTATGTCTATGCCATTAACAACGATATCACGATACTCCTCCTCAAGGAAGATCGCCCCGGTCTGCTCAAGCCTTTGACGAACCGTCAGAACATTTAGCATTGATTCATCCATATCCCAGATATCGCCCACATCGCCATGGGGAACGGGCTTTGAATATGCTTCATAGTCGTGGTTCCCATAAGCGCAATAGACCTGCGCGATCTGCTGCAGCCGCTCAAGCAGCGAAGCAAAGTCCTCCACCTCCTCAGCAGTGCAGCTTTTTTCAAGCATATCTCCATCCACGCAAATCAGATCGGGCGACTGCTCCGAGACCCTGTCCACAAGCTGCTGATTGGTTTCATCGAATTTCCTGCGATGAAGGTCGCTTATCAGCACGATCCGAACGCCCGTCTCGTCCTCCCCAGCATCCGATTGCGCACTTTCTTCGGAACCTCCAAGCTCACTTGCTCCCATGTGACCAACCGTGTACCTTGAAACGGTGATCCTGCCGTTCATCGCTATGGAAATGAGCGCGGCCACACATATGGCAAAAAACAGGCCAAAAAGCACAAGAAATACTATCGCATGTGTCGGCATTTTACGCCTGCTTTTAGCTTTTTCTTTGTTCATTTATGCTCCGCTGCGCCGTGGATACCATATCCAATTCCATCGCATACTTTATAGCGCATACCATGCCTATAAACATCATGATGCTTCTTTATACTCTTTTACGATTTCATGCAGTAATGCTCTTATATTTTCCTCGCTCGAATCGCATGCCGCGCGAAGCCGCTCCACATTGCGTTCAAACATTATATCGTCAAACTCTACCCTATGTGCGATATAGATCAGCTCATTATCGGTCTTTTTGAGTCCTTCTTCGCTTAGGAGCAGTTCCTCGTACAGCTTTTCGCCGGGGCGCAGACCCGTGTAGACGATCGGAATATCAACATCCGGTTCCAACCCTGAGAGCCTTATCATATTTCGCGCAAGATCGTCTATGCGCACGGGCTTACCCATATCCAGCACAAATATCTCCCCTCCCTCAGCATAAGCGCCGGCCTGAAGCACGAGCGATACGGCTTCGGGTATCGTCATAAAGTATCTGATAACATCCTTATGTGTAACCGTGATGGGGCCGCCGTCGAGAATCTGCTTGTGGAAAAGCGGGATAACGGAGCCGTTCGAGCCGAGAACATTGCCAAAGCGCACTGCAACGTACTCGGTCTTTGAACGCATATCCATCGTCTGAACGATCATTTCGCATATGCGCTTGCTTGCGCCCATGACATTCGTCGGGTTGACGGCCTTATCGGTGCTGATAAGTATCATGCGCCTTGCATGGAACTCGTCCGCGGCAAGAGCGACGTTCAAGGTGCCAAATACATTATTCTTTATCGCCTCATTAGGGCTGTGCTCCATAAGCGGCACATGCTTATGCGCCGCCGCGTGGAATACGAGCTCGGGGCGATAGGCATCGAACAGCTTGCGGATGCGTTCCCTGTCGCGCACGGAGCCAATGAGCACCTGCAGATCGAGCGAAGGATAACGGCGCTTCAGCTCAAGCTGGATATCATAGGCATTATTCTCATAAATATCAAAGATTATCAGCGTCTTCGGGTTGTGGGAGGCTATCTGTCTGCAAAGCTCACTGCCGATCGAGCCGCCTCCTCCGGTAACGAGGATGACGCGGTTGCTTACATAGTCCAATATATCCGTAAGATCGACCTTGACCGGATCGCGCCCAAGCAGGTCTTCTATTTCAACATCACGAATCTTGCTTATGTTGACTTCACCGTTGGCAAGCTGGAAGATGCCCGGCAGGGTCTTAAGCTTGCAGGGGGTCTGTTGGCAGATGTCCAAAATCTCCTTGCGCTGGCGGTTGGGCACCGAAGGCATCGCGACGATTATTTCGCTCACATTGTATTTTTTCGCCGCAGAAACTATCATATCCCTGCCGCCTATAATTTTTACCCCCTTCAAATACTGCCCTTGCTTGGTTCTGTCGTCATCGATGATGCAGACAACTTTGTTTTCGGAGTAAGCACTTGACGAGAACTCCCTCAGAGCAACCGATGCCGCACTGCCCGCGCCAATAAGCATAGTCCGCTTTTCTCTTCCGGTTTCACTGATTCTTCTGCGGAACAGGCGATACGAAAAACGAACTGTAGTCACAAAGATACACAGGAAAAAGAAATTAAGCACCGGGTGACTGCGCGGCACATTTATGCTGAACAGTCTCATCACTATGTAGTTTGTTGCACTGACTATTATGCACGCTATACCGATGCGCACAAATTCATATACCGATGCAAACTCCCAAAGGCTGGTATAAAGCTTCAGCATGAAGAATACGAAAAGTCCAATGACGGTATAGACGGGGGCCGTTTTAATAAACTCTAAAAGCAATCCGTTTTTAAGAAGCTGCCCCATATTGAACTCCATTCGCACCCAAAGCGCAAAGAACAGAGCAGCATTCAACAAAACCACATCGATAAGCATAAGCAATGCTATGTGAATCACTTTTCTCGTATTAAAACTGGTCGTATGTGCAGTCCTGATTGGCCTCATTTAATTATACTTATCCCCCATAAGACGTTATCGGTCGCTGGCAGGCTGATCCCGAAAGCGCATGAATTCACCCGGCAGAAAATCAACCGGATATGGCTTTCCACTGTAACCCCAAAAGCTGTTAGACGCATTGGAGTCAACGTATATAATTATTATAGCAAGAAAAATTGGTAATGTCAACCTTGATATGCATATATTGTAATTCGGCCTCGTTCAACATATGCATGGTCGTATTCGGCGCATTACCTTAGATACCTTATTTAGTTTTCCCGACGCTTCTTCTTTCATGCGCATACTGAAAATCACTGCAATCAAAATGATTTTAATTGTTGATTGCAATTCCGTTTATGCAAACAACACCCCCGCAATCCTGCTGACTGCGAGGGTGTGCTATATTGACTATTTCGATGCGGTTGAAAACTCCGCCTAAAGTACCATGCTGTTATTCTATGCGTAATGATTCAATACGCCTACAACCCGCTTACTTTTCTATGCGATTAAGGCACTCGTCAAGGTCGCGGATGATATCATCCGCATCCTCAAGACCTACGCTGAGACGAAGCATGCTCTCACCGATTTTTGCCTGCTCAAGCGCCTCGGGAGTGTATGTGCTGTGCGTCATCGTCGCGGGATGCTCGATGAGCGTTTCCGCGTCTCCAAGGCTTACGGCGATGGTGCAAAGGTTGAGTGAATTTACGAATTCCGCACTTCTTTCACGATCGCAGTTCAGCTCAAATGTGATGATGCCGCCGAAGCCGTTCTTCATCTGCCGCTTTGCAAGCTCATGGCGGGGATGACTCTCAAGGCCGGGATAGATCACTCGTTTGACCATCGGATGCCCCTCGAGAAAACGAGCTATCTTCATTGCGTTATCGCAATGCTTCTGCACTCTTATATCGAGCGTCTTGAGCCCTCTGTCAATAAGATATGCCTCGAACGGCCCAAGAACCGCGCCGGTCATGTCCTTAAGGCCGAACATGCTGCATTCGGTGATGAAATCCGCCTTGCCGACCGCCATGCCCGCGATGACATCGCCGTGGCCGTTGAGGTATTTGGTCGCGCTGTGGATTACAACGTCCGCGCCAAGCTCGATGGGCTTTTGCAGATAGGGCGTCGCAAATGTATTGTCAACGATAACCTTCGCGTCGGGGCAATTTTCGTGCGCAAGCTTTGCAACGGCTTCAATATCGATGAGCTTAAGATTGGGATTGGTGGGGGTTTCAAAATAGAACACCTTGGTGTTGGGACGGATCGCCGCTTTGACCGCGTCCAGATCCTCAAAGTTTACGAGAGTTACCTCCACTCCGTAGCGGGTAAGTCCGTGGGTGAAGTAGGAGAAGGTACAGCCGTACAGCGCGTCGTCAGCGAGCAAATGATCGCCTGCGTGCAGCGCAGTCCACATAACGGTCGTGATAGCGCCCATGCCGCTGCCCATCGCCATGCCGGCCTCAGCGTTTTCGAGCGAGGCAAGCTTTTCACTTATCTTTGCAATGTTCGGATTGCCAAGACGAGTATAAATGTAGCCGTTTTCCTCGCCGGAAAAACGCCTTGCGCCCTGTGCTGTGGAATCGAATTCAAATGTGGAAGTCTGGAATATGGGGGTTGCGAGCGGCGCAATTCCCGGTATGTCGACCTTGCCGACGTGTATTTGCCTCGTAGCGAAGCCGCTGTTTTTCTCCATGGGAGTTCCTCCTAAAATAGCTTAACTTAAATTAGAGTCAATGCCGCGAATGAAACGACAGAGCCCACATCGCTATTATACAAGTTTTTGGTGTATATGGGGGATATTCGCGCAAATATATTGTGGTGTCGTGACAGCAGAGCCGGCTAAATAAGACATTCAAAGTACATTTCTTCCGAATTCGTCACAATTTGTTTACAAATATGGGTGGATAAAGCTGCTTAATTGTGATATAGTATTGTAGGAAGGTTGGGAATGTAATAACCTTCCAAAATTAACTTAAAAGGAGTTTAATTTATGAAAAGGTTGATTTGTTTGCTGCTTGCAGCTATATTCGCCTTTGGTGTCGTAGGCGGCGCATTGGCGGAAGGGGAGGACATTCAGGCAACACCCGATGTTCAAGCTACTCCCGAGGATGTTCAGGCGACACCTGAAGATGTTCAGGCTACTCCCGAGGACGTTCAAGCCACGCCCGAGGATGTTCAGGCTACTCCCGAAGACGTCCAAGCCACTCCCGAGGACGTTCAGGCGACACCCGAAGATGCTCAGGCTACCCCCGAAGATGTTCAGGCTACTCCCGAGAGCAGTTTGGCAATACCCGGCGATTACGTTACCATGGCTGAGGGTGATTGGCGCGTCGTGATGGGTGCCGATCTAACTGACGCACAGCGCGCTCAGGTTTATGCCATCTTCGGACTTTCCGGCGAAGTGCCTGCCGGCAACGTTCTTACCGTTACCAATTCGGAGGAAAGGTTCTATTTTGAAGGCAAGCTGCCCTCGTCCGAAATCGGAACTCGTTCGCTTTCCTGCATCTACATCCGCGCGATGGAAGCCGGCAGCGGGCTTGACATCAGCACCTACAACATCGATTACTGCACCGAGGATATGTACAGAAACGTACTCCTCACCGTCGGTATAACCGATGCCAAAATCATCGTTGCGGCTCCCGTGACCGTCAGCGGTACCGCGGCGCTCACCGGCGTATACAAGGCCTATGAGAGCCTTACCGGAAGCATCCTGAGCGAGTATGCAAAGCTCGCGGGCATCGATGAGCTGCTTACGACCGGACAGCTTGCCGATATGATAGGCTCCGATGAGGCGACTGAGATAATCAACGAGCTCAAGAAGATCCTCGACGTTACCAAGGACATGGATGACGAAGCCGTGAAGCAGAAGATTCGCGAAATCGCCGCTGAATACAATGTCGAACTCACCGAAACTCAGGTTCAGCAGATCCTCACCCTCGCGAGGACGCTCGAAGGACTCGATGTCGAGCAGATCCGTCAGCGCGTACTCGGGCTTGTAAATGCCGCAAACGGATGGGAGAAGTTCACTCAGACGGTAAGCAACGTAGTCGCCGACATAGGCAATTTCTTCAAGGAAATCGCGAAATTCTTTAGCGAGCTGTTCGAGAAGTGGTTCTCTTAAATTAAGCGGGGCGCTGCCCCAGATCACGATGGGGCATTTTGAAAAATGCCCCCATACCCCCTAAAACTTTTGAGGGAATGGGTTTTTCCGGCTTTGCTGTGCCTCCGCTTTTGGTTTATCCAAATGCGGATGCTTCCAGGATAGGCCGGAAGCGGGACTTAGTGCAACAGCCCTTGGGAATCTCGAAACCTTTTCTACGTGCTTACCCCCAGCTATTGACATTGAGCCATTTTTCACAGTTTGAATACACACATTCTGCAGCATCTATGACGTAAATTATCTATTCTTCAATTTTCGTAAACTTAGCTTACTCTTTTCACCTAATATACTTTTTTTATTTTGTACCCAGCTCGCCTCTATCAATTCAGAAACATTAAAATCCAATTTGACACTGCAAAAGGTTTTCGAAACGTGTTGAAAGATTTGCTTTTGAATTTTACATCCTATATTGTCATACCAAGAATCTACATCAGACTTTAGTTGACTGACCTCATGTCGTGTGACATTGAGAGGCATTCTTGCAGAATGGGTAGCATTGCAAACAACTTTAACATAACCTATAGGAAAGAGTTGCTCAATTCTAAATGGTATAACAATACCGTCCTGACAATATACTGATTTTACTGAATCAATTTTACTAATGTCATCCATAACATCAGAATATCCATTTAAACCAATCAGAGGAAAAGAACTGATAAAATTGTGTTGATTAAACTGACAGGTAAGGCCAAATCCAGAATTTAAATCAACATCATTTTTTCGGATAAATTCATTGTTGGTAATAGAAACAACATTATACGTTGGTTTAAATTCCATTCCAAGAGCATATCCCTCATCATCACCCAAATCAATTAAATACGGTTCTTCATCGCTATTATCTAGCGAATCGAAATATTCTTCCTCAAGTGCTTCACATACGCAGTTATGATCATCATAGGAATTAATGATAAAACTTTTCTCTCTTTTGCTGCCATATGGCACTTCGTGGTATCCATGAACCTGCACCAAACAAGTTGTTACGGAGCCTTTATTAAATAAAAACCCGTTTATTGCAGCATATTCAATTCCTTCGTCATAATCTTGAAATTCGTGTTTCATTAGAATGATGCCTTTTCGCCTACTTAGGTCAATTGGAGCATTATACTGTTGAATTTTATAAATATTCAATTCTTCATCAACGTCAGCAACTATAAAATCCCAATTGCCATCTATGTGAACATTATGCTTATGTATTGTGTTATAAAAAGAAGGGTATTTAGTTAGTAACGCAGATTGGTCAGCAATGGTTCTATCAAGTGATTTCATAAATACATCAATTCGCGCTAAATAGTCATCAGGCGTGTTAAAGAGATCTTTCTCACATATTTTTGAAAGTTCAAACGGAAAAATATCTTTAATGTCCGAATAGCGAACCTCTCTGAGCAATTCTTTTACTTTGATTATAAAATCAGCGAACTTTTCTTTGTCGGAATATTTTTTATCATATATGCTATTTTCTCTAATCCAATCGGCAAGTTCCTCAGCACCATTTCGAACATCACGTAGGTTGTACATTTTGTCCTGAATTGGTTTTACAACACGATTTCTGGCCTGATTGATGTTGTCTATACTGCTGGCAAATTTATATGGTTTATTGAAACAATGCTCATATACATTAACTACATTCAACTCAGTTGCATTAATAGAGAGGTTGTCAATATTAATACAGCATATTTCTACACTTGGATAGCAGAACGTTCCAGAAATATACTCATAAACCTCCAGGAAAGAATATTGGTGTTTTAACTTAATCGCCACGGTGGTGCCAACATAGCCATCAAAAGGCACTTTTTCGATGAGTGCTTGATTTATGCCGGTCTCTAACGTTACCTTCTGCATATGGCTATTGGTTTGTTTGGCAGTGTAGATTTTTATTCTCTCTGCATTGATAAGGCAAGATACAAAACCAATGCCATATTTAGCAATAGAAGGAAACGGGAAAGCACGTTCGTTTGCATCGCGATAACCAGTGCCGCTTACTTTGAATAAAAAGCTACGCAAATCTAATTCACTCATGCCCACACCATTATCGACAATATATAATGACTGCGTGGTTGCTGAGTAGCATACAAATATTGGAGTAGCACGGTTTGAAAGAGTCCACGACCTGGGTGATGGGTGTTCAATCGGAATACTATGGTTAAGATATGTATCAATTAATGTCGCATCAATTGCGTTTTGAATTACTTCCCTAATAAAGTCAAATTTGTTTGTGTAAACTGACTTCGAAATTATCTCCCAAATTCCGCCATTATCATCAAGTTCAAACCGAATATCCTCAATATTAAAGTTTGCATTGTCATCTTTCTTTATGCTTTTGGAAAGTGCAGGAAAAGAGATATTCTCCTTTTTAAGATGAGTGTTCGCATATAAGATTTCTTTATCTAGGTAACCCAACCATTTTTTCCAAATCATATATTCGGTAATGTTATGAACCTTTACCTCTACATTAAGGGTGTCCGATGAAAAATGATACTTTTGTACACCTAAATGTCTAATATTATGAGCTTTTGCTTCCTCAGGAAAAAGAATAGGGAACAAGTTTAAAGCCAACCAGTTTGTGCGATCTTCGTCAAGGTCAAGCAAATCTCCAATGCGTAGTAGTACTGACAAAACAGAGTTTCTGACATTATCCCCATTAATTGTGTCGATTGCGATAAACTCCGAATCTTTGTACATTGCATCTACATCCATGCCATGTGCCTTGCAAACATATTTTACAATAGATTTTATTCTTTCTTTATTCTTTAATTTAGGTAATGCATCGTCAAAGTATTTATCGATAACAACAGAAGCGTTTTCAGGGTGTTCAACACGTAACACATTTTTAGTTGAGAATCCTACTAAAGCCATGCCTGTATCATGAAATAATGAAGAAAGTATAAAGCAAAAAATTTCAGTATCAGAAAGTATGTCGATTTGATCACCTAATATCCGCGCAGTGTAATCTAGAATTCTGTAAGAATGCTTTTCACCATGATCAGGAAAGTCTGGAAAGGTTGTTTTAATATATTCAAGCAATCTACCGATGTCATCCGAAATAACGAGCAGCATTCCCGAATAAATCTTTGAATTATCGCTACCTCGATTATCAAGCTTCTTGAAAAAAATTGTATCCTTAAGTGCGGCCATTCTTATACCCTCCCGTTATGTATAAAACTATTATATCATCTGCATACTGCTGTGTAAAGAGAGTAAGCGGTATTAACTGTAAAAAATTTGTTAAAGCGTCAATGATTGGTTACACTGCATCCGATCAGGAGCTCGGAGCCGGAAGGATGTCAAGGTAAGGGTGGAGTTTTTCGCGTCCAAGCGTTTCAGTAAAGAAAAGCGATAAATCTTTTCGTTCGGTGGCGAAAAATACTACCCGACCTTGACTTTCGCACGTATAATATAATAGTTTACCCGTCCAGGGCTGTTGCATAATCAAACGATTCGCGAGCAACAGCCCCTTTAATTTCGGAGTGTCAAGAAAGCCCTATTTCACGAGCTTAACAAGCCTTTCAAACTCGTCAACGTTCTTCTTGTAGGAAAGCAGACTGTTCGTCCAGAACTCCTTGCCCTTGAGGTCAATGCCCGCGACGAGTGCGGCATCCTCGACGGTCGCGATGGGCGTTGTGTAGAGCAGTTTGCGATAGACGGGCACAAAATCATTGCCGTTCTCGACATACTTAGCGTACAATCCCCTTGCGAACAAACCGCCGAATGCATACGGGAAGTTGTAGAACGAGAGACCCGAGCTGTAATAATGTCCCTTGCAGAGCCACATGAACGGATGCAGCACTTCGGGATCAAGCCCGTCACCGTAAGCCTTCTTTTGAGCGTCAAGCATCAACTCGCAAAGCTTGTCAGCGGGCAGGAATTCGTTTTCGCGCCTTTCAAATACGGAGGTCTCAAACAGATAGCGAGAATAAATATCGCACATTATCTGCGTTACATCCTGGAGCTGGCTCTCGATGAGGGCAAGCTTCTCTTCATCCGATTCCGCAGCTTCGATTGCCGCGTTCATGATGACGTTCTCATTGAAGGTCGATGCGGTTTCCGCAACAGGCATGGAATAATCATTGTTCAGCGGACGGTGAGCCTCAAGATTCAGGTTGTGGAAAGCATGACCCAGCTCGTGCGCAAGTGTCACGATGTCGCTGAACGAACCATCGAAATTCGTCAGTATACGGCTCTGATTGAGACCATCCAGCCCTGCGCAGAACGCGCCGCCGACCTTGCCCTCACGGGGGTAGAAATCGATCCACGCCTCATCAAAGGCACGCTCGACCATGTTCGCAAGATCCGTATCGAAACCACGGAAGATCTTAAGCAAATAATCCTTTGCCTCCTCCACGGTGTACTTCTTGTTACTGGAGCCCATCGGCGCAAACATATCATACCACGGCAAACCGTTCTTATGACCGAGTGCCTCCGCCTTGATGCGCATGTATCTGCGGAAGATGTCCATATGCTCCTGCATGGAACCAAGCAGCGCATCAAGCGTTTCCTTGGTCATATGCGAACGGAAAAGCACCTGCTCGAGCGGGGAATTGAACCCGCGCAGCCTTGTGCCGTTGATGACCTGCAATTTGATGCTATTGAGCGAGAATGCAACGGAATCCTTGATCTTTTCATAGCACGCAAGCTCGGCTTCGTAGGCATCCTTGCGGACTGCGGGATCGGGATCGTAAGCAAGGTTGCGTACCGAAGAGAGAGTCAGCTTTTCGCCGCGATAATCAGCCGTTACGGAGGAAGTCAGATAGCCGTGCAGATCGCCCCATGCGTTGCCGCCGCTGATGTCGTAAAGTGCCATTATCTCCTCGCACTCATCGCTGAGCATATGCTTCTGGTTTTCGCGCAGGTTGTGAAGCAGGTACTCATACTCCTTGAGGATGGGTTCGGATTCGATTATCTCATCGAGGTTTTCGATGGAAGCAATATGCTTCTTTATCTTGGTCTCGGCCTTTGCGGTCGTGCTGAGCTTGCCCATAAGCCTGCCGATAACGGAGGAAGATTCGGTATCCTTCGTGTTTGCGGAGGAGCGCAGGCTTGCGAATGAGAACAGCCTCATGATGAGCCGCTGATCCTCCTCGCCGTGCTTAATGTACTCAAGCACAGCATCACGGGGCGGCATGGAAGCTATCTCATCGGCAAAGCGATTGGTGCGTGCGATAGCCTCATCAAGCTTTTCAAAATCCTCTTTAAATTTCGGGTCATCGTAACCCTTGTACAGTACGTCAAGCGACCAAACGGAATTCATAGATTTATTCTCCTTAAATTATTATCTTTTTTGGTTGCACTTCCCGAAGCTCATTCCTCGGAAGCAAGCGCTATCATCGCATCCGCGATCATGTGGGCGTTAAACATCAGCTCATCTATGCCAATGAATTCGTCGGGCATATGAACGGGGCCGGAGATGCCGGGCTGCTCGCAGCCGAATGCGACCGCGTTCGGGAACGCCCTTGCATAGGTTCCGCCGCCGATTGCAAGCGGTTCCTTATATTCGCCCGTGCGCTCGGCATAGACCCGCAGGAGCTTGCTTACAAGCTCACTGTCGGCGGGGATATAATGACCGTCCTGCTGCTTTTCGTGTACGCAGACTGGGTCAAAATCGGCAAGCGCGGCCTCGATCTTGGTGCGCACCTCATTTACGTCAAGTGAAATCGGATGGCGCACGTCAATGGAAATTTCAAAGCCATTTTCATCCCACGCGATAACGCCCGGGTTAAGGCTCAGCCTGCCGCTTGCGTCCTCCTTATCGAGACCGATGCTCTCACCATGCATGTCAAATTTAAATTTATCGTGAAGTATTTCTATCACGCGCTTATCCTCTCCATCGAGGGGTAGGCAGGTAAGCAGGGCGAATGCGGCCTGCATCGCGTTCCTGCCCATTTCAGGCATGGAACCGTGCGCATCGAGACCCATGATGACGATCTCCGTGCCGCCCGGGACGGCTGTCAGCTTGGTTTCAAATCCCTTTTTAGTGACGGTCTCCAAATGTTTTTCTACAATTTCAACGGGAACCGGTACGAAAACATTGCACTTTCCGCAGACGACATTGGCGCGGGTACCGCCGTTGATGCGAACCTTGGTGTTCGCCTTGCAGCGCAGGGTCGTATGGTAGATGCCCTTTTCGGAATTTACGACCGGATAATCCGCATCGGGCGAGAAGCTCATCGTCGGTATCTCGGCGACCTTGCGATAGTGATCCATGCAGCCCCATCCGGTCTCCTCGTTCGTGCCGAGGATGATGCGAACCCTGCGGCGGAGGGGTATATTCGCGGCCTTGATCGCCGCAAGCGCATAGATGGCGCAGATAGCGGGGCCTTTGTCGTCCATTGCGCCGCGTCCGTATATTCTGCCGTCCGCAATTTCTGCGGCATAGGGCGGGTGCGTCCAGCCTTCGCCCTCGGGAACGACATCGAGGTGACATACTACGCCAAGCATCTCATTGCCGGAGCCGTAATCAATACAGCCCGCGTAGCCATCAAGATTGGCGGTTGAAAAGCCGAATTTTTCACCGAGGTTCAGTGCATGTTCGAGCGCGTCGCGAACCGCTTCGCCAAAGGGAGCACCCTCACCTGCGGACGGAGCTTCAACGCTCGGGAACCTGATGCTTTCGCGCACGGATTCAATAAGCTCATCCTTATGTTCGGAAATGTATAGGTCAACAGCCTTATTCATATTTTTCTCCTTATCTTATCGAAGGAATATCTTCCGATATTTTACCAATTAGATTATACAGCGAAAAAAATGTGAATGCAAGCGATTGGGAAAAGCCGGCATTCACATGTGTTCTTACATTTTTATATTATCTTTGTCGCTACTTTCGATAAAAGCTGTTTCCGCCGATAAATTCTCGTATTACCGATGTGGGAGGGATCTCGTCCTCCACGTTGGCTTCGAGGAAATAGTTCAAAAACTTGACTATCGAGCGCGCGGCGCAATAATGCTGGCTCTTTGGCGGAACGGCGGTGAGCAGCGGGTAGACATATTTTTTCAGCACGGCGACCTCGTAATGCAAGGTCGTGTTGAGGATCGTATCCGCATTTTCCTGATACGGGAATATCCACGTCTTCTCGCCCCTGCGGACGCTTGCCCACATGCCGAGGGTATGCTCCATGCTCGCCCCCCGCGTCTCGAAATCGCGCACAAGGCGGCGCAGCAGACGCAGGTCGGTGGTGCGAATGCGGTTGTGGTCATCGAGGTTCAGCGTCGTTAGCGCGGAAACATATATCCTGTAGACCGAATGCGGGTCAATATCGCCGAGCATTGCGGGATTGAGCGCGTGTATGCCCTCGATGATGAGCGGCTGCCCCTCGTGCAGACGAAGCAGCTTGCCGACAGGCTCGCGCTTTCCGGTCAGAAAGTTGAACTGCGGTATCTCCGCTTCACACCCGTCGAGCAGCAGCCTTAGATCGGCATTGAAACGGGGTATGTCGAGCGTGTTGATGTGTTCGAGATCCATCTGCCCGTTTTCGTCGCACAGAATTTGGTCGCGGTCGATATAGTAATCATCAAGCGACAGCATTATGGGATCAAGCCCCTCGGCGCGAAGCTGCGTCGCGATGCGGTTTGCGGATGTCGTTTTGCCCGATGAGGATGGCCCCGCTATCATTACCGCCTTGGAACGGCTTGCGATTATCTCATCTGCGATGCGGGCATAGTTTTTTTCGTGCAGCGCTTCATTTACGCGCACAAGCTCGCGTATGCTGCCGTTTTCCACGCGCTTATTCAGTTCGTTCGCGGTTGCGCAGGTCATGAGCCTCCCGCGACGGTCGCTTTGGGCGAAAACATTGAGCATCTTCGGACTATCCTCATATTTGGACGGCACATCGGGGTTGGCATTCTCGGGCAGCAGCATTATCACGCAGTCCCCAAGTCTATGAAGATCGAATATGCGCACATAGCCCGTATTTGGCGCCATCTCGCCATAGAAGTAATCCATATAATCGCTGTATTCCGGGCAGGAATATGCGTCAAAATAGCTGAACTTGCGCCATTTCAAAAGCTCCGCCTTGTCAAATTGTCCATCACTGCGGTAAAAATCGAGCGCGTCCTCTATCGCCATCCTGCGGCGGCAAAGGCGGTATCCTGCGCCAATGATCCGTTCCATCTCGGCTTTAAGAAGGGCGGCATCGGCATCAGTCAGCGGTTCGGGCTTGCGTATTGAAATATATACACCTTCGCCGATCGCATACTGAACTATTACCCGCGCTTCGGGAAAAAGCCTTCGCACGGCAAGGATAAGCACGAATTGCAGCGTGCGTTCATAGACCCTGCGTCCCTCGTCGTCCGAGAATCTGATCAGCCGCAGCGAACATTCCCTCTTCGGCGCATAGTTGAGGTTGAATATTTCTCCGCCTATCATCGCAGCAAGCGGTTTTTGGCGCAGTGAATCAGAATCAAGGCCGAGTGATTCTATGATGTCGGCAATGCTCGAACCTATGGGAAAGTCATATTCGTGTCTGTCGATGGTTATAAGCATCGTTAAGTCTCCTTTAAACGCATAAAGCGAAAAATACTTGCCATATTATATTAGGCATTATAGCCGTGTTTTACTCCATGTGCAAGCGCGGTGCCGGCAGCGCTGAGGATCGAGCAGTGTCAGAAAATATATTTTTATAATCCAAAAAAGTGCAAATTTCCTTATTGACAACCGTGGCAGGATTTGATACACTAGTTAAACGTCAGCGGGCACCGTCAGTGAGCACGATGTGCAGCGGTTGCGGGTTAAACGAGCGGGCTGCGTTCATGTGTGTGTCGGCGGACAAGGGTATGCGGTGTGCGCCTGTAGCTCAGCAGGATAGAGCAACGGCCTTCTAAGCCGTAGGTCCCGGGTTCGAATCCCTGCAGGCGCGCCAAAGTATTTCCGTTGCTTTGGAAGCTGAATATGGTGGGTGTAGTTCAGTTGGCTAGAGCGCCAGATTGTGGCTCTGGAGGTCGTGGGTTCGAGCCCCACCACTCACCCCATTTTGCCCGGGAGTTTTTGTTGGGGTGTCGCCAAGAGGTTAAGGCACGGGACTTTGACTCCCGCACCGTAGGTTCAAATCCTGCCACCCCAGCCAGTCGTCTCGGATTTTCGGTTCCCCTATCAGCCGTCTCTCACGGAGTGGCCGCCCCTCAAGGTCAGATTTGACCCGTTAGCTCAGCAGGTAGAGCACTTGACTTTTAATCAAGGTGTCCGGAGTTCGAATCTCCGACGGGTC
>JAFLSU010000021.1 GCA_022510765.1 Christensenellaceae bacterium
ACCTGTGACCCTCTGCTTGTAAGGCAGATGCTCTCCCAGCTGAGCTATGCTCCCATCGGTTTGCTGCTTGTTTCAAGCAGCTTGGTCATTATAACCTACTCATGTTCTATTGTCAACACTTTTTTCAAAGTTTTCTTAATATATTATCTTTATTTAGTTCTAACCAAAACTTGCTTTTAAACCTTTTCATGCAGCAAAATATCCTCAACGATTATAGGAGTTTTCCGCAATCTCTCATTTCGCAAAAGGAGCGGACAGGAGCCTATGCATTTCCTGCCCGCCTACGATTCTGCCCAATGGCAAAGGAAAACTGTGTTCAACTCGTTCGATCAAAAATTACATTTTTCTCACTATCTCGTCTGAATAAATTGCATTCCCGCCAATATCACCGCATTCGATCGAACCATTTGCGTGCGCATCCCCCCCAACATTGTCGCAAACAATATCTTTGGACGCAGTAACGTCTCCGGTTACGTCTCCGCACTTTACCGTGCCGCCTCCGCGCACATCACCTCCGACATCGCCGCAATTCACATTGCCTCCGGCAGTAACATCGCCATCTATATCACCGCATTCGACCGATCCGCCTCCACGCACATCACCACCGACGTTTCCGCAGTTCACATTGCCTCCGGCAGTCATATCGCCGTCCACATCGCCGCATTCGACCGACCCGCCTGCGCGCAAATCGCCATAAATATCATCGCAATCTATGCTGCCTCCTGCGGTTACATCGCCATGAATATAGCCGCTATTGATGGATCCGCACGCATTAACATCTCCAATAATGTCACCGCAATTCACCGCCGCGCCCGCGCTCACATCGCCATCAATATTGCCCTTAATGTCCGCGTTCCCCCAGATCTCCAGCTTGATTCCGTTTCTGTCGCAGCATAGTTCGATGGGTATTCTTATCTTTGGGTCGTACTCGCTCATCCGAACCATCTTATTACCATTAAACAGCACCACGCGCAGCACGTTATCATCTGGAATATCGGTATCGGCACAGTCAACATCCGGTTCACTTTCCATGGAAGATGCACCGCTCGCGCCTGATTTATTTACGAAAGTAAATTTGCCTTCCTTGACGTTATTCAGTGTCTTATCCAAGGTTTGATTAACGAACTCACAGAGCCCATTGTCCCACATGCTGTTCTTCTGTTTTTGCTTACTGCTGTCAGAATCGTTGGTGGCGTTAGTGGTGCCATCTTCAGTATTGTTGGCTGAATCTCTGACGCCATCGTTATCGGTCGCATCGGATGCATCACTGGCGTTCTTGCTTTCGGGCGTTTCACCGATGCACCGGTTATCCGCCATTGTGTCACCTCTCAGCAGGTAATCAACGGACACGTCAAAGTACTTTGCTATCTCAGGCACCAACTCAATGTCCGGGTACGATGCTCCAGTTTCCCATTTGCTTACAGCTTGTACGGTCACTCCAAGTTTGGCGGCAAGCTGCTCCTGTGTCATCCCGCGAGTCCTTCTAAGCTCACGTAATCTTTTTGAAAACTTCTCCCTCATGGTCGAAACCTCCTGTTTTTGATGATTCGATTTTAGCAATCCGATTCGGTTGAATCCAGCGATTCTCAGTTGAATTAAGTTTATTCTATTCAACCATCAGTTGAATCAATCCAATTTTTTAAGTCGGAACTCGTTTTAAGTCTCGACCATTGTTTAGTATAGAAAAACCTTTTTATATCGTCAACCTTGGGAATACTGATACACGAAAAATCATAACGATAAAGGAATCATTCTCATCCGCCTTTCTTTCTATCGTCGCATGCTCAGATCAAGCCTATTTAGAAACTACTGGTAGATAGAATAGAAAAAAGTAGTACAATAGGAATCTCTCAAAGCGATTGAAGTCACAATGCACAATCCGGTCAACACCGGATGTCAGCTTTGACTGATTGTGGATATGGCTAATAGATTCACATACATGTTGTAGGTCGGTTCAGAGGTGCTGAAGGATTGAGTGCTGAACAAAAAACAGCGTAACAGCGCTTAATGATGTGCAGCGACCTGCCCTGAGCGACCGCCGAATGGGATTTGGCTCCGTCCTTAATTGGAATGAACCGCTTTGCTCCCGGAACTGCAAGCATGTATTTTGGAGGTGAAGCGCAGGCAATATAGAAAGTTTTTGTAAAAGAATTGCAACACAATTAACAAACTAACAAGGAGAAAGGAAATGATTAGAATGAAACTGAAAAAAGTAACCGCAGTTTTGCCTTGCACTGCTTTTTGCGGTGTCCATCATCTCTTTCTCCCCTTCCGGTGGATATAATACCACCGTGCTGGCGGAGGAATCACTCGGTGGGTCAGCCGATCGTTATTTTTACGATCAGCTTTCGGATGATGCAAAAATCTTTTATGACATAACGAATGAAATGCTGGAAGACGGAAGGCTCATGACCGGTAACGAAAATTATGACCTTGTTGCAGAAGGCAAGCTGTCGAATGAGCGCGTAGAGCAGTACATGAACGGTCAGGGCGACCTGCTCGCAATTTTCGGCGCTGCCCGCGACGCTTTCTACATGGATCATGCGGATATGTTCTATGTGAACTTTGATAATCTTTCGATCCGCGTAACGATCTCAGATGAAGATTACCATGTATACGTTGGTATCGGCCGCCAGGACAACTACTTTAATGCAAGCTTTGACAGTGAAGAAGCTGTAGTAGAAGCTGTAGCAGAATACAATAATATTGTTGATGAAATCGTGGAGCAGGCTCAGGCGCTCGAACCCGATAGGGATAAGAGTCTTGAGGCGCAGCAGGTCGAGTTCGTTCACGATTACATTACGAACCACACCTCCTACAGGCTTGGAAATGCCTGCAAGGATGAGAACATCTACCTCATCCGCACCGCCTTCGGCAGCCTGGTTCGCGGCGAAGCGGTCTGCGAGGGCTATGCAAGAGCATTCAAGGCCATCCTTGACCGTCTCGAAATCCCCTGCGTTCTTATCGAGGGCGTGTATCGTCATTCCGAGAGAATCAGTGAGCTGCATATGTGGACGTCAGTCCAGGTAGATGGTGAGTGGTACGGCGTTGACCCGACGATGGACGACCCCGTTCCCCCGGGCACCCTTTCGGTTCCTGCCGACCCCGATGAGCTCACCAAGGATGAAGACGAAGAGAACGCAGGCGTTGACGGCTATGAAAATCAGGAACATCTGCTCGTCGGCTCCGACCGTATGAGTATGCGTCATTTCCCGAGCGGCATCATCTCCACTTCATATTATGAGTTCACCTATCCGACGCTCACTCCCGACGATTATGGCATTGAAACTTCATATTTCAGCAACGGACTCGAAGTGAAGTATAAGCAGGATGGCAAATTTGAGGATCTGCCCGCCGGCGAATTCTGGGTAAGCTTCCGCGGAATGGGCTATGCAAAGGCCGCAGAGCAGGGATACTATATGCTTGCTCGCTTCAATTCCGTTGTAAGCAAAGTTACCGATGCGGAATACGGCGAATGGAGAGTTTCCGATTGGGCATATATCGAACCCGAAATTTACGATGGAAACGGCATGGTTGACAGCGACACGGAGCTGCATTTTTTCATGCCCCATGTCGAGTATGTTGAGTTCGGCGTAACGGATATTCCGCCGAGCAATTACTTGGAGACCCTGGATTTCTTCTTCCATGGCGATCCCTTCCTGCTCGTTGCTTCGACCGGCATGCTCCATAACCCCACCGGCACCTACAAGACACCCTCGTATCCCGAGAGCATTACCCCTGCCATGACCGCCCGCTTGAACCTCAACACAAAAATGTTCCATGTTGAGGTAACATACGACGACAAGCCGGAATTGGTTGACGGCAAAAATCTCGAAATAGCCCTCACTTCCACAAAGTATGGCAAGAGCGGATGGGATTCCGCCTGGCCCAGCGCAGCTGAAAACAGCCGCATTGAAAACATCCGCTTCGATGGCGAGCGCACCATAACCTTTGATTTCTACCCCAGTCAGATGTGGGCAGATGATATGGTTCTCTATCCTTTCAGCTTCAAGAACATCGTAGGTCATCTCAGCCAAAAGGCACCTATCGACCTTAGCTACGGAGCAGCTCATCTTTGCAGCTATTGCAGTCTGGGTCTCTGCGGATACAATTGGAAACTATTCGCTCAGCCCACGCTGATGGAAAATGCTGACCTCTCTGTCGAAGGCTGGCAGACCAGTGACGGACGGCCTGTTTTCGAACAGCTCAAACACCGCATGGCGCTGGTCGTTTCTTCCCCTTCCCACGATCAGACGGACGAGATGAACGAACTTATCGAAGGAGCAGGCGAAACCGTTCTTCAAAGTCAGACCTACAGCATCGATCTTACCGTTTGCAAGGCAACCGTCGTCCAAACCGGTGAGAACGTCCATGTCTCGCTCGGTTTCCCCGAGGGCTATGGTCCCGATGATGCTGGTGTCACATTCAAGGCATATCACTTCATCGTTAATGACCTCAGCGAAGTTACCGGCGTTGAGGAGATCCCCTGCATCATAACGCAGTACGGCTTGATCGTGCTTTGCCATTCATTCAGCCCGTTCGCAATCGTGGCTGTCGAGGCAGACCCGGATGCCGAACCCGATACCACAAAGACGATCATCCTCTCGGATTCAACCGATGGTAAAATAACGGTTGAAGTCAAGGAAGAGATGGGCAGCATGTTCGCGCTTGAGGATGACGATGAAACCCTCCAAATCACCATTAGGGCGAATGAGGGCTATGTCATCGATACTCTGACCATCCCCTGCGCGTACGAGGATGAACAGAATGCAAACGGTGCAGCCGAGATCACTATCACGTTAAATGCAGCTGACCTCGCAATTGGCGCAAACATCATCAGTGCTGAGTTCGTTGCTGAGTCAGTACATAACAATGAAGTCGCAAACGGCGAAACCGTTGTTGTTCCCAAGGCACAGCCCGCCACCGTTTCCATTCCTCAGGAAGTTACCGTGACCATCCATGATGGCAACACCCCGATTACGATCAATGCAGAAGTAAGCGAAGGCGACCATACCTATCAGTGGTTCAAAGTTGAGGGAGACGAAGAATTGATATTGACTCCTATCACCGGTCAGTCCTCGCAGACCCTTTACATTGAGAATCCGACGGAAGCCGATGCTGGCAGATATATGCTCAAGGTAACGACCATCGCCGGAGTATCCACCGCTGAGGCATGGAGCGACGAATGCGTTGTAACAATCGTTGACATAGAACCTACGGAAGTTCCCACTGAAGTTCCGACCGAAGTTCCGACTCCCGAGCCTACCGAAGGTCCCACTCCTGAGCCTACTGAAGAGCCTACACCTGAGCCTACTGAAGATCCTACACCTGAACCGACCGAAGAGCCCACTCCCGAGCCCACTCCCGCAATTGTTGGCGACATCAACGGAGATGGCGAGGTCACGACGGTTGACTCTCTTATCGCTCTGCGCGCCGCTCTCGGTCTCACCGAGCTTACCGAAGAACAGATACTCCTCGCTGATATCAATGGTGATGGTGCTGTTACTTCAAACGATGCACTGCTCATTCTGCGCATAGCGATTGACTTAGATTGATCAAAGGAAAACGGTTTTGCTCGAGTGATACTAAATATATCATTTTGAAAAATGTCAAACAAGTTGTATTAGGTTAATGAATGTGCCATGCGGACGATTACGTCGCATGGCACATTTCTTCAATGAAACATTATAAATATTTTAACGTTCAATAAGTCTTAAGCACTCATGAACTATAGCCTGCATTCGTGGCTGCTTTTGCTTCAAATCGTGCGCTAAAGCAAGCTGACAGCGGGCACGCGTCAAATTATGTTCGGGGTAATTGATGTTGAAATAGCGATTTCCGATCAGATAGTCGTCTAAAAACCTGCTTGCAAGCTCTACCGCCATAATGAATGGGCTTAACGCAAGTGTACCAATCTCGGTTTCGGTCAGAATAGCCGATGTTTGACTTAAGAAGCCCTCGGTAAACGCGCGGAACATGGTTAAATCGCATCCCGCTTTTTCGTAATCGGGGCTATCCTCCGCAACACGGTTTGCTGCGTATCGTATGGCGTCACCAAAGTCATGTGCGACCAGACCGGGCATGACCGTATCGAGATCAACTATCGCCAAAACCTTATGTTTGTTTTGATCAAACAGCAAATTATTAATCTTTGTATCGTTATGCGTAACGCGAAGCGGTAGTTTACCGTCTTCTAACATTTGCGTTAGAAGACATGCTTCATCGCGAACGGAGGCAATGTAATTAAGCTCCGGTTGAACCGATTTTGCCAATCCGCATGGGTCGGACTTTGCATTCGCAAAAAGGGTTTCAAGCCTTTTCGGAGTATTATGAAAGTTCGGTATCGTTTCAAACAGCTTGGAAAAATCGAAATCCTCAAGCTGCCTTTGAAATCTACCGAACGCCCTGCCCGTCTCGCGCATAATGGAGCCGTTATCGCAGGTGTAAAATGTATGGGATGGTATGTAATCGCACGCTCTCCAATACCGCTCACCGTCAAACATAAATGGCTTTTGCTCAGCCGTATGATGAAAATAAGGAACGCTCTGCTCCGAAGCCTTTGAACGGATATGCTTTGTCACCAAGTCGATGTTGTGCATCACCTGCTCCGGATTATGAAAAGCGAAGCCGTTGATCGCTTGAACGATATAGCTTTCAAAAGCGCCCTCCAAGTTGCAAAACGTTACCTTGTAGGTCTTGTTTACATTGCCTATCTTTAGTTCTTCCGAGTCTACATAGTCTCCCGATATGCAAAAGGATTTGCATATGCTCTTAAGCTGCGCATCGATATCACTCATAGAACCACTCAAAACGCTCCGTTCAAACGGTATTTTTCTCAGCGGGTAAGACGCTCAGCCATGCCGCTTATGTAGTCACGGTCGATAATGTTGTAACGATCCTCGGGCGGGTACAGACAACCGCCATAGTAGATGGCGCGGTTATTGCACACGGAGGTGTCAAATTGGGCTTTATGGGCAGCCAAATGTATCTGCGTGCAGCCCGTCTCGGCTATGACCCTATCCATGTTGCGAGCCGTGATGCCCGCGCCGGGCAGTATCTGGATACGTCCATCCGCGTATTCTATCATCTCGCGAACCGTTGCAGTCGCTTGGGAAACGTCCGGCTCCTGACCGCTTGTCAACACACGGGTTATACCAAGCTCTATAAGAATATCGAGTGCCTCGCGCCAATCAGGAACCACGTCTATGGCTCTATGAAATACGGATTCACGTCCCATGGAGCGGGTCAGTTCCGCAAAAACCGCGGTGCGTTCGCGGTCGATAGTGCCATTAGAATGCAAAAAGCCGAACACGAGTCCATCTGCGCCATGGGAAAGCAATAGCTTTGCGTCCTCCAATGCAGTTTTATATTCCGCATCGGTATAGCAAAAACCGCCTTCGCGCGGCCTTACCATCGTCATTATACGCATTCCGGTTTCGCGCTTCGCAACTATGAGTTCGCCGAGAGTGGGAGTCAAACCGCCATGAAACATATCGCTGTTAAGCTCCACGCGATCCGCACCCGCCTTATACGCCTGTATGACATCATCCGCACTGCCGCAGCAGACCTCCAATAAAACTTTTCCCATAATAAACACCTCAAATATCAGGTTTTTTCGTGATTATTATAATATGGCGATGGTCGGCTGTCAATGAAGTAGTTGTAACAAATGTGAGCATTTGCTATAATACATCAAGATTCTGAGCCATAATGTTATATTACAATAAGGTAGGTATATTTATGTCGTTTGTATTCTCGCGTGAAGCCTATGAGCGTCGCATGAAATGGTACACCGAAGCTCGGTTTGGCATGTTCATACACTGGGGACTTTACGCCATCCCCGCAAGGGGCGAGTGGGTCAGAAGCAATGAACGCATACCCAACGAATGCTATGATCCACTTATAAACGAATTCGATCCCAAGCACTGCGACATGCGGGAATGGATGAGAGCGGCTCGAGACGCGGGAATGAAATATGTGGTCATGACCGCCAAGCACCATGACGGCTTCTGCCTGTATGACAGCGCCTATACCGATTTCAAATCCACAAATTCCCCGTCCGGTCGCGATTTTGTTCGCGAATACCTTGATGCCGCGCGCTTTTTCGGCCTGCGGGCGGGACTTTATTTTTCGCTGATCGATTGGCGCCATCCCGATTTTCCGCACTACGGCGATCGCAATCACCCGATGCGTGACGATCCAAAGTATGAGAACTCCGGTAGAAACTTTGGTAGATATCTTGATTACCTCCATGCGCAGGTTAGGGAACTGTGTACGAATTACGGAAAGCTGGATATAATTTGGTTCGATTTCTCCTATGACGAACTGCGCGGGGAAGCATGGCGGGCTACAGAGCTTATGAAGATGGTTCGCTCGCTTCAACCCGATGTGATAATAGATAATAGGCTCGAGGTCAGCGGCGAAGGTTTCGGTTCGCTCGCTGCCTGCAGGCCTACGCCCTATCATGGCGATTTCGTGAGCCCCGAACAGATCATCCCGCCTGAGGGATTGAAGGACGCTGAAGGCAAGCCGCTTATATGGGAAAGCTGTGTGACGCTGAACAATCACTGGGGTTATTGCGCCACGGATAAATTCTATAAGCCCGCTCCAATGCTCATCAGGAAATTGGTCGAGTGCGTCTCAAAGGGCGGCAATCTACTTCTAAATGTAGGTCCCGATGCTACAGGCAGATTCCCGAAGGAGGCTATTGATACACTCCAACAAATCGGAACATGGATGGATCGGAACGGAGACAGCATCTACGGCTGCGGAGTCGCAGGAATCGATAAACCCGAGTACGGCCGCATCACAAGGCGGGAAGGTACCCTATATTACCATATCTTTGATAACACTTTGGGGCCTTTGCCGATCTTCGGCATCGAGCCCGGTCGAATAAAATCGATCCGCCGCCTTGCTGACGGCAGCGAGGTGCCAATATCCAAAAGCTGGGTTCATAGCGACTATCCGCATTTAGCATTTGCGGATCTTGGTTTGGATCCCGTTTTGCCCGACCCTATAGACACGGTAATCGAAATAAGATTAAATAACGATGATGAAACGATTTATAATAAAGTGAGGAAAGAATTATGATAAAGCTGTGGGAAAATGAAACGGTCGAATGGAATGTGAAGTTCGACTTTGATGGGGAATTTCTGTCCATAAAGACGTTGGTAGATGAGAATTTTCGACATATTTTGTCGATTAGTTTAGGAAAAAGCTCCGAACTAACCATGGATAGGGTAAAAAGAGCTACTGCGAAGGCGGTAAAAACGCTCCAAGGTCTCGGCGTGGCATCCCTCCTCTTTGACGCTGCCCCCGTGATAGAACTGCTCGGAGCCGAAAGCATAGCAGCCATTGCGCAGGGCGCAGAGCTTTCTGATTATCGGCAGGAAAACTGGAAGCAGCAGAAAGCAAGCGGTTTAAAAATATTTATTGACGTAGCGCAATGCGTAGATGCGGATGCCGTCCTTGCTCATGCCCATGCTTTGATACGCGCCGTGTGCTTTGCGCGAAACCTCGTGAACTGTCCAGCAAACATTCTTACTCCGAAGGAGATGACGCGCCGTATGACCGAGGCCGCAGAAAATGCCGGCATTGAAACGCAAGTGATCGATGAAACGGAGGCAAAGGCGCTTGGCATGGAAGCGTTCTTGGCAGTTGGAACGAGTGCAAAACATCCTCCGCGTCTGATAGTGCTTAGATACAGGGGCGGGAAGCCCGAACAAGCGCCCATCGCCCTCGTTGGCAAGGGCGTGACATTGGATACTGGCGGTTACTGTCTGAAAGCAGCGGACTCGATGAGGGGCATAAAGGGAGATATGGCCGGTGGCGCAGCGGTCTTCGGTACGCTGCTTGCCTTGGCGGAAAACCATATCCCCGTTAATGTGACCGCCGTCATACCCGCCGTCGAAAATCGCATCGCGCCTGATAGCTATATTCCTGGTGACGTTATCGGATCCATGTCGGGCAAGACCATCGAGGTACTTAACACCGATGCCGAGGGTCGTCTGATTCTTGCCGATGCCGTCACCTATGCGATACGCTGCGAGAAAGCGGCTCAGGTCGTGGATATTGCAACGCTTACGGGCGCGGTGGTGAGCATGTTTGGCTTCACAACAGCAGGATATATAACAAATGATGAGAGACTGAATCGAGCTTTTATGGAAGCTTACTCTCGAAGCGGAGAACAGTATTGGCGTTTGCCCGATTTCCCGGAATATAGATCCTTGCTTGATAGTTCCATTGCGGATATATCCAATGTTTCGTCCGGCGGATGCGGAACGATAACCGCAGGTCTTTTCATTGGCGCGTTTACGGAAGGTAAACCCTGGCTTCATATTGACATTGCGGGAACCGCATGGGTTGGTTCGCCCGTTTTCGAGTATCAGACGATTGGTGCGACGGGTGCGGGCGTTACGACGCTTTATGAGCTTTGCAAGAGCTTCAGCTAAAAACAAGTATGTCTAAAGACAAGATTTATAAAATTTGGTCCGAAGCTATTTCTTCAATGCCCGACTCGCAAAGGCAGAGAATGGAGTTTCTTTTGGAGCATTTGCCCCTAAGCGACATCATTAACTATCCTTTGGAACTTTTTTTGCAGTTTGCAGATCATGCTCTTTTCCTTCGGAAAAATATCCCATGGTGTGCCGAACTCGATCAGGAGATATTTGACCACTATGTGCTGTTCCCAAGGGTAAACGATGAGGATTTATCCTTTCACCGAAAGCTCTTTTATGACACCGTTTGGCCTCGGATACGAGGCATCCATGATGCCAGGGAACGCATACTTGAGGTCAATCGCTGGTGCCATGAGATAGCTTCGTACGAGGCGCAGGACGAGAGAACCGCATCACCGCTGACTGTATTCCGTAATGGCAGCGGGCGCTGCGGAGAGGAGTCCGCGTTCTTGGTTTCCTCGCTCAGGAGCGTAGGCATCCCTGCAAGGCAGGTGTATGCCCCGCGCTGGCTGCATTGCGATGATAATCATGCCTGGGTGGAGGCGTTGTGCTGCGGTGAATGGCATTTTCTTGGCGCGTGCGAACCCGAACCGATTCTTGACAGGGGGTGGTTCAATACTCCGGCCTCACGAGCGATTCTTGTTCACAGCCGTATATTTGGCACAGGTTCTTCCCCACTTCATGGCAAATTATTGAGCAGGGCAGGAGCGGTAACATGGTACAATCAGACCCCACGCTATGCCTGCGTTCATGAGTACATATTTCATGCAATGAAAAACGGCTTGCCGGCTGCCGGTGCTCAGTTTCAAGTGCAGGTTTTGAACGAAGCCAGCTTTCACACAATAGCCACGCTTACAGCCGATGATAACGGCGAAGCTAAAGCGGAGTTTGGCACGGGAAGCATACATTGTCTTGCCATGCAGGACGGACTTTGGGCTGAGGGTGACGCTGATGCCGAAACCACAGAACTTACATTAAACCTTGCCCCGCACGATGAGAGCGATACCGACTGGATCGACTTCAATGTGTATGCGCCGCAGGCATCCTCCAAAAACCCTGCGCCATTGAGCTTGGAGCAGCAGATTCAGCGCGAAACGGTTTTAAAGCATGGCAAAGCATTGCGCGAAGCGCGAATGAAGGGTTTTATACCGGACCTATCTCAAAATTTGCCTTTAGAGTGGGAGGATTCTATAGAACACGCACGCGGAAATTCCGAAGAAATACTTAAATTTTTGAGAGGAGGAAACTATTCGGAAGGCGGATCAGATCAGGCATTGGATGACACGACCCGCCAAAGGGGGCGATTTCTCGAAACCATTACTAAAAAGGATCTTCGTGATACGGATCATAGTGTATTGGAGGCGCATTTTGCACAAAGACCGCCGTTATCGAACTCGATACCCGAGGAAATATATTGGCAGTATGTGGCCTCGCCAAGGATAGCTCTCGAAAAGCTGACCGCATGGCGGGAAACATTGAATCACATTGTCGGATCGTTTGATGTATCCGATTTAATGCAAGACCCGTCCGCTCTTTGGCATTGGCTTGATTCGGTATTGGAAATCACAAACGATGGATTGTATGATAATCTTTATTTTCTTCCAGCAAGATCGTTGTTAGCCGGTTGCTGTGATGAAAAGAGCAAGGCGCTGCTTTTTGCTGCGGCATTGCGAACGCTTGGCATACCCGCCCGACTTCGCCCTCTCGATAATACGGCTGAATACTATAAGGATGGTCGCTTTCAAACCATTTTTGCTGAGACCTCGGGAACGCTGCGCCTGATATGCCCCGAGAACATGACCCCTCTGTACAATCAGAATTGGACGCTCTGCCGTAGGGATGCGTCCGGCTGGAAGAAGCTTGAGTTGTGCGGCGTTTGGGACGCTAATGACGGAATTACTCCCACTGCTAAGAAAATTGAATTGCCAACAGGCTATTACCGTCTGATTACATCCGTGCGTCTTCCCAACGGAAACCAGTTTGCGTCCAAGCGTAATTTCCCCATAAATGAAGGTGAAACGGTGGAAATACGTCTGCGTCTTCGCACCTACGCGCTTGATGACATGCTGCGTTTGCAGCACATGCCCGAGACCCGCGCCGAAACACTTGACGGAGTGACGATTCCCGATATGTTCCGCATGTTCGGCCGCCCGACGCTGCTGATCTGGCTGGAGGAAGGAAGCGAGCCTACTGAACATGTGTTAAACGAATTGGAAGTTCATCAACGCGAATTAGAAAATCTTCCGATAGATATTGCGTTCCTTGTGCGCGGAATGGACAGCTTGCTCCACCCGATGCTTTCCAAAATGCTGAGTGGCTGGAAAAATTTAAGAATACTGCTTGATAACTGGGCTTATGATATGGAAAACATTGCCCGCTGCCTTACCTGCGACCCTGATACGCCGCCTCTTGCAATCGTTTGCGATGGTGAAGGACGCGCAGTCTATGGTGTCAGCGGCTATCATGTTGGCTCCGTGGAGCTATTAACAAGGGTCGCTGCCAGTTTGTGTGATAAGAGTGTGCTCAATGCTGACTAATGCTATCTAATTGATCGTGAACAGGATTCTTCTTAAGAGCGGAAAAGGTGACAGTTTCCAAGTGTTGTCTTGATTTGGAGCCGCTGCTCAAAAATTTTGTCAGCTAGCCGTTTGAACTTTGTAGGTTGCCGGGAATCGGTGTCATTGAGGGTTCCGGTGATCGCAAGCAGATTGCCCCAAGTGTCGTACACCTATATGCGCTATGGATCATGTGTTAGTTAAAATTAAATCTATTGGCACATTAGTAGTTTTATGTTTATCAGTCATCCCATATTATTCTATCATTGCATGATTTATCCGTTTTAACAATCCCCTCTTCCTCGTCAATGCAGTTAGAAACAGCACTGATAACCTTATCATACAATTCCTCCTTTTTTGCGTAGATGCTCAAATAGCAAACATCCTCAATGTCGACTATTAAGACACCGTTACTATTACAAAAGTTTCCATAGGTGGCGACTTTGGAAGGCATTCCACTGTACGCAATCAACGTAGCAAACAGTAAATAATAATCCGTTTTCGGAAGAAAATCTAAAATCTGCTGCGCAGAATATGCACCATTAGCATCAAAGTCAATGCCATTGATGTCTTCGGCAGTGCATTCCTGCAAAAAGCAATACTCTAAATTGATTAAGCGCCACACATAGTCTTCTTCCGCAAATTCTGATAAAATGCTATTAAGTATATTACCTTCTTTGTTTTTTAAAACTAATCGCATTTCTGGCACAATCATTTCACCTCGCAAATACTTTTCTATACACACCTTACCCAAAGAACATTGATCTAACTTCCGTAATTGGCTGTTAGAATTTCATGTTTTTCCTCTGTTCCAAATACTCCGATAAAACATAGTCAGCATACATTGTTGCCTGTCTCTCGCATCCCCTGTCAGTCAGCTTGATGTTGTTTATCCATTGATAATAATGTGTAAGTTCGTGTGCAAAAGATAAGAACAGAGCATATATAGCTTTGTTGTACCCTCGCTTTTCTTTTAAATAATCATAACCCCCAACAGCAAGCTTTATATATGGCTCAACCAAACGATTGTCCGGCTCGAAAAACATACCCACGACAGCTTCGCCGTCGCTTGCAATTATTCGTTTTGTGTTTTTATATAAACGGGAACGCGCAAAGGAAAATAATACTCTTTCCTTAACCATGCTGCAAACTCTTTGAGTTCTGCTCTAACTTCGCTATTTACGTCCTTATCAAAAACCATTCTCAATCCGTGTCTTATTCCGTGACCGCAAAGCACATTTTTCCAATTTTCCAATGTCCATATATGCAGATCTTCCACACCTCCATTTAGGTTTCTCAAACCGCAATATATATGCTCGACCTGCTCTCTTACAGAGTTTAAACCATTTAGGCTCCGTCAGCCGATTGGGCAAAGCGTCCTCTTTTGAGCTTGTCTTCCGGTTCTTAAACAGCACTTCATATGCTAAACTGCTCTCACAAAGGTTCTCGGCTTCGCATCTTGATCACTTGCATAGTATAGCAGTATCCGAGGTCAAACTTCAAGACCGAATTTGCCTGGATCCGGCTAAGGCATTGACAAAAAGGCCGAAACGCATAGAATAGTAATGAAAACATCGTTAGGGTTTAACGAACGAAAGGATAAATTTACATGAAAATACTGGTTGCAATGCCTGTTGAAAAAGAGCATAAGAACCTGCTCGAATCCGTCCATCCAGATGGGGAGTTCACTTACCTTATGGGTGAAAAGCCGAAAGAAGATCAGTTGTGTGACGCTGAGGTTATTATCGGCAACGTCTCCCCAAAGATGCTTAAATATTGTAAATCATTGAGGCTTCTGCAACTCAACATGGCAGGCTCCGATGCGTATGCAAAAAAAATGCCCATCGGTGCATTGCTTGCTAACGCGAGCGGAGCATATGGGCTTGCGATAAGCGAACACATGATAGGTATGCTGCTGATGCTTATGAAAAAGCTTTACTTATATAGGGATAATCAGAATAAATCCCTCTGGCGCGACGAAGGAAGCGTTACGAGCATCGAAGGCTCGGTCGCGCTTACGGTCGGTCTTGGGGATATTGGAGGTGAGTTTGCAAGACGCTGCAAGGCTTTGGGCGCATATTGCATCGGCATTCGTAGGAACACCACGAATGCTCCCGAATATATGGATGAAATGTACACGCTTGAAGCTCTCGATTCGCTTCTTCCCAAGGCGGACATCGTTGCGCTCGCACTTCCCAACAGCTCCGAAAGCCGCAGACTCATGGACGAAAACCGTCTTCGTAAAATGAAGCCAGGGGCTATCCTTCTGAACGTTGGCAGAGGAAGTGCCATCGACACCGACGCACTGGTTCGCGTGCTTAACGATGGACATATACGCGCTGGTCTTGATGTTACCGACCCCGAGCCGCTGCCCGCAGACCACCCGCTTTGGCAATGCCCCGGGGTGCTTATCACGCCTCACATTTCGGGTTACTATCATCTGCGCCAAACCCATGACCGCATCATTAAGATTGCGGCGCATAATCTTGAAAACCTTATCAACGGGAGACCGATCAAGAACTTAGTTGATGACGAAACGGGCTATAGAATGCCGGAAAACAGGTATTAATTTGCTTTTGATCAGATAGAAAGTTCTACTTCTGCTCAGAAATGAGCTTCAGAACCTTTTTTTTGATGCGTTGAAGCGCATTATCGACCGCTTTCGGAGATCTGCCGATGGACTCTGCAATCTCCGTATAGCTTTTTCCGTTTACAAAACGGACGAGTACGTTTAATTCAAGTTCCGTCAGCCCGTTCTCCAGACCGCGCAGGATGTGATTTGTACTCTCCTTGTCGACGGCAAGCTCCTCGGGATTGGATGCGCTAATGCTCATCAGCGTATCTCCAAGGCTGCTGTTGTTATCCTCATCGTCATTATAGACCGGTTTGTCAAGCGAAATATAGCTGTTCAGCGGGATATGCTTCTGCCTCGTTGCCCGCTTGATAGCTGCGATAAGCTGCCTGTTTATGCACACTTCCGCAAACGAACGAAAGCTGACATGCTTTTCATGATCGTAATCCCGTATCGCGGCACAAAGCCCGATCGCACCCTCCTGGATAAGATCGGATCTGTCGGCGCCAACGAGAAAATACGGGCGTGCCTTCATGCGCACAAGCCCCATGAACCTGACGACGAGAGAATGCTCAGCATCGCAGTCTCCTGACTGCGCAAGCTGAACAAGCTCCTCATCGCTCAAGCTGCCATGATCCATCCTGTAGAGGTTGCTACTCATCAAATGATGCTATCCTGCCTGTTCTTCTCAAACATTATGACCGCCGCCGCGACCGCCGCATTCAGGGAATCGATATTACCCTTTATCGGCACGGAAACGAGGAAGTCGCATTTTTCCTTAACGAGCTTGGAAAGTCCGCTGCCTTCGCTGCCGATAACGAGCGCAAACCCGCCCTTCATATCGGTCTCGTACATGGATTTCCCAGTCATATCGGCGCCTGCGATCCAAAGCCCATTTTCCTTGAGCGTATCAATAGCGGCGGAAAGATTGACTACCCTTGCTATGCGCATATGCTCCGCTGCGCCCGCAGATGTTTTTACGACCGCCGCCGTAACCGGAGCAGAACGTCGTTTAGTAATTACAACACCATGCACACCGGCGCATTCCGCGCTGCGAATGATCGAACCAAGATTATGCGGATCCTCAATGCCGTCTAAAAGAATAACAAAGGGCTTCTCATTACGAATCTCCGCATACTCAAGAATATCCTCAAGCTCCGCATATTCCACACCCGGAATCTCAGCCACTATGCCCTGATGATTTCCGGGCTTGCCGTTATGCCCGAACGGCATACAAATTTCATCGAGCCTTACACGATCGACCTCTCGGATCACAAGGTTTAAATCCCTTGCAAGTCCAATGATTTCGCCGAGGGAACCGTCATGCTCCTTTGTTACGAGTATGCGATCGATGCTCCTTCCGCTCTTGATCGCTTCCTTGACAGGGTTGCGCCCCATGATAATGTTCGGAAGTTCGCGCTCATCATTCTGAGTGGGCATTTCAACAGCAAGCTCAAATCGCTTTTCTTCGCGTTCAAAACGCTTTCCCGCATATTCGATATGCCTATCATCGCGCACAAAGCGCTTTCCTTCTTTAACAAAACGCTTGTCGTCACGGTCGGGACGGTTGGTTGAAAACGGCTGAGCCTCTCTGCGGCTGTATCTGCTCTCTGGTGGCGTATACCTATCCGGGTACGGCCGTCTTGCCTTGGGTTTGCCCTGTATGCGCACGCTATTCTCGAGAGGATGGTCAGATTTCCTGCGGCGTTCACCATCATTGGGCTTATCGCTGTAGTACTTTCTGCCATCTAACTTATCGCCATGTGGCTTGCTCACGCGATGCTTATCTCCGTAAGGTTTATCATCATAGGACTTGCCGCCGTATATTTTCCCTTTATCCGTGCCATGATCACGATTCGAGCCGCGCTTATAAACGGGCTGACCCTCTCGAAAACCCACTATCCTTTCCGAATCGCGATCATTGATCCCGCGTCCATCGCGGTAACTCTTATTTGCCATTTCTATCTCCTTAATCTCATAATCCGATTGCTAAACTCGCTCATTCCGGCACGGTTTCAGGTGCAGAATCACACATGAGCGCGCTGCGCATGAGTTCACATATTCTTTCGTCCCTGCCTGAAAGGTAGAGCCATCCGAGCACCGCTTCAAGTCCCGTTGCATGACGGTAATCGATGATCGTCGCATTCTTGGGTACCGTTCCCATATGTGCGTTCCGCCCTCTCCGAAATACAGCGAGTTCCTCCTCCGTAAGCAACGGTTCTATTCTATGGAATGCCTCAGCCTGCGCCTTTGCGCAGACGAGCTTGGCCGCTCGAACATGCAGCCCATGAGCCGTTAGCGTGGTCTTATCCACGAGCATCGTTCGGACATAGAGGTCATAGACCGTGTCACCAATGTAGGCAAGCACCAGCGGCCCGAGGCTCGTGGGCGATTTTGCCGCTTGCTCACACGGGAATGCGCAGCGTATGATGGAAATCAAATCGATTTCATTATCGGTATTAGCATAATTCATCACTCTACATTATAATCTTAAATTCTTGTTTTTCAATAGCTACTGTCCAAATCAGTGTAAATTCTTTGTTAGAGCGCGAATACAAATACCTTTGTTGGCCTATCACATGACATTTATAATGATAGCGTTATCCTATATAGAATCTGTCGATCAATGAAACAAGATCGTTCTTGCTAAGTCCAAGCGATCTAAAAAGTGGAATTTCCTTTGAAAAACGCTGCAATGCCAACGTGTCACGTTTCCTTGCCAACTCGTCGGGCGTCAATTCTATAACGAAGCAGCCGCGCCCGACCATGGTCGTGATGAATCGGTCACGTTCAAGCTCCTCCCATGCACGCTTTATCGTTATTACGCTGATGCCGAGTTCCGAAGCAATCGTCCGTATTGGCGGCAGACAGCAGCCTCCGACCAGCTCCCCGCGGATTATCTGTGCGGCGATCTGATCGTAAAGCTGCTGATATATCGGAATATCCGAAGTATTAAGTACCGAAAGCTTAAGCTCCATTATACTTCCGCCCTCTCATATTCCTTGATCGCTTTTTTACAGGCAAAGAAGGTCAATGTGGCGTACAGCGCGATGCCTATCAGCAATGCGGGAATCTGACGCACGAGGTCCGCGGCAGCGTCCGACGAAAGGTACTCAAGCCCGTGAATGCCGGATACGGCGAATTCCATAATTCCACACACGGCGATAAAAACAAACATGGCTATAAAGAATCGCATTTTAATCTGAAAGCTCTTTCTATAAGCCCCGGGTATCATTATGATGTTCGATATACCGTAAGCAACCAAAGCACTTGCAAACACCGTAAGATTGGTATTCATTCCCGCATCATTCTCCGGAAAAGTACTGCCTAAAACGAGCTTGCTTATTATCGCGCACGGGATCGAAATAAGGATCACTCCTATTTCAAGCATTGAAACGACAATCGTTCGTGATATTACAGTTTCTTTCTTCGATACGGGCAGTATTCCGCAGAATTCGCGATCCTTATACTGTAAATCCGTCTGAAACGTAATAAAAACGGCAATCAGGATATAGAAAAAGCCTATAAACCTTGGATAATTCGGAATAAACATCATCCCTCCCGCAAGGATATAATAAATTATCGTGATAGGATGTGTCGCAAGTCTCAAATCCTTTACTATTAAATTTTTCACGCTAATCCCTCCTTTTCCGTATACAGCATAATTGATTCAATATCCGCCTTCGCGGTTTGAAGCCCCTCCGCAAGATACATATCGTTGACACTGATAAGCCCGGTGAATCCGAACGCAGTTTCCTTCAGCCCGACGAGTGCTGACTGCAACGCCGCCGTCAGCTCCTCCCTGCCGCCCTGAACGAGGCGATACCCATTTATGATGCTCTCACGGTCTCCGTTCATGATGATACTGCCGTCCTTGATATAGATGATATAATCGGCACATTTATCAAGATCCGATGTAATATGGGTCGAAAACAGGATGCTGCGCTCTCCGTTCTCAACAACACGACGGAATATATCCATTATCTCATCCCGCGAAACCGGGTCGAGGCCGCTGGTCGGTTCATCGAGTATCAAAAGCTTTGCGTTATGCGATAATGCAAGCGCAAGCGCATATTTGACCTTCATGCCAGCTGAAAGCTCCTTGACACGCTTTCTTTCATCAAGATCAAAACGCGCAAGGTATTCGTTATATACATTCTGATCCCACTCGTCATAGAATCTGCTAATGACCTTGGTTATCTGCCTAAGCCGCTTATCCTGATAGTATCCGAATTCGCCCAGCACAATTCCCATATGCTGTTTGCATTCGATTTCATGAGCGAGCATGTCCATATTAAAGGCATGAACGCTCCCCGAATCGGGCTTTGTCAGATTGAGCATCGATTTTATCGTAGTGGTCTTGCCCGCTCCGTTTCTTCCGATAAAACCGGTGATATAACCAGACTCGATCGTGAACGAAACATCCCTGAGCTCGAAATGCTCACGTTTTTTGCACAAATTGCGTACTTCCAGTATCGACATTGTTCTACCTCCTTACGATTGTGCATATTGATTATGCACAATATAACATCGTATGTTTTGAGTGTCAACCCCTTTTTGTCCAAGAGCGGAAAATATATTTTGCTTCCTGCATCGTTTCCATTAACTTGAATCATCCGAGAAATCGCATACGGAAATCAATTTTACAGGGCATCGACAGCTCATACTCGTATTGACAATCGAGAGTGATCACAATAAAATCTTAATATGCTTAACTCAAAAGATTTGCTTACAGAAATGGGGCTTTGCCCCAACAAAGCCCTTGGGCAGAACTTTTTGGTCGATGCTTCGGCGCTTTCCCGCATTGCGGAGATCGCGGACTGCCACGGTATGCCCGTACTTGAGATCGGCCCGGGACTCGGTGCCCTCACAAACGAGCTTGTCCAAGATGCATCGAGGCTGCTGGCAGTCGAAATAGACCGCCGAATGGCGGACGCGCTGATGCTGCAATTTCAAACGCAACCAAACCTTAAAATCGTCTGCCGCGATTTTCTTAAATATTCCGATGAAGAAATAGCTGCGGAGCTTGGCAGCTCACAAATCGTTGTTGCCGCAAACCTGCCCTATTACATAACCTCTCCAATTTGCGCGCGGCTGCTTGAATCGCGGCTTCCCATACACCGAATGGTGCTCATGATGCAGGATGAAGCGGCGGAACGATTCACCGCAAAACCGAAAGCAAAGAACTATGGGCCGCTGTCGATACTGGCGCAGTACCTTTATGATGTTTCGGTAGTTTCAAAGCTCTCCCCCGCGTCCTACTATCCCGCACCGGATGTGAATTCAACGGTGCTTCTGTTTGAACGAAATACGAACATTATGCCGAAGGCCATGCCGAAAATTCTTCGGTCTGCCTTCGCAATGCGCCGAAAGACGCTGCTAAATAATATGCTTGGCATCATGCCGAAGCAAACCTCGCTTTCCGCGATAGAATGCGCCGGACTTGAGCCAACCGTTCGCGCGGAAGCATTGAATGCGGATGATTTTGTCCGCCTTGCAATGGCCGTCGAACATATTGCAGATTAAACCGTCTTAGCGGAGAAGCCTTAAAGACGATCTGACCAAGCCGAAAAACCACCGAAAACTTATCCAATCAGGCTCCCGAAATCGTCCCTCATCTCCAGCATGAGCTGTTCACAATCGTTTACTCTGTCGGACAGCTCCTTTATGTACTCGGAAAGATGTGACATCTTATTTATACCGTTTTTGTTTAAGAAATCGTAATTTAGGCTTACCAGTTCCTTCATCATGCGGTACATTCGTCCCATCGTTTCAAGCTGCTTTTCACGCTCGAGCTCCACGTCGTCGTTGTCGATGTTTTGAACAGGAAGCTCAATTGCGCTCTCAGCAGGTCGTACCTCGACGTTTGCTGCCTTAGCCGCAAGCACTCCGAGGCTGCGAAAAAGCAATTCCGCATTGAATTCATCGATCCTTGCCAACGATTCAACAGCATAGGCGACCGATTTTACCATATCTCCATGCGGCACGTCTCCATCGTTTAACGAATAATGCTTATTCGCGTTTGTAAGTCTTGCAGTACGCGCAGTTTCCGCTTTCTCGCGCTGTTTTGCATATGGATCGGTCGTATATATTCCCTCTGATTCCAGCTTTTTCATAATCTGTTCGACAAGCTCGGGATTCTTTTTTAGTATGGAGCGATATTTATTCTGATAGCGAAGCATTGCTCGGTTATCACCGTTTCCCATGCGCAGGGTGCATGAACGCACGGACTCTCCCTTCGCGATCGCCGTAAGCACGGTACGCATTAGCATCTCAACTTCTTCATCGGTGAATGGCACAAACGCGCCGCTATGTACACGTCCTCCAGCAGCTTCGGTCTTCATCTTTAAATAATAATGGTTGCGCACGCTGTTCGGCTGCCTGCCCGTTGCCTTTGCAACCGCAGCAAATACCGTGCGCAGGGGTGTTCCGTCCAGCTTGCTTTGCTCGGCAGCATCGCTGAGCAGCTTTTCCTCGGCATTCGTCCAACCGCTCAAATGCAGCTGCTGCCTCAGGCTCGTTTCGTTATATGCACTCTCAATATTCATCACATTACATTTCCTCCGAATGTCGTTTGAACCTATTATTTCCGTTTAATTGGCATTCAATACACGCACAATGTATTCATTGGTGTAATTTTATGTTGAGCATAATCGAGATATACATAAAATTCACATAAAAAGCGAGAAAAATAAGAACTGCGGACCCCGTGCTTTATGCAGGGATCCGCTTCTACCCATAAATATCATTGTTGAAGATTATCACATTTTATTTTTAGAGCGTCAGAAGCCACGCTATTACTCCAACGATTATCGAGGATGTTATTCCATAAACAAGCACGGGACCCGCAAAGCTAAACAGCTCCGCCCCCACGCCCATTACAAGACCTTCGCGCTTATGCTCCATTGCGGGAGCGACGATTGAGTTAGCAAAGCCCGTTATGGGAACGACGGAGCCTGCGCCTGCAACCGCTCCGAGCCTGTCGTATACGCCAAGACCCGTAAACAATGCGCTCAGGAATATAAGCACTATCGACGTAAACGCGGCGCGCTCCTTTTCTCCAAGTGAAAACAGCATTTGCCCTATGTCACCGATGAATTGACCCAAGCAGCAAATAAGACCTCCGACTATAAATGCCAGTATGCATTGAGATAATGTCTTGCTTTTTGGCATTCGTTGATTCACCATCGAACGATATGCTGAATGCTCCTGTTTCTCCTTTGGGGTAAGCTTACGACCCGTTTTACTCATGATTTACAGCTCCTTTCCCGTTATGAACTCGCTCATTATAGGGCTTGTAACGAATCTCACAATCGTTTAAGCCTCGCTTTTCGTAATCATCCGAGCCAAGGCTCGTGGGGAAATCTACATATTTATTTATATCCGTCCGCATAGCCGCGATCCTCCGCCATGACGAAAGTTGCACCGTGAAATACCGATTCCGCACGCCGTTCTTCCGCATTCCTCAAAATGGTTCCTATAGTGAACGATGCAGCGATCAATAGCGCAACCATTATCAGAATGGCGATACGCATTTTTTCGCGTTTAGATACGATGCTCTTCAAATCCAACACCAACCTTTCGTTTGTTAGTGAGTATTCTGCGAAATTCGGATTATTTGTATTCGCGTAAAATGGGAAATTCGAATCGGAAATTTTTGTTTAAATTATCTTTTTTGAATCAATTAAAAATATGGATCGTTTTTGTAAATCAATCTGATTACGATATGATCATTGAAACGGTTCAACGCCTGCGTATTCTTTCATCTTAACAAGAGCCGAACGCTCATATCTTGATACCTGTGCCTGACTCATTTTGAGCCTCTTTGCTATCTGCGTTTGTGTTAGATCATACCGATAACGAAGTAGGATAACACTGCGTTCCCGCTTGTTCAGGCGTTCCATCAGGGAATTGATAAGGGCATTGTCGAGGACGCGGTCAACGTCACGAGAGGCGGAATCATCGCTCATCATATCCTCCGACCGCGGCCCTCCTATCTCATCATCCAAAGAAACGCACCCCATGGACGCGTTAAGCGCCGCACAGAGTTCAGCAGGTTCCATTTTCATTTTCAAAGCAAGTTCCTCAATGCGGCATTCATCTCCCTTCTCCTGTGCAAGTTCCTCTGCAAGCCTCATGGCCCGCACTGCCGTTTCCCTTGCAGCGCGGTTCAACCTGATCGAACGGCTTTCACGCAAAAAAGAGCGCATCTCGCCCTCAATGAATCGAAACGCATACGATGCGAGCGAGATATTTCGTGCAGGGTCGAAGCTGCCAACCGCTTTAATCAGCCCAACCGCACCCGCCTGGCACAGTTCTTCAAAATCGATCCCCGCTGCCGCTGCCTCCTGGGGCAGGAG
>JAFLSU010000022.1 GCA_022510765.1 Christensenellaceae bacterium
TGTGCATAATAGACTTTTGTCCGCTTGCCTTTCGTGACCAAGCGTTCCATTCCTTCGTGGTCCAAATTCTCGCGTCCATTGTCGCAGGTTATCGTTTTGAATATCCGTCTGAATCTTTTCTTGCCCAGCTTTCTCTCAAGCCTGTCCAGCACTCCAACTACCACACGTTCCGTCTTTCTTTCAAGCTTGTATATCAGCTCGTATCGGGTCTTTCTCTCGGTAAATACAAGCAGCACTGCTTTTGTTCCGGCTTTCCCGACTACGGTGTCCAATTCCCAATGTCCAAAGTCTCTCCGATACGCTATCTCCGCCGGTCGTTCTGTTATCGATGTGCCCGTAAGATTGTTATGCGATCTTCGTATTTTATTGTAATTCCTTACCATTTTCTTCCCTCTCTGCGGCAAATCCCCTTTTCCTATGTTCAAAAACAGTCCTTGTTCTATGTAGTTGTATAAAGTCTTTAAGCAGATGTTTACCGAAAACTTTTTCCCTTCGTTCTCTATACTTTGAAGGGCTGCATACGGTGCCATCTTTTCTTTTGCTATCTTCTCCTCGATATATTCAACCAGATCATGTGCGTTGCCTATTTTCAGACCGCGCACCTTATTTGCCGCGTTTAGATAATACTCTCTCTGTCCTGCTTCGGCACTGTATTCGTATCGATCCGTAAGATCGCTGTTGAACTGCCTCACTGTTCCTCGCTTTATTTCCATCTTTATCGTTCTCTCAGACCGTCCTCCCAGCAGCTCCGCTATTTCTTTTGCGCTGTGCTTCGCCTTCAGCAATATCTCCAGTTTTTGTCGCTCCTCGTAATTCAGATGTTTACCTTTTCGCCCCTTTATGTTATTATTGTTTCGCTCCATTGTATCTGCCTCTTTCTTATGGTTTAGCCAATTCATATTGTAGCAGGCTTTTCACTTTGGAGCTACTCTTTTTCCTTCAATATGGTCACTTCATTATACAACTTACCATATTTTTCATCATGTTACGTTACAATAGATATGTAACATTTCCAAATGCGGCTTCTATTGAAAAACGGTCTAATATAGTGTAAAATAGTATTGCTGAGTGGTTGTTCCACGCCATAAATCAGCAATCGAGGTGCATGTCAATAGCGTAGATATCGAGAGGTAAATATAATGAAGTGTTCGTTCTCGCCCTATGAGGGCACCGGAAAGTATATATTCGTAAGTTATAGCCACAAGGACGGAGAAGTAATCAGACCTATTTTAGAGAAGCTTCATGCGGCAGGTTTTCGTATTTGGTACGATGATGGAATTGAGTGGGGAACCGAGTGGCCTGAATCAATAGCCATGCACCTTCGTAATTGTGAGATATGCATGGCGTTTCATAGCAAGACTTCAAGCGTATCTCTAAACTGCCGTCAAGAGATACATTATGCATTAAAGCAGAACAGGACTGTATTATCCGTTTACCTTGAGGATGTCGAGCTCAGTGATGGAATGGATATGCGGCTCTCCTCACACCAATCCGCATCCCCATATCAGTACGGTGAAGAAGACAAGCAGCTATTCTATTCTCGGTTAATAGCTACCAAAATACTTCAAGGCTGCCGAGATGGAATCGTTTCGTATGATTGTTCCGATAGTTTTGAAGAGGAAAGTATCGATGATTATGATTGTTCTGATAGTTTTGAAGATGAAAATATCGATGATATTGAATATGATAAATTTGGATTCGTTGGCAGCAGTCCTATAGTTCGTGACAACGGTTAGATGATGCCCATTCCCTTTGAAGATATGCAAAACGTAGATGAAGAAATTGATTCTACATTTGAAACTATTGATTATAAAAAAGTGTCTACAATGCAGGATAGAATTAATGAGAAAAAAGCGCAATCATTTGCCGACACTTTCTTTGCTCGAGCGGATTTAGTCGACGGTAATTCTTATTATTCGTTTGATCCGGATATTTGTGTTTATCAATCAAACATGTGCAGCATTTCAGCCGGAATGTATTTTTCTCTTCCTATAATTGGAGCAATAAAGACTTTAGTTTTCGAATTGCATCGAAGGGCGGATTACAATACGCACTCTATGTATTTAGTTCTTGAAAAGCTTGAATCAATTATCAAATATGATGAAAATGGAAGGGCTGTTGCTGAGGAGTTTTATGTTGACATTCCCAAAATAAACGGTAACTTTTTGGCGTTTTTACATATTGATTCCTCCAAAAGTGAGGTTTTCATTAACAATGGTGTTTTAGAAGGAAACAAAGTCCTGATATCAAAAAAACCGACTCGTTTATTCTATGGCAAGGCACGAAAAAGAGACACTAATGGCTTAAACTTGTCTGCTTATAGTACTTCTGAAGGAACGAATATCACTGATTCGACCGAAGTCATGTTCCCTGCAGATATCAATGATATGGCTGCTGTTTTTATTGATCCTGAAACGGCATCTCTCATTAGACGAGAAATCTATTATGATGAAAAAACAAACATGCGAAAGGCCCGGATAAAACTGTCGACCAACAAGCCGTACATTGTGTTCAGATTTTATGAGAAAAGCAGTAAAGAAAAAAAGGAATACGAGGCCAGTAAAAGAACAGGTAGAAGGCCCTTGAATAACATGGAAAAGGCCCGTCTTTTCAGATCCGGCGAAGATGATTTCCCGAAGGATTCTGCTATCGCCGCAATGTATTATGAGAAGAGCTCTAATCCCAATGCAGCTTACGAACTGGCAACTCTATTCAGAGACGAAGAGGATCTTAGGGATGTAGAACTCTACAATGAGTACTTGCTGAAGGCAATTAATTCTGGAAATGCCTCCGCGCTGTGCGAGTATGCTCTTGCTTATTATAAGTCTTTGACCGAAGAGATTCAAGACGAAATAATGGATATGTTAATGTGCGCCTCAAATGCGGGACATGAAATTGCGAATTACGTTATTGCTTATCTGATCGAAACTGGAATTGCTGCAGGTGGAAACGAAAAGGCTTTCACTTTCTATCATAATGCTGCCAAACATCACTTTCTGCCAGCCTGTGCCAGGCTTGGATGCTGTGATGTCGAGGGTATTCCTGAGTCGGAACTTAAACGTGGCTTTATGGATAACGCGGAATACGGAAAGACCATAGCCGATTACGGCTTGGGTTGCATGTATTTCTTTGGAATAGATATGTATCCGGACAGAGCTCACGGTCTTAAACTCCTCGAAAAAGCTGCTGAAAGCGGGAACCGAATGGCCGCAAAGACTCTCTTTGAAATCTATGACAATTTCCCCGAATATGAGGATAAGAAAGTCGCACTAGAGTGGCTGAAACGGATAGTTAAGTTGACGAGTCATATCTGATTGATCTAGCAAACAGGCTGATTGATGGAATAGGATGCGAGATAACGGAAGAGAATGACAGACTGGCGTTCAGCTTGTATGAAAAGTCCGCATTGTCCGGTGATAAGACCGCACTGAACAACCTTGGTTGGTGTTACAAGAATGGAAAAGGATGTACGCAAGACTACGCAAAAGCTATCAGCTTATTTGAACAGTCGAGAACTGCTGCAGCTTTCCGTCATCTTGGTGAGATATATGAATTGGGTCTTGGTGTAACCCAAGACAAAACAGAAGCCTTGCGATACTACCAGGTTTCTGCTGAGAAAGGTAACAAATTTGCTAGACAAAAGGTTAAAGAATTGTCCGAATAGACCAATAGCCTAAAACGCAGCTATCAAGTTCAGGTAGTTTTTTCGACTTTGAATGTAAAATGTTTTCGTTTTTCCTTTCTTTGAACGCTGTGTACGTGAAATATCTCCACCTTTCCCTTAACAATCCTTCGGCTCCGAGCCCCTGTCCAGACTTGGTGTTACCAATCATTGACGCATTAACAAACGTGATAATGCCGATTTTTCATCATCGGTTTATTTTTCCAGACAAATCTGGTATAATAAAAACAAACCGAGATATTGTGTGCGACGGCTGTAAGAATCGCACGAACTTTGGGCAAAGGAGATTTACCATGAAGTATACAATAAAGACCGAGGGCATGGGCTGCCCCCACTGCGTCAAAAGAGTTACCAAGGCGATGCAGGAGCTGAACGCTGAAATCGAGCGAGTTGAAATAAACAACATAATTGTGAGTTCCGATAAAGCGGAAGCCGAAATCAGAAAATCGATTGAGGACTTGGGCTTTAAGGTTATTTCGGTTGCCATAGTTTAGTGATGGCCTCCGATGGAAGAATCGTCATAGGTCTCTCCGGCGGAGTGGATTCCTCCGTAGCTGCTCTGCTGCTAAAGCAGCAGGGTCATGATGTCGTGGGCGTTTTCATGAAGAACTGGGACGAACAGGGTGATGACGGCGTTTGCACGGCTGCACAGGACTACGAGGACGCAAAGCGCATCGCAGAGCAAATCGGCATACCGTTTTATTCGGTCAGCTTCACTAAAGAATACTACGACCACGTTTTTACATATTTTCTTGATGAATATCGTAAGGGTCGTACCCCGAATCCCGATATTCTCTGCAATACGGAGATCAAGTTCAAGGCATTTCTTGACTTAGCTATGACGATGGACGCATCTGCTCTCGCCACCGGGCATTATGCAAGGCTCGATAAGAAAAACGGCGTTAAACTGCTCCGCGCGGCCGACGCAAACAAGGATCAGACGTATTTCCTTGCGGGATTGACGGCTCAGCAGCTTGAAAAGGCTGTCTTTCCCATCGGCAGCTTGGATAAATCTGAGGTTCGATCGATCGCTTCGAAGCATGATCTTATCACCGCTGGGAAGAAGGATTCAACAGGGATATGCTTCATCGGCGAACGCAGTTTCAAAAAATTCCTCATGCAGTTCCTGCCCGCACAGAGGGGCGATATCGTTGACCTTAACGGCCGCTGTATCGGCAGACATGACGGACTCATGTATTATACCATCGGGCAGCGCCGGGGGCTTGGCATCGGCGGCATGAACGACGGCACGGGGGAAAGCTGGTTCGTGGTTGGAAAGGATCTAACGCACAATCTGCTCATCGTCCAGCAGGGCGAGCATGATGAGCTGTTCTCCACAGCGTTATCATGCGATAAGCTGCACTTTGTGAGCGGCGAACCACCCGCAAAATCCTTCCGCTGCACGGCGAAATTCCGCTATCGTCAGCCCGACCAGGACGTTACGGTAACTTTGCACGGCGATGGCGCGACCATAGACTTTGACAAGCCCCAGCGGGCGATCACTCCCGGGCAGTGGGCTGTACTTTACGATGGCGAGGTCTGTCTTGGAGGAGGTCCCATAGATGAGGTTCGGACCGTTAAGGCTCTGCCAAAGCGGTTCCAATGAGCGATTATCGTAGTTAAGGTGTAATTATAGATAGAATGGATAGATATTAAAAAAAGGATGGTTTTATGAAATATAAAAGAATTCTGCTGAAACTGAGCGGTGAGGCGCTTTCGGGTAAAACGCCCATCGATTTTGAACATGTACTTACTGCCGCAGGACATATAAAGGCGCTGCACGATATTAGTTGTCAGCTTGGTGTCGTTGTCGGAGGCGGCAACATATGGCGCGGACGTTCGGGCGGAACGATGGATAGGAGCCGAGCCGATAATATAGGTATGCTCGCGACTGCGATGAATGCGCTCGCGCTCGAACAGGCGCTTATTGACCTTGGAGTACCGGTGCGCGCGATGTCGGCAGTTTCAATGGAAGTATTCATGGACAGCTATTCAGCGAGAGAGGCAAATAAGTCCGTCGATGAAGGCACAGTCGTTATCTTTGCGTGCGGCTCGGGTTCGCCCTTCTTCTCCACAGATACTGCGGCGGCACTTCGGGCGGCGCAGATCCACGCGGATGCTCTGCTGCTTGCCAAAAACATCGACGGCATCTATACCGCCGATCCGAATATCGATACGAACGCAAAACGTTATGTGCGCATAAGCTTTGACGAGGTTATCGCACGAAATCTCAAAGCTACCGACCTTACGGCGATGAGCTTCTGCCGCGAGTACGGCCTCCCAATGGTGGTTTTCGAGATGCGCTCCGACGAGAGCTTTGTTATGGCGGCCAATGGGGTGAATGCAGGAACTATAGTCGATAACGAACCTGGCTTTGAGCTCGCTTAAGGCGAGATGAGTCTCCTAACTTTCATACAAAAGCCAAAAATCGTTCTGCGTTTGGTTGACAATGGCTTTTACTTCTATTAAAATAAAACAGTTAAATCGAATTTATTACGGAGGATATAACAATGGACGTTATCGAAACCGCACAGGATAAAATGAACAAGACCATCGCAGTGCTCAAGCGTGATCTCGGCTCCCTTCGCGCGGGCAGAGCCAATCCGCAGTTGCTTGACCGCATCATGGTCGATTATTACGGTACTCCCACGCCCATAAATCAGATGGGTACCGTCAGCTCTCCCGAGCCAAGAATGCTGGTGATTTCGCTCTGGGATGCTTCAATGATCTCCGCCGCCGAAAAGGCCATACAGAAATCCGATCTGGGCATCAACCCCAGCAACGACGGAAAGCTCATTCGCCTTATCTTCCCTGAGCTTACCGAGGAACGCCGCAAGGAGCTTGTTAAAGTCGTGCGCAAAAAGGCGGAGGAATCGAAAGTGGCCGTTCGCGCGATCCGCCGTGAAGCAAACGAGATGATCAAAAAGGACTGTAAGGATGGCAACATCACCGAGGACGATCAGAAGCGGCTTGAGGACAAGGCGCAGAAGGCGACCGATGCAGCCATCAAGGATATCGACCGCATCTGCGGCGAAAAGGAAAAGGAGCTTCTTGAGGTTTGACGAACGTGCTCGGCCTGCCGCTTGAAACGGCTCGTGCAATACTTGCTGAAGAAGGTTTCTTGGTCGAGGCTGTCGAAGCCCGCTCAAAAAAGGGGGTTGACGGGGATTCTTTGCGGGTCGTCCGTCAGCTTGCTGATACGACCGCCGAAAAGCCCACGGTCAAGCTCGTTTATTGCGAGTTTAAAACCAATACCGACGGTGATTCAAAGCGCAACAATTAGTGCCTGGATCGGGCGTGATTTTCACGCCCGGTTTTCAATTTATGACCGTGTTTTGGTCATAAGCCCGCATGTCGGTACTATCTGTCAGCGTTTCTTATTCGCACTTTGCTACGCTCGGAGGAATGAATGCGCATATACCCAAAATACACCGAGGCAGAGCTTAAAAAGCTCGGTCTTGTGGGCAAGCTGCCCGAACATATCGGGATCATTATGGACGGAAACGGCAGGTGGGCAAAGCAAAGGCTGATGCCTCGAAGCGCGGGACACCGAGCCGGTATGGAAGCGTTGCAGGATATCGTCCGCACCTCCCACAGCCTGGGCATAGGCGCGCTGACGGTCTATGCGTTTTCAACCGAAAACTGGGGAAGGCCTGCTGCGGAGATAGATGCTTTAATGTCCCTGCTCGTGGAGTATTTTTATAAGGAAATCGATGAACTGGATGCGAATAACGTCCGAATCCGCACGCTCGGCGAACTGTCGCGCTTTGCGCCAAAGCTGCGGACGCTCATGGAGACCGCCGTGCAGCGAACCGAGAATAACACAGGCCTTAATTTTTCAATTGCAATAAATTACGGCAGCCGTGCCGAAATAGTTCGTGCTGTGAAGATGTTGGTGGAAGAAGGCATCCCCGCCGAATCCATCACCGAAAAATGCTTTGCGGAGCATCTGTATACGGGTGAGCTTCCCGAGCTTGATCTCATAATTCGCACTGCGGGCGAACAACGGCTTTCGAACTTTCTTTTGTATCAGGCTGCGTATGCTGAATTCGTGTTTACTGAAACGCTGTTCCCCGCCTTTACGCCCGAGGTGTACTGTGACTGCATAAAGGAATTTATGCACCGCACACGAAGATTCGGAAAGGTCAAGGAATAGGTTTTCGCAAGCTAATATTGTTAGTATTTACTTAATGAAACATGTTGCCATTTGTTCATAGAAAGGTTGCTTTATGAAGGATCTGCCCATCCGCACCCTGATCGCCGTGCTGCTCATAGGGCTTCTCGCGCTCGTGCTTTGGCTCGGAGGCTGGGTTCAGGCCATCGTGCTTGGCTTGATTTCCGTTATCGCGGTTTACGAGATGCATGAGATTTTCGCCAAAAAGGATATCCATCCGTTTGTTATCCCGCAGGCGGTTCTCGCTTTAACGATGTATGCCGCCATGTATAAGCTCGGCATGAGATATGTGCTGCTGCTCGCCGTTATCGCGTTTACCGCGATCATGATCGAACGCATACTCAACAAAAAACGCACCACGCTCGATGCAGTTGCGGGAATGTTCATACTTATATACCCTCTTGCAATGCTTGGCTGCCTGGGACTCATCGGTTTTGGAAGGAACGATCTATCCCGCATTGCGCTGTTCTGCTGCTTTGCAGGGCCTTGCATGGCTGACAATACCGCTTATATGCTCGGCTCCACTTTTGGGAAGCACAAGCTCTGCCCCGCGATCAGTCCCAACAAGACCGTTGAGGGCGCGATCGGCGGCGTAGTTGGCGGTGCTTTAGGCGGTGTCATAGCTTACTTTGTACAAAAGCTCTGGGGGCTTGATGTTTCTCTAATCATGCTCGTCAGTCTCTGTTTCATCTGCGGCATCGTCGGTCAGTTCGGAGATCTGTTTTCATCCACCTTCAAGCGCTGGGCGGGAGTTAAGGATTATGGGAACATCTTCCCGGGACACGGCGGTGTTATGGACAGGCTCGACAGCGCAATGGTGTCCGCACCAATAATTGCCGTCGTTTTTATGCTGTTTGTGAGATAGTTATTAAAGCAGTTATTATTAGACTTCGTGCGGTTTACGCCGCAAAAGGACATATAATATGAAGAACATTGCGGTTTTCGGCTGCACCGGCTCAATAGGTACCCAAACCCTCTCCGTGGCGGGTTTCCACAGGGATGAATTTTGCGTTCATGTGCTTGCCGCAAACTCCAATTTCGAACTCGTATGCGAACAGATTCGCGAGTTTCATCCTGCGTTCGTTGGCATGTACGATGAAACGGCGGCAAAAGAGATTTCTGCACGTTTCCCGAACATTGAGGTCGTTTGCGGCTCTGAGGTGAATTCGCTTGCAAAGCTTCCGGAAATCGACATAGTGGTGAACGGCGTGAGCGGTTTTGTGGGTCTGCCGCCGCTTATATCAGCCCTTAGCGCAGGCAAGACTGTTGCGCTCGCGAATAAAGAGAGCGTAGTATGCGGTCATAAGATAGTTGACCGAATGCTCGAGAAGCACGGCGGAACCATCCTGCCCGTGGACAGCGAACAAAGCGCTATCTTTCAATGCCTTTCCGCAGGCAGGCGAACCGATGTAAAAAGCCTTATCTTGACGGCATCGGGAGGAATGTTCCGAAATTTTGATAAGGCTCAGCTCGATTGCGTTACGCCCGAAATGGCTCTAAATCACCCCACATGGAACATGGGAAACAAGATAACTGTCGATTCATCCACTCTGTTCAACAAGGGCCTTGAGTTGATGGAAGCGGGATGGCTGTTCAATATGGAACCCGAGGACATACAAATCCTTATCCACCCGCAATCGATAATCCATTCAATGGTGGAGTTTTGCGACGGCGCGGTGTTTGCACAGATGAGTCCGCCTGATATGCGCCTTGCGATACAGTACGCACTCACCTACCCCAAAAGGCTTCCGTCGCGGCTTCCGCAGCTTGATTTAGCAAAGCTGCGCACGCTCACCTTCGAGGAGCCTGATTATGACCGCTTCCCCGCCATTCCACTCGCGTATGCAGCGTTTAGCGATGGAGAAAGTCTTCCGATTGCGTATAATTCGGGCAATGAAGCGGCGGTCGAACTGTTCATGCGCGGAGAAATCGGCTTTACCGACATTCCGACCTGCGTCGATTATGCAATGAATCGCATTTCCTGTGGGAAAATAGATGCGATCGATGATATAATTTGTTTAGACAATGAAGCAAGGCGGCTTGCCCGCGAATGCTTCGGAAAGGACAGTACAAAATGACGATCCTATACATAGTTATTGCCATACTTATTCTTGCGTTCATCATCTTTTTCCATGAGCTTGGGCATTATACCGCCGGAAAGCTTCTGGGTTTCCGCATACTAGATTTTTCGCTCGGCTTCGGCCCCGCGCTGCTAAAGTTTAAAAAGGGTGAGACAAATTACGCAATACGCGCGATTCCGTTCGGCGGCGCGTGTCAATTCGACGGCGAGGATGCCGATGCCGAGGATGATCCGAGGCGTTTCAACGCTCAACCCGTCTGGAAGCGCTTCATCGTTATCTTTGCCGGTCCCTTTATGAACATACTTCTCGCGTTCTTGATTGCGTTCTTCGTGCTTATAGCTACCCCGGTCGATATCTATGCAACCGATGCCGCAACTGGTGATTATATTCCAGAGGTGATCAGCGTGGACGATGACGGCGCAGCCGATGCCGCGGGGCTTCTGCCCGGAGATCTGATGCTTGCGGTCAACGGTCAGTCCCCATTCGTGCAGGATGATGAATCCAGCATAAATGCTCTCGTCAATCTCATTGGTGGCGCGGGTGATGAATTCATCCTCACCATTGAACGCGATGGAGAAACGATCGATCTTCCCATTAAAAATGCATACAACGAAGAAACAAAAACGAGCGTTATAGGCATCCGTGTCGGCGCACTTATCGAGCGCACCGAAGCAAGAACCTTCGGCGCATCGGTCGTCGGCTCCGCCGATTACCTTATCAACATTGTTCGCGCAACCGCACAGGCCTTTGCCAATATGTTTAAAAACGGCATCCATCAGGGCGATGTTTCCGGCGCATTGGGTACGGTCGCGGTCATGGTCGATGTCGCACAGGAGCGCGCGGCAGATCTTGTCTATGTCGCGATAATCATTACGCTCAGCCTCGGGCTTTTCAACCTTATCCCATTTCCCGCTCTCGATGGCGGGAGGCTCCTTTTCCTCGTTATCGAAGCGATCATCGGACGGCCGCTCAACCGCAAGGTCGAAGGGATCGTGAATATGGTCGGACTTATGCTGCTGTTTGGGCTGATGATAATCGTGACCATATCGGACGTAATTTCACTCTTCTGATGATAATAATGATATATATGACGTGGGGTGCGGCACAGCACACTGTGCTTCAACCCCCTCACCTTGGGCAAACATTCCTCAGCAATAGGCATGGGTCCATAAAACAGTAAAATTGTGCTTTGTGACCAGTGCGGCCTTAACCGCACTGGTCCTTGCTTCTAAATGATCCAATAACAGAGGAAGACTGTTGACTTTTGCACATGGGTATGTGTGTCAACGGTCTATTTTTCGGTATTCAGTTTTTCAAACTTGCCGGCGACAAATGGTTTGCCAAGACCGTTTGCAGACGGCAAGTCCACAGGGAATAGCCGCTTTAGCGGGGCAAGGGGGTGTAACTACCTTGATGGAACGAAGTGACGCAAACATTCTCGGTCATGCAATTTTCTTATGCTGACAGAGAATGAAGCGATCCAGGATGCACGATACACCCGATAGGAGAGTATAGAAGTGCGCCCTTAGTTCCTAAAGGGTTTTGCAACTGCCCGACAAACTAGAATTTCTACTACTTGCTTGCGTGTTCGGTTCTTTTGATATACAGTTCTGCAAGATCTCCGTCATCATTGACATACTGCTTGACGAGTGTGAAGCCCACACGCTGCAATAGCCTCTTTGAATAGATATTTTTCGGGTCTGTAATGGCCACAACATCCAGCTCTCGACGCGCTTTATTCGCCATTTGCAATAGCAGCTTCACCAGCTCAGTTCCATGACCCTGATTCCAATACTGAGGCAGGAGCATATACTCGATCTCAATGGCATTGTAATCGTCATTCCAATTCAGTGCTCCCATGCCAATATATTGAATGTCCTTACCCTGTTTTGCAAATACTTTATAAAATCCCAAATCGGGCTTTGCAATATTGCAACGCAACACCATTTGAAAAAACGAAGCTGCTTCGTCGTCCGTAAACACACGTCCCAAATTCATGTTCATCGTCTGTTCATTAAAAACGAGTTGCGAATAAAGGGTATAATCATTTTCTGTGTACTTCTTTAGGTCTAACATGGAGCAGCACCTCCCAATGATAAATTCACATTTGTCTCGCGCTTCGCAAAACAAATCATATCAGAATAATGTGAAAAAATCTACTATCTACACGAAAGAAACGTCCGATCAGCGATAAAGCCTTTCAGGAGTTTCTTCCTGCCTTATGAACCCCTGCCGAATGCTTCTTGTTTCACCCCTGTCATTGAAATTGGTAACAAAAAACCGCCTCTATGGGCGGTATAATTAAGATTGCGGATTATTCGTCGTCGTCTGCCGAGAAAGCGGCTCTATTGCGCTTTCTAAAGAGCATGGTTATGCCCCAGAGACCGGCAAGACCGACAAGCGTGTAGATGATTCGAGACACAACGCCACTCATGCCGCCGAAAATCGCAGCGACGAGATCGAACTGGAAGATACCTACGAGGCCCCAGTTGAGTGCGCCGATGACTATGAGAATCAATGACAGTGTATCCATTATGTTCAACTCCTTCTTACGCACATTCGTGCGGTTTGAACATAGTATCTGCATTGACGAACAAATCATGCATCGCGGGCGCTCTAAAACAATTCGATCTCCAATCTATCGAATTTCACGCTTTCCATAAAATCAGAACGTTTGAAATGAGTATGTGAAAATTTTAACAAATCATTGACATGCTTATCGAGAATTATCGGGCGCGACAAATCCAGCTTGCCGCATACTTCGCCGACAGGCTCCACCCAGTTTAAAACGCTCTCAGCGTCCTTTTCCGGTATCTCGACAACGCATTCGGCAACGGTTTTGTTGTCTTTACGAATTCTGCCCCATACTTTCATTATGGTTAACAACTCCCCCTTTTATTGGCAAATTAAAAAGCTTAGATTCCTTATATCGGGCGGTTCGCCCGATATCTTAGATTGAATCAACGACCGCAAGTAATTTTTAAATTTGCAAAATTATGTGTTTCAAGTTGCGGTCGTGGGATGCTCATAAATTTCTAATAAACTCAAAGCGTCCCCATCATAGTATTTGCCTCCGTCACTTGATTATGACGGAGGCATTTGAGCTACTTGGTTAACACTGCTTCTCGATCAGTCCTGGACGAACCAAATGAACAGTTCGGGGATAGCTTCGGAATTAAGTCCTGTGGGTATGCCATACATTATATAGCTGCCGCCGACCTCAAGATTGGATGCAGCAGAATAATGATCATAGTATACGATGATGACGGTTTCGCCGGTGGTAAGCACGAGCTTAGCCTTCAAATAGTCGGCATCCTCTATTATTTCAGAGATGGTACCTTGAAGTTTAAATCCCTGCGTGTTGAAATGAGCCGGCTTAATTATTTCACTGTAGTTGCCTGCCCAAACCGTGGGGACGAATTCATTGTAAACCGGCGGACGCTGCACGGCAAACGGACGTTCGATCGTTGAGCCGTTGGGCAGGGCCGCAACGATTGTCATCTCATAGTTTTTCGCGGGCGTGGGGAGGTTGACTTTGAAATTGAACCTTCCGCTCGCATCTACCGTAGGCTCAGTTGCGAGGCTGAACTCCTCATCCGAAGACCTGACGGTGAGCGTCGTCCCTACGGGAACCGTGCCGTAAACCTCGATGGAGGTCTCAACATTGACGACTCTGGTCTGGAAATCATCGGATATTACAACGATCTCCCATGGTTCGAGCGCTTTGGTCACATTTACGGTAAACTTCTTGCTTACGATTCCATAGCCGGCAAGCTTTGCTTCAAAGACCGCCCCGTATGTGCCGGCCTGATCATATTTAAGCTCATACTTGAATGATCCATCGGAATTGACCATCACCTGCTCGCCGTTTATCGTAACGACTGAGTCGATATGATCAATACTGCCCTCAATATACGCGGTGCCGTTGTCGCATTCAATGGTCTCGGGCGTGCTGATTTGGACGTTGAGCTGCGGAACGTTTAGCGTCACATATGGCATTTCGAGTTTCGTCAGGGAGCCGTCGAGCTCCTGCTTGTAGACAATGGGATATGCGTCAAATGTCGCACTCTCAATGGGTTCATTGGGAAGCATCGCGGCATAGGGAACGTTGAAGATTACAAAGCCCCTGTCTGAGACCTGAATGGATTTCTGCTCACCGCCGCTGTTTTCGAAGACAAGCGTATCACCGGGTTTTGCAAAAACCTTTACATAGTAGCAGTTCGGATCATCGGGATTCTGCGTGATCTCTGCGTTTTGATTGACGTGGGTTCCCTGAGTATTCGAACCGGTATTGGCAGGCGCTTTTTCCCTTACGATGATCGCAATTATTGCTCCCAGTAGAACTATCGCAATCAACGCAACGATAACAACGATGCGCGTTCTGCTATCAGTGCCGTAGGAATGCTTATTCTTTGCGCCTGGGGTGCGCCCGGAACGCTTCCGCTTCACCTCGGAATAATCGTCAGCATCAAAAGGCATACCTTCGCCAACGGTATTAACACTCTTTGGTTGATCGTCATCAACACGAATGTACGGTGCTTCCCTTCTCCTATTCTTCTCGTCATCCGCTTGGACACGCGGTATGTCGATCCTGCGTGTCTGCTCATCCTCCACGCGGAGAGCTTCAGACCTACGAACTTGCTCGTCGTTCACACGAACGCGGGGTGCTTCAGACCTACGAGCCTGCTCGTCGTTCACGCGAGCACGGGACGCTTCAGACCTGCGAACCTGAGCATCCTCCATTCGAACCTCACCCCGAACCGGGCGATGCTGTGATGCTGCATTTTCAGTTGTTTGCCGCTTCTGATTGCCGCGATTCCGGTTAACATCCGAATTCCGCGCGGCACCGCTTTGCTGATTGTTTTTTGGCGTAGCAACCGAAGCAACTCCGCTCCAATCATCAACGCCGGCAAGAAACTGCTTCTCGAGAGCATCAAGATCCATATCATCGAATGCGATAGCCGACTCGGGAGTATCCGTGAACCCCCAATCTGGTTCATTTCGCATGGCTGCATCTTTATTCAGAGGTGCGGAGCACTTCTCGCATACATCCAGCATATCAGGGTTATTGTGGCCACATTTTTTGCACTTCATGGGCTGACCTCCAAACTCCGTATAATTCTTTCCTCTAATATGGAGTTATTATTAACGCTTGCATAATAACTCCTTATCATGGGAGGTATGCCAATGCATACTACCCTTCATGTATTATACCAATACAAGAACGATATTTACAATACCTTTTGGACGATAATTGTAAATAAATTATGAACATTATTCTTGACCTGCTGCTACTGCGGCAGCTCGTCTCGTTTATCTTCTGATATTTCATCGAGTACGTCATCTGACGTTTTATAGTGAATATCGTTCCGCTTATCGATTTTTGGAGATGAATGGTTCCCCATTATCAGTTTTGCCATTGGTTTTTCTACCAGATAGGTCGTAAGAATAGCTGCAATGAGCGCAGCAACGACTATTACCGCAGCGTATTTCCACATCCATTCATTATTGTACAACTGATTCGGCGGAGTAATCCCTTCCCAATATGGAATGCGCCACGGATCCTTCAGTTTGACCGCAAGCCATTGGTGCCAGATGTATAGGTTGTATGAAATCCCCGAGAGGAATCTCATAAGCTTGTTTGAAAACAGCCAACGGAACCATTTCATGCTGAAAGCGGCTGAAAGTATGAATACGATAAATGCAAAGGATAACTTAAACCGCTCCGTTACCTGCCATACCTGAGCCTCTGAGCTTTTGGCGCAATCATTCACGAAGTAGCCAATAATAAATAATGAAGCGACTGCGATAACGGTATTGACTATCTCAAAAGTCAATGTTCGTTCCTGATTCTTAGCGATCGATACATACAGCATTGCGCCGACCATACCGTTTGCGTACACGCCAAAGAATGCGGGTAGCTGATTTATATACATCGACAGGTATACATTGCCTGAAAGCGTGATCCTATATATGTAAAACCATGCTATCGCATTCATTATCAGATATACGAGTGCGACCTTGTGCAGGGATTTGGCTGTATCCTTCGGTTCGTCTCCGCGCCTTCCGATGAATTTGGCAATGAAGGGGAACAGAATGTAGAACCACACCTCGACAGAGACAGTCCATAGAACAACATTGAGTTTAGTGGTAATGTAAGTATCCACCCAAAGCGTCTGCGTAAACGTAAGGTGCGTTATCAGATCCTTTATTGCTGCCCATGTGCTGTTGTAAGAGCCTGCGGGAAGCTCGATGAGGAAAAAGATCGCAAGCACCGAGAAAAGATAGCTTGGCAGGATCCTTGCGATGCGTTTTTTTGCGTATTGCTTCCACCCGATCATCGATTTGCCGCACAGAATATGCCTTGCGAGCGGCAAAAACAGCAGGAAACCGCTCAAGAGCACCATCATATCGACAAACAGATAGCCAACCCTTGCCAACGAATTGATATCTATTCTTGTGATTCCCATCCAGGCAAGCGCGGGTGTCTGTACGCTTGGGAATATCCATGTTTGCTGCCAAAAATGAAAAATCAATACGATTATGATGCTTATTGCCCGAATCCCGTCAATAACATCAATAAACTTCGTATCAATTCTGCGATGATTATTCAATGTGTAACCCTCCTAATTAAGGATGATGCAGGGCCAAGACGGGGCATGACCCCTTAAAATATTAAAAATGTCTCTAGTCAAAATAGACTTCATTTTCAGGTTCAGAATTATCTTTTATGCTCTTCTTCGGAAACGGAGAATAAACATACTTCGTGAAATCCTCGATAAACGACTTGATGGTTCCCTTATTCGGCTCATAATAAGCTTTGCCGCCCCTCAATGTAAGCCTGACAAACCCGTTCAGGGTGAGTTTGTTCATATTATATGATACGGAAGACGGAGAAATTGAAAACGTATCTGCGATCTCGAACGCGTAGGAAGGCCTATTGAAGAGGTAATGCAGTATCTCAAGCCTCGTTTCATCCGCGATGGCCCTGAGCATGGAAGTAAGCCTTTTATTCTCGCGTCCGGAATACAATAGTCTCGTAATAGCATTCAACGCTACGCCAATAAATATCTCCACATTACCAAGACCGCCATCCTTCACCGAGAGCTTGTTCGGAATCAAAACGCATGGATAAACATCATAACTTTCAGCATCGGGCAGCAAAAAACCGTATTTGCTATCCATATAATCGGAAAGGTTTTCGATTCTGTCGAACTCTTGCTCGAATTCGTTCAGTGAATTCTCATATAGAGGTCTCGCAGTAATGACGGCATCGACAACCGGACGCAAAAGATCGATCAGCTCGTCCACATATGCATCGAAATTATTGTACAGATCAAGAACTTTGCGCCGAACTGAGGCCGCAACGTTTATGCTGTCAATGAATTTCAAAAAACGCTCCTCATCATATCTGTCGTCATTGAATAGATCATCTCCATCCGCCTTAGGATCGAGCGCAAGTATATCGGCATAGAACAGCTTAAGTCGTTCCGGTTTTGAAAGCGCTTTACGCTGCGCCGCGATCTCATCAAGGCTTGGCAGGCTTATGGCATCGGACTTTCTGTGTCCAAGCAGAAGCCCTGCGGTAGTCGACATTGGGTGATAGACCTCATCGCTCGAAAAATCATAATGAAAGAAGAAATCATACCTTGGAGAAGCGAGTGTCACATGCTTTAACATGTATTTTTCAAGTTCAATCGCAGGTTTTAATACTCTAAGGATTTCCGTGGAGATGTTGCCATGGTTTTCTACCAGTTCTAAAGCAAGCTTTGCGACCGTTTCATCGTTTACCACGTTGGCAATGAATATCATTGCTTCCTCAATGGGACAATGGTACTTAAACATAACACTCCTCCGTAGCTTTTATACTAAATTCCTGTTGGAGTTTATCATAATTTCGAACATCGGTCAACCTCTAATTACATGATTGAAAAATAAAGACCACATTTAATAGACGAATCATGGTTGTACGGCGTAATCTCCATACATTTTCACTTGCAATGATTATATTAATTGGTATATGTTTCAACGTTTTTCGAAAATCCTGTTGACTTTTGGAAAATAGTGCAATATACTATGTTCAATATAAGCGCGTGCAATTACCTGCACCGCGAAAATCCTATAGGAGGTAACAAAAATGAAAAAGACCCAAAGGCTTTTCTCCTGGCTCCTTGCTTTTGCAATGCTGCTCGGCTGCTTCGGTTCGATTATCGCAGCAGACTTCCCGACCGCAAGCAATAAGGTCACCACGGGAAATGTCGAAACGACCCCCGGCGTCATGGATCCCGATCAGGATGTCCGCATCCTTGTTCGCCTTGAAGAAAAGACCGCCCTTTCAAAGGGGCAGAGCCTTGCTGATGCTGTTAAAGCATCCGGCACGCTTCGTGCTGCACAGCAGAAGGCTCAGAAGAATATCGAGAATACACTCGGTTGTAAAATTAACGTAGAGAATTCCTTTACGCTTCTTTACAACGGCTTCTCCTTCGAGGGCAAGATGTGGATGCTCGAAAAGATCAACGAGATACCCGGTCTGAGCGCCACCATTCCGATGGAGTTCCAGCTCCTTGGCAGCTCCGACGAAAACTACACAACGCCCAGCATGGGCAACAGCACCGTCACTACCGGCGCAACCGAAGCTTGGGAGCTTGGATATGACGGCGAAGGCGCAGTTATTGCGATCATCGATACCGGTATCCGCAGCACCCACGAGGCATTCTCCGTAATGCCCGAAAACGGCAGAATCGACGTTGAGTATCTTGAGGAAGTTATCGCACAGTACGGTAGCGTAATGCATTCCGGTCTGGATGCTAACCAGCTTTACGAAAACGCAAAGATCCCGTTCACCTGGGACTATTACGATCGCGATTACGATCCCAACCACACCTCAAGTGACCACGGTACCCATGTTGCTGGTATCGCAGCGGGCAACAACGGCGCTGATTTCAAGGGCGTTGCACCCAACGCGCAGCTCGTAGTCATGCAGGTCTTCAACGAGAACGGCGGTGGTCCGTGGGATCTGCTCATGGCAGCTCTTGAGGACTGCGTATATCTTGGCGTTGATGCGATCAACATGAGTCTCGGCAGCACTGCGGGCTATTCTTCCGCATACTCCACGGTTGACGGCTTTGCTGAGGTTTACGAAGCTCTCGAAAACGCAGGCATTTCCGTTGCGGTTGCTGCAGGTAACGAAGGTAACACCCTCACTTGGACAAACTATGGCGATTTCTTCGTAAACAAGTATCAGGGTCTTGCATCCAACCCCGACATCGGCCTCATCGGCTCCCCCGCTTCATTCCTTGAATCCTTCGCTGTTGCATCCGTAGTTAACGGCGCAACCGATTCGGGCTACATGGTAGTTGATGGCGTAGAGTACCTCTACAGCTCCGTCAGCGGTGTGGACGCGATCGGCAGCCTTGGCACCGCAGAAGGCACTGCCCTTGAGATTGCATACGGCGGTATCGGTAATCCCGAAGAGCTCACGAACGTAGAGGGCAAGATCGCTCTCATCCAGCGCGGTACTCTGACGTTCACCGATAAGTGCACCAATGCGGCTGAAGCAGGCGCAATCGGCGTTATCCTTTACAACAACGCAGTCGGTGCTTTCAACCCCTCGGTCGCGAGCGATATTCCCCTTGGTTTGCTCTCCCTTGCAGAAGGCGAAGCACTCAAAGCGGCTATGGAAAATGGAGTCGCAGAGTGCACCGTATACAGCACCCTGAACTACAGGTCCATCCAGATGGCAAAGACTTCGAGCTGGGGCACCACGGCTGACCTGCTCATCAAGCCCGAAATCTCCGCACCCGGCGACGGCATTTTCTCCGCAATCGGCTTTGGCGGCGATGCGTCCTACGATACCTGGAGCGGTACCTCCATGGCTACCCCGCATATCGCTGCGGCACTCGGCGTAATCAAGCAGCACGTTCGCGAGCTGTTCCCGGATGCTACGGAAACTGAGATCAACGATCTTACCTATTCCTTTGCAATGAGCACCGCTCATCAGGTTGGCGGCTTCGTCCGTCAGCAGGGCGCAGGTATCGTTGACGTTGTAAACGCAGTAAGCAGCGATGTTTACCTTTCTGTTGAAAGCAACTCCCGTCCGAAGCTCGAGCTTGGCGAAAGCGAAGACGGTATCTTCACTTTCACCTTCACGATTAACAACATGGGCGAAGAGGCACACACCTACACGGTAGTTCCCTCCGTCCTGACCGAGCTCGTATTCGAGGAAGTATATTCCGGCCTTTACTGCATCCCCAACACGCCCGAAACCGTTAAGCTCATCAACGGCACCGTATACGATGTAACCGCTCTTGCGGACATTACTGCTCCCGAGACCGTAACGGTTGAGGCAAACGGCACCGCAGAAGTAACGATCACCATCGACGCAAGCGGCGAAATCAAGGATTACATTGAGGAGAACTGCGCTTCCGGCATGTACCTTGAGGGCTTCATCAAGCTCGTTGAGGAAGCAGAAGAAGACGGCATCGACCTCTCCATCCCGTTCCTTGGCTTCGTCGGCGATTGGGACTACCCCTCCATGCTCGACCGTGGTTATTACTGGATGCCCGCTACCGGCGAGAACAACCCGCAGCAGTTCTACACCAGCCTTTATAACTACGTTGGCTACGCCAATCATCAGGGGCTCGGTATCAATAAGTATGCCGATATGACCGGTGAAGATTACCTTACCGACCGTAACGCAATCTCCCCGAACGGCGACGGTCTGTATGACGCACTTACCTACATCGAATTTACGATGATGCGTAACGCAAAGCTCGTCAAGCTGTACGTTGAAGATGCTGATGGCAATGTTATCACCACCCTCCATGAAGCCGAGTATACCTTCCGCAAGGATTATTACACCGGCAGCATGAACGGCGGCGACTCCTTCCACTTCATATCGTTCAACTATGACGGTTCCGAACTCGAAGAGAACGAGCAGGTATTCCTCGTTCTTGAGACCATCCTCGATCATGAAGGCTATGAAGCTGAGAACAACGAATCCGGCCGCTGGGTAATCCCCGTAAGGAAGGACACCCAGGCTCCCCAGATCTCCGTTGTTGACGGCGGTATCAACATCATTGATGAGAACTACATCGCTTACTATGCAATTCACTCCGACGAGGAGCGCACCGAGCTGCTCTTTGAAACCGGCGTATTTGCGGACGAGCGTAATGTGGCTGAGTTCTACGAGACCGATCGTGACGTTATCTATGTTACCGTTGCGGACTATGCGGGCAACGAAGCTTGCTACAAGGTAGAAGGCGGCAACGTATACGCAACCGACATCGAAGCGTTCGATTACGGCAGAACCATCGTTGCTCAGCGCAGCAAGAACTACGACTCCGGTTACTATGAGTTCGGCTGGGCATCCTTCAAGAGCGAGCTTCCCAGCACTCTGACCATGCTCACCGAAGACGGTTGGCCCGATATCTATTACACCGATGGCATTGATATTGATATAATCAGCACCGTTGTAAGCGATGACGGAACGCTCTACGGAAACACTCTCAGAGAGATCTACATCATTGATCCCGAGACGTTTGAGCGTGAATTGGTACTTGACCTGCGTACCTTGGCCGGCAATGGCTCCCTTGCTATTAGGAACCTCGCCATCGACCCCGCATCCGGTAAGCTGTTCGGCTGCCTCAATGCCTACAATGTTTCCGGTCTGCCCGGCGGCTGGGGCGTATACCGCATCGATCTCGAAGAACAGACTCTGGACCATGTATGCAAATTCTTCTCCGACTACGGCTATACCGATCCTTGGGCTTCTGCATTCATCGATGATGGCATGCTCGCAGTCTATGGCGGCGGTCTTACGGTATTCGTAATTGACATTGAAACCGGCGAGATCGATCATGAGTATGACCTGCATGTACGTCTCCCGTGGGATTACGGCGGAGATTACATCGGCCTGTTTGGTTGGGGCGGAAGCATGCTGTATGATGACACCAATAACTGCATCTACATCAGCTCCGACTGGACCTGGTTCGGCACCAACTACTACAACAGAGCCGGTATCGTAAAGTACGACATCGACACCGACACCTCGACCTTCATGGTACCCGGTAACGGCAACGGCAGCGTATTCACCGGTATGTACTTCGAGGATTCTATCGTTCCCAAGGAGCCCGTTGAAATCGAAGGCTTCACTCTCTCCCCTGAGAACGTCGGTGTCTACCTCGGTCAGTCGGAAACTATCAAATTCAACCCCGACCCCGTTGATGCAAATCAGTTCGATCTCGTTTGGACTTCCTCCAATGAGGACATAGCGACCGTCACCGGCTCCAATCGTAAGGCGACCGTCGTCGGCACCGGCCTCGGCACCGCGACCATCACCTGCACCGTCATGGTTGATGGCGAGGAATTCGGTTCCGCATCAGTTGATGTCACCGTAACCGCTGATCCCGACCTCATGGAGGCTCTGAACGTAGAAGGCGGACACATCGTATTCTGGACCGAGGCAGGCTTCCCGTTCGTTCCGGTCGAGGATGGCGATAGATACTATGCTCAGTCCACAAACGCATTCTTTGGCGACTCCTCCTCCGTACTCCATGCAACCATCACCATGGAAGCTGATGACACGCTTTCGTTCGATTACTTTGTAAGCAGCGAGGCCGATTACGACTTCTTCTACTTCAATGTGAACGGCGAAACCGAACTTCAGGAGTCCGGCGAGCTCGGTTGGCAGAGCTACACCTTCACCGCTACCGAGGCCGGCACCTACGAGTTTGAATGGCGCTTCGATAAGGATGTCGCCGTTGACGGCATTCTCGACGTCGTAAGGATCGACAACGTTGAGTTCTCCGGCACTCTCGAAGTTCCCGGTGACATCAATGGCAATGGTGTCGTAGAGGTTGCCGACGCGCTTCTCGTAATGCGCCACGTACTTGGTCTGATCGAACTCGACGATGCGACGCTGGCACTTGCCGATGTTGACGGCGACGGTACTGTCCGCATGGTTGACGCACTGCTCATCCTGCGTATGGCACTCGGCTTTCAGGACTAAGTAACGCGAATGGCATTGGATCGACTTCGTTGAAGCACGGCCAAACCCATGCAAAATGCTCATAACGTAATGGCGCTCAGGCTCAGAGCCTGAGCGCCAAACAGCCGGCTGAATGCAATCTTTCAGCCGGCTGTCTTTTGGCTCAATGCCAATAGTTGGTGTTGAGCATGTAGAAAAAGTTACGAGATTCCCGGAACCTACGCCCTGCAAGGCGTAGATCCCGGCGGGTTTGCGGTGAGCATGATGCGCGCTGGCGCAGGTTATTGAAGTTACGGTAGCCGAGGGCAATGCGCTTGAGTACCTTGATCTTATTGTTGCAGCCCTCGGTAAAGCAGTTGGTGTATTTGCAGTCGAAACTGTTAAGTATGTACTCCGTCCAGTTATTGAGAATACGCAAAAGCTCGGAGAATTCCGACAGATCCACAACGCTCATTCACTACGATTATTGAAGCAAAACCCAGTACGAGACGGGGCTTGACACATTTATCGATTAATACTATAATCTAATGTAACAAAAGAAGGTGGATTCCATATTCATCCTTCAAAGTTGTAAATATCGCATAAGTATTTAGTTTGCGAATGTGGTGGAACGGCATACACAGCGGACTTAAAATCCGCCGGCGAAAGCTTGGGGGTTCAAATCCCCCCATTCGCACCATGGCGAGTGTTCTTATAGCATTTGAAAAGCTGTAAGAACACTCGCTTT
>JAFLSU010000023.1 GCA_022510765.1 Christensenellaceae bacterium
CAAGAAATGCTTGAAAAGCTGGAAGCTTGAACGTATAATTAGGTTAGTGCGCGCGCGGATTGATCCGCTGTGTATGTGATTCCCCACATATGCAGGTCGGTGGATGCCCTAACATCCTCCGACTGCCGCACTTTTATGTTTCTACTTCAATTATAATTCCCGATGCAAAAATTGTCAACATAATTTTGAGCTTTAAGTCGATTAAAAACTCCGCGAGAAAAGGTTTTCTCGCGGAGTTCATCTGTTCACATGCATACACCTTCCCGCTTCCGGTCTATCCGAAAGTACCCGCATTTGGCAAGCCAAAAGCGGGGGCAAAAAAAGCCGGATAATCCCCTTCCCCCTTAAAAGTTTTAGGGGGTCTGGGGGGACTTTTCAAAAGTCCCCCCAGTGGGATCCATAAGTCACAATATTAGTTATTTAACTTTGCCTGCGCCGCCGCGAGCCTTGCGATAGGTACGCGGAAGGGCGAGCAGGAAACGTAGTTGAGTCCGATCCTGTGGCAGAAGTCGATGCTGGAGGGGTCGCCGCCATGCTCGCCGCAGATGCCGAGCTTGATGTTCGGACGGGTCTGCTTGCCAAGGTCTACGGCCAGCTTCATGAGCTTTCCTACGCCGACCTGGTCAACCCTTGCGAACGGATCGCTCTCGAAAATCTTCTTGCCATAGTAATCGTTCAGGAACTTGCCCGCATCGTCACGGCTGAAGCCAAAGGTCATCTGCGTGAGGTCGTTGGTGCCGAAGCTGAAGAATTCCGCCTCGGTCGCAACCTCGTCAGCGGTGAGAGCCGCGCGCGGTATCTCGATCATCGTGCCTACGAGGTAGGGGATCTCCATGCCCTTCTCCGCCATGACCTTCTTTGCGGTCTCGACAACGAAGCTCTTAACGTATGCAAGCTCCTTGACCTCGCCTACGAGGGGGATCATTATCTCGGGAACTATCTCAAGCCCCGTCTCCTGACGAACCTCGATAGCCGCTTCGATGACCGCGCGGGTCTGCATCTCTGCGATCTCGGGATAGGTGATGGACAGACGGCAGCCGCGATGACCCATCATGGGGTTGCTCTCGTGCAGGCTGTTGACGGTCTCCTTGAGTTCCTCAAACTTGAGTCCCATCGTCTCCGCAAGCGCGGCGATATCATCATCCTTGGTGGGCAGGAACTCGTGGAGGGGTGGATCGAGGAAGCGAATCGTTACGGGACGGCCTTCCATCGCCTTGTAGATGCCCTTGAAGTCCTCACGCTGCATGGGGAGGAGCTTCGCAAGCGCGGCTCTGCGCTCGTCAACATTCTTGGAAACTATCATCTCGCGCATCGCGGGGATCCTTGCCTCATCGAAGAACATATGCTCGGTGCGGCAGAGGCCGATGCCCTCAGCGCCGAAGCGAACTGCCATAGCGGCCTGCGCGGGCGAGTCGGCATTGGTGCGAATCTTGAGCGTGCGGATGGAGTCGGCCCATTCCATGATGGTCGCGAAATTGCCCGAAAGCTCCGCAGGAACGGTTTTGATCGCTTCCGCATAGACCTTACCCGTGGAACCGTTGAGGCTCATCCAGTCGCCTTCCCTGAGGACGGAACCGTCGGTGAAGGTGATGGTCTTGGCGGCCTCATCGATCACTATCTCTTTGCAGCCGGATACGCAGCAGGTGCCGAGCTGCCTTGCGACGACGGCAGCGTGGCTGGTCATGCCGCCGAATGCTGTGAGGATACCCTCGGAAGCGGTCATGCCCTCGATATCCTCGGGGCTGGTCTCCTTGCGGGCAAGGATGACCTTCTGACCCGCCTCGTGCGCTTCCTTCGCCTCGTCCGCAGAGAAGTAGACCATACCGCAGGCCGCGCCTGGGGATGCCGCAAGACCCGTTGCGACGGCCTTAGCGGCCTTGAGCGCGGCATCGTCAAAGGTGGGGTGGAGCAGAGCGTCAAGGCTCTTGGGATCGATCATCTGGATCGCTTCTTCCTTGGTGCGCATGCCCTCGTTTACGAGGTCAACCGCGATCTGGAGCGCCGCCGCTGCGGTACGCTTGCCGTTGCGGGTCTGGAGCATGAAGAGCTTGCCCTTCTCGATGGTGAACTCCATATCCTGCATGTCGCGGTAATGCTGCTCGAGGATATTCGCGGTCTTTACAAACTCGTTATATACTGCCTCATTGGTTTCCTTGAGGTGGTCGATGGGTTCGGGGGTGCGGATACCCGCTACAACGTCCTCGCCCTGAGCATTCATAAGGTACTCGCCGTAGAGCTTCTTTTCGCCCGTGGAGGGGTTGCGGGTGAACGCAACGCCGGTGCCACTGTCGTTGCCCATGTTGCCGAATACCATGCTCTGCACGTTGACTGCGGTACCCCAGCTTGCGGGGATGTCGTTCATGCGACGGTAGACGATCGCGCGAGGGTTATCCCAGCTACGGAAAACGGCCTTGACTGCTTCGAGGAGCTGCGTCATCGGCTCCTGCGGGAAATCGAAGCCCTTGACCTCTTTAAACATGACCTTGTAGGCTTCAACAACTTCTTTAAGGTTATCGGCGGTCAGCTCGGTATCGAGCGTGCAGCCGTATTTTTGCTTTGCGCCATCAAAAATTTCATCAAACTTCGCCTTTTCGACCTCCATAACAACATCCGAGAACATCTGGATGAAGCGGCGGTAGCTGTCATAGGCAAAGCGCTCGTTGCCCGTGAGCCTTGCAAGCGCCTCCACGGTTTCATCGTTGAGACCGAGGTTGAGGATGGTGTCCATCATGCCTGGCATGCTTGCCCTTGCGCCTGAGCGAACGGACACGAGGAAGGGATTTTCAACGCTGCCGAACTTCTTTCCGGCCTTTTCTTCGGTAACGGCGAGAGCCGCCTTGATCTGCTCTACGATCTCGTCGGAAATCACCTTGCCGTCCTCATAGTAGCGGGTGCAGGCTTCGGTGGATACTGTGAAGCCATAAGGAACCGGCAGACCCAGTCCGGTCATTTCGGCGAGGTTAGCACCCTTGCCGCCGAGCAGATTCCTCATGGATGCGTTGCCTTCGTTGAAAAGGTACACATACTTGTGAGACATAGCTTACTCCTCCATAAATATATTGTAAATTATCAATACCGTTGAGTACAACGCTTTATTATAACTAATTATTTACAGATTTACAAGCATTTATTTGCTTAAAAATCAACTTTTTCGGAAATAATCGCAATAAATAAACCCGAAACGGAAAGGAAATCTTCTCATGAGTAAAAAACATGTAAAGAATTATGACGCGGACGAGGGCTTGAATGCCCGAGACATGACAACGACGGCCTCGGCAACGGAGGCAACAGGGATGATGTACAACCCGCCGCACGACGAGGCGGAGCTAAGGTCGATAAGGGATATGCATGCGCTGCAATCGACCGAGTTTGCGGCAACGGAGTTTGGCGAGATAGAGACCGAGTACACGCCCGAGGAGCAGAGCCAATATGACGCAGGCGTACGCTATGCGGCGGAGCTGAGCAGGCACGAAGCGGCGCAGAGCAGGCATGACCGCAAACGGTCCCGTTCCGAGGACAGCGGGCGCAGGGGAAGCAAGCGACACGATGATCCCGCAGAATTCAACCCGGAGCTTGCGAAGATAGACCCGGATATAAACTGCGTCAACGGCCATGATGACAGACATGCTTCGATGCACCCGCTGAGCGTCACCGACTGGGCGAACGGCGAAGGGGCGAAGTACTAACAAGAGGACGCGCGCGGGTTACCGCGCACGTTCATTGGAAGAAGGTACATAGAACCAGCCGCCATCGATATATTCTTCTTTAGTCAGGCAGGGCATAGAGTCATCCATGACCTTACCCTTGCCTTTGATGCGCACGACGGTATCCGGGAGGAATCCGGCTCGCACGGGTCTCCATACAAAACATGAATGAAGTTCACCGCATAGGTGTATGCGCTGACGTCGTCGGGATCGGTTCCGCTTAAAAACACAGAGATGGAATTGGGGTCGACGCTGGCCATGTACAGTACAGGGCATAACCAAAGTCCTTTCGAAAATCGCCGTAGAAGGGAGTGCCGTTTAGTATGAAGCGATAGCATTCCCTGCCCTCGTCATCGGTAACGGACTGCAATGTTATTGTATCCTGTTCGCCGTCAAGATCGATGTCGATGCTTACGCCCGAAAAGCCATCATCGACCGCCTTCCCGCCCGTGAGCGAAACGATCTCTCCGTTCAGGATCGAAAGCTCCTTCTCGCCAAGGCCATCCGGAACCTCGGTCGGTACAGGCTCCACTATTCGTGGCCAATCTTTTGTGGGCAAATTCTTCGGTTCCTCGGTCGGCAGCTCGACCGGTTTCTCGGTCGAGCCAAAAGCGGGTGCGTCGGTGATCCCAATCGTGGCGGTCGGTTCAATGGTCGGTTCCTCGGTCGCATTGGCTCCGTTCACTTTCGTACATGCGGGAAATACCGCAAGCGACATAAATGTAAACGCGACTACGATCAACGCTATCGCAAGATAGGATATGGCATACAACGCGGCCTCCGACAATGTCATGCACTCAATCGAGTAATCCGATCGTTCGTCATTCGTGACGCTTGGCCGCTTTAACTTTTCCGTAATTCGTTTCACGTTTATCATTCCTCTGATTTTCAGAGGCTCCTTTCGTATACTTCGGCAGAGCCGTTTCCGCCGTTCAGCTTCATTGTATCATATTCTGTCGGTCAATTTGTTAACAAATTGTTAATTTTATTCTTGTGCGCTGTAATAATTTCTCCCTTGCTTAACGCATATCACTTCTTGCCTTTTCATTGTTCCGGCCTTTGACACCGCCGCGTATCCGTTGTATAATGTACGGGCGTCATTACGCGATTATTTTGGAATGCCAAAGGGGAGTTTTACTTATGAAGCGCGGCGCGAAACTCGCAATCATAATTGCCGGACTGCTGCTTGCTGCGTTGATAGCGGCAATCATAATCGTCAATGTCGGAGAGGGGAATCCTCCCAAAGGACCCGACATGAAGAACAGCATCACATATTATCTGCAAAGCGAGAGTTCCTCCACGGTATTCTCCGTGAACGACAAACTGGTCACGGGTCAGATCGGCGGCGTTATCGATTCATACCTTACCGTGGACGGTTCGGTCGCCATTGTGCGCGCGGGTACGGGCTTGTACCGCGTGGACGAGGAAGGCATCCTGCTCATCTATCCCGCCGGTGTCGAACGAGCCGCGCTTTCGCTCGATAGCAATTACATACTCTTCTGCACGACCACGAAGGCATTTGTTTACGATCACGGTACGGGCGATCTTATTGAATTTGCCGACATGAACGCTGAAAATATCCTTAACCTTGCCATTTCGCCGTCGGGCGAGACCTTTGGCGTGACGGTGGTGGATGAAAACGACGTTGCCAAGACCTATCTGTACCACCACGGTGAAACCACGCTGCGCAGCAGTGATTCCTGCATAATTGCCGTTTCGGATGACGGCGAATTCGCGTATTATATGGAAGCTATCGGCCGCGAGCTTACCGGCAAGCTGTACTGCCTCAAGAACGGCGATGAGCATCTGATTGCGGAAGGTGTGTCACCGTATTTTGAAATCAACAATGATTTGAGCGAGATAACATTTGATATAAACAATAAAACATATTACAGCGTGAACGGCGGCAAGGCGAAGCAGCTTGTGGATGCCTCGATACTCATGGTTCCGAAGGGCTGCTGCTCGTCGATGGGCGGAAAGGGCTGCGTAGTGCTGCTTCGAAACCTCGATACCATCTTCAACTGCGTGTATTACACAACATATAAGGCTGAGGATAAGAACAGTCAGACGATGGACGCATACGACCTGTATTATGTAAACGGGTCTCACAAACCCATCTTGCTCGCAAAGGGCGCATCGCAGTACTCCGCAAACGCCGACGGCGACAGCATACTGTGCGTCGTGGACGGAAGCCTCTACAAGGTTTCAGCATACTCGCCAGACAATCCGACGCTCATTGCGGATATGGTCTATTCCTATTCCGCCACAAGGGATTTCAATGACATCTATGTACTCGATCAATACGCCTGCCTGAATTACATCGACGGCGCAAGAAGCACCACCCTCATGTCGAATGTTTCGTACTCGGTTGTCACAAAGGATGGCATCTGTCTGTTCATCTCCGATTACGACGATGGGGCGGGTACGCTGCAATGGGCAAACAAGGCCGAAACGGGTACCATTTCCGAAAAGGTCTACAGCGTTGAAGCGTTCGCGGGCGGCACGACCTATTATGCCAACCCCGGCGAAGAGGACGGTGTCTTCGATGTCTATATGAGCGCCGACAGCAAAAAGTTTGAGCTGCTTGTCGAGCAGGTGCAGCTTATCAAGGCAAATTAAGAGTTTTTTGGGGCTTGAAAATGCCGAGTTTGGCTTTGCCAAAGTTGGCATTTCTACACATGAAACTGCAGGTTTCATGTTGCTGCCGTCCAAACCCCGCCAAGGGGACTTTTGTAAAAGTCCCCTTGGGACCCGAAAACTTTTAAGGATAATTGAAATTAAGCCTGCCCCATTTGCTCCCAATTTCGCATAGACCGAAATCGGATCAAGTAAATGGTGTCAAAAACTTTTTTCTTAAGAACCATTTTAACAAAAGCTTCCTATAAAAAATATAGGGCACTACTCCAAGAAAATTTAATCGATCCTGTTAAGCACCCTTGCGATGATGGGCCTATGCACTTGCATCGCGGCTTTCGGGCAAAATTCCTGACAGCAGAAGCAGCGTATGCATTTTTCCCTGTCGATATGGGGTAGTTTATTCTGCATTTCTATAGCGTGAGCGGGGCAGATACGGGCGCACTCCGCACAGCCTACGCAGAGCTTTTTTTGAAGCTTCGGCTTGTGCGCAAGGGCGGCATTTCCGATTTTGTGGATCAGTGTACCTTTTCGCATGAAGCGGAGTCCCCTCACGGGCGGAGCGGCGAAATCGTCCACGATAAAATCTTTCAAATCGCAATTTAAGTGAAGCCCTGCGCAGGATTCCGGCGCAAGCCCGCGTTCGAACGCCGCCTGAAGGGTAGGCAAACCCTTCATGTCCATGCCTATCATTTCCGCGCAAACTACGTCCGCATGGTATGTGCTTTTTGAAGCAATGACCGCGCCTATGTGTCTTGGTTCGCCCATCGTTGGACCATTGCCCTCCATGCCGATAACCGCATCGACTATGGTCAAACGTGGCTTGAAGTATTCGTTCAAATCGATCAGCATATCCGAAAAGACCCGTTCATCGGGGAATTGATAATGCATCTCGGGCTTCACAAGCCCCGGGATAACACCGAAAAGATTCTTGACAGCGGCGCTCATGCCCAGCATACCATGGGATTTCAGTTTGCAAAAATCGATTATCGCGTCAGCATCGTCAATATAGGCGGTGTATTGAAAATCCTGCAATACCTTGCCGAACTCAAAATGCGCCATCCTCTGCTCCATGTTCCGGTTCAATTCCACGCCAAGGGACTTAAGCTCCGTCATGCCCGTCGCGGAATAGACCCTATTGAGCACCGCGAGCGAATGCGGCCCGCCCGGACTGTCGCCGACCCTCACGCTTGCTCCGAGCGCGAGGATTTTCTTGCAAAGTGCTTTTAATAACGCAGGATGGGTGGTCGCGGCAGCATCGGGACGCTTGAAGGAGACGAGGTTGGGCTTTATGATTATTCTCATTCCGGGCTTAACAAAATCCAAGCCGTTTATCGCGCTTATCGCCTCATCGATCGCCTTTTCTACGGCACTTTCATCATAATCATCACATTTCGCGATATAAACATCGTAATTATCCATCGTCAGTCCCCAATCTATTCAACTTGATAAAGCGTTGAAGCGGTATTTGATGCATAAGAATTCCGCTTTTATCTCTCGGATTCGAGATTGTTGCCCTTAAGCTTATCAAGCTTGGTTATAAACTCATTCACGGTTTCGATACCAAACATGGCGTTGTCGCTTGAAGATATGGTGTTGCCCTCCCCGATCGGCACAAAGCCCTGATAGGGGTTCACCGTAAAAAAGCAGCTCTCCTTTTTATCCTCGCTTTCCAAAAGAAAGATAATATAGTATTTCCCGGGAAATAACTCTTCAATTTCCCCTTTGGGTACGGGTGCTAAATCGTGCGACCCTATTACATAGCTTGATGCATCCTCTATCAGCTTTATCTTCATCTCGGTTCCGGCGGAATACCGACTGCCGAGTGCGTTTTCGACGGAAACAACAACGTCGGCAATTCGCATATTCCTTTTGATGGTCTCGCCTCGATCGACAGATCGGCAGGCCACGTCCAAATATTCACCGATGCTTTCAACCCTGCCAATTATGACGCTTCTGCTTCCGTTCACCAAGGACGCAAAATTATTGTAATACATAAAGAACTGCGGAACCTGTAGCTCCTGATTCTGCTTCAATATTTCGGTGACTATCATATCAACAGGGACGTTTAAATCCTCGTTGAATACTAAATTATTATTATCGATCCGAAAGGAACAATTATTAACTATCCTATAATTCTGCACATTGTTGACGACCGTACTTTTATCCAAGTACATCAGTCTTTTTTCACCGACCTTGGATTTGCAGTCCACCGCGATAGTTTCGTCGGAAGAAGCAAGGCCGGCAAAAACATTTCTTATGATAAAATCGCTTTTATTCGCTCCGGAGGGCGCGCTGTAGCTTCGGGTACAATCCGCTATGACTATTATGGATGAATCATAGTACGCGGTTTTAAGCCTGCTGAGCTCGGCAATATAATCCTCTGGCATGAGCGGATGAGGATCGTCAACTTCGATACTGTTCGGAATGGAAGGAATCAGCATAATTGCGGCAATAAACAATGCACAAAATGCACCTTTAAAGAAACGAGGTCTTCTGTTCTTTCTCATTTTTCCTCCTTATCCATTTACGGCAGAATCTACCGAGCGCTTTATTATGATTTATTACGCCCCAAGCCTAAAAACGAAAATCAGCTAAGGATGCAAAATCAAAACATTTTACCGCCAAAAAGCCATCATCGGCTCAGGCGACTTAGCACGCATATTATACATTGAAACGAGGGTGAAAGTGTGAACAAAATCAAGAATTTATAAAATATATTTTTGCTTCGATGATGGTTTCACAAGTACGCAAAGCGGAGTTTGAACGGCGACAACATGAAAATGCGGTTTCATGTGCGGAAAGTGCCAATTTTGGCAAAGCTAAAATTGGCACTTTCTAAGCCCGTAAAAAGCTAGGCCTTACCCTCTGCGGGCAGCAAAGCATTCGTTGCAGTAGACGGGTCTGTCGTCCTTCGGCTCAAACGGGATCTTGGTGGGTTTTCCGCACTCGGCGCAGACGGCATCATGCATAACGCGCTCGCCACGGCCACGGCTCGAAAGCCTGCGGTTGCTCCTGCATTCCCTGCACCGGGAGGGTTCGTTTTGGAAGCCCTTCTCCATGTAGAACTCCTGCTCGCCTGCCGTGAACGTGAACTCCTTGCCGCAATCCTTACAAACAAGAACTTTATCCTCGAACATCGGTTTAATTCTCCTTCTTTCGTATTGGTGATTGATATCGGCTGACCTGGTCTTTGCCCCCACACCCGCCTGTTGGAGGGTTCGCTACTAAGCCTTAAGCTCCCCACTACTACCCCTCTCGAACCATTGTCCGACAGGACTTACATCTAAGCCGCACCATGCTCACGGGGGCTTTGCCCCGCTTATGTGGATCGTTTCGCCTGCGACTGGCCTCGACTTTCAACCACAGACCCGATTCCAATTACCAAATACATTATACCCTGTTTGGCAATTTCAGGCAACAGATTTTTTCGTCAAAAAATAATATATGTGTGAACAAACCGAAATCTTTGTAGTATTTTGTTGTATTTTAAGCCGGATACGATCCTCCGCTTTGCATCGAGCTTGGGACTCCTAAATAATCCTCACATTGGCCCTGCAATCCTCGTTTCATCATTTGAGGTCAATCCTTAACGCCTCGGTGCTGTTGATGCCCTCAATCCTCGTTCCATCGACTGCGTTGATAGTCATGAAGATCATTCCGCCAAGCGTCTCGGAATAGCCGTTTTTTAACCTAACAAGTTTTGTTCCCGAAAACTGCCACGCGGGAACGTAATGATAGCCGCCGTCCCGGATAGGAATCTTGACCATCACTAATTGAATTTTGTTAATGGTTATGTTGCAACCCTTTACGGATTCATCGACGACGAGCGTATCACCGATATATTCTCCGAACCCGCTTGCCGCCAGCAATGTGTACTCAAGCTTAGCCTGCTTTTTAAAAGCCTCATAAGCCTGCTCAAAGGCAATAAGCCCGACATTTTCATTCTCGACCTCGACGACTTCTTGCGGATTTTCATACTCGATCTTGATCACGGTATCGGATTGGATCGTTATCGTAACGACTTCATTGCCGCTGACATAGGCATATTCGTTTTTAATATCAACGTTACCGCCGAAAAGGCCATCGAAGCCGCGGTGATATTTGAGAACATAAGTGTTCACTTTTCCAGAGGCACTTGATGTCGGACGTCCACTCTCGGTGAATGCTGAGATTCTCGACAGCGCCATTGCCCTGTCAAGCCCCATCTTTTTTATCGTTTCGTTACCGAGGTTTATGGCTTGGAACTCGCTGAAGGTCATCGCTCCAACACTTACCCATTGCCAAACAGGACGGTAACCGTCAATATCCATTTCGGTTCCAAGAATATAGGTGAACGAGCTCGTGATATCCCTGTCGGGTCGTGCCTCGGCTTCAATATAAATGCACCAAGATTCATCGGTGGTGCCGGTCATTATCATGCGCTCGACTCCGTGGTTAAGATCGTCCAGCGTGTCGCCGTAGTAGTTTTGAGAGAACATGAACTCTGGACGCATAAATATATAATAGCCGAAATTATCATGATAGGTAAAATCGGTGGGCTGCTGCTCATAGTTTTCCGGCATTTCGGCGAGAAGCTTCTTGTACTCCTTCAGCGAATACTGGCACTGCTGGTAGTACTGTCGGGCATCCTCTTCATCATCGATCCCGGTCGCGTTGAGATAGTATTCAGGGAACTCTTCCCATGGGATCGATGCTCTTTCCTGATAGTAATTGACCCATTTCTCGACTTCCGTTTTGGACATCACGTCTTTTTTATCATAAAAGGTAACGTCCGGATGCATGGCCTCCGTAAAGTTTTTAACAAATTCAGGCGTAATGATAGTTGGCTCGACCCGAACCACAGGCACAGTCTGAGCATTGGGGACGATAACTTCCGCATCGACCTTGACCGAAACGGCGGGGTCGGTGCATTCAAATTCATCCTTCTGCTCGGTCGGAAAATTGTAGATGGTAGTAAGATTTTCCTCAGGTGCTTCGGGTGTCGGGATCGGTGTCGACTCGATCTTATCATTTAGCTCCGTATCGTCCCCAGCGTTGACTATCGGCTTGTCCGGTGTGGGCTGACAGGCGCAGATAAACAGAGCGAGCGCCATCAGCATCACGATTATTCGGATACTCAATTTCTTATCATTCATAGTACACCTCCTAAAACTTATTGCAGCATAGCTTGCAATGATTATAAGTGTACACCGCTTTTGCATACTAACGGCATCTTTTATGCAAAAAGTTTTCCCGTTAAATTGTATTTTAAGAATGTAAAATCCTTTAAATCGGATTGATAGCGGCATCCCAAATGCAGCTAAATACATGGAAAGCCGCTGCTATTTTCAGCGGCTTCTCAATTTACAATTTATATTAAATCATAACTATATGATTAGGTTCCTTAAGCATCAACTGCGCCCCGAGAGACAGGCTTGCTGTCCACATAGCATGAATCAGGGCATAGATCAACCTTGTTGCTCCACACAACGTTGCTGTCCACATTCGGGTCAATGTCCCAGGCAACGCTATGAGAATCGTCTAAATACACCCGTTTAAAATTGTCATAAAGCATGAATGGAGCAAAAATCGTTCCTTCCTCCAGCAAAGGCTTACAATCATACAAGCGCCGCTCTCCATTATCAAAATCCAGCGTAAGCGTATAATCCTCATTCGGCATTACGGCTATGATTCGTTTGCGCCCTTCGGCATAGTATTGCGCCATAGCCATGTCGCAGCCTTTGGAAAGATAATAATTTACATCCTTCATCATACATTCCTGCCTCCCCAAAGAGAAAATGAATCTGCTTACTTCATCGGCTCAATCGTAAAGAGTTCTTGCCTTTTCTCTGCCAGGTTCCAGTTTTCAATAGGCTCCTCCTGGTGGAACGCCGCCCATCCAAGAAGCAATTTAAGTTGTTTGCTTGGAATACTGCCCTCCAAGACCTCAAGCTCATTTATTAAAACCAAAACTTCATCGCCGCCGTAGGTCGCATGGAAATGCGGCAGTCGGTGCTCTCTCCAATTAATGAAAATTTTAATGCCCCGAAATGCGCATATGGTCGGTATGGCATCACCCTCCTTTACTGTGATCCTATTATATCGCACCCGATATTAATCATCAATTATTTCATATTTTAAGTCTTATCGTCTCAAACCGTTGTTCCCTTCCTCAGTATCACCGGGTAATTTGAATGCCCGGAAAGCCTGCGTCCTGTGAGCACTGCCACGCCCTTATCGAGCACCATATGCGTAAGCTCGCTGCCCTCGCCCACGAATGAAGCCTGCATGAGGATGGAATCCTTCACCTTTGCGCCCTTGCAGATATGCACGCCACGGAACAGGATGGAATTTTCCACCTCGCCCTCGATGATGCAGCCGTCCGCGACCATGGAGTTTACCGCCCTGCCGTCCCCCGCGAATTTCGCCGGAACTTCGTCCTTGACCTTGGTATAGATCGGATGCTCGCGGTTGAAAAGGTCGGCCTGCACCTCGGGACGGAGCAGCGCCATGTTATACTTATAGAAAGCATTCACGGAATTGAGCCGCGCCACGAAGTTCCTGTAACGCCAGCCGTAGAAGGTGTATTTTTTCACGTTCTTTATAAGCACATCCCGCATAAAATCGTATTCGCCGTGCGCGGCCGCGTCCTCGACCAAGTATTCGAGCAGGGTCTTCTCCATTATGTACGCGTCGCAGCCCATGTAGGGACTGTCGGGCATATAAGGGTTAAAGGCAAGGTCGGTTATCCTGCCGTCCTCCGCCATTGTAAGGCGCAGATCGTCATACTGCTCACTGCGGTCAAAATCGTGTTCCTCGCTGTACATTATGGTGATATCCGCGCCCGTCTCGATATGCTGCCTTATCATATCGTCAAAGGTCGTGTTGAAGATCGTATGACTACCCGACAGGATCACATATTTCTGCGAACTGCGGCGCACGAAACCCAGCACCGAGCGAATCGCATCGACTGTACCCTTGTAAACGCCCGTGTTATCCTTTGTAACAAAGGGCGGAAGGATGAAAAGTCCGTCGCGCTTGCGGTGCAGATCCCATTCCTTGCCGCTGCCGAGATGATCCATCAGCGAATGGTAGTTGCGCTGCGCGATCAGGCCGACGTTGGATATACCTGTATTTACGATATTTGAAAGCACAAAGTCAATAGCGCGGTATCTGCCGCCAAAGGGAACCGCCGCGACCGAGCGGGAGAAAGTTAGCTCCCTTAGCTGGGCGTTAGCCTCGCCCGTATAAATCAAACCGAAAGCATTGTTTGTCATAGGCTCAACCCTCCTCGCCGTTCATCATCACTTTGCCCTTTGGTACCCGCATTCCGTCCGCAATGCTGACGGAGCTTGCGATCAACGTTATATCCCCAGTGAGTTTGGTATCGTAATCAGGCTCATCCGCGCGCTTTTCGCAGCCAAGGCTTGCGCCGCTGCCGATGAGTGCTCCTTCGCCAATGATGCTCTTTCTTATCACCGCGTCCCTTCCTATGTGGGCATTGGGCATTATAATCGAATCCTCGATCACCGCGCCGCTCTCGACCGTCACGCCCGAGTACAGCACGCTGTGCCGCACCTTTCCATGCACGATGCAGCCCTCAGTCACGAGGCTGTCACGGATATCCGCGTCCGCGCCCAGATAATGGGGAGGCATAATCGCGCTCTTTGAGTAGATGCGCCACTCCTTATCGTAAAGGCTGAATTTCGGTTCATCGCCTATAAGATCCATATTGGCTTCCCAAAGACTCGATATCGTACCGACATCCTTCCAGTAGCCCGAAAAATCCCAAGCGAACATGCGTTTTCCGTCCTCGATCATAGCGGGGATGATGTTTTTGCCGAAATCGTTGTCCGAGTCGGGCTTTGCGGTATCGGCTATGAGGTATGATTTAAGTATCTGCCAATTAAATATGTAGATGCCCATGGATGCCTTCGTACCCTTGGGCTTTTTGGGCTTTTCCTCGAATTCGACTATCCTGCCGCTATCATCGGTGTTCATTATGCCGAACCTGCTCGCCTCCTCGATGGGGACAGAAAGCACCGCGACGGTCGCGTCCGCGCCCTTTTTAACATGGGATTCAAGCATCTCGGCATAGTTCATCTTGTAGATATGGTCGCCCGAGAGGATGAGAACGTATTCGGGGGAGTATTGATCAATGAAAGGAATGTTTTGATAGATAGCGTTGGCGGTTCCCGAATACCATCTCTCGCTCGTGCTGCTTACATACGGGGGAAGCACGAAAACGCCGCCGTTGTTTCGATCGAGATCCCATGCCTGCCCGCTGCCGAGGTACGCGTTGAGCGCAAGCGGCTCGTATTGGGTCAGTACGCCGACCGTATCTATGTCGGAATTTACGCAATTTGAGAGCGGGAAATCGATTATCCTGTACTTGCCGCCGAACGGAACGGCGGGCTTCGCCATGGACTTTGTGAGTACCCCGAGCCTGCTGCCCTGCCCGCCCGCAAGCAGCATCGCCACTACCTTTTTCTTCGCCATATTATACCTCCTGTCTAATATGCTAAAAACACTGATCACCATGCCTTAGCAAGGCTAAGGCTGCCTTATTTTCGAAATTTGAGACGGTTCCGGCTTTGCCGGAATTGTCGCCACCCTTTTGGCGACAAAGGCTCAAAGAACGCTACTGTGAGAAATTTATGATTCGAAGAATTAATTCTTCAAATTTCACACTACTGACATGCCGCCGTGGGGCAGCCCGCCCCTACGGTGGTCATGCGGCGAATCTGGAGGATCGAACGGAGTATAACTTATATGCATCCCCGTTCGATTCCATTTTACCAAATATTTTTCAAATGGCAAGGGGAAATGCTCAAAAATCATATGCGCGGAAATTCATTTAAATAAAACCTATAAAGTTTTTGTAAAATGCTAGACATACATTATTTGGAATTATAGGATATCAATATTAACAAAACTCTGTATTTTAGGAGGTACACTATGAAAAAGACCTTAAGAATTATCGTCTCCGTTGCGCTCTTGGTAACGATGTTATCAATGACGCTGTTACCCTCTTTTGCGGAGGCGGTTCCCGGCGATCCCGATGACCCATCGACTTGGCCTTTCGATACCGTTTTTAGCGAGATTATGATTGAAAAATTCAGAGCTTTCTACGACCAGGTGGATGAATCCGGCATTACGAATGGGGATAAAGCGCTCGAATTCACCAGAACAGGCTATGGCGGTTATGCCCCCCAATGGTATGACTCCGTGGATATGAGATATATGCTGACTTTACCATATTTTAGCTTCTGCTGGGATTGGACAGGACAGCATATTTCCGGATTCTGCAATTATTTTCTTGATACTACGACTATGCGATATTTTTCATGTGTTTTTCATGGTTCTCTCGACCTCTCGGGTTCCGAGATTCGGGGAATTACGATCGGCTCACCGCTACATGCAGCCCCAACCCGTATTACAAGCGTTACATTGAATGATTGTGAGAACTTAACCGGCGTTGTCATTTATGGACAGCCGTACTGTACCGAATTCCACGGACTTAATACCAGGGTCGATGTCGTAAATGGCATTTGCTTGGATCAGTGTGATTTCAGGCTCATCGAGCTGCAATTAGGCGCGGAACGTGAGCCCATAATCGTTAAAACCCTTGGAAACGGTTCCGTTAATTTTGTCTACAAGTACCCAGCAATCAACAATGATGACCCAATGTACCATATAACCGCCGTAAGCAAGACGGGCGAATTCCTCGGCTGGTACAGCGATGGGCAGCGTATTGAAACGAGCACGGCCTATGTCGGCAATGAAACCGAGGGCGCAAACCTGACCGCCGTTTTTGCGGGCGATGTTGATGGCGATGGTGCGCTGACCGTTGCGGATGCACTAACCATAATGCGCGGCAGTCTCGGCGTTGTGGACTGCCCGCTCACAATGGGCGATATTGACGGAAGCGGCGATTTAAGCATTGCCGACGCTATCCTCCTCGCCCGCCTGCTCCTCGGCGTAGCGTAAACCTTATACGAGCCTTGCGTAAGCATCACAAGGTAAACTTGCGTACAAGTTAAAAACGGAATGAACCAATTTCGGAGCTGCCGCAAAACCTGCGGCGGCTCCGTATTCATCCTCGTGTCTATTAAATCAGCAGATCATCGGTTCTTGACAACCCGACTTTTCGGTTTTATAATTCGACTTGAAACGAACAAGCTCGCTGCGAGCTTGTTCGTTATAAAAATATAAAGGAGAAAACTCATGCAGCTTTTGGTAATCACCATCGATAATTGCGATGAATTCCTCTCTTCGCTCGAGGGACTCAAGGCACACGGCATGAACGGAATCGTGTTTCAGTCCACAAGCTTGAAGCACGCCCTTCTGAACAGCAACATCGATGCGGCTCCGATTTTCGGAAGCGTCAGCAAGATAATAAGCCACGATTTTGAGTCGAGCCACACCGCTTTTCTGCTGCTGAACGATGACCAGATCGAGCACGCCAAGCGCGTGATCAGGCGCAATACCCACGGGCTGGGCAAAAAAGGCGTTATGTTCACCCTTCCCGTCACCTCGATAGAGGGCATAGACGTAAAGGAATGACAAATTAGGGCATCCCAAATTGGGACTGGACGTATGGGTTTTTAAGAACCCATCTAACATTGCGCCCGATACCCCTGAAATTTTTGATGAATATAATACTAATATGCCACTGAAACATTGACTATTATTCGCCGCTATATTGTACAATACCGGCACATACGGTCAATGAATTAGACGGATATTAGTATAAGATAAAAGAAGCAACAACATGAAAATCTTACTAACTCTTGCAATCGCTATGGCTGCGGGGCTTGCCCTTTCGCGGCTTATGAAGCTGTTAAACCTTCCGAACGTGACCGGATACCTCGTAGCAGGCATACTCGCGGGCCCGTTTGTACTCAACCTCATCACCACCTCCGACATAGAGAACACGAAGCTGATAACAAGCACCGCGCTTGGTTTCATCGCGTTCTCCATCGGCGGCGAATTTAAGCTCAATTTCATTAAAAAGCTCGGCGGAAAGATAATTGTCATCACCGTCGTGCAGGCCGTTGTAACGGTGCTGCTCGTACTGCTCGCGATGCTGTTTGTACCCGGTGAACAGCGCATCCCCCGTGCGCTGCTCCTCGGTGCGATAGCCGCCGCGACCGCGCCCGCCGCGACGCTGCTCGTGGTGCGCCAGTACAGGGCACGAGGCCCCGTCACCGACACGCTGCTGCCCGTAACCGCGCTGGACGACGCCATCGGTCTTATGATATTCTCGCTCTGCTTCTCGCTCGCGCAGGTCTTTTCCACGGGTGCCGAGCTTACGGTCACAGCAGTGCTTCTCGAACCCCTGCGCGAGATCGGGCTTTCGCTTCTCGTGGGCGGAGCAATGGGCGCATTGCTTGCACTCGTCATGCGCTTTTTCCGCTCAAACGCAAACCGTCTCTGCCTGATGCTGGTCGCCGTGTTCTCCTGCGTTGCGCTGTCGGAGCTTCTGTCGCTTTCATCGCTTCTCACATGCATGATGCTCGGCGCGGTGTTTGCCAATATGCGCACTGATTCGGTCAGGATACTCGAGCTATGCGAGGACTGGACGCCCGGACTGTTCATGCTTTTCTTCGTGCTGTCGGGTGCTGAGCTGAATTTTTCGATTCTAACTACGGTTGGTGTCGCAGGCATCGTATACATACTCACTCGCTCGATCGGCAAGTATTCCGGTGCGTACCTCGGATCGGTTCTGGCTCATGCGGAACCCAATGTCCGAAAATACCTCGGCATAACCCTGCTCCCGCAGGCGGGCGTCGCTATCGGCATGGCGCAGATGGTCGCCGCAAGTCCCGAGCTGTCCGCCGTTTCGAGCCAGGTCGTCACGGTCGCGCTGTTTGCAACGCTCATCTATGAACTCGCGGGACCCGTCCTCACCAAGCTGTCGCTCTCAAAGGCAGGCGAGATACCCGCCGGAATGAGCGCAAACCTGCCGCTTGTGCAACTGTTTAAACGCCGCTCAAAGGCAAAGTAGGCTTTGTTCGGCTGCGCGTATATGAGTACGCCCGGGGGAACCCGGGCATACTCAAGTAAATCTTAAATAATCTGCTAATTATCCTCTTTGCGGCTTTATCCTCAGTATTACGCATGAAAAACTTGCGCAACACTGTGGAAAAGCGGAAAAAATGGCTTGTACAAGCCTATTTTTTTGTGGAAAAGTTTGTGGATAATGTGGATAACTCTTAATAATGCACAATTTGATGTTCAGCTTCCTTCTCCATGCCCTGTGCTCAGAGCGTCACCGTGATGATAAAGCCTCCGTCATTATCGCCCGAAATGCTATAGCTCTCGGCCTCAACAGGAATGCGAACCTCCGTAACGCCCGTTTCCGACGCGGTAACATAATAGATAAGGTATCCTTCGTCGGGAATGCCGCCGAGCATTGCAACATCAAGCAGTGCAAGACCCGCACCATCCACCGCATCGCCAGCCATGCTCCCATCGTCACGCATCGGTGTCACATGCAACATTCCTGTTTCAATGCTGTATTGGCGTATATGCTCTACGTACTCCTCGTAGGTGATATCAAGCCCCGCCACCGCAAGCGCATTCGCAAGCCCAAGATAGCGAAAATGCCAAGGTTCATACGCGATATGGGTAAGCTCCGTCTTGCCCACGGGATACCGCAGGATGAAGCCGAAGCGCGCACAGTTCGTATTCAGCCATGCAGCAAGCTCGTGATTTACAAGGGCAACGCGCTCTCCCGCCGCGCTCATGGTCGAAAGATCCACCGCAAGCCCCGTATGATGCTCGCTATAGCCCGGGTCGGCAACATAGATCTTTGCCAGCTCCTCGCCGTTCGCCTCGACATAATCGGCGTATAGCCACGCCTGATATTCAACCGTGCGGTAGCCGCTCGTCACGAACAGCCTGTCTCCGCCCGTCACCTCAAAGAACCCGTCAGCAAGCGAATTAAGAGCCTCCAGCGCGTCGGATGATAGCCTCGCCTGATCCGATTCAAGCAGCAGATGATCCCCCGCGTATTCCGCCGCAAGCACCGTGCTGGCCGTGTCCGTATTCTCATACTCGTGCGCCCAGTTCACAAGTACTAGCTCGCCGTCGTTCACAAGCTGGGAATCGACCGTAACGATGGTGTAGGGAGCAGGGGTGGGAGTGGGTTCGGGTGTCGGGGTTGTGGTTGACTTGGACGTTGGAGCAGGGGTCGAAATATCCACATCGGGGGATGACCCGTTCGGTCTACATGCAGTCATCGGACTGCATGCGGTGAAAGGTAAAAAAATCAGTAAGAGAATCGAAACGGAAAAAGTTAAAACGGATGCAGAAAACGAAGATCGGGCGGCAAAGCACCGCGCCGATCGGCTGAGTTTTATTGCACGTCCTCCATTGGAACGGCGTATCATAATTGTTATTCCCCTTGTCTTTAAAGTTTAAATGAGTACGGCTCATTCCTCCGGTACGATCGCAAGGCGCATGGCGTGGAGCGCGTCCACAACGGCAACATCCTGCCGGACGTTGCCGTCAGCAACCTCGCTGCCGTTAGAAACTTCGCTGCCGTCAGCAATGGAATTGGCATCTAAATAATTTGAATAATGCCCTTTCGCAAGTATCCGCTGCTGCTCGTCGAGCGTCAGAATGCCCAGCGCGCCGCGCAGAATCATAAGCGCGTCATCCGTATCCACATCGTCGTCCATATTCACATCGTAGGGTATATACGGAACCTCGCCCGAGAATTCGACATTATCCATCCATACGCAGTCACATCCGCCGCTCGCCGAAGCATCCTTAATATACGCCCATCGGAAGGTGTGGATGCCGTCATCGGAGGAGGTGTATGTGTAGCTCTGCCAGCCGCCATCGCCCGAAGCGAGAACGAGCTGCTCTCCGTCCACCGTGAACGTAAAAGTATCGAAGCCGTATTCACTGCTCACGCGGTAATCGAAGCTTAGCGTTTCGCCCGCCTTCATATCGAGCGTCAGCCCGATCCCGCTTTCACTGTTATCCGCACCCGCGTTGCCGCTCATTGCAGCGAGTCTGCCGCCTTCAACGACGCCCAGCGGGGGATACTGTGCCGACGCAAAGTCAAAATCGAACCTCAATCTGCCGCCATCGACGTTGAGCGCGAAGGCTGGGTCTATCTCCTCGCAGCCCTCCAGCCATTGACTGTCAAGCCAGTTGATGCGCTCATCGAACCAGTTGCGAAGCTCATTCACGCCCTTATCAAAATCCTTGTTCCACAGCTCATCGTTCTTTTCCGCAGCCAAGGCAAGGTACGCGGCCTGTTCGCTCATCATCGCGCGCATGGCGGGAATGAGCGATCCTCTATACTCTGCGTATCTTTCGATGAGTGCCTGCCTGAACTCGGGATGCTCCTCGTAAAGGCTCTTGAACCACGGGCAGGAGCTGTTGATGGTCATGAAATCCTTGGCTCCCGCGCCCGTCGGGCAGTCATTATAGTCATTATGTATGATATCCGCGTTGTCCCATGACGAATTGCCGTAAGCGAGGTCAAAATCCCACAGCGCGGTCATGTAAAGTCTTTCATCATCCCGAAGCTTGTACATATAGCAACTCGTTTTGAGATTGCCGTCTATATTCTTTGCAATCTCCTGCATGATTATGAAATCCACCCAACTGGAGGTATCAACATATGTATCGAAGCTTTCGCCGCTCGCACCCATGATCGCGCCATGCACGCCCTGCATGTACGCTTCGAGGTATTCGAGCATCCTTTGAGTGACCTCATCATCGCTTATCTCGGGAGCTTTGAGGACGAAAAAGTCCTGGCTTTGATTCGCCCAATAGGGGCAGTTAAACCATGGTTCGCTCGAGGGATCGAACTTGCCATATATATTCTTTTCAATAAGGTAGCTTCCCGTCATGTCGGATTCGCTTGCCTGCGGAAGGTCGAGCTTATTGGTCTCAACGGCAATTCTTTCCGCGAGCAGATATATGCCGTGGTATTCGCCGTTGTAATACACCTCGACAAACTCGCATTTCGGCGTATACTCTATGCCCTCAAGCATCAGTCCCGCCTTATAGGTGACGTAGTTGCGCATGAGCGATGCGTCGGAATAACTCGCGACTATCGCGTACTTTTTCGTGGACGGAATGTCAAGAAGGGAAGCCTTGGAATCAAGCTTGATGGAATAAGCCTTCTTAGGCTGAGTCCAGGATTTGCTTCCTCTGCCCTTTATGCTGCCTCTGCCGGTATAATTTCCGCTTTCAAATTGCTTTGTGCCGAGGGAAAGAGTAAACTCGGCATCGATCCATTCCTCCTTATTTATGTCGGAAAGCTCGATATCCGAATCGATGTCGAGCCTTGGCAGCTTCGCAGCGGTCGCGTATATGCCGATATCCTCAAGCTCCGCTATCGAGACGCTCTCGCCCTTCACCGCCTCGAAGCTGAAGCGTATGCCACCCTCAAGCGTCGGTTCGATATTCACCCTTTTGGGTTCATCCGGGAAAAACACGGTGAAATCATCATTATACGTCCAGCCCTGTGCGAACTCGGCAGTCAAAACAATCATTTTACTTTCGGTAAACGTAAATATGCCGTACTGCGAAACGCCCATGATGCCCATATCAGACTCATCATAGGTAAGCGTTACCCCTTCGGAGCATTTCGGGACAAGCGTAAATACGCCCTCGGTGCGCTCCTTGGGCGCGTATAAAAGACTGCCGCTCGTGATGGCGGTCAATTTTTTATTCTTCGTTGGTTCCTGCGTTAGCGGGTCGTTGGTCAGGTTTCCGCTGTTCCACATTTCGGCGTTTGACGCAACGACCGATAAGCCCGCGAGGAGTGCCGGAATCAGAGCAGTAGCGAGCAGCATTATTATCATAATGCTGCAGGCGAGCCTTTTCTTGAATTTATGCACGGGCATTCACCCCCATAATACACAATGATATGTTAATTATACCATGTATTCAATAATATGGCAACGATTTGGAGGTGAATGCTGAGAGCATTGGAATTTATAATAAGATATGCCTTTTCAAATTGGACAATCGCCTGTTTACTTTCCTTTTGTTATCAATCGGAAACCAATGTCATAGGCGGTTCGCAAATCCTTGGGGAACTGCTCCTGACGCACTTTGCGCTTATGTGCCTCATTAAAAGTCCCGGCAGCAAATTTTGAATAATCGTCAAATTGCAGGGTATCACAGGCCGCGTAGTATTCGCTGCTGCCGCCAAGTCGCTTCATAGCACTCGAATACTGCTTCATTACGCCGTGGTAGCCGGTGTTCGCAAACGTTTTCGACGCGTTCATCGTAAAGAAAAAACAGGAGTTCACACTGCCGTGAAAAAGCTTTTTGTTGTAATCGTCATAGCTCAGAAGCGAAAAGACGAGCCGTTCCA
>JAFLSU010000024.1 GCA_022510765.1 Christensenellaceae bacterium
AACTCGGAATTGCGGGAGATTAGTAGCAAGTCTCTGTATGAGATGGTCTACATGATCGAGCAGAATGTGTTTGTGTTTGACGCTTCTATTCGTGACAATTTTACGATGTTTCGGTATTTCTCCGCTGCGGATGTGGATAGGGCGATTGAGCTTTCGGGGCTGTCGCGTCTCATAGAACAGCACTGCGCGGACTATCTTTGCGGTGAAAACGGCAGATGCTTGTCAGGCGGCGAAAGGCAGCGTATTTCCATCGCGCGCAGCCTTTTCCAAAAGTCATCGGTTTTGCTTGCTGATGAAGTGACCGCTGCCCTTGACGCACAAACCGCGTATCAAGTGACCAGCGATATTCTGAGGCTGGATGGCATTACTCGTATCATCGTAACTCATGCGCTGGTAGAATCGTTGCTTAGACAGTATGACGGCATCATCGTCCTAAAAGATGGATACATCGTTGAAAACGGTGCATTTGAGGATTTGATGGAGCAAAAAGGCTATTTCTACGCGCTTTATATGGTGGCACAATAAGCAATAAGGCATTAAACGCGAAGACTGAGAAAAAATGAGTTAAGAACTCTTTTTTCTCAGTCCCGTTCTTGTCTATAATATTTTCGTATTGGGAATACCCCTGAATCGGCCGCCCTTATTCGTTTTAGCTGAGTTGAGGCGAGGGGGGTCGAACCCTGTACGCCGTGAGAGGTTTATATTCCTCCCGTGCGCCGCAGGCGGTGTCCGCATTGGGCAAATTCACCCTCTTTTTCAAGCTTTGGGGAAGCGATCCACGGTTTTTAAGCATCAAAGTATCAGCGCTTTCCGAAGCCGCCACCGCCGCCGCGAGAGCCACCGCCAAAGCCGCCGCCCTTGAAGCCGCCACCGCCGCCGCGGGAGCTTCCGCCGCCGCCCTTGAAGCCGCTGAAACCGCCGCCATGCGAACTGCCGCTAAAGCCGCCGAAACCACCAAATCCGCCTCCGTGCGGAGGGCGTGGGCCACGAGGAGGAGGCGGTGGTGGTCGGTGTCCGCCGGGCCCTCTGGGGCCGAAGTGATCGATGGGAGGACGATGGGTTCGGAAATAGAACCTTGGCCCGCGATGCCGTCTTCCGTTTACACCGCGTCCTATCGCCGCGAATAACCACATCGGAAAGCCGATTACGATAATGACGATGAACAACACCACAAACATCGAGAAGAATCCGGTGCAGGACGCACAGGATGAAACGCAGGAAACGCAGGATATGCATGAAGCACCCTCATACCGATTCCAGCCGTTGGTCCAATTTTCGTCCCAACTGCTGCTTCCTTCATTCAGGGTTCCGCCGCCCCCTCCCTGTCCGGGGATGATGCCGTTATTTCCTCCCTGCGAGCCGTTTTGCAAGGTGCCGTTCGGGTCGACAGAATAGATGCCGCAGACCGCCTCGTACAGCGAACGGAAGGTCTTCTGAGTACCCGAATCAAAATTGCCGGAATAAAAATCCTGCTCCATATCGTTTGTGAGGATGCGGGTTATCCTGCTCGTCGGCAGCGTGGTTTCAAGCCCCGTTCCCTGCAAACACCAGCAGTACTCGTCCTCGGTTACGATAAGAAGCAACACGCCGTTGTCCTTTTCCGCGCTGCCGATGCCCCACTTGTTGAACAGCTCGTAAGCGTAATCCTCTATGTCGTAGGAGCCGATAGTTTCGATTGTAACGACGCAGATCTGTGCGCCGCATTTTGAATTTAGATATGAATTTCTTTCGATGATGTACGCTTCGGTATCTGCATTGAGTACGTTTGCGTCATCGTTCACATAGAAATTGCTCGTTGGGCTTATAACGTCCGCAAAGACGGATGCACCCATCAAAGCCCATACGATTATCACCGCGATCACGGCGAAAAGTTTTCTTTTTTCCTTTGCCATCATCTTTTACCGTCAATTATTTCCGAGGTCATAAAGTTTTGCAAGCAGGCTTGCAGGGAAACCCGAGATAAGGCCGCTCGCCTTGTTTGAAGCATCCCGGTATGCGCCCTCGTAGCCGCGTGCGATTATCGCCGAACGGTCAAGCACCGTTGCGTAACGGGCATCGAGAGCGGGATCATCCGTCCTGCCGTCGGCAAACTCATACACGAGCTTTATCTTAGCGGTCACGTCAAGATATGCGACGTAATGCGCAATCACCGTATCGGCATCGTTATACGCCTTGATAGCGGCTTCCGCATTGCGCACGCTCGCATCCTCCGAGCCTGCGAGGGATTTCGCTATCGTAAGCACATCGTTTGCGGCACCAACGCAAAGCTCCATGTCCGAAAGCAGGCTGTTGCCGTACTTATCAACGATCTTCCCCTCCGTTTCAAAGGAATCGTAGACCCTGTTATAAGCAGAGCTTAGCTTCAGTCCTCCGAGGATGGGGACTGAAAGCAAAGCGACAATTATGAGTACTATCGCGGCGGTACGCCGCTTGAGCAGAATGTCTTTCATGTTTTATGATATTCGAAGCGTAAACTCGGGTTACGCCTTGGGCTTAACTCCGCTGACCTCCACAAGCTTCTTCTTAAGCTCGTTCTCGATGCGGGTAAGCTCCGCTTCGGCGGCAACGCGCTTCTCATGACCCTCCTTCTGGATTCTAAGCACATCGTCCATAGTTTCTATGAGCTTATTATTGGTTTCGGTGAGCGTTTCAATATCGACTATGCCGCGCTCGCTCTCCTTCGCTGCCGAAACGGTCGCGGTATGCAGAGTTTCTGCGTTCTTCTTGAGGAGCTTGTTCGTCCTATCCGTGACCGCGCTCTGCGCTTCAATGGCCTGCTGCGAATGCATGAGGCCGAGCGTTAGAACCATCTGGCTCTTCCAAAGCGGGATGGTGTTTACAAGCGAGGTCTGTATTTTTTCCGCCATCATGGTGTCGTTGTTCTGGATAAGGCGGATCTGTGGTGCCATCTGGATGCTGATGTTGCGCGTAAGCTCCAAGTCGTAAATCTTCTTCTCGAAGCGGGTGCACATATCGGAAAAATCCCTTGCCTTCTGCGCATCTTCGGGAAGCCCCGATTTTTCGGCCTTAGCAAGCAGTTCGGGCAGGGTCGTGCTGCGCTCGAGTTCGAGCTTCTTCTTGCCTGCCAGAATGTACATCGTAAGCTCCTTGAAGTACGCGAGATTGCGCTCGTACATGTTGTCAAGCATGGATACGTCCTTGAGCAGCGTCACCTGATGCTGTTCGAGCATCCCCGCTATGCGGTCAACATTGACCTCCGCTTTATCATACTTGTTCTTGAGCGCCTCTATTTTTCCGCCCTTCTTGCGCAGAAAGCCGAGAAGACCCTTGTCATCCCCCGCCGCATCGAAGCCCTTAAGTTCGGCAATGAGGCTCACTATCATATCGCCAGTCGCGCCGAGATCCTTGGTGCGGACGTTTGCGAGTGCGCCCTCGGAAAATTCGGACATCTTCTGCTGAACGGCCGCGCCATACTGCATGACCTGCACGGAATCGGTGATGTCAATTTGCTTGGAGAAGTCATCAACGAGCTTCATCTCCTCCGGTGTGAGGTTTGCGCTTTCGACCATGCTCTTTTCGGCGACGACCGCAGGCGATACTGATACTGCGGGAGCCTCGGGCGCGGGTTCGCTCATGGGATTAAGCGTGAGAACCGGGGTATATTTTTCTTCCATGATTACTACATCCTTATCCTTTCCTGGTTAACTTATTATATTTCGCGATCTGAGTTGACCATTTTCTCTAAAACGTCGGCATCGGAGGTAATGTCGAGCGCATCGCCCGCATAGAGCGAATCGAGACTCGATTCGAACGCCTTTGCGATGGTTTCGGCGTTTTCTTCGACGGTCGTCTTTATTTCATCGATGTTTTCGCCCGAAAAGCCCGTGTTCGCCTGCTTTTTATAGGACAGCATCAGCTTTTCGGAGGTCGGCAGATAGTAGGTGAGAAATCTTCTCATGCTGCGTGCCTTATGCGGGTTCGCGTTCAATTCATCGAGAATGGCCTCCCCCGCCTTCACCATGCGCACGATCGCAGCATTGATCCGCGCGTCGGAGACGCTTCCTGCCATGCCCCTAAGTGAACGAAGGCGGTCGCTTGCCTCGTTAAGCGATTCGTCAAGCTCCTTGATGCCCGTCCTGTACTCGGGTTCGACTTCAACAAGCTCTATCCTGTCGGGGAAAAATCGCTTGGAAATGAAGTACGCGGCGGCGGATACGGCAGCGGTGAGCAGTATCCCCCAAACCCTGTACAGCGGAAGGATTAGTCCACTAAGCAGTATGCAGCCCGCCGCGATGTAGAGCGGGAACGGGGATCTTATTCGCTTTTCAATGGTTTTACGCATCCGGTCAGTCTCCATATTGTCTTTTGAGTGAGGAATGGGCGTTCCTCCGCTCCAATTTGAATTATATAGTATTATTACCCGGCTATCAATAGATATTTCGTAATAATATGGAAATGTTGGGGATTTAATGCCGACTTGTCTTCGGTTGGGTTCCGATTGGGCATATTGGGAATGTGGAAGTTATAAAATGTAGGGTATTGGAACCTATTTTGGGGTTTTAGGGGGATTTTTCAAAAATCCCCCTAAGGTAAAAGTTTTTTGGGGTCTGGGGGTCTTTTTTCAAAAAGCCAACCAGCGGGGTTTGGGGCAGCGCCCCAAATAAAAGGAGCAGCAAAATGGAGCTATATGTTGATACGAACGCGCCTGCGATGGTGATCGCGGCGGGAGATATTTACGGCGGAGTGATAACATGCAAAGAGCAGGGAGCGGCAGGGACCGCCTGCATCGGTACGGACGGCGCGAAGCTAAAGCTTCCCAATATGCGATACATAGTTTCGCTTTTGCCCACGAGCGGCGAAAGCGGGCTTTTGCTCCCGATCACGGTGGGGCTTGAGCCAAGCGGACGGCTCGCATCCCTCTGCCCAAACTGCCGTACAATCGATTGGGGCGATGAAGTCATCGAGCTGTGCGCGGATTTTGTGCCTATTCCCCGCGCGGTGAACTCCCCCTCCCTGCTGCAGCGCATAAACTTCCCTGCGCGGGACGGAAGGCGGCGCAATGTAGAACTGTATCGCGATAACGGCATCCGCCTGAGCGTGGAGGAAGGCGGCGCTGAACGCAGCTTCATACTCTGCGGCGGCACGGAAGGCAGCATGAGGGTGCTTGATGTTGGCAGGGAAAGGCTTCTGATAGTCCACGCGAAGGATGGCGATACGGAGCGGCTAATGGCGCTTGAAGGCCATTTCGAGGTCGTTGCGGCTATCGAAGGAACGCATTGCTCCGTCGATGACGGGTATCTTACCGCCATCGCGCCGCTCGGTACGGTGCTTGGTCATGAACGCCGCACGCGGTATGAGCTTCGCGCAGGAAGGCTCGACCGCCTACCGGATGAGGTAGGTTTCTATAGCCATAGCCCGATATTCCCCTCCGACGCGGTGGGGGTTTCGCTCGCGCTGATGGAAGAGGTGATGCTTAAGCGCGCGGATGAGCTTGAGCGGCTTATGTGTCAGGAGCTGGGAGAATCGCTTGAGCTTTCGGATCTATGCGAGTTTTTCGGGGATTTTGATGAAACAAGAGCTGCCCCATGGCAGGATATTGGAGGAGATAGCGGCGTGGATGAGGAGCGCGTCATCTTGGGGGCGGTGAAAGATGGTAAGGCGAAAAAATTCGTTTTCACCGTTAAAAACGAACGAATTACGGACATTACGGATACTGAGGAGGATTAGGGTATGGGAACTATGCCGTTTAAAGAGGAGGACTAGGCATAGAAACCCCGCCGTTTAAATTGGTCAGAAGATCTTTAGAATTTCCAATCAAAAATTTGTACGGTTATAAAAAAACACAAACGGAGCAGGACTGCCCCGTTTGTTGAAAGGAGGGTCTTTTCAAAAAGACACCAAAAACGTATATGTATTATAACACTTTCCCAATCCATGTCAACACTTTTTTATCAAACAATGCGCTTATCGCGGTGGTGAATAAATGAGGGCGTCCCTCAAGTAAAGACATGACTTTTGGAATACCCTCATTCATAGAAGCATTTCTAATCGCCCATTTTATTTATAGCAATCCTCGGGGATCTCCATGGTGATGTACTCCATTGTTTCAATTATCACAGGTTCATCTCCTTCTTCATCTTCATAAAGCTCATCACCAATGTATTCCAGTTCAACGTTTACGAGGCAAGTGAGATAAAGAGTTCCATTTTCGAAGAACAGGGTCGATTTTTGAATGTTGAAAGTCTTTACGTCATATTCATCCGATTTAAGAGCGCTGTAAAGCTGGTATTCCACTGTTTTGTTTACCGTTTCATTGTTGATATTCACCGAACTGAGGTCATCAAAGCTATGCCTGTTGAATGAGATGGAGAAAACGCCGGACTGAGAAAAGATAGCGTTGCCGGAAGGGAGGATAATGACACTGACCTCATCATAGGTATTGTAGCCGCCGAACTTGGTGGTGTAGCTGAATGTGTACATATATGCATGTTCACTCGCCGCTGCGGGAGAATAGAAGTAGTCCTTAGTAACTGATTCGGCATAATCCTCACCGTATTCCATGTATGTGGTTGAGCAAGAGTAAGTGTACTTGGAAAGATTCTCATCCTTCGTTTGCGATGCGATGTAACTTTCCACTCATTCACGGTATTCCGCTTCCGTGGTAATACCGTCCGGAATGGAAGGAAACGTGGTTTCGGAATAGATTAGCTGTGCAAAATCACCGTTGTCCGCATAGCAAAGAACATTAATCGTTTCATCCGCATTGGTATACTCATTAAGTCTGCGCCCGGGAAGATTGTATGAGCCAACATACGTCATGCGAAAATTCTGATTGTCAATGGTTGCATCGATCTGCGCGGGGGCGTTTATGCTAGACGAGTCCATATCGTCCTCGGCATACAGCTCCGAATTAAAAATATCGCTGTCCGACGACTCGATCCAAGCTCTATATGTGTCAGCGGAACCGTTTGGTGCTTTTGCGCAGCCCGCAAGCAGAGCGCATACTGCAAGTATGCAGCAGATGAGCGAAAAAAGTTTTGATTTCATTGATGATATATCATACGAGCAATCTTAACACTATTTTGCAGCTTCATGTTGTTACTCAAAACTTAATACTATTATAATGAAATGTTCTCAGACAAGTCAACGTAGCAACACATAATATCAATTATATCCTACAACGGTAAATTTCCTAAGGTGGGATTTACTTTTGAAGTTCGTATTCGATAATGTAAAATAATACAAACGGAGCATGGCTGCCCCGCTTGTATCCGGAGGGTTATACATTTTTAAGATCGAACAAAAATCTTGAATGTATTATAGCATTACTTCTAATCAATTTCAATGGATTTATGCGCCAAAATATGGACTTTCTGTTAACAATTCCGTAAAATCGAGGGGAATGTAAAGTTTACCCCCTCTTATAGAATTCATCCGCCGTGACAGAGCGAATGCTGCGGTATTTACTGCCCGCCGTCGTATCGAACCGACAGATGCTAATAAATGGGCAATAGCCGCACGCCGTCCTTCCGTTGCAGCGGGAGGGACTTACATCGGCACGACCGCGCATGATCGCCTCAAGGGTATTCGCGGCGGTCCTTTTGGCGAAGTTCAGCGTTTCCTCCATCTCCTCTCGATCAGCAAGCGGCGCGGAATTCGAATAGCCGCCGTCCTTGAGGAAGCGCAGCCCCGCTATGGTGCTTGACCAGCCCGATGCCTCGGCATCCGATGCCAAAAGCAACTCGTCATCACGAAGGGTCAGTCCGTTCATTTTGAACGCCTTTTGTATCTCCTCACGCAGCTTTTCGGGGGTGTCCGCTTCGGCGTTCGGCTCCGAAACATGCACATAATAGAATCCGGCGGTGCGCGTCCTGTTTTCTACCGACAGCGCAGCCTCCATTGCCGCCGCGTAGAGCGGAAGCTGGAGCCGAAGCCCGTTCGCAAGCTCGGTAAAATTGAATTTCACTCCGCCTGATTTATAGTCGATTATCCGAATATACTCGCCCTCATCGCAGGTAAAGGCATCGAGCCTGTCCACTATCCCGCAGACCATGAAACGTGCGCCGCTCTCGGTCTCGATTTCGAGCGGCGGAAATGCGTCGCCAGCCCGCCCGAAGCTAAGTTCGCTGCCCACGGGACGGAATTTCCCCGCCGCTATCTGATGAACAAGCGCATAGCCCGAGGTGTACAGCAGCTCCACAATGCGCCGAAACTCCGCGCGCATCCTGGCGGAGCTTAGGAAGATGCCGTTGTTGTGTTCCGCCATGAGCGGCGGCAGAAGCTCGCGCAGGCGGGCTTTTATGTCCTCCTCAGTAAGTTGCGAATAATCGGCCTGCTCCTCGATTAGCGACTTCATAAGCCTGTCGAGCGCGTCATGGATCAGGCTTCCGCGTTCGACCGCGCGTTCCTTCAGCTCATCGCGTTCGCGAAGCCCAAGACCGAACTGCATGTAGTAGCGAAATGGACATTGATTGAACGTCTCAAGCCGCGTTGCCGTGCCTGATCCATGTTGGCCGTACAGGCGCACTGCGGCGGTCTGTCCGAACGGTTTTGGGGAATTATCCGAAAAATACGCTTCGTCCATCGCGTGAAGTGCGGCGGAATAGTCCGCGCTTTCGGCAAAATGCGCATAGAGCGCGGCGTTTTCAGGACTGCTTGCCTTCCCATTCGTATCGATCATCCTGCGGATGCGCTTAGTAAGCTCCGTAAACGCGGCGGCATCGGTGCTGCCCGAAATCGGGTCGATTATGCCGTTTGTACGTTTGCAATTCGGGAAAATCTCGGATATCCTGCCGATAAGCTGTGAAGGGATCGTGGCGCTTCCTCCGATCTCCCTGCAATAGGAAAGGCGTAGCCGCTCCGTAGCCATACATAGCGCGGAGTAGACGCGCAGATTTTCGCTGCGGTTCATGCTCTCGGTGCTGTCCCAGACCGAAAGCCCGAGTTTGCGAAGCCTCGCAAGGTCCACATCGTTTATTATCGAATTATCCGCCTTGGTCTTTGGCAGAAGTCCATCGTTCACGCCCAAAACCTGAATGAATTGGAAGCTTTGAACGCTGGATTTATCCACATCGCCTATGAAAACGCGGTCAAGCGTCGAGGGGATGATGCCGACTGAATAGGACTTAAGCCCCTCCTCGACGACGGAGCGGAATTTGGCGAGCCCTATGCGGTCATTGCCGAGGATGATATAGAGCTGGTCGAGAAGCTCTATGATGGTATCGTAGACCTGTGCGTTCTCTCGGGCGGAATCCATTTTCCCATCTGCGGCAAGGTCTTCGCAGTTCTCTTTCAGCCTTTGCGCAATTTCGAGCCGCTGCATGTAGTCAAACAACGCTTCCACGCGCTGTTTGGCATCCGAAAGCCCGCCGAGCTTTTCTCGAAGCTCGATGAGCGGGGTGACGGCGGTGCGCCTTGCAAGCTCAATTTGCTCTATCATGTCCTCACTTTCGGACGGGAAGTCCGATGCTGAGAATTCCTCGGTGAGCCTTTTTCCGTTTACACCATATTTTAGTATAAAATTTTCAAGCCTTTCGGCGGATTCGACGGAAACGCCCGCAAGGTCGGTCTTTATCACTCGGATAAAATCGACCCTCGAAAAGCCCTTTTCCACGCAGCGCAGTGCAGCAAGCAGCAGTTCGGAGACAGGGTGCGACGAAACGGGGCGTTTAACGTCCATGAAAAACGGTATTTCAAATGTGCGAAAGATGCGCTTTATGATGTTCGCATAGCCCTCTAAATCGCTTACGATGACCGCCATATCCCTATAGCGAAGCCCATCCTTTGCTGCCGAGCGAATCTCCTCGGCGGCGGCCATGACCTCGTGCAGTCGGTCGCCAGCGGTGTGCATCTCGATATTATCGGCGTTTCCCTTGTATGTTTTCGCGGGGAACGCAAAGAGATTGGCTTCGAGATGCCGGAGGGCGGGGTCGGTAAGGCGGTGCTGCTCGTTAAGCGAAATGAACTCCAAAAGTGAACCTATTTCCCGGGAAATATCCCGAAGCCGCAGGTACGCGGCGGAATCGGGCTCAAAAAGCCTTCTGTCGCGGCAAAATTCGCTCGTATCCATGCGAAGGACGATGGTAACACCGCTCATTATTTCCATGAGGACGGAAATAATTCGGAAGCTCTGCTCGTTCATCGAATCGGGCGCGTCTATGAACGCTTCCGCGCCTCGGAAGGAGGAATCTGGCAGACGCTCAATGAGCGAATTTACCAAATCCTCGGCATCGATGTACTTTTCGGACATGTTTTCGAGCGTCTTTTCGTAGATGAGCGCGAAATCATGCAGTTTTCCTGAAAGCTGCTGAGGGAGCTTTTCGCAGGCGGAAAACAGTTCCTCGGGGGAGATGGAAAAGCGTTTGCAGCGCAGGATTATTTCATCGCATTCCTCGGAAAAGCCCCTGCGCTTTGCGACCAATGAAAAGGCGGTGAACGCGGAGGCATTCTCCTCGGCCGTGCGTCTTACGAGCATCTGCCGTCCCTGCGATGAGAGCAGCGCGCGGGCATCGCCGGTTTCCGAAAGCACACGCCTTGCAAGGCTTGTGAACGAAAGCACATAGGTATACAGTATGCCCCCGCCAAGCCGCTCGGAAAGCGCACGCTCGGTCTCGAACGTCGCCCTGTCGGGCACGATGAGCACCGAGCGCAGACCCGCTTTCTCACGCTTCGCAATTCTATCAAGTATCATTCGGCTCTTTCCCGAGCCTGCCCGTCCAACAATAAATGTAGTCTTCATTTTTTATTCTCTCGGGGGCTTTTTGAAAAAAGCCCCCGAACCCCAAAAACTTTTAAGGAAAAGATTTAATTCGGGATTTTCCGCGCCCGATTTCGGATAGACCGAAATCGGGTCAGGATGCAGTGATCTCGATTTTTCTTTTGAGGCAATGCCCCAAGAGGAATCAATAATCAATTATAAACTCAAAGTTTGCCGGTTCATACGCATCCGAGAGGTCGAACAGCTCAATAAGCTCATCCCTCTGCTCCTTGGTTATTCCAATGAATATTTTTAGTGCGCTTCCGCCAAAATGCGTCACCGTGTCAAATCCCATATCGTCCGAGCCAAATACGCTCAAACTCGTTATGCAAAAAACATAATCCGACTCCGAAGGCGGTTTCCTGCTGAAAAACACTTCGGCAAGATAGCTGACCTGCCGCTGTGCTTCGGCAATATCCTCTTTCGTGGTGAAATTCAAGGAGTAAGTATCCTCATAGAATATTCCGTTGTCGCGGTTCGTAAAAAGCGATCCGTCCCTGCCCGATATGTTGATGCTCACCCCGCAGCCCTTTGCGTTTCCATTGAGGACGTTTTCAATCCTTTCAAAAATGCCGCCTCGCTCTGCGATTTCATTGCAAAGGCGCATGTACAGCTCCGAGCTTTTCGGTGTCAGGCTCGACAGGTACACCCTTTGCATGTATCGGTTCGCGGGCGAAGCCAAAACGACCGAGCCGAATCTATAGGCAGCCTTGTCTAAGCTTCTGTTCGTAAGCCCGAACACCTCCGCACGCTCCGTGGGGGAGAGGTTTTCAAGCTCCGAAAGCAAAGTACCGGCAAGCGATTCACCGCCGATAACGCCGTCAAGCCCCATGGGAGATGCGATATGCGCATTTTCAAACCTCATGATGTCCGTTGCCTTCTCAAGATAACCGCTGTCCGAAAGGATGGCATCCTGCAAACTAAGCCCCGCTTCGGAATAATAAAATTTCAGCGTGTAGCATCTTCCATCCTTGAGCATTACGGTGATCCTCGGATCGGAGTCCGCTATGAGGTAATCATCAGGCACAGCATTATTATATCCCCAGCCAATTTCCGTGTAAAGCCTTCCTTCGGCATATGCGCGGATAACTGCGTCAAGCAGCTCTGGGTTGTACAATTCATGGTACTGCTCATCGCCCGGGATGCTCTCTGCACGCATTTGGTCATAATAATAGCTGTCCGAACGAGCAAGCCACATTCTCCATTCTTCATCGCCGTCAAAACCGCCATCGTAATTTACCGCGAAATCCGACACGCTATCGGGTACCAGCACGCAGTCCAGGGTTTCCGCAGTTATAGCTATGGAATCGTTTGCACCCACCATAGCCACGGAGATGAGCGCAGCCACCATAAAAACGGCGATGGTTATCGGGTAATAAACGAGCATTTCAAGCCCCTTTTTGAAGCTGCGTTTTGAAATTAACATATAGATCACATACGCTATAAGCCCATTAAAGAGGGGAAGAACGACGGTTTTTAAGGGCGATGCAAACGGTTTTATCTCGGTAATCGGATGAGCCGTGACCATCTCGTAACAGGAAGAAGCGAAGCAGATCGAGAGTGCGACAACCGTTCCGATCGCGACATGAAGGGTTTTACTTCCCGCAGGTTCTCCGATGGTCTCCGCGCGGGAATGGGTGAACGCGAAATATGACGCTATGAGAAGTCCCACGGCAAGAAGAGCCATGAACGCCCAATCGAGTGTACTCCTAATCTGCGGATGAACCGGCAGAAGCAGCTCCATAAGCGTGAATTCGGTTCCGCTCCACGCCATAAGCATCAATTTTCCTGCGCCTAAGAACAGCACCGATGCCGCGAGCGTGACGATGAGCGAGACTATTCCCCCGGTCACGGAAGCAAGAAGGTATACGGCTCCATAGGCTGCTATCCCAAAGAGCATGGCACGGATTAGCAGAATGAAATGCGCATAATACGAGGGCGGCACGGTGTCGAAGCTGACTTTGCTGCCCATAGCAACGAGCCAGAGCAGAAGATAGCCCGCCGTGTGTACGATGGCAATTGCGGCTCCCCAGATGAGCGCAGCAGTTAGGGACGAACCCCATATCGTGCGCTTTGCAAGCGGGGAGCTGCCGTAAAGAGTGCTTAATTGCTTCGAGCGCAGCCTGAGCGCGGCGATGTACGCCGAGAGCGCAAAGTAGAGAACGATGAAACCTGAATAACCGCTATCCGAGCGCACCGCCTCGTAAACCTCGGTGGATCTTATCGCCGTAATGCTGCCCGCATCAAGAAACTCAAGTACCATGAACGCCACTCCGAGCGGCGCGAGCGTGCGAAGCATCTCGGCTATGAACGCTTTAGAAAAGAACTTTACTCTTTTATTCACGGTTTCCATTTTAATTTATCTCCTTTATCAATGGAAAATCGTTGACATACCGCCGGGGGAACCTACTGCGGCAATGAGCCGTTTATTCCATACTCGGGCAGAACGAACACATCCGTCCAGTCATCATCGGGCTTTTCAACCTCCGTCGGAGGGAACTCCTCCGGCTTATAGAAGCCGAACAGCTCTATAATTTCAGCCAGTTTCTCATCGGAAATTCCTATGTATATTTTAGTTTCATTCGAAATTAAATAACCGGCGCCCGCATGATTAATTTCGCAAGTGTACCAATCGTACAGGAATAAAACATTTTCCGATTCCGTCGGAGATGCGCCGTTTTTAAGCAGCTCGGAAATGTAGTCAAGCTGGCGCTGGGTGTGCTCCTCGGAGTAGATTCCGCCGCAGAGAACGGAGCCGTCCTTACCAATGAGGGTCATGGCGGCAGAGTCTATCTTGCGCTCAGCCATGGCATTCTCAAGGTATTCAAAGGTACCCTTCTCCCTCTCGTATTCGTTGCAAAGGCGCATGTACAATGCGGAGCTTTTCGGCGTGAGATCGGTAAGATACACAAGCTGCATACATTTATTCATCGGCGAAGCGATGAAGACCGAGCCGTAATGGACAAAATACCTGTCTCCCGCCGTCATACCGAACACCTTTGCGCGTTCCGAAGGAGTGAGCGCTCGAAGCTCATTAAGCAGCGTTTCCGCAAGCGATTCACCGTTGATTCGACCGTCAAACACCGCAGGGGTTGCGATATGCGCGTTCTCGAACCTTGTCATGTCCGTCGCCATATCAACATACCCATCGTCCTTGAGTATCCTGCTGCGCAGTTTCATGCCCATTTCGGAGCTCGGATAGAAAATCAGCGTATAGTGCCTTCCGTCCTTGAGCCTTACGACGATTTGGGAATCGATTCCGAACCAACCGTAAACCGCAGCATCAATCAAGCCATTCTCGTAGTAAGCATACAATTCGCCCTCCTTGTATGCGCGGACGATGGTTTCAAGCAGCCTCGGGTCGCGAAGCTCGTAATACTGTTCGCCGTCCGCCCCGATGCCCTTGCACGACACCTCGTCCAATGGGTTGTCGCCGCCAAGGAACCCATAATCCGAGTCATAGTACCCATAATAGGCCGAATCAGCGAAAAGCTCGGAAGCGTTACCTGCAACGAACGCGCAGTCCAGCGTATCGAAATCAATCACGACGGAATTATCCAAGCCCACTACCTCCGTGGACAGGAACGCGGTCACGACAAAGACCACGATGGTTATCGGATAGAACGCAAGCATCCGTAAACCATTTTTGAAGCTGCGCCTCGAAATGCACATATATATCCCATAGACTATAAGCCCGATAAGGATCGGAATAATGATGGTTTTGAACGGAACGCTGAACGGGTCGAATGTTCCGTTTAGGTCAGTCCTCAGGCTCAGATTTGATACCTGTGCGGTGGAAGCGATGAAGCAGGCGCATAAACCTATAATAGTGCCGATTGCGATATGCAGTGCTTTGCTTCCCGCGGGCTTTCCGATGGATTCAGCGCGTGAACGAATGAACGCGAAATACGAAGCAATGAGCAGTCCCGCCGCAAGCAGCACGCCCCATATCCAATCGATGATCTCCCGCATTGACGGATGAACAGGAAGCAGCAGGGCGGTGAGCGAAAATTCCGGCAAGCTCCATGTAAAAAGCATGCTTTCCACAAAACTCAGGCACAGCAAGGTCGAAAAGAGCGCAACGAGCAGAGAAACTGTCCCGCCCGTCACCGAGGTGAAAAGATACCCTGCGCCATACGCCGCGATGCCGGTAAGGATGACTCGAAGGAGGCTTAAAATATGCTCGTAGTGCGAGGGCGGAACGGTGCTGAACGAGTTTATGCCTTTCGCAATAACGCCCCAAAAGAGTGCATATCCGGCGATATGCGCGCAGACCACAACGGCACCCCACATCAGCGCGGCCAAAAGGGACGAACCCCATATGGTGCGCTTTGCGAGAGGGATGCAGCCATAAAGATTGCTGAAATGCTTTTTGCGCAGCTTTGCTGCCGCAATGTAGCCTGCGAGCGCAAAGTAAAGCGTAATATAACCCGAATACACGCTGCTCGTGTTCTGAATTCCCATGGTGACGCTTGCCAAGTTGACTATGTTGAACGCTCCGAGAAGCTCGAGCACCGCAAACACCACGCCGAGCGGCAGAAGCGCACGGAACATCTCCATCATAAAGGCTCTGTCAAAAAGCTTTACCTTTCTATTAACGGTTTCCATACCGATTATTTCCTTTCTTGCGAATTACTTTTTACATTATCTCGTCATACCTATAACCGAGGGAATCCATCTCATAGACGAATACCTCCTCGAGCGACAGCGGAAGAAGCTCAAACAGAACGGGATTCATAGCTCTGATGCTGCTTTCGGTCTCGTCCTTATCCCCACGGATTATCAAATTTGCAACGCTGCCCGATTTTGTAAAGGATACGACATCAAGTCCCGCAAATTTTTCCTTGGTGCAGTCATCTGAGAATGCGACCTGAACCTTGAACAGCTTTGTCTTCAATTCGTTCACATCGCTTTGAAACACGAGCCCTCCGCGATACAGCATCGCGAGGCGGTCGCAGGTATCCTCAAGCTCCCTCAGGGAATGGCTCGTGATAATTATGGTCGCGTTACGGTCGCAAACCTCGCTGTAGATCAGCTTTTTCGCGGCATTTCGTACTATCGGGTCAAGCCCATCGAAGGTTTCGTCCAGAAGGGTGATGTCCGCATTGCATGAAAGCGCAAGGATGGTCTGCGCCTGTCTAATCATGCCCTTGGAGAACGATCTGATGCGCTTAGTCTTATTAAGATTGAACATCTTGCAGAGCTTATCGAATTTTTCATCCGAAAAACTCTTGTAACATGCCTTATAGAATTTTGCCATGCGCTTGAGGCTTGCCGAGGAATTGACCAAACTCATCGTGTCGGGTGCAAACGCAATATGCGCCTTGGCATAGGGGTTATCGTACACCTCCTCGTTAAACACGGTGATGCTGCCGAAATCGGGTTTATAGATGCCCGAAAGCAGCCTGAGAAGCGTGGATTTTCCCGCTCCGTTCGCTCCCACAAGCCCAAATATGCAGCCGTCGGGAATCGTGCAGCTCACGTTATTGAGCGCGATAAGCTCTCCAAAACCTTTCGTAAGATTCTTAATTTCTATCATATTTTATGCCCTCCCTTGATTATTTCCTTTCGTCATGGTACACATTGAGTACGACGGCAATCATTTCATCCTCCGAGATACCCGAAAGGCGCAGTTCACGCACGAGCCTTTCCACATCGGAAATAAGACCTCTTTTCATGCCTCTGAGCTTTTCGGCAGCGTCGGGCGAAACGAACCGCCCGCTGCCCGGCACGCTGTGGCACAGTCCGCGCCGCTCAAGCTCCGTATACGCCTTTTGGAGCGTATTCGGGTTGACCGAGAGCTTTACGGCAAGCTCCCTCACGGACGGCAGCAGCTTTCCCCCGCCATACTCGCCCGTGATAACAGCTCGCTCGAATTGCTCGATTATCTGCCCGTAGATGGGGGTACGGGACATCTTGTCGATGTTGAACATAGTTTGTTGCTCCAATTATTTTAATTGCGGCATTCCGGCGAAAAGCGTCCGATCGAAATGCGCTCGGATAAGCACCTGATCAAATGCGTTCGGCAACAGCCGAACGCTGGGAATGCCATAACTGTATTATGAATGATAACACAGTAGCAACGAATGCGCAATAATGTTTGCAAATATATTGTTTGCGACAGTGCGGTGCAAGCATCCATAAGATAAACGAATACAAGATATTGAAACGCCAGTGGATTTGGTTTCAATATCTTGTATTTAATGAGCTAATATTCGTTTTATGAGCCGCTACTTAATTATTATTCGGTCGTGTCCCATCCTGTTTCTTCTTATTACTCCTCGGCAGCAAACTCGTTCGAGCCAACATCGACCTCGACATTGCGGTAACGCTTCATGCCGATTCCCGCAGGAATGAGCTTTCCGATGATGACGTTCTCCTTAAGGCCGACCAAGGGATCGATCTTGCCCTTGATCGCAGCTTCGGTGAGAACCCTGGTGGTCTCCTGGAAGCTCGCGGCGGACAGGAAGGAATCCGTTGCAAGGGAGGCTTTGGTGATGCCCAGCAGCTTGCGCTTTGCGATGGCGGGCTGGCCTCCGTTCATTATGATGCTCTCGTTTGCCTGCTCGAACTTGAATATATCGATAAGCTCGCCGGGAAGCAGGTCGGTATCGCCCGATTCCTCAACCTGTACTTTACGGAGCATCTGGCGGATGATGACTTCGATATGCTTATCGGAAATCTCAACGCCCTGGCTGCGGTAAACCGACTGAACCTCGCGCAGCATGTACGCCTGAACGCCCTTGATGCCCTTGATCTTGAGGATGTCATGCGGGTTGACGGAGCCTTCGGTCAGGGTATCGCCCGCCTCGACCACGTCGCCCGTCTCGACCTTGCGCTTGGAGCCGAACGGAATGAGGTATTTCTCGACCTCGCCGTCCTCGCCGCTCACGATTGCCTCGGTCTTCTTGCCGTCGGTCTTTATTTCGACAACGCCGCCGATCTCGGTGATGACCGCAAGACCCTTGGGCTTGCGTGCCTCGAAGATTTCTTCAACGCGGGGAAGACCCTGCGTAATATCGTCCGCCGTTGCAACGCCGCCGGTGTGGAATGTACGCATGGTGAGCTGCGTACCGGGTTCGCCGATAGCCTGCGCTGCGATGATGCCGACAGCTTCACCTATCGTTACCTCCTGCCCCGTCGCACAGTTCTTGCCGTAGCACTTTGCGCATACGCCATGCTCGCTGCGGCAGGTGAAGACGGTGCGGCATTTTACGCCCGTGATGCCCGCCTTTACGATGCGGTCGCGAATGTCGTCGGTGATCATCTCGTTCTTTCCGATGATGAGCTCACCGCCCTCGGGATCGCGAACCTCCTCGGCGGTGAACCTGCCAAGTATGCGGTCGCCAAGCGGTTCGAGCGGACGGTCGCCGTCGCCGATAGCCTCGATGAGCATACCGTCGATCGCCATGCCGCGTTCTGCGAAGCAGTCCTCCTCGCGCACGATCACGTTATGAGAAACGTCAACAAGACGTCTTGTTAAGTAGCCGGAGTCAGCGGTACGCAGCGCCGTATCCGCAAGACCCTTGCGCGCGCCGTGGGAGCTTACGAAGAACTCGAGCACCGTAAGACCCTCGCGGAAGTTCGCGCGGATGGGAACCTCGATGATCTGACCGCTGGGATCCGCCATGAGGCCGCGCATACCGGCAAGCTGACGGATCTGGTTGGTGGAACCGCGCGCACCGGAATTTGCCATCATGAAGATGGGGTTGATGGGGCTCAATCTGTGCATCAGCGCGTCGGTGACGGCTGTCTCGGTCTCCTTCCAGACGGCGATGACCTTGTTCCTGCGATCCTCCTTGGACAGCAGACCCATGCGGTAGAGATTGTCGATCTTTCCGCATTGAGCGTCCGCAGCGGCAAGGTAGTCCTTCTTCTCCTCGGGAACCGTAATATCCTGGAAGCCGACGGTTACGCCGCCGCGCGTCGAATATTTGTAGCCGAGGGCCTTTATGCTGTCGGCGACCTCGCTGGTCATTGTGGGGCCGTGCTTGCGGAAGCAGCGGTCGATGATGTTTCCGAGATCCTTCTTGACGACGAGCTTGTTGACCTCAAGCTCAAACATATCGTCAGCCGTATTGCGGCTTACATAGCCGAGGTCCTGCGGTATAGCGTGGTTGAAGATGACCCTGCCGATGGAGGTATTGACGACCTTGCGATAGGTTTTGCCCTCGAATTCACGTTCGAGCCTTATCTTTGCAAGCGCGTGGAGGGAAAGCTCACCCGTCTGATAGGCCATGAGCGCCTCGGCCTCGCTTGAGAAGGCCTTGCCCTCGCCCTTAAATATGCGGGTGAGGCGCGTATCGGTGAGGTAATTCATAAGTGCGTCCTCATCAACACCGGGATTGACCTCCCTTGCGCCCTCGACGAAATCGTCTATAGCGTCATAGTCATGCAGTGCGTATATGCGATGGATCACATCGTTTGTCAGCTTTTCATCGACATACGCGTCGTTTTTGACCATGGATTTTATGGTTTTTCTGATCTCCGTATCGTAAAGCTCGTCGCTGCGCATCGTGATGTAATAGCACCCCATGACCATGTCCTGCGAGGGGCTTATGACGGGCTTGCCGTCCTGCGGCTTGAGGATATTGTTCGCAGCAAGCATCAGGAAGCGGGCTTCCGCCTGCGCTTCAACGGAGAGCGGAACGTGAACTGCCATCTGGTCGCCGTCAAAGTCCGCGTTGTAGGCGGTGCAGACGAGCGGATGGAGCTTTATTGCCCTGCCTTCTACAAGCACCGGCTCGAAGGCCTGGATGCCAAGCCTGTGCAGGGTGGGTGCGCGGTTGAGCAGCACGGGATGATCCTTTATGACGTTTTCAAGCACGTCCCATACCTCGGGCTTTACGCGCTCGACCATGCGCTTTGCGGATTTAATGTTGTGCGCCAAACCAAGCTCGTTCAGCTTCTTCATAACGAAGGGCTTGAACAGCTCAAGTGCCATTTCCTTCGGCAGACCGCACTGATACATCTTGAGCTCAGGTCCTACGACGATGACCGAACGGCCGGAGTAGTCAACGCGCTTTCCGAGCAGGTTCTGGCGGAATCTGCCCTGCTTGCCGCGCAGCATATCGGAGAGGGATTTGAGCGGACGGTTGCCGGGGCCTGTGACGGGTCTTCCGCGCCTGCCGTTGTCTATAAGTGCATCGACCGATTCCTGAAGCATTCGCTTTTCGTTGCGGACGATGATGTCGGGCGCACGAAGCTCCAGCAGCCTCTTGAGGCGGTTATTGCGGTTCAGTACCCTGCGGTAGAGGTCGTTCAGGTCGCTCGTTGCAAACCTGCCGCCGTCGAGCTGAACCATCGGACGAAGCTCCGGCGGGATGACTGGGATAACGTCCATGATTATCCACTCGGGCTTGTTTCCGCTCTTTATGAATGCCTCGATGACCTCAAGGCGTTTAATTGCGTTTGTGCGCTTCTGACCGGTGGAATTCGCGATTTCATCGCGAAGCTCCGCTTCGGTCTTTTCAAGATCGAGATGCATCAGAAGCTCCTTTATGGCTTCCGCGCCCATGCCCGCCTTGAAGCTCTTTGCACCGTAGTCGAGCTTTGCTTGGCGATACTCCTGATCGTTAAGGAGCTGCTTATACTCAAGCGGTGTGTTTCCGGGGTCGGTGACCACATAGGATACGAAATACAGCACCCTTTCAAGGTTCCTCGGGGACATGTCGAGCAGCATCTTCATGCGGCAGGGAATGCCCTTGAAATACCAAATATGGGAAACGGGGGCGGCAAGCTCGATATGCCCCATGCGCTCACGGCGCACCTTGGCTCTCGTTACTTCAACGCCACATTTTTCACAGATAACGCCCTTGTAGCGGACGCGCTTATACCTTCCGCAATGGCACTCCCAGTCCTTGGTTGGGCCGAAGATGCGTTCACAGAAAAGTCCGTCACGCTCGGGCTTGAGGGTTCTATAATTGATGGTTTCCGGCTTTTTTACCTCGCCGTGTGACCATTCACGGATCTTTTCGGGTGACGCGAGACCGATCTGGATCGCGTCGAAATTCGTCAGTTCAAACAATTCTGTATCTCCCTTCCGCCTTTATTCCTCAAAGCTGCTTTCCGCGTCTTCGATGCCGAAGCCGTCGAATTCGTCGGTATCATCCTCTTCGTAGTCTTCGTCGTCATCCTCGTCGAAGTCGAAGTCCATCAGCTCGCCGCCGCGGCCCGTGCCGTGATCGGTGGGAGCATCCTCGTAGCCGGAGATATTGACATCGAGTTCGGGTTCATCCACATCCTCGATGAGGTCGCCGATGACGATCTCCTGCTTATCCTCGGAAAGCACCTTGATATCGAGTCCCAAGGACTGAAGCTCCTTAACGAGCACCTTGAAGCTCTCGGGTACGCCCGGTTCGGGGATGTTATCGCCGTTGACGATCGATTCGTAGGTCTTAACTCTGCCTATCACATCATCGCTCTTGACGGTGAGTATCTCCTGAAGGGTGTTGGCAGCGCCGTATGCTTCGAGCGCCCAAACCTCCATCTCACCGAAGCGCTGTCCGCCGAACTGCGCCTTACCGCCGAGGGGCTGCTGGGTGACGAGCGAGTAGGGGCCCGTGCTCCTTGCGTGTATCTTGTCGTCAACAAGATGGTGGAGCTTGAGATAATACATATAGCCGACGGAAATGCGGTTTTCAAAGGGTTCGCCGCTCCTGCCGTCGTAAAGAACGGTCTTTCCGTCCTCGTTTTTGTATGCTTCGCGGAATCTTTGACCGACCTTTTCGTCCTCCTCCGCGAGGCTTATGAGCTTCATCACGTCGCCTGCGGTCATCTTCATAAGATCCTGCATCGCGTGATTCGATTTATTTGCCATCGCAAGCAACATCTTGATATCCGATTCGGACGCGCCGTCGAGAACGGGCGTTGCGACATTGATGCCGAGTTCCTTCGCGGCCTTGCCCAGATGCAGCTCGAGAATCTGCCCGATGTTCATACGGGACGGAACGCCGAGTGGATTGAGAACGATCTGAAGCGGAGTGCCGTCGGGCAGGAAGGGCATATCCTCCTCGGGGAGTATCCTTGAAATAACGCCCTTGTTGCCGTGGCGGCCCGCCATCTTATCGCCGACGGAGATCTTGCGCTTCTGAGCGATGTATACTCTGACGA
>JAFLSU010000025.1 GCA_022510765.1 Christensenellaceae bacterium
ACCACTAACTTTATAATAATTTGGTACTACGTACAACGAATTAGGCACAATAGGGTAGGGAGGCTGTGTTTCCTTAACGAGGCAATCATACAAGGCCGCCCAAGTTAATGGACCCACTTTGCCATCATTATTCAACCCATTTGCGGTTTGGAAGGTTGCAACAGCGTTTTCTGTACTGGGACCAAACTTACCGTCAATGGATCCTAAAATGCTTTTGTAAGTACCATTAAGATAATACAGCACGGTCTGGATGGCACGAGTGTAATACTCGTTATAGTCGTAACGCTTCTGCACGGGGAAGTTCGACCAGGGGGTCGTATCCGTGGCGGACGCGGGGGCAGCGGCGAAAGCCGGGGTAACGGTGGTTGCAAGCGTGACAACGCTCAGGATGATCGCGATCATAGCAATGATTCTTTTTTTCATAATTTGAATCCTCCAATAAAATTCATAAAATTACTTTTTCGCACATGGGTGTGCATTCACGGGTTCGTGAAAAAGGAATCATATTGTTGCTGGGAGCGACATCCCATATTGGAACCACTAAGTCATAAGGCCACACCTCTTCACTTTATATTTGAAGATGTGAATCACACATCTACTATTAAAAATATCGATATCAACAATTATACACGATGAGGATGTAAAAATCAAGCATTTTTGTAAAATTTTGGCATCAAAACGGCATCATTTCAGTAAATTTTAATAAATATTCGGTTCGTTAGGGTGTAAAATTGGCACGGAAGCATATCTACAGCAATTCCCGCTTTTCGTCATATTCCTCTCCCCCAAATCGCCAAAGCGCTTTAGTCAAAGAGGGATAGAATATAAGCCATTACCCTAATTTTATTTGGGAGGGACAAGCTATGGAAACGTTAAAAAACTTTGCATACAGGCTAAGGGAGCTGTTCGCGGACTCCGCGCTCGGCGAGGGTCTTGCCGTCGCGTTTACGGGGGCATTGCTTTCGGGCTTCTCGGTGGGCGGGCTTGCTCCGCTAGGCATCGCGTTTCTGACGGCGGCGTGGTGTTCGTCGCTGAATCCGTATTTCGCGTTCGCGGGGGTCGCGGCGGGAAGCCTAATCGCGGGCAGCTTCGCTCAGGCGGTATCGAGCGGATTGATAATGGCAGTGATCTTCTTCACGATGAATAGATTCAAGCTGCATAGAGCGTACCGCTATCTAATCATGGCGGCGGCGATGCTTGCGGCGTATCCGGTATTCGGTGAACTGACGCTTGAGGGGGCGGCAAGCTATTTTGGGGGAACCTGCTTGACCGTGCTTATTGCGCTGCTCATGACTCACGCGCTGTTGGGCGTATACGCGATAAGAGGACGCAGACTGCTCTCGGACGAGCAGCTTCTGACCGTTGCCCTGCTCGGAGGCATGATCGCGCTGTCATTTGGGAATTTCCGTCTGCTCGGCATCAGCCCCGGCGCGATATTCACCGCGCTCGTGTGCATGTATGCAGCATACGCTAAGGGCATCGCCGGAGTCGCGTGCGCGGCGGCGGTCGCCTGCGGTCGCGTGTTGGGCTGCAGCGGGGATCTGCTGCTGATCGCGGTGCTATGCTCCTGCACGCTTTTATGCTCCTGCATGAGAATGTTCGGTAGATGGGGAGTATGCGGCGGGTTCGTGTTTCCATCGCTCATCTTTGCCATGCTCGTCAACGGCACGGGTACGCTCACCATCGTGGAGACAGTAATATCGGGAGCGATATTCGCACTTACCCCGCGCGGTTTTTTGGAGCTTTTGGAGTACAATTCCGCCGCAAAGCGCACCGAGCAGATGCAGCTTCGGCTCGATTTCATCATCGGCAGGCTGGTCGCGCTTTCGAGAGTGCTTCAGGAGATGTCCCGACTCTTTGAAAACGGCGAAGGAAACGCTGACGGATTCATCCACCGCCAGCTTGCGGGCGTATCGGACAGCCTTTGCCGTCTCGTCAAGGAGGACGGAAGGCGCAGAAGAAAGGGCTTCTTTGTGGAGGTCGGCTGCGCGTGCTGCCCGAAGTCGGGAAATACCGAGACGGGCGACAGCCTAAGCGTTCGCGAGATAGACGGCAGGCTTATGGCAGCGATCAGCGACGGAATGGGCAGCGGGCATGACGCGCGGCGCGAGAGCATGCAGACGGTGGAGCTTATGTGCGACCTGATGTCGGTGGGATTTCAGCTTGACGAGGCGGCGGAATGCGTGAACAGGCTGCTGATGCTGCGGGAGGATAAGGAGATGTATGCAACGCTTGACGCTGCTCTCTTTGACCCGGCGGCGGGGATGATGAGCCTCGCCAAGCACGGTGCGCCGCCGAGCTACATCCTGCGAAACGGTAAGCTTAGCACTCTCTATGCCGAGGCACTGCCCGTCGGGATAATCGAGGACGCGCGGCCTGCGGTATGCAATGTGGACATGCAGCGCGGGGACATTGTGATCATGATGAGCGACGGGATTGCGGACGCTTTGGGCAGCGAACTTATCGCTGCGGTCACCGAAAGGACGATCTCCGCGGAGACTGCGGACGATGCGGCGAACTCCCTGCTTGACCTCGCCCGGCGAAAGGGCAGAACCAAGGACGATATGAGCGTGATCGTCGCGATGGTCGGGTGAAGAGATTATTTCTTCTTGGGGCTCCGCCCCAAACCCCGCTTAGGGAACTTTTTGTAAAAAGTTCCCTAAGAACCTTCAAAAACTTTTGAGGGGGAGGGAAATATCCGGCTTTGCAGTGCCCCTCCCGGATAGACCGGAAGCGGGAAGATAAAAACATGTAAAGCGTAATTGAGCTGCCGCAGGTTTGCGGCAGCTCAATTAAATTAGACATTTTTTGGGTTCGTCGGGCATTACAAGCTTCCGAGGAGCAGATTTACACCGCTGCGCCGTCGGGCATTGGAGAAATATCCCTGCGCCAGAGCTTGGTCAGGGTTGGCAAGCCGAAAGCAATCGCGGCGCACTCAGCGATAAGGAAGCTCCACCAAACGGATTCTACCCTGCCGAAGATGAGCGCGAGTGCAAGCGCGGCGGGGAGGAGTACGCCCACCTGCCTGATAATCGACATGAACATGCTGTAAACGCCCTTGCCGACCGCCTGGAATGTGACCGAAATGGTAATAGAGAACGCGGCAATAGGGAAATGCAGCGAGATTACTCGGAATGCCGCCATGCCTACGTCCGTGATGGCGTTTTCGGAGTCAAAGAGCGAAACTATCTGCTCAGGGAAGAGCTGGAACAGAAGCGTTCCAAGGCACATCACGAGCAGCGCAACGATGAGGGTAAGCTTCCACGCACGGGCAAAGCGCAGACGGTTCTTTGCTCCGTAATTGTATGCGAAAATTGACATGCTGGAGCCGGTGATGCCGAACAGCGGCATGAAGATTATGGATTGTACCTTGAAATATACGCCCATAATTGCAACGCCTATCTTACTCATAAGCACGCGGGAAAAGATGGCGTTCATGCCGATATTCATGACCGAGCCGATGGACTGCATGATAATGGAGGGCAGCCCGACACGGTAGATTTCGCCAATGGTGTGTTTGCAGGGACGGAAGCCCTTGAACGAGACCGTTACCTCATGCTTCATTCCGAATACGAGCAAGAGCGCGGCGACCATGCCAACCCATTGACCGATGACCGTCGCCCATGCAGCGCCCGCGATGCCAAGCTTTGGGAAGGGGCCTATGCCGAAGATGAGCAATGGGTCAAGTATGATGTTCACTATCGCGCCCGCAAGCTGCGTGATCATCGAGAGCGTGGTCTTGCCCATCGATTGAAGTATTCGTTCGCATCCAATCTGAATGAAGACGGCTAAGCCCAGCATCATACAGATGCGAAGATAGTCAACGCCCATATCGATGAGGGCAGGCTCGTCCGAAAAAAGGCAGAAAAAGGGCTTGATAATGATGCCGAGTACGGCAAAGACCAGCGCGGAGGCTACCAGAAGGAAAAGACCGTTGCTTGCGCCCTTGTTGGCCGCGTCGACATCCCCCGCGCCCAGCTTGCGCGACATATAGGAATTCATTCCGATGGACGTGCCGACCGCGACCGAGACCATCAGCATCTGGATGGGGTACGCGAGCGAGACCGCCGTCAGCGCATCGGTGCTTATCTTCGCAACAAAATAGCTGTCCACGACGTTGTACATCGCCTGAACCAGCATCGAGATGACCATCGGAAGCGACATGTTGAACATGAGCTTGCCGACGGGCATAATACCCATTTTATTTTGTCCCAAATGGGGAGGATTTTTAAACTTCGTTTCCATAACCATACAATGCTATCACTTCTTGTACCTTTATGCAATACCATGTCGATATATACTTTTAATTGGGGCTCCGCCCCAAACCCCGCTTAGGAAACTTTTTGTAAAAAGTTCCCTAAGTACCCTCAAAAACTTCTAAGGAAATACGAGTTAAAATGACTTTTTTAAAGAATTCGACACGAGAAAACCTTTTCTCGTGTCGTTTGTTCTTATCGTGATTTCCATGTACTGATTTTGGCCTATCCAAAAGTGGGCAAACCAAAGCAGGGCATTCCCCTTCCCCTTAAAAGTTTTAAGGGGTCTGGGGGCATTTTTTAAAATGCCCCCAGCGGGGTTCGGGGCGGAGTCCCGATAAAAGCCCCGCTCACGTCCCTTGCAAGCCGTTCGAGCTTTTCGGGGGTGTTGTCCTGCGGGAATCTGGCGCAGTGTTCGAGCAGCCGCCGCTTGATGTCGCCTACGCGGGGGCCGGGCGGCAGGGAAAGCCAGCGCATGATGTCCTCTCCGGTGCAGTTAAGCTCCTTATCGGAGAAGGGCGTGTGTTCGTCCTTCATTTTTTTAAGCAGCTCACGCCAGCGATCGGCGGACTTCACCTCGCCCTTTATTATGCCCGAGCCATGCACGTCCGCCTCCCTTATCTCCGCGATCTCCATGCTCCGCTCATACCCCCAGCGGCCAAAGGTCGTGCGTAGGGTACTCTCCTTCGCGGTGTTGTTAAGGTCGTACATATGATGCCGGACGATGAAGCACACCTCCGCGATGGTCTTGTTGTCATAGCGGAGTCGAGTCAGTATTTCCCGGGAAATATCCGCTCCCTCGAGGTCGTGGCCGTACATCTTGCCCGTGCGCAGGTTTACGGGCGGCTTGCCCACATCGTGCAGCAGCCCGGAAAGGCGCATGACGAGGTTGGGGCTTATCTCGGCGGCGGTGTGCAGGCAGTGATCGAGTACGTCATACAGGTGATGTGTCGGCTTCTGCTCTATGCCCCGCCCAAGATACAGCTCGGGGAGGATAAGCTCGATTGCTCCAACATCCCTGAGCAGCTCAAGCCCATGCAGCACGCGCTCGGGATTGCGTTCGCCGTACTTCACGTCCGAAAGCAGGATCTTGTTCAGCTCATCGCGTATACGTTCGGGGGAAATGTCCTTTAAATTTCCGCACAGTTGTTTTGCGGTCTCGTATGTTTCGGCATCAATGTCGAAATAAAGCTCCGCCGCAAAGCGAACCATGCGCATGATGCGAAGCCCATCATCCGAAAGTACCGTGTAGGGCGAAGGTGAGGTGGTTCTAATGATTCGTTTTTCTAAATCTGTTAGTCCTCCCGTGGGGTCTTTTATCTGCCCTGAGAGCACATCAAGGTACAGCGCGTTCACCGTAAAATCGCGCCTGAAAGCGTCCTCCTCCACCGTAGTCGAAAAGCGCACGGCGGACGGGCGATGTGCGCCGCCCTCTGCATAGCTGTCCGAGCGGAAGGTGGTATGCTCAAATTTTTTGCCGTTTATATGCACCTCGACCATGCCAAAGTCGATGCCCTTGCGAACTATCCCAAAGCCCGCCCTTGCGCACAGGGAGATGACCGCCTCGGGTCTTAGTGCGGAGCACACGTCGATGTCATATACGGGTAGCCCTAGCAGGCCGTTCCGAACAAGCCCTCCGACCGCGTACAGCCTTGCTCCCGCAGCTTCCACGCACCGCGCAAACAAGCTCAGTTCATCAGATACTTTTATCATGTTTCCTTTCTCCTGGGGCTCTGCCCAAGACCCCGCCAAGGGGGCTTTTGAAAAAGCCCCCTTGGAACCCCAAAACTTCTAAGGGGAAGGGGAGTAATTGGGGGTTGTCGTGTCCGCTTCCGGATAGACCGGAAGCGGAAAGGGGAACAGGGTTAAGATGTTCTCCTATCGGGGCTTCGCCCCAGACCCAATAAAATTTTCGAGGAAGGGGGAAATATTTTCCGACCATCCCTTCAAAAGCGTTTAATCTAATATGGGCGGGATTGACCCGCCCACACAGCTTATTATTCTTGATTTTCGGTTAGCTCATTCAAATCCGGCTCATTCATATCGAGCGCATCCGTTGGTTCGGAACCCTCCGAAGCCTCCCCCGCGCTCTCCTGCTCAGGTTCATCGTCATTATGCGGTGCAAGTGCAACGCTTGCGACCCTGTGTTCGCCGTCTATGCGCATGAGCCTTACGCCCTGCGTATTCCTTGAAATGACGCTTATGGTCGATACGGGAACCCTTATCACGATACCGTCGTCCCTAATGAGCATGATGTCCTCATCGCCGTCTGAGACCTTGAGGCAGACGAGCTTTCCGGTCTTTTCGGTAATGTTCATCGCGATGATGCCCCTGCCTGCGCGTCCCTGCATACGGTAAGCGTCCTCGGGGGTGCGCTTGCCCATGCCGTTTTCGGTAATCGCGATGATACAGGAATCCTTCGTGACCTTGGACATATCAACTACCGCGTCGCCCTCATCGAGCTTGATTGCGCGAACGCCTGCGGCGTTCCTTCCCATTGAGCGCACGTCCTTTTCGCTGAAACGGATGCTCATGCCCTCGCGGGTGCCGATGATGAATTCATCCTCGCCGCCCGAAAGCGCGACGCTGATAAGCTCATCGCCCTCACGCAGGTTCTGCGCGATAAGGCCGCCCTTTCGGATATTCGCAAAATCCGATATAGGGGTCTTTTTGATGATGCCGTTGCGCGTGCAAAGTACCAAGTAGCCTTCCTGCGCGTCGCTTGCTATCGGGAACGCGGCGGTCACGAACTCGCCCGTCTGGAGCTGCAAGAGGTTGACTATCGGCGTTCCCTTCGCGGTTCTGCTTGCTTCGGGTATCGAGTAGCACTTGATGCGGAAGGCTCTGCCCTTGTTGGTAAAGAACATTATGTAAGAATGCGTGGAGGTGACGAAGATGTCCTCAAGGAAATCCTCATCGCGCGTAGAGCCCGCGCTGATGCCGACGCCGCCCCTGCGCTGAGTGCGGTAGGTGTCCTCGGCGATGCGCTTGATGTAGCCATGATGGGTGCAGGTGACGACCATATCCTCCTGCTGGATGATGTCGTCCATGTCGATGTCCTCGATAATCTGAGTTATCTCGGTGCGCCTTGCGTCAGCAAATTTGCGCTTGATTTCGAGAACCTCATCCTTTATTACGCCCAAAAGCTTGCTTTCGTCCGAAAGGATGGAAAGGAGGTATTCGACCGTTTTCTTCAATTCGCCATATTCGGCCTCTATCTTTTCCCTTTCAAGTCCGGTCAGACGCTGCAAACGCATGTCGAGTATCGCCTGCGCCTGCTTTTCGCTGAAGCCAAACCTTGCAATCAGGCGTTCCTTCGCCTCCGCGCCGGTGGCGCTTGCTCTGATTATCGCGATGACCTCGTCAATATTATCGAGCGCTATCATGAAGCCTTCGAGTATGTGCAGCCTTTCCTTCGCCTTGTCAAGGTCGAACTGTGTGCGCCTTGTGACGACCTCCTTCTGATGCTCGAGGTAGTGGAAGAGCATATCGCGAAGATTCAGCACCTTCGGTTCGCCGTCCACGAGGGCGATCATTATTACGCCGAAGGTATCCTGAAGCTGGGTATGCTTGTAAAGGTTATTAAGAACTACGTTTGCGTTCACGTCCTTCTTAAGCTCGATAACTATGCGCATTCCCGCGCGGGAGCTTTCGTCGCGAAGGTCGGAGATGCCGTCCACGCGCTTTTCATGAACCAGCTCCGCGATCTTTTCGACGAGCTTCGCCTTATTGACCTGATAGGGAATTTCGGTGACGATTATCCTCGCCCTGTCGGCCTTGTACTGCTCTATCTCGCTCTTTGCTCTGACGAGTATCTTGCCCCTGCCGGTAAAATAGGCATGGCGGATGCCGACATCGCCCATTATCACGCCGCCGCTTGGAAAATCGGGTCCCGGGATGAACGCCATAAGCTCATCGATGGTGATGTTCGGATTATCTATCATCGCAACGAACGCATCGATGGTCTCCCCAAGGTTATGCGGGGGGATATTCGTCGCCATGCCGACCGCGATGCCGTTGGAGCCGTTTACAAGAAGGTTCGGATACCTTGACGGAAGCACGGACGGCTGCATCAAAGTTTCATCGAAGTTCGGGTAGAAATCAACGGTGTTCTTATCGAGGTCACGGAGCATCTCAAGGGTGAGCTTACTCATCCTCGATTCGGTATAACGCATTGCCGCGGCGGGGTCGCCGTCCACGCTTCCGAAATTGCCGTGTCCCTCAACGAGCGGATAGCGCGTGGAGAAGGGCTGCGCAAGGCGTACCATCGCGTCGTAAACCGCCGTATCGCCGTGGGGATGGTATTTACCGAGAACATCGCCTACGAGACGTGCGGATTTGCGGAACGGCTTATCGGGCTGCATGCTCAGCTCGTCCATCGCGTAGAGTATGCGCCTGTGAACGGGCTTAAGGCCGTCGCGCACATCGGGCAGCGCACGGCTGATTATGACTGCCATGGCGTAGGAAATAAAGCTCCTGCGCATTTCGCCTACGAGGTTTACGGGCAGTATCTTTCCCGCCTCTATGTCGGTGGGCAGCTCGTTGGTGCCGAGCATCTCAAGGGAAGCCGCCCGGTTCTTATTGATATTTTTATTTGAATTGTTGTCTTCCATAATGCCTTCCGCTCCCTTTGTTAAATATCGAGGTCAGCTACGAGCTTGCTGTTCTGCTCTATGAATTCGCGCCTTGGCTCGACCCTATCGCCCATCAGGAGCGTGAAAGTCTCGTCCGCAAGCATCGCGTCGTCCATCGTGACCCGCAGCATTATCCTGTTCTCGGGATCCATCGTCGTATCCCAGAGCTGTTCGGGGTTCATTTCGCCGAGACCCTTATATCGCTGGACATATATCTTGTCGCGCCCTATCTCGTCAAGCGTCCGTGCAAGCTCCTCATCGGAATAGACGTATTTTTCAAAATTGCCCTTCTTGATGAGGTAGAGCGGGGGCTGCGCGATGTAGACATAGCCCTTCTCGATCATCGGGCGCATATGCCTGTAGAAGAAGGTGAGCAAAAGCGTCCTTATATGGCTTCCGTCAACATCGGCATCGGTCATGCAGATTATCTTGTGGTAACGGAGCTTGGTTTCATCAAAATCCGCGTCCATGCCCGCGCCGAACGCGGTTATCATGCACTTTATTTCGGCGTTTCCAAGCACCCTGTCGAGACGCGTCTTTTCGACATTGAGTATCTTGCCCCTAAGCGGCAGTATAGCCTGAAAATGCCTGTCGCGCCCTTCCTTCGCGGAACCGCCTGCCGAGTCGCCCTCGACGATGAACAGCTCGCATTTTGAAGGATCCTTTTCGGAGCAGTCCGCAAGCTTGCCGGGCAATGCCGCCGAATCGAGCACTGACTTGCGCCTTGTAAGCTCCCTCGCCTTCCGAGCTGCTTCCCTCGCCCTGCTTGCGCTCAGGCATTTATCGAGGATAAGCTTCGCGTGGCTCGGATTCTCCTCAAGGTAGGTCGAAAGTCCGCTGTAAACGGCGTTATCAACGAGCGTGCGGATATAGGCGTTGCCAAGCTTGGTCTTGGTTTGACCCTCGAACTGCGGCTCTGTGAGCTTGACGCTGACTATCGCGCTAAGCCCCTCGCGCACATCGTCGCCGCTCAGGTTCGCGTCGTTGTCCTTTAAAATCTTAAACTTCCGTGCGTAGTCGTTTATGACCCTCGTCATCGCGGAACGGAAGCCTGCCAAATGGCTGCCGCCCTCAATGGTGTTGATATTGTTTGCGTATGTAAAAACGTTTTCGTTGTAGCCGTCGTTATACTGGAGCGCGATCTCAACGGTCGCGTTCTCGACATCGGACTCCGCCCTTTCAGCCGAGAAATAGATGGGGTCGGGGTGGAGCAGCTCCTTGTTCTTGTTGATATAGCGAACGTATTCGACGATGCCGCCCTCGAAGCTGAAGATATCGCTGCGCTTTGGTTCCGTGCGCTCGTCGGAAACGACGATGGTAACGCCGCCGTTTAGGAATGCAAGCTCGCGCAATCTTCGAACGAGGACATCGTAATCGTAATTGACTTCATCGAAGATTTCATCATCGGGCATGAAATGTATCGTCGTTCCATGCTCATTTTTATCGCACTCCCCCACTATCTCGACCTCGGAAGCCTTGATGCCCCTGCGGCAGACCTGACGGTATATCTTTCCGTCGCGGCGCACCTCGGCGGTAAGCTCGGTGCTGAGGGCGTTCACGACCGAAAGTCCCACGCCGTGCAGACCGCCCGAGACCTTATAGCCGCTCCCGCCGAACTTGCCTCCGGCATGGAGCATCGTGAGCGCAACCTCAAGAGCGGATTTACCCGTCTTCGGGTGAATGTCGACGGGTATGCCGCGTCCGTTATCGATAACCGTAATGGAATTTTTAGGAAAAATTCCATTGGAGTTTTCTTGCATCACGGAATCTCCGCCGTGGATCGTGACATAGATATGCGTGCAATAGCCCGCCATCGCTTCGTCTATAGCGTTATCTACAATTTCGTAAACGAGATGATGAAGTCCCCGGGAATCGGTCGAGCCGATGTACATGCCCGGGCGGCGGCGAACCGCCTCCAAGCCTTCAAGCACCTGTATTTGGGAAGCATCGTAGGTAGTTTCCATAATTCTCCTCATTAAAAACCAATTTTGGCGTCCATTCTATTTAATCCGGCTTACGCGCCCCTCATTGCACTCGAAAACGGTCATATCCGGCACGTTCTCAAGCCCATCGAGCGCGGTGGTGGTCAAAAAGCATTGACAGTCGAACGCGGAGGAAAGAAGCTCCCGCTGCCTGTCAACATCAAGCTCGCTCAGCACATCGTCGAGCAGCAGCACCGGCGATTCGCCCTTATCCCGCCGCATGAGCGCGATCTCGCTCAATTTCAAGCTGAGCGCGGCGGTTCGCTGCTGTCCCTGGGAGCCGTATATGCGCACATCGGTCTCTCCGAGCTTCAGCCCAATATCGTCCCTGTGCGGGCCTCTTGTCGTATATCCGCGCCTTATATCCTCATCGTGGGACATCGCAAGCGCCTGATATACCGCCCTTCGCGCTTCGCCCTCCTCGAACGGGACATTGGGCTTATAGTAGGCAAAAAGCTGCTCCCTGCCGCCCGTAATGCGCCTGTGCAGGTCGTGCGCGATGGTGCTGAGGTCATCCATAAACTCATTTCGAACGAGCATTATGTCCCCCCCGAGCATGGACAGCCTAGCGTCCCACGCTTCGATGAGGTCGGGGTCGGGCGGAACCGGAAAGCTGTCCTTGACGAGCGAGCTTCGCTGCTTCAATGCGGCGTTATACTGCTGCAAACCGTAAAAGTACGCGGGACGGAGCTGACACAGCTCCATGTCCATAAACCTGCGCCTTTCCTGCGGGGAATCCTTGACCAAGGACAAGTCCTCGGGCGAAAACATCACCACGTTCAGCACGCCCATCAGCTCGCCCATGCGCCTGAGCTTCTTTCCGTCAACAAGAACCTGCTTGTTGACGCCCTCGCGCAGTTTTATCTCGATTCGATGGCTGCCCGTTCGGCTCTCAAGCTCTATGCACACGAAGCCACCGCGCGACGAATGATTGATAAGCTCCGCGTCTCTGCTCGTGCGATGGCTCCGCCCGAGCGCGGAAAGAAAAATCGCCTCAAGCACATTGGTCTTCCCCGCCGCGTTGGGGCCGACTATCACGTTAAGCCCGCTTGACGGCCTTATCTCAAGCTCCGTATAGCTGCGGTAGTCATGCAGCTTAACGCAAGTGATTCGCAAGGCATTCTCCTTTTAAAAGCGCATGAATCAGCGCAATTTCCACCGATTTTATTATAACACAAATGGCGGCATTTAGCAAGACAGTAAAGAAATATAAGTAGAAAAGAGGGAAAAGAATGCGGAAAAACCACGATTTAAATTAAAGTATAGTTCAGCGTTTTTTGCTTGCTTTTGGCTTGGGTCTTACAATTTCATAACTTGAGCCGATGAGATAGAAAATGTCCTTTTCGGGAACGCTCCCGTCCAGCCGGATGCCTATCCAGCCTGACTTATTCATATGATAAGCGGGAAAATACCCGCTCGTTTGAAGCAGGGAGCCAATCAAAACGGGGTCACATTTAACATCGATTACGTCAACGGAACCGCTTTCGTTCAGCCCCGCCTTTTCCTTGGGGATATTCATGACGATGCCATACCATTTTCCGTTGCCACTATGGCGGAGCACGGCATATTCAGGGAACTTTGCCCACAAATATTCGGGTTCGGTTCCAAATTCCTGATTTACATAATCAAAAATATCCTGACGTGTTATCATCTCTAATCTCCTGAATTATCTGTATTTTAAATTCAATCCTCGCTCATTCCCGCTTCAGGTCTATCCGAAAGTGGGCACGCCAAAGCAGGAATATCCCCCTCCCTTAAAAGTTTTAGGGGGTCTGGGGCAGCGCCCCAGCGGGGCTCGGGGTGGAACCCCGAAGTATCCTCTCCGTATCGAACTCGTCATACTCCACACGCCAGAGGGTCAGCCCGTGCGCGGGGGCGGTATCGCCAGCATTTTCGCGAGAGGGATTTTCGAGCGCGCATTTGATGGTGTCCAACTCGGCATAGCCCATGCCGATTCTGAGCATGGTCCCGACCATGATGCGAACCATATTGTAAAGAAACCCGCTTCCCGCAACGTCGTATACGAGAAGCTCCCCTTCCTGAGACCATTGTGAAGCATAAATCGAGCGAACCGTGCTTGCCGCCTTGCTTCCCGAAGCCTTGAACGCCGCGAAATCGTGTTCACCAAGGAAAAGTGCAGCGGCGGCATTCAGCTTTTCAATATCGAGCGACGCGTGGATGTGAAGCGCTGTATCGCGTAAAAACGCGGAGTTGTGCACGGAATTCAGCACCCGATAGCGATAATGCTTGCGCTTTACCGAAAAGCGGGAGTGAAATTCATTTGCTCCCGCTGCCCACTCCCCCGGCATCTCAAAGCTCGCCTTTATGCGTATGTCCGCAGGAAGGTATGTGTTGAGCGCGAACGCGTATTTGTCGGGCGGTATGCGGCACTCGGTATCGAAATGAGCGACCTGCGCCCGCGCGTGAACGCCGCTGTCCGTGCGCCCCGAGGCGTGGAGTACCAAGCGTTCGCCCGTCAGGCGGTGCAATGCCTCGCAGATCACCTGCTGTACGGCAATGCCGTTCGGCTGAACCTGCCAGCCGACGTAGTTCGTGCCGTCGTATTCGATTATGAGGACTATTCGCTTCATAACGTAAGCAGCCAATCGATGGGTTCCTGCCCGGAGGAAATCAGTATCTCGTTCGCTTTGGAAAAATGCCTGCATCCAAAGAAGCCATTGTACGCGGAAAGCGGGCTTGGATGCACGGATTCAAGCTTCACATGAAGAGGATTGGTGATGATCTTCGCCTTCTGCCTTGCGTTCGCGCCCCAGAGCAGGAATACGACGGGCTTCGTCTTGCGATTCAGCTCCGAAATGACCCTGTCGGTAAATATTTCCCAGCCCATACCCTTATGGCTGTTGGGTTGATGCTCGCGAACCGTCAGAACCGCGTTCAGCATCAGCACTCCCCGCTGCGCCCATTCGGTAAGCTCCCCATGCGCGGGCGGTATGAAGCCTACATCATTTTTTAATTCAGCATAGATGTTTTTAAGCGAGGGCGGCGGCATAACGCCCTTCTTTACCGAAAAGCAAAGCCCGTGCGCCTGATTGGGGCCGTGGTAAGGGTCCTGCCCGAGGATGACGACGCGGGTATCCGAAAAGGAGGTGTATTTTAAGGCGTTAAAAATATCGTACATATTCGGATAGATCACCCTCCTGCGATATTCGTTCGCAAGAAAGGAACGCAGGTTGATATAGTATTCCTTTGTAAACTCGTCCGAAAGTATCTCGTCCCAATCGTTGCCTATGTTGACCATACAGCCACCTCCCGATGAAAATACGATCGAATTATAGTGTATTTTTAGCTTGGCATCAACCCAATAGCTTCACATGGGAGCAAATAAGGCTCAAATGCGGCAAACACGGAACAAATTTTGCATAACAGCTCCGGAAGGGCATTAATATGATATAATTTGTTAGCACTCTAAAGAGAGGAGTGCTAACAACAATCAATGTGTGGAATTTCTCACACAAATGCGTGACTTTGTCACACATCGCAAATACTGAAAACATCCTTTTCAGGAGGTATGGATATGAATTTGAATAAATTGACTCAAAAGAGCCTCGAAACGATCCAGCAGGCACAGCAGATTGCCGAGAAAAACAGGCATACGCAGGTCGGGCAGCTCCACCTCGCCTACGCGCTAATAAACGATGCCGATGATCTGAACGCGCAGCTCTTGACCGCGATGAACATATCGGTCTCAGAGCTTAGGCAGGCCATCGAAAACGAGCTTAAAAAGCAGGCTTCCTACCAGAGCGGCGGCTCGGTGTACATGACTCAGGAGCTGAATTCGACCCTGGTTCGGGCCGAGGATGAAGCTAAGCGCATGGGCGACAGCTTCGTGTCCGTTGAGCATCTGATGCTCGCCCTCATCGATACAGCCGACAGAACCGTGGAACCCATCTTCAAACGCTTCGATATAAAGCGCGATGTCTACCTCTCCGCGCTCAAGAACGTTCGCGGAAACAGCAGGGTCAACACCGATAACCCCGAAGGCACCTACGATGTGCTGAACAAATACGGTCAGGATTTGACCGACCTTGCTTCAAAGCAGAAGCTCGACCCGGTGATCGGGCGTGACGGCGAGATAAGGAGCGTCATCCGCATCCTTTCGAGAAAGACCAAGAATAACCCCTGCCTTATCGGCGAACCCGGCGTTGGAAAGACCGCGATCGCGGAAGGGCTTGCACTTCGCATAGTGCGCGGCGATGTCCCCGATAACCTCAAGGACAGAAGGTTGTTCGCGCTCGACATGGGCGCACTCGTCGCGGGCGCGAAGTACAGGGGCGAGTTCGAGGAAAGGCTCAAGGCTGTGCTCAATGAAATAAAGCAGAGCGACGGGCGCATCATCCTGTTTATCGACGAACTTCATACCATCGTCGGCGCGGGAAAGACCGACGGCGCTATGGACGCTGGCAATATCCTCAAGCCCATGCTTGCGCGGGGCGAGCTGCACTGCATAGGCGCGACCACTCTCGATGAGTACCGCAAATATATTGAGAAGGATGCCGCGCTCGAAAGGCGTTTCCAGCCGGTGACCGTGCAGGAGCCGACCGTTGAGGATACGATTTCGATTTTGAGGGGTTTGAAGGAAAGGTACGAAGTCTATCACGGCGTGAAGATACAGGATTCCGCGCTGATCTCCGCCGCAACGCTGTCCAATCGCTACATCTCCGACCGCTTCCTGCCAGATAAGGCAATCGACCTCGTGGACGAAGCGTGCGCCCTCATAAAGACCGAGATGAACTCCATGCCGAGCGAGATGGACGAAATTTCTCGGGAAATAATGCGGCTTGAGATAGAGGAGGCCGCCATGAAGGATGAGTCCGATGCCCATACCGTCGAACGCCTCAATGAGATACGGCACGAGCTGTCCGAGCTGCGCGATAAATTCAACGGCATGAAGGCCAAATGGGATAACGAGCGGAACGCGATCGGAAGGGTGCAGCAGCTTCGCGAACGCATCGAGCAGGTGAACGCGGACATAGCCCGCGCAGAAAACGATTACGACCTGAACCGTGCGGCGCAGCTCAAGTACGGCGAGCTTCCGAGCCTGCAAAAGGAGCTTAACAAGGAGGAGGAAGCGGCGGCGAACCGTGAGAACAGCCTGCTCAGGGATCATGTATCCTCGGACGAGATAGCCAAGATAGTCGCCAGATGGACGGGGATACCCGTTTCAAAGCTGCTCGAAAGCGAAAGAGTCAAGCTCCTTCATCTCGACGATCAGCTCCATAAGCGCATCGTCGGGCAGGACGACGCGGTTCGTAGGGTTTGCGACGCGATACTCCGCTCCCGCGCAGGGATTCAGAATCCAAACCGTCCGATCGGCTCCTTCCTGTTCCTGGGGCCCACGGGCGTTGGAAAGACCGAGCTATGCAAGGCGCTTGCCGAGGCGCTCTTTGACGATGAGCGCAACATGGTTCGCATCGACATGAGCGAATACATGGAGCAGTACGCGGTATCCCGCCTCATCGGTGCACCTCCGGGCTATGTGGGCTACGACGAGGGCGGGCAGTTGACCGAGGCCGTCCGCAGAAAGCCCTATGCCGTTTTGCTCTTTGACGAGGTCGAAAAGGCGCACCCCGATGTGCTGAACGTGCTTCTTCAGGTGCTTGACGACGGAAGGATAACCGATGGGCAGGGGCGCACGGTGGACTTTAAGAACACGATAATCATCCTGACGAGCAACATCGGCAGCGAGCTGATTCTGCGCGGCATGGAGCAGGACGGCAGGATAACCTCCGAGACCGAGCAAATGCTGAATGCGCTTTTGAAGGGCAAGTTCCGTCCGGAATTCATCAACAGGCTCGATGAGATAGTGTTCTTTAACGCCCTTTCGGCCGAGAATATGCGCGGCATCACCGATCTGCTGCTTTTGGACCTTGCAAGGCGCATGGAGGCGCGCAGGCTGAAACTGCACGTCACCGATGCCGCGAAGGATGCTATAATTTCGAACGGCACCGATCCGCTGTTTGGCGCAAGGCCGCTCAAAAGGTATATACAGGGGCGCATCGAGTCGCAGCTTGCGAGGTTCATAATCGCGAACCGCCTTGAAGAAGGTGATATGCTAAGGGTGGATCATGATGGTTCAGAATTTGTGATAAGCGCGGAATAGGAAGGGAATGAGCAACAGCTTAATAAATACTGTATTATAGTATCCGTATTGCAATAACTTAAGGCGAGGGGAGTCGAACGCAGCACGGTTTTAAAGGGCGGATTGTCCCGTATGCCGCGTCAAAAATGCTCGAAAGGCGTCCCCCTCCCTCCGCTTTTTTCCTCGCCTGCGAAAAAATCCGCTCCTTTAAAACTCCGCAGGACCGTGAGTGCGGAGTTTTTCGCAAGACGAGGAACATGGTTTCAATGGAATACTGCGTATTCCGATCAGGCTACTTACAAAGCCCGCAATTTCGCGAGCTTTGTAAGTAGCTTGGGCGTGAGATTTCTCTCACACCTTTTTCCCTTGTTCTTTTGCTATGTTATCAATTAACTGACTTAAAGGTCTAACATAATCTTTCATACCCACATGTTGTGAAGCATATTTATATCTTTCGCTTGTATCAGATAAATAAAAAATTTGACGTTGTTGTCCTAACATAGTGAGTTTATCGTCGCTCAAATCTCTATCGTAAGTAATCAAGTGCCAAATCTGTTTGATTTTGTATCTGGACAAAGCATTTGAGTCGGCAGACGACACTTGTTTCCATCGCTCTCTCAGAGTTCGTTTGCAACTGATACCAATGCTCCACCCGTCTGTGCATTTGAACCACTTATCAACCTCAATGTCGGTTTGAAAATGGTCTGGCTTTGGGTGGGAATCGAACCCGTAATAATTGAATAAAAATGTTGCAACATCTTCAAGACTGTTTCCTGCTCGACTTTTTCGTTTTTGTCCTGCTCGTCTTTCAAACTCTTGAACAAAAGCTGTAAGAATAGCATTGTCCTCTACCTCAGACCGTTTTATAGACAAAGCATCTAAATTATGACGGAGTTTTGTGAACTCGTGCAAAATCTCGGTTCTTTCGGCATCTAGACAACCATGAACACCGAGGGTGTCCCAAACACTAATTGCTTTGCCTACTTGTGTCTTGCCAAGTGTGTCAAGTATGCTTTGTGCGGTTTCTCTACAAAAGATTGCGTCATCACTTGGAACACGGCGAAGAGCCGCATTAGCAGGCAAAACAATATACCTAACAGTTATCACAAAAACAATTATATCGTCAAGACTTTTAATTTCATTATCCAAAGCAACGGCAAGGTCCCCAGTAGCAAATGCTGCCTTTGTGCCAGGTCTCGCACAATTTCTAATTTCTTTTAGCAATGCATCATGACAGACGGCAAGTTTTTCGTCGTTTGATAATGCATTACAATCAAGTATAGACTCTAGCTTGCCGACAAGTGCTAAAATAAATTTTTCCTTTTTTCCGATAGCGCCATATTGGTCGGTATTCAAAAGCATACGAGCGAACCAATAAGCGTTTCGCCAAGGGCTATTATAAACAACATCGTTGACAACTTGCAAATCATTATTCATTCCAACTGCCCCCCTCTAATCTTGTTTTTGCCAATTTGCAATATTTTTCACTATTGTCTATAAGAATGTAGTCGCGATCATTGTTCACGGCAGCGACACCCGTTGTGCCCGAACCTGCAAAGGGGTCCAATATCAACTTGGCATTTGTTGACGACACAATTCTATCAATCAATTCCGTAGGGAAAGGTGCAGGATGTGGGTTGTTCATTTCTTGTGAAATTTCCCACACATCACCATGTTTATTTGCACCCTGCGCCAACTTGAAATCGGGTTTTGCAATTACATAAATAACCTCGTATGTAGGCAAAAAATAACCCGCATTGAAATTTATTCCGCCCTTTCTTTTCCAAATGATAATTTGTCTAACGGGAAAACCTTTGACTATTTCAGAACGGTCCTGCAAAAGACCTCGCTGAACTCTCCATTTATGATTATAAAAGATAGCCCCATTCTCAGGGATAAGGCGAAACATCTGCCTCAAACAACTCCTTTGCCACTTGCAATACTCATCATATGGCATATCGTCAGTATGTTCTTGATAGCCATTGATTAACGAGGCATTTTTCCACTTACCGCCCCTGCCGTCTTTCATACCATTACCCGAAGAGTTCTTCAAATTATAGGGCGGTGACGTAACAATAAGGTCAATAGACGCCGTTGGCAATCTTCGCATAACATCAAGTGAGTCGCCCAATATGATAGAATTTCTGTATTTCTCAGTTTGTTCCTTTTTTTTCATTTCATCATTCTTGAAAATGGTGGGCATCTTTACACCTCGCAACAGAAGATATATTTTATTATATCATAAAAGCAAGATCTATTCAAGCCGAAACAAGAAAATATTTGATATTTGTCCTGTTAACATGATATTTAGTTTTGTCCCTATGTCTGCCGTACCCGTAGGCCGCAATAGTCTTGTTCATCTTCCTTAAAAGATGATCCTGCGGCACGAGATCCTCAATGCAAACAAGTTCCATCTTTCCCTACGGTCCGAACGGAATACTGCGTATTTCGATGAATACTAAGTATTGCGAGAGGTTCTTTGACGAAGTATTGCGGAAAAGAAACCGCTCACGGCGTGCTGGATTCGACTCCCTCCTCATTAACCACATATAGTTGTAACAACAGCACCTTCGTTTGCATACCATGCAAGTACGGAGGTGCTTTTTATGTACGATGTTACAAAATTTATAAAATGGGCTTTGACCCATGTAAAAAAGCAGAGCGTGCCTGCGGGAGCGGAGCTTCCTCTGCCTGCGGGTGAATGTGGGACAGAACCATGGCACTATCTGTTCGGAACCGTAAAGTCAAAAACCACGAAGAACAAGATCGAGGAACGCTGGGAAAACTACTACAGCTCCCACGGGTGGACAAGGGTCAACTACGATAAGGCGACGGAGGACTTCCACGCGGAGGATTACGCGACCGACTGTCAGGGATTGCTTGACGCATGGCTGACCGAGCAGGGGGAAAAGACGGACATCAATTCCAACATGAACTACACCCAATGGTGCAGTGAAAAGGGGTTGATGACCGAAATTGACCGCCCGTATGTGCTTGGCGAGGCGGTCTTCAGGGCCAATTCCTCGGGCAGGATCGTCCATGTCGGCTTCATATGCGGCACGCTAAACGGTGAGCCGCTGGTCGTCGAGGCACGAGGACTTAGCTACGGCACGGTGGTATCGGTTCTGTCCAAACGGAACTTTACCCATAGGGGACTAATGACGAAAAAATTCAATTATGATGAAAATGGCGAAGGTGAGGTGAAAGAGATGATAAAGTTTGAGGTGACGAGTCCGATGCAGAAGGGCGAAGCATTCAAGGCGATGCAGGTCGCGCTGAACGCCGCAGGCTACACCGACGAGGACGACAAAACCATCGATGAGGACGGCAAATGGGGTAAGCGCAGCATGGAGGCGTTTGAAAAGCTCATTGCCGCGAATACCAACGCGAATAAGCACACCGTCAGCCTGGTGGTGGACGGCAAGACTGTCTTCAATACGACTGTTTAAAAGACTTGATCAACAGGAAAGGAGGTCATAAGTATGAACACGACAGAAGAGAATGGCAAGGCGCAGTATTCCTACAATAAGGGCGTTGTTTTCTATATCGGACTGATCTCCGCAGTGTACCATGCCGTGGTACATGCCGGAATAGTCGCGAAAGTGAGCATCCCCTGGTGGGTGGGCGCAATCGGGGTCGCGCTTTCTGCGGTTCTCATGTACTGCAACGGCAAAAAAACTTCGACAGCAACGGATGAAACGGACGATATATAATGATTTTCTATGGACGCTGCTTCGGCAGCGTCCCAACATAATTTTTGTTGACAATTTTTGCAGCAGGAATTATAATTGATATAGAAACAAAATAGTGCGGCAGCCGGAGGGTGAAGGAACCGCCCACCGACCTGCATATGTGCTGACCCACATACACAGCGGAAATATCCGCGCGCGCACTAACCTAATTATACGTTTATGCTTCCAGCTTTTCAAGCATTTCTTGAAATTCGGGGCTTCCGTGTGAGGTTTGCG
>JAFLSU010000026.1:0-10442 GCA_022510765.1 Christensenellaceae bacterium
TTTCCGAAACCTGCCATATGGACGCAATAATCTTCGGCGGCGATTATTCAAACGGCGCGCAGACCAACACGAAATCTGTCACATTTACGGAGCTGAACGAAGCTTCAAAGCTGATCCACGGAGTAGCGCCGGCCGTTCCCCAGCTTTGGCTGAAAGGCAATCACGATGATGCGCCCTACATGAGCACCGCGAACAGACTTACAGCCAATGAAGCCTATGCACGCATCGGCATTCGAAACACATTGTGCGATGCCGTCATCGACCAGGGCTGTCCTAACGGCAACTATGGATACAAGGACTTTCCGGCTCAAATGATCCGCGTTATCTATCTGAATACCGACGATAAAGCAGCGTTTGAGAGCGTGGATGCCGCGACGAGCAGCGATACCGGGTATCTTAACGCACACCACCTGTCGGCAACACAAATTGGATGGCTTATCAACACCGCGCTTGATTTTAGCGACAAAGCAATGCCGCTGCAATGGGGCATAATCGTATGCTGCCATGTAAATCTGAACGTGAGCGGCACATACACCTGCGGCAATACAAGCTATTCATACAGTACCGCCAATGCGGCAGCGATCCTCGATGCTTACGAAAGCGGCCTAAGCGGCAGCATAGATGTGGACGGCAAGAGCATCGCGTATAATTTCAGCTCCGGCAATTACGCCACGGGTAAGCGCGCACATATCATCTGCGTGATCCATGGCCACGACCATGCGCTTTTAAACACAAAGCTCGGCACGAATTCAATCCAATCCATAGGCTGCCCGAACGTGCTGAACGGGCGCGAACGCGCATCGGCGGACGGCAAAATCTATACCAAAACCGCCGATACTGCAAATGATACGGCGTTCACGATGATAACCGTGGACAGAGCCGCAAAAAGGATTTACGCCGATTGCTACGGCGCGGCGTATGACAGAGTTTTTAGCTACTGATGCATTCCGCACGCCATAGTAAAAATTACGCCCCACTTGCCCCTTCCGGCAATGGGGCGTTCGTTTTTTTGTACAATAAAGAATCATCGCGAACGCTGCGCAGTCCTCGTCATTCCCTTTCTCCTCCGAAATATGGTATAATATCACCAACCAAATGATTACCAAGGAGGCAATCTCCATGACAGCAGCAGAACAGCGAGCCGCCGCCAAGCAATTTGTCCAAGACTGGACGAGGCGCGGCGACGAAAAGCAGGAGACTGCCCAATTCTGGACAGCACTGCTCCAAAAGGTTTACGGCGTAGCCGAGCCTGATAAATACATTTCTTTTGAAGTCCCTGTAAAGCTGGATCATGTTAGCTTTATAGACGGACTTATTGCCTCCACCCGTGTGCTGATCGAGCAAAAAAGCCAAGACGTTGATCTAAGGAAGGGCAGCAAGCAGTCCGACGGTTCCATGCTCACGCCTTACCAGCAGGCGCGCCGCTATGCAGGGTACCTGCCGTTTAATCAGGCTCCCCGCTGGATAGTGGTCTGCAACTTTCAGCAGTTCCATATCCACGACATGAACCGACCCAATGACGAGCCAGAGATAGTGAATCTATCGGATTTTGAAAAGGAGTATCCCCGGCTCCAATTTTTGGTGGACGAGGGCAACGAGAACATCAAGCGTGAAATGGAGATTTCCCTCCAAGCCGGTGACTTGGTGGGCGTTCTCTACGATGCCCTCCTACAGCAGTACATAGACCCCACCGCCCCGGAAACCCTGAAAAGCCTGAACGCTCTATGCGTCCGGCTGGTATTCTGCCTGTATGCCGAGGATGCCGGAATTTTCGGCAAGCACCTCATGTTCCATGACTACCTCCAAGCCCACAGCACCGATGCCCGCAGGGCACTTATTGAACTGTTCAAAGTGCTGGATACGAAACCTGAGAACCGTGACCCTTACATGGACGACGATTTAGCCGCTTTCCCCTATGTCAACGGCGGTCTGTTTGCTGACGAAAACGTCATCATCCCAAGGCTGAATGAGAACATCGTTGATCTTATTCTCCGCAAAGCCAGCGAGGACTTCGACTGGAGCATGATAAGCCCCACGATTTTCGGCGCGGTGTTTGAGAGCACGCTGAACCCGGAGACACGTCGTTCGGGCGGTATGCACTACACCAGCATTGAGAATATCCACAAGGTCATCGACCCGCTGTTTTTGAACGATCTACGTGAGGAACTGGAAGCCATAAAGCAGATCACGGTTGCTCGTACTCTCGACAATAAGCTTCGGGCATTTCAGGCAAAGCTGGCGAGTCTCACATTCCTTGACCCCGCTTGCGGTTCCGGAAACTTTTTGACGGAGACTTATCTATCCCTGCGGCGGCTTGAAAACGAGGTGCTTTCGCTTTTGTACCGCGGTCAAATCGTTATGGATTTCAGAGATCCCATTCAGGTCTCCATCGGTCAGTTCTACGGCATTGAGATAAACGACTTCGCCGTGACGGTGGCAAAGACCGCCCTTTGGATTGCCGAAAGCCAAATGATGAAGGAGACCGAGGACGTGGTTCACATGCCCTTGGACTTCCTGCCCCTGAAAACCGATGCTCATATCGTGGAAGGCAATGCCCTGCGGCTGGATTGGGAAAGCATTGCGCCAAAGGATAAGCTGAATTACATCATGGGGAATCCGCCGTTTGTGGGTTATTCCTTGCAGAGCAAGTCTCAAAAGGAAGATATTCTTTCCATCTATGTAGACGAAAAAGGCAAGCCATACAAAACTGCGGGAAAGATCGACTATGTTTCCGGCTGGTACTTTAAGGCGGCACAGTTAATGCAAGGAACGCAGATTAGAACTGCTTTTGTGTCCACCAACTCCATTACCCAGGGCGAACAGGTAGCCGGTGTTTGGAAGCCGCTATATGACAGGTTTGGGATTCATATTGATTTTGCCCACAGGACATTTCGCTGGGACAGTGAAGCCAGCTTAAAGGCACATGTGCATTGTGTCATTGTAGGTTTTAGTGCTGCGCATTACAACCAGCCGAAACGCATATATGCGGCTGATATGTTTCAGACAGCAGAAAATATCAACGCTTATCTCATCGACGCTCCCAATATCTTTGTTGAGAATAGGAACAAGCCAATTTGCAATGTGCCGTTGATGACAACTGGAAACCGACCTGCCGATGGAGGACATTTGATAATTGAAGAAGCTGATTATGAAGAGTTCATATCGAAAGAACCTCAAGCCTTGCCCTACATAAAAAGACTTGTTGGCGCAGCAGAGTTTATCAACAATAAAAAGCGGTGGTGTTTATGGCTTGTCGGGGTCAGTCCAGCGGAATTACGGAAAATGCCGTTGGTGCTTCGCCGCGTAGAAGCCTGCAAAGCAGACAGGGAAAACGCACCTGATGCAGGTCGTCGAAAACTTGCAGAACGTCCAACGCAATTCAGAGAAATCAACAATCCTGATGCATTCGTAGTAGTTCCTGCTGTTTCCTCTGAAAAAAGGCGTTATGTGCCGATTGGATTTCTCCACAAAGATACAATTGCCACAAACCTTGTGATAACTATCCCAGACGCAACGCTTTATCATTTTGGTATTTTGACTTCCAATGTTCACATGGCATGGATGAGGGCCGTCTGTGGACGGTTAAAAAGTGATTACCGTTATTCTAAGGATGTTGTCTACAACAATTTCCCTTGGCCTACGCCCACCGATGAGCAAAAGGTCAAAATCGAGCAGACCGCTCAAGCCATTTTGGATGCCCGCGCACTGTACCCGGACAGCAGCCTTGCCGACCTCTACGACGAAGTGACCATGCCCTCGGAGCTGCGTAAAGCCCACCAGCAAAACGACCGAGCCGTCATGCAGGCATACGGCTTTGACATAAAGACCACAACGGAAAGCTCCTGCGTGGCAGAACTGATGAAGATGTATCAGACGCTGGTGGAATCAAAATAAAAGGAGAATTTATATGAATAATGATCTTATGGATTTTTTTCAAAAAGAATTAGAGGACTTCTTACGTCCGCATTTTGAATCCTCGGATGCCTTGGCAGATTATTTATCGGACGTTTTCGATTATGAAAATGGCTCTATTGTGAAAAGGCAAATGTTGTTTCAAACTAAGAGATTTGTTTCATTGGCAAATAACATCGAAAAAATAGTGCCATTTTGTGATGGATTACGACTGCTTTTTTTAAAAATTTGTCTTGAGTCATTGCACTCGCTTTCAAACTGCAAAAATAACTTTTATGGTGTTTTTTGCGAGAGTTTTAGTGCTGAGGGAAAGGCTTACATTTTAGATCATTTCAAGTTACTCCAATTCACAGATGAGTATCGTGGAGATACTGTTTATATCAATCACGCAATTAATTTGTCGGATTTTTTATTCATCATTAAGATTATTCGAGATCGAATTGCACATGACGGAGAGCTTTGGAGTTTGCGTTTTTTTGCATATGGTGAAGATTCTACATGGTTTACTGAAATAGAAACGGATGAGGAAATGATAAAGTCATACAAATATCGCCGAGAGAGCAAGAAAATTACAACATATTATTTTAAAACAACTTTAAATTATGAAAGATTTATTTTTTATTTTGTCGAAGCGTGTATCAACTATATTACACAAGTCAACGAAAACCGGACACGGGAAACGTGAATCTGTGCTCCCGAAAGAGCGTTCCGACGCTGGCGCAGATCGCAAAAAATTGGTAGAAAAAAGCCGTCGCAAGCGATATGCAGCTTGCGACGACGTGGAGCGGGTGATGGGAATCGAACCCACGTGATCGGCTTGGGAAGCCGGAGCTCTACCATTGAGCTACACCCGCAAATGCTTTGTGGAGGATGTTTCCCAAACGGAAAGCCTAACTGCCCCTTCGGAAACTCCCTGATAATGCCAGTATTGTAATGCGCTTGCGAGCGTTTGTCAATACCGAATTTTATCGAAAACCGCCGTTTTTTGTGAAACGATCTCTTCTTTTCGCACTCATCGGTTTCAGAAAACCACATCCATACAACAAGCTCTTGCCATATTCACGGCGGCATGCTATATTTTACTTGTGCTGAGCCGCTCAAAGGCGGTAGGCTGCAAATTGCGTGTTGAGGTATCTTATAATGCGAGACTTTAACTCATTAAGCCCTGCCGAGGCGCTCGGGCTTTTGGATTCAACGGTGTCCGGGCTGACCGTCTTCGGGCGCGTGCCAAAGAGCGAACCCATGGAGCTGCTGCGGGCATTTATAGATTTGGTGATAGCAGGCGAACTGCGCCTTGCCGCATCGGCTTATTCCAACCTTACCACAAGCCTTTTGACCTGCGGTGCAAGGCGGGTGAGCGGAAACATATGGAAGGATTACATTCTTGATGTCATGCTTTTGCAGGACGATCCGTTCGCGCGAGCGACGGCTTCCAGTCGCATGGATAGTGCCGTATTCACCGCCGTGCGCTCCGACCTTGCGTTGATACAGCAGCTTTTTTCGCTCGATGAGGAGTTGCTTGCGAGTATAGCCAAGGACCGCGCACGGGAGCTTAGCGCAAAGGGACGAACTCCATCCGATACCGCATCGGCGATTGCGACTGCGGCATGGGGCGGTGGCACAGTGCATCATGTTCCCAAGGAGTATAAACTTCCTGCCCCCGCGCCGTCATTTAAATACGCATTTTCTTGGAACTACGGTGAATTTGGCATTACGGATTCCTATTTTGCCGATGAAGCATTGGAGGGCATGTACCGCCGTTTTCTCGAAGAAGAGAATTGGAGCGAGCTTATCGACAGCCTTTGGAATTTCCATTCCACATACGGCAGTGGGCAGTTTCTGAGATACCGAAATTTCTTCTTCGATGGCAATGGCAGGGATTTGAAGCCCATGCCCGATCTTCGTCCCGGGGACTTTGTGCCGCTAGCCGAGGGCGAGTATGGAAAGCTCATCAATAATGCAATAGCGTTCATGCGCGACGAGTGCGCAAAGCCGATGCTGCTCTGCGGCGGGCACGGCATGGGCAAGACGACGATGATGCTCGAGCTTACGGACGAGCTCCCGAGGCTTCATCTCGTCTATGTAACCGGTGGCTGCGGAGAGCTTCCCGCATTGTTTGAAGTTTTGAAGCAGCAGCCCTTGAAGTTCATGGTGCTTATAGATAATCTGCGTCCCGGGCAGCTCGAAGGGATATTCGAGCCTCTGATCCCGATGAACGTACTGCTTGCCGCATGTTCTACCGAACCCATGCATTCCGGGCTGTTTGAGGTAACGGTCACCCTGCCCCATCTCCAGCTGGGCGAATTCGTACAGACAGTTCACAAGCTGCTTGAAGCAAGGCAGCTCTCCCTCCCGATCGAGGTCATACGCAGCGCGTGCGTGGATTACCAGGTCGATACGCGGTGCGAGTTCAATATCGCTTCAGCGGTCAGGATAGCGGAGCTGCTGCAATCGTAGAAAGCTTTATTGGTTTGAGATTATATTGACATTGAAATGATAAATAAGGAAAATATCCAAGCCCGATTAAAACAATATCGAACTAAGCCGACTTTACGCAGCTCCATTCGGTATAGATGTCTCATGCGGTCAAATCCGCAATAAACCAAATTGTTTTCCGCTCAGATTATTCCTGTTTCTGCTCGAACTGATCCTTGCCTGCTCCGCAGAGGGGGCATACATAATCATCGGGCAGATCCGCAAACTTGGTGCCCGGGGCAATGCCGTTTTTAGGATCGCCTACTTTTTCGTCATATTTATAACCACAAAGTATGCAATCGAAAATCATAATCCATTTCTCCTTTTGTAAAATTATCTAATCAAGCCGATCCCAAAAAATCGGCGATCGGCTTGCTAAACACATAAGCACTTACTTGATCGGCTCGAAATCAGCCGCTCCGTGTTTGCAGAGCGGGCAGACATAGTCCTCGGGAAGCGTATCGCCCTCGTAAACATAGCCGCAGATCTTGCACACAAAGCCCTTTTTTCCCTCGGTTTCAGGCTTAGGCTTCACGTTATTCTGGTAATAGGTGTAGGTCATGCTCTCAACATGGGAGATAACCCTCGATTCAGTTATGCTGCAAATGAACATTCCGTGGGTGTCCAAATCGACATAGCGTTCCACCTCGATAGACATGAATGAATTTATATACCTTGGAAGGAACACAAGGCCGTTATCGGAACGCAGCGGCGTGCAGCCTTCAAACTTATCCGTATTTCGTCCGCTCTTGAAGCCGAACTGTTCGAACACCTTGAACGGCGCTTCGATCGACAGGCAGTTTACGTTCATCTTGCCCGTCTGCTTGATGACATGGTGGGAATAGTTCTGCTTGTTAATGGTCACCGCAATGCGATTCGGCGTATTCGTCACCTGCGTGATTGCGTTTACGATAAGTCCGTTATCCTTCTTGCCGTCATTCGAAGTAACGACATACAGTCCGTAACCGATGTTGAACAGGGCGTTGAGATCGTTCTTGTTCGCGGTCTCGCTGCTCTGAGCGATATACTCAACACAAAGCTCTTCGGCAAGCGCCTCGAGCTGTTCGGAGCTGTTTGCGTCCAAAGCCGATTTTATGGTTACGGTCGTACCGGTAAAGGTGATATTCTTGCTCTTTTCAAACATTCCGCGCATTATCTTGGCGGCAAGGGGCGCCCAGGAGCCGTTTTCGATGAGGCCTATCGTGCGATTTTGGTAATTGCGCTCGGTAAGATTATCGATAAATTGCTTCATGAACGGGAAAATCTCAGCATTGTAGGTGGTGGTTGCAAGCACGAGCTTGCTGTGGCGGAACGCATCCTCGACAGCCTTCGCCATGTCCTCGCGCGCGAGATCGCATACGACGACCTTCGGGCAACCCTTTGCGCGGAGCTTATCCGCAAGCTGCTCGACGGCTTTTTTGGTATTGCCGTAAACGGATGTATAGGCTATCATCACGCCCTCGGTCTCGACCGAATAGGACGACCAGATGTTATAAAGATTAAGATAGAATCCGAGGTTCTCGGTCAGCACGGGGCCGTGCAGAGGACAGATTATCTCAATATCAAGCCCTGCGGCCTTCTTGAGCAGTGCCTGAACCTGTGCGCCGTATTTTCCGACTATTCCGATATAGTAGCGGCGCGCCTCACAAGCCCATTCCTCATCGACATCAAGCGCACCGAATTTACCGAAACCGTCTGCGGAAAACAGTACCTTATCGGCGGAATCATATGTGACCATGACCTCAGGCCAATGCACCATCGGCGCGGTAACGAACGTAAGCGTGTGGCGACCGAGACAGAGGGTATCGCCCTCGCCCACGACGATGCGGCGATCGGCATAATCGGTACCGAAGAACTGCTGCATCATGTTGAACGCCTTCGCGGTTGAAACGATGACGGTATCGGGGTTGAGCTTCATAAATGCGGCCAAATTGGCTGAATGATCGGGTTCCATATGCTGAATGATCAGATAGTCAACGCGCCTTCCGCCAACCGCGTTTTCGATGTTATCCAGCCACTCATGGGTGAATCTTGCATCGACCGTATCCATGATCGCGATCTTTTCGTCAAGAATGGCGTAGGAATTGTATGCCATGCCGTTTGGAACTACATACTGACCTTCAAACAGGTCTATCTCATGATCGTTTACGCCAATGTATTTGATATCGCTTGTTATCATAATATTTCGATCTCCTTGTACTTTGATAATTCTAACCAATGTTATTTTACTACCATGCTCGTTTCCAGTAAATAGCCTTTTTCGACGGAGCGTAAATATATAAAATGCGCTGCGTGAACAAGCTCTAAATGCGATCCCAATGTAAAAAATCGGCATCAGAACGGCAAATTTTTATTAAAACGCTTGCATTTTCAGGATATTATGCTATAATATCGATATGGTAAGCTTAACATGGCTAATTATATGCTTTGTTTTCGCTTGACATTATCCGCTCGGTGTTTTTTATGAGCGGGATCAAACATACTCATGAAAGGAGGCAGTATGAAAGAGCTGTTTTCAAAGACGGCTGAGCAGGCAAAGCTATTATTTGCCGCTATAGCCGCGTGGGCGGGCGGATTTTTTAGTGGTTTAGGCGAGCACCTAAAAGCATTCGGCCGCGGAACGTTTTTTACTAATGCAAAGAATCGGGTTTCATCCGTCTGGATACGCTTGCGCACCTCCTCCGTGTGGGGTAGTATCAGTGATTTTTTAAAAAGATCAACGAAAATTATCACAAATTGTTTCAAAGTTTTTTTCAAACATTCTCTCGGAAATTCCGTATCATTCATCGTAAAATACAGGCTTTTCGTCTCATGCGCGGCGGCTGCCGTTCTCGGCGTGATTGTTATCGTTTCGATCCTCGGCGGCTCCTCGGTTAGTACTCCCGTAGGCTCCGGAGGTATAAGCAGTTTATACGCTGAGGTCATTCGACCCGTCGCACCTACCGCAACGGTCGTCGAAGATCCTACCGAAGTGCTCGATAGCACCGAAGAACCGACGAGCGCACCCGCAACCGATATACCCGAACCTACGGTTCTGCCGAATCTTAATACGGATCCTGTCCCCACCCAGATTCCCATAATGGTCGAAAATAACGTGCATGACGAGCTCATTCCCGAAGTACAGGCGCGTTTGATGGAACTTTGGTACATGGACGAGGATGAACCTACCGATTATTTTGGCACCATCACCACCAATGCGCTCAAGGCATTCCAGCGCAGGAACGAGCTCGAAGTTACCGGAAATCTTGACGTTATCACATACGATACGCTGATGTCCGAAAGCGCAAGGGTCTACATGTCGGTGCTTGGCGATGAGGGTTCCGATGTTGATGACGTGCAGTCCCGTCTGTACGAGCTTGGATATCTTAAGGAAACGACCGGAATTTTTGACGAAAATACATATGAGGCCGTGCTTGAATTCCAGACGACGAACAATCTTGGCGTTGACGGCAAGGTCGGCAGAGAGACAAAGGAAGCTCTTTACGATCCCGAAGCAAAGGGTAAGGAGTATTCAAGAGGCTCCACAGGCGAGGAAGTGCTCATCTATCAGGAGCGTCTGCAAACGCTTGGTTATCTCACCACCGAGCCCGATGGCATCTATGGCGCAGATACCGAAATTGCCGTGAAGAGGTTCCAGGCGCAGAATTCCCTCATTGCAAACGGCTATCTGGGGCCGACGACCCGTGATGTGCTGATGAGCGATAACGCAGTCGGAAACGCGCTGTGCTACGGCATGAACGGTTCGGACGTTCAAAACATCCAGACTCGCCTGTATCAGTTGAATTACCTCAAGGCGAAGGACATTAACAGCTACTATACCAGCCTTACCGAGAAGGCCGTGCGCCTTTTCCAGAAGAACAATGGGCTTCAGGTCGATGGCAAGGTCGGTAAATTTACCATGGCAAAGCTGTTTGCTGATGATGCCGTGCGCGCAGAAAAGCCTGTTACGAACAACAACGGCGGCAGCAACAACAACGGCGGCAGCAATAATGGCGGTGGTAGCAATAACGGTGGCGGCAGCAATAACGGTGGCGGCAGCAATAACGGTGGCGGCA
>JAFLSU010000026.1:10542-19822 GCA_022510765.1 Christensenellaceae bacterium
ATAACGGTGGCGGCAGCAATAACGGTGGCGGCAGCAATAACGGTGGCGGCAGCAACAACGGTGGCGGTAGCAATAATGGCGGCGATGACGGCGGCAGCAGTGCGAGTGAACGCATTGAAAACTTCATCAAGATCGCAAAGAGCAAGCTGGGTTGTCCGTATGTACGCGGCGGCAAGGGGCCAAACTCCTTCGATTGCTCAGGTTTCGTATATTGGTGTTTGAATAAAGCGGGCATCTCCCAGGGCTATATGACGAGCTATATGTGGCGCAGTTGCAGCAGGTACCAGCGCAATAATAACATCAACAATATCCGTCGAGGTGATGTTATCGTCTATGACGGGCATGTCGCGATCGCGCTTGGCAACTGGAAGATGATCGACGCATCCAACTCCAATGGCCGCGTAGTGGAAAGAAGCTTCAACTCCAACTATTGGCACAGGAGCTTCATCTGCTCGTACCGAATATTCCGTTAATGTGATTTGCCGAGGTCTTTTTGAAAAGTCCCCTACCCTTAAAACTTTTTAGGGAACTGAATTTTGACCTGCATCGTTCAGCCCGATTTCGGATAAACCGAAATCGTGACACAGAAATGAGAATGATGACAAACGCCGCGAGAAAAAGTTTTCTCGCGGCGTCGAATTTTTTATCATCAAAAGTTTTAGTGGTTGTAATGTAAAGTTTTATTTTCACACATTAGACATTTTTCAAAAGTTCCCCCTCGCAGGGTCTGAAGATGCTCCCCAGCGGGACTTTATATGGAAATAGGTACAATTTTGTTGATCCCAAAATCGTACCTATTCTTAGCATCAAATAAAGTTTTGAGGAATGAATTAGAACTTCATGCCGTTGAACTTGACGCCCGGGCCCATGGTGGTGGAGAGTACGAGGCTCTTAATATAGGTACCCTTCGCCGCTGCGGGCTTTGCTTTGATGATGGCGTCCATCAGGGTGTTGAGGTTCTCATTAAGCTTATCCTTGCCAAAGCTGACCTTGCCGATGGGACAATGGCAAATATTGGTCTTGTCAACGCGGTATTCGACCTTACCGGCCTTGATGTCGGAGATTGCCTTAGCAACGTCCATAGTAACCGTGCCGCTCTTGGGGTTAGGCATCAAGCCCTTCGGACCTAGAACACGACCGATCCTACCGACAACGCCCATCATATCGGGTGTTGCTACGCAGACATCGAAACCGAACCAGTTTTCGGTCTGGATCTTCTTGACCATATCCTCATCACCGACGAAATCCGCACCTGCTTCCTGTGCTTCGCGAGCCTTGTCGCCCTTTGCGAATACGAGAACGCGGACGGTCTTACCGGTACCGTGCGGGAGAACGACTGCGCCGCGAACCTGCTGGTCTGCGTGGCGGGAGTCTACGCCCAGACGGATGTGCGCTTCTACGGTTTCATCGAACTTTGCCTTTGCGGTCGCAATAACGGTCGCAAGACCTTCATCGGGATCGTACAGCTTCTGACGGTCGATTATTTTAGCGCTTTCGATATACTTCTTACCATGCTTCATAGTCAGTACCTCACTTATCAGTCAACAACGACAACGCCCATGCTGCGTGCGGTGCCGGCGATCATGCTCATTGCTGCCTCAAGGCTCGCCGCGTTGAGGTCGGGCATCTTCAGCTCCGCAATTTCCTTGACCTGAGCCTTGGTAATGTTCGCAACCTTGGTCTTGTTGGGAACGCCGGAACCACTCTCGATACCGCATGCCTTCTTGATGAGAACGGCTGCGGGAGGGGTCTTGGTGATGAAGGTGAACGAACGATCCTGGTATACCGTAATGACTACGGGGATGATGAGACCCGCCTGCTTAGCGGTGCGCTCATTGAACTCCTTGCAGAAGCCCATGATGTTTACGCCGTGCTGACCGAGTGCGGGACCGACGGGCGGTGCAGGGGTAGCTTTACCTGCGGGGATCTGCAGTTTGACAAAGCCGGTTATCTTCTTTGCCATTTTGATTTTCCTCCTAAATATAATGTGGTGCGAGCGGAACTGCGGACAAGTCCGCATCTCCTCCCACTATGCAAATCCGTTCATGGAACGGAAAAACATACGGGGTTACAGTTTTTGAATCTCAACAAAATCCAGCTCGATCGGCGTTTCCTTGCCGAAGAGGGAGATGATGAGCTTGACCCGCTGCGTTTCGGGATTGATGGATTGAACCGTACCGATGAAGTTCGCAAACGGATCCGAAATGACACGGACGCTCTCGCCGACCTCGATGTCGAGCTTGAGCTGCATACGCTCCACGCCCATCGCCGTCACTTCCTCATCGGTGAGGGGGATCGGCTTGCTTCCGGGGCCAACAAAACCCGTTACACCGCGGGTATTGCGTACAACATACCATGTTTTATCGGTCATGATCATCTTAACCATGACATATCCGGGGTACACCTTACGGAGCACCGTCTTGGGCTTTTTGGAACCCTCTTTGATCTCCGTTACCTGCTCGGTTGGATACTTGACCTCCAGGATAAGCTCCTGAAGACCACGGTTCTCGATGGTCTTTTCAAGATCTTCCTTGACCTTGTTTTCATACCCCGAGTAGGTGTGGACAACATACCACCGGGCATCAAGCGGGGTATCGTCCCCGTAGTGTGTCCTTACTTCGTCAGACATGCTGCGCCCTTACTGCCCTATGCTTGCAAGAGCTTTCACGCCCTCGCTGAAGCCGAGGTCAAGAATCCACATGATGACTGCCAAGAGTGCAACAAAGGCGACTACCGCAAGGGTATAGTTGATAAGCTCTTTCCTGGAAGGCCAGCTGAGCTTCTTTACCTCGCCGAAAACTTCCTTAAAATATTTACCGATGGCCTTGCCTGTTCTAGCGAACCAGCCGCCGACCTTCGCAAAGAAGTTCTTGTTTTCGGTATTGTTCGATTTATTGGTGTTAGCGTTCTTCATATCGGGCTCCTTACTTGGATTCCTTATGGAGAGTGTGCTTGCGGCAGAACCTGCAATACTTGTTGAACTCAAGCCTGTCGGGATCGTTCTTCTTGTTCTTGAAGGTATTGTAGTTCCGCTGCTTGCATTCTGAGCAAGCCAGTGTGATCTTTACGCGCATGATAGAGCCTCCTTGTTGGTATGCTTATGTTAATGCCCCCGGCGGAAAAACCACGGAAAGCGATTAAACTCCAAGCTAAATAAAGTCCCCACAGGGGACACCTACGTTAGAATACCATACTCTTCAATGCTTGTCAATACTTTTTCTGAAATATTTTTTAGAAAATCGAACGATATGCGCACGGTCATTCGCAAACGAGGATTATGAGGCCGTGCGCAGAAACATCATTCGCCGCAAATTAAGCTTCAGTGTCGCATACTCTATCGCTCGATTTATATATCTCCGAACAGTACGGGCATCATTTCCCTGAACTCGCCAAGCAGCGGGACCGAGATCTCCCTCATCGCGGGGTGCGCGGCGAGTGCGCAGCGAAGTTTAAAGAAATGCCTCCATTCGCGCAGGTTCATCGTGCAGATGAACTCGGTCTTGAGACTGTTGGGCAGTACGCTCCTCGCATCCTCAGGCTTTGCGCCGAGATCAAGCATCTCAAAATACGCTTTCTCGGCACTTCGCATAGCGCTTTCCCAATTAGCGTACAGTTCGGAACCAACCTTCGCAAAATAGGGTCTTATAAAGGTCAGCTCGCTGCCAAACTTTGCCTTGGAGTAGTTGCAATATCGCGTACTCTCCTGCGAGAAGCTCGCGATGCGGTGCCGCACCCATTCATGCGAAACGCCGCGATCGCAGATTATGCGAACGCTAACGGTAAAATGCTCTATTGGACTTTCATGCCCGCGCTCCAGCATATGCCGTATAAGTTTTTCCGCCGATTCGTTGGTCATAGCGTCTTCGGACTTATAGCAGACCCGACCGCATATTTCAAGATGACGCAGCACCTCTGCGCCGTTCGGGCGATTGATTATTTCAAAAGAAGGGTCTATGATCCTCATGCAAAAGCTCCTTTCAGCAGCAGTTGAGCTCGACTCCAATAAAAAAATTATATCTTTGTTCTAATGATATTTTCGTTTTCATCGCGTGTGACCACTTCGGCAATGCCCGCGTTCTTAATGAGCCTGTGGCATATGACACAGGGGGCGGGAGCGGCAAGCTCGCCGCTCTTATCGAAGCCTGCAAGGTACAGAGTAGCGCCAAGCATCTCGTTTCTCGCTGCGGATATGATGGCGTTCTGTTCAGCATGGACGGCGACACATTTTTCATACTGCTCTCCGTGGGGAATATTATTTGCCTCGCGCCAGCATTCACCCGTATCGCAGCAGTTCGGTTCACCCCTTGCTGCACCGTTGTACCCGGTAGAGATTATCTCATCGTTCTTTATTATAACGGCTCCGTACTGACGGCGCAGACAGGTGGAACGCTTTGCCACCGCGCCCGCTATGGAAAGATAGTATTGATCCTTGGTGATTCGTTCGTTCATGTCCGTTCCTTTCTCTGGGGTTTGCCCCAGACCCCATTTAGAGGACTTTTTGAAGAAAGTTCCTTAAAAATTCTCTTGGTGGATAATTGGGGTAAAGTCCAATTAGCCTTAAAAGCTCAAAATTTGGGTCAACCTCCCAAAGTCCTGCCTGTTTTCATTAGTTTAGCATCTTTTGCTTCCGTTCGCAACGTCATCATTATACAAAAACCGGCACAAACTCCGCCATGATAATCCTGCTTGACGCATTGGCCAATTTCCTGTAGAATATACGTTGAGAAAGTGGCATGATGCGCGTGCGCAAGTCAATCTGCGCATATGCTCGTCAAATATGCGCAGATAAAATATGCGCATATTAAGATATGTTGCGGACGGAGTGAATTATCGACATGGACGAAACAAAATATATAAACAAAGGTTGCCGACTGTACGGCACGCCCCATTGTCTGCTTTTAAATTCGGAAAGCTGCCAAAAATGCTATGTGGCTAAGCTTTCCGAAGATGAGCAGGCCATGGTCATGGAGGATATCCGTTTGATTGCCGACGCAGTTCCCGATGACGGTTTTGAAGAGCTTCTTGATTCTGACAAATGCTGGCTCTGCAAGAGTAAAAAAAAGCATGATGCGTCATATTATGCGCAGCTAAACCTCGGCCATCTGCATCCCATCGCTGAGTATTGGCGTCCCAAAGGCAAGGAGTATAGACGGGACGTCGCCATGACGATACCCGTGCAGCTTCCTGCGTGCCGAGATTGCCGAAAGCGGGTGCTTGTAAACTCGTTCGTACCGCTGCTGATTGGGGTCATCGTAGCCGGACTTGGACTTATATGCGTGTCGCTTGAGCCCGTGCGCGCAATACTCGTTCGCGGCGGCAAGGCAATCCCCTTTCTCGTGTTCCTAATTTTCGTTTTCTTGGGCATAATAGTTGAATCGCTGCTTAAGTCCAAGTTCACAAGAGAGCTTGAACGCAGGACACATGTTCGGCCTGGAAGGCTTCCCGTGATCGGCAATCTTGTTCGCAGTGGCTGGTTCGTAACTTCAAGCAACGATGGCAACATCAGCTTCACCTTTAGGAAAACTCCCCTGCCGAACGGGATTCTGACGGGCGAAGGACGCGCCGAGCTTATAAGACAGATAAGAAATGACGATTCCGTATTCCTTTCCTATGATGACTGAGGCGATCAATAAGCTGATGGTGAAATGTGGATAAATTAGGCAGACGCGGAGTCTCTTTGCGCCAAAACCTTTACAAAATCCACAGAAAAATCATAAATATACTTGACAACCGAATATTGGAATGCTATTATTCGCATAGTGCGTTCATTAGAATGACGTACTATGCGGTTTTTGTATGGAAAATATCCCTTCGAATGGGTTGCAAGGGATTTTCTTAATATAAAAAACAAATACTATTAAGGAGAAACTTTCATGCCCACTATTAACCAGTTGGTCAGAAAGAGCAGGGAAAAGGTCGAGTATAAATCCAATTCCCCGATTCTGAAGCAGTGTCCGCAGCGCCGCGGTGTTTGCACGGCCGTTCGTACACTGACACCGAAAAAGCCGAATTCCGCTCTTCGCAAGATCGCTCGTATCCGCCTTACCGACGGCCTCGAGGGTACCGCTTACATCCCCGGTATCGGTCACAATCTGCAGGAGCACTCCGTCGTTCTCATCAGGGGCGGCAGGGTCAAGGATCTCCCCGGTGTACGCTATCACATCATCCGCGGTGCTCTCGATACCGCAGGCGTTGCAAAGCGTATGCAGGCTCGCAGCCGTTATGGCGCAAAGCGTCCCAAGAAGTAAGAGGAGGTAACTTATGCCCAGGAGAGGTTTTGTTCCCAAGAGGGAAGTTCTCGATGATCCTATTTACGGCGGCAAGCTCGTAACTAAGCTCATCAATCAGGTTATGCTCGACGGCAAGCGCGGCACCGCTCAGAAGGCATGCTACGGCGCATTCGACATAATCCGTGAAAAGACAGGCCGTGAGCCCCTTGAAGTATTCCAGGAGGCCATGAATAACGTAATGCCCGTTCTCGAGGTCAAGGCACGCCGTATCGGTGGTTCCACCTATCAGGTTCCCATCGAGATCCGTCCCGAGCGCCGTCAGACCCTCGGCCTGCGCTGGCTCGTACTCTATTCCCGCAACAGGAATGAGCGCACCATGCAGGAGAGGCTAGCAGCCGAGATTTTGGATGCCTGCAATCAGCAGGGTTCCGCTTTCAAGAAGAAAGAAGACGTCCATAAGATGGCTGAAGCAAACAAGGCATTCGCACATTTCAGGTTCTAATTTTTCGGGTTGTATTCCCAGTATGGCAGGATGATTTTATCACCGCCGTACCGAATGCAGCCCGCGAACCTACAAAACCAAAATGATAATTTCTGCGGAAAGGAGGAAAAGTTATGCCAAGAGCGACATCGCTTGAGAAGACGCGCAATATCGGCATCATGGCGCACATCGATGCCGGAAAGACCACAACGACCGAGCGCATCCTGTATTATACGGGCAAAATTCACCGTATAGGCGAGGTTCACGAGGGCGCTGCGACCATGGATTACATGGAGCAGGAGCGCGAACGCGGCATAACCATCACCTCCGCCGCAACCACGACCTATTGGCGTGAGCATCGCATCAATATCATCGATACGCCGGGGCATGTCGATTTCACCGTTGAGGTGGAACGCTCCCTGCGCGTGCTCGATGGTGCTGTCGCGGTATTCTGCGCCAAGGGCGGTGTAGAATCGCAGAGCGAGACCGTTTGGCATCAGGCTGAGAGGTATAATGTACCTCGAATCGCCTATGTCAACAAGATGGACATCGTCGGTGCGGATTTCTTCAATGTTATAAACATGATGCGTGAGCGTCTCGGCGCAAACCCTGCGGCGCTTCAGCTTCCTATCGGCAGCGAAGCAAGCTTCAGAGGCGTTGTCGACCTCGTGGATATGCGCGCAGAGGTTTATTATGATGAGGAAGGCACCGATATCCGTTTGGAAGCCATCCCCGAGGATATGCTTTCAGACGCGGAGGAGTATCGAAACGCCCTAATTGAGGCCGTCGCGGACGAGGATGAGGAGCTTATGGAGCTCTACCTGAACGGCGAGGATATTCCTGTCACCATGCTTAAAAAAGCCATTCGCTCAGCGACTATCGGGAATAGGGTCGTTCCCATCTGCTGCGGTACATCCTACCGCAATAAAGGCGTACAGCCGCTGCTTGACGCGATAGTGGATTACCTGCCCAGTCCTCTCGACCTTCCCCCCATCGAGGCCGTAAGTCGCGACGGAAAGAAGACCATCGAGGTACGGGCGGACGATTCCGCTCCGTTTGCAGCACTTGCGTTCAAGATAGTATCCGATCCGTTCGTCGGAAAGCTCGCTTTTTGCAGAGTTTACTCAGGCTCCCTCAAGCTCGGCTCCGTTGTTTTCAACAGCAATAAGGGAAAGCGCGAGAGGGCTACAAAGCTCCTTCTCATGCATGCCAACAGCCGCACCGAGGTGGACGAGGTTTATGCAGGCGATATAGCCGCTTTCGTCGGGCTTCGTGAAACAGTAACCGGCGAAACGCTTTGCAGCGAAGGACGGCAGGTGCTTATGGAATCGATGGATTTTCCGGAGCCGGTCATCCGTATTGCTATCGAACCCAAGACGAAGGCCGGACAGGAAAAGCTCGCTTCCGCGCTCGTCAAGCTCTCCGAAGAGGATCCGACGTTCCGTACCTATACCGATGCGGAGACCGGGCAGACCATCATCGCCGGTATGGGCGAGCTGCATCTCGATATTATAGTCGACAGGCTGATTCGCGAGTTTAAGGTCGAGTGCAGAGTCGGTAAACCCCAGGTTGCCTACAGGGAGAGCATCAGAAAGACCATTCGCACCGTCGGCAGCTATATTCGCCAGAACGCCGGCAAAGGCATGTACGGCCATTGCGTTGTGGAATTCGCGCCCGGTGAAGCGGGAAGCGGCATCGTATTCGAAAACCGAATGGAGCAGGATATCCTGCCCGACGAATACGTTTCGGCGATCGAACAGGGCATCAGAGAGGCGTCCCGAAGCGGAGCGCTTGGTGGCTATGAGGTCGTGGACTTCTCGGCGGCACTCGTTGACGGAAGCATCAACGAGACCGATTCATGCGAGCTTGCCTATAAGATAGCGGGCAGCTTAGCATTCCGAGAGGCCTGTGATAAAGGCGATTCGGTGCTGCTCGAACCGTTTATGAAGTGCGAGATCGTTGTGCCAGATGAGCATCTCGGAGACATCATGGGCAACATCACGTCACGCCGCGGTCAAATCGATGGTGTGGACATTCGCCACGGAGGTCAGCAATGTATCCGTGCGCTGTGTCCGCTGCGTGAAATGTTCGGCTATGCGACCGACCTTAGGTCAAGGACGCAGGGCAGAGGAACGTTCACGATGCAGTTCGATCATTATGAGGAGGTCGCCAAGAACCTCGTCGATAAGATTCTTGGCATAATATATTAGTAACACGCGGCTTTTTGCCGTCATTTAGGCATAAAAAGTCCGTGATACGATAATATCCCTGGTTGCAAATTGCATTAAATTGGGATATAATACTCGAGTGAGATTAAAACTATTTAAATCCATTTAGGAGGAATTAACAATGGCAAAGCAGAAGTTCGAAAGAACTAAACCCCATGTAAACATCGGCACCATTGGTCACGTTGACCACGGTAAGACCACCCTCACCGCTGCTATCACCATGGCTCTGTCTCAGCAGGGTCAGGCTGCGGCAATGCGCTATGACGAAATCGATAAGGCCCCCGAAGAGAAGGCTCGTGGTATAACCATCAACACCGCACACGTTGAGTATGAGACCGACA
>JAFLSU010000027.1 GCA_022510765.1 Christensenellaceae bacterium
ATGCTTTTCAATGCAGGGCTTCTCGACCGTATGGGCAAGGTTGACGACGGCTCCACCGTTTCCGACTACGATCCCGAAGAAACCAAAAGGCATATTTCGATCAGCACCGCTGTCGCTCCCTTTGAGTGGAACGGATCCAAAGTAAACCTTATCGATGCTCCGGGCTTCTTCGATTTCTACGGCGAAGTACACGAAGCTATGGCACTTGCCGATTCCGCCCTCATAGTTTGCAGTGCGGTATCCGGTCCCGTAGTCGGCACCGAGAAGGCGATGAGCATGTGCAAGAAGTCAAAGATGCCGCGCATGATCGTCATCAACCAGATGGATCGTGAAAATGCAAACTTTGACAAGGCCATCGAAGGTCTGCAAGAAAAATTCGGCGTTTCCTGCGTACCCATCCAGCTCCCAATCGTTGAAAAGGGCGTTTATTCCGGATATGTTGACCTTACCACCATGACCGCGAAGAAGTTCGACGGCAAGGGCGAGAAGGAAATCGACATCCCCGGTTCGCTTGCGGGTCGTGCTCAGGAGCTGCGCGAATCGCTCATGGAAGCTGCTGCCGAAGGCGATGAAGAGCTCATGATGACCTATCTTGATACCATGGAGCTCAGCCAGGAAGAGATCATTCGCGGGCTCAACCTCGGTATCACCGAAGGTTCCGTAACCCCCGTTTGTTGTGTAGCTGCGCTGCCCAACATCGGCGTTTACACCCTCATGAACAACCTTATAAATTACATGCCCACTGCGGACAAGGGCATCGTTCGTCCCGCCGTCAACGCACGCATCGGCGAATCCGTCACTATTTCCCGCGACGGCAAGTTTGCGGCTCAGATCATGAAGACCGTTGCCGACCCCTTCGTCGGTAAGATTTCCATCATGAAGGTATACGCAGGCTCCATCGACGCGACCTTTGCGGCATACAATTCCAACGCTGAAAAATCCGAAAAGTCCGGCACCGTATACATGATGCGCGGTAAGAACCTTATCACCGTTGATAAGCTCTGCGCGGGCGACATCGGCGCGATGGCAAAGCTTCAGTTCACCAACACCGGCGATACCCTCACCGACGCGGCTGACCCCGTAAAGTTCGAAGCTATCGACTTCCCCATCCCCTGCATCTCCCTCGCAGTCACCGCGAAGAAGCAGGGTGAAGAAGATAAGGTATTCGCGGGAATCAACCGTCTTACCGAAGAAGATCCCACCATCCAGATTGAAAAGAACGCCGAAACCGGCGACGTACTCATCAAGGGTCTTGGCGAAATGCATATCGATGTTGTATGCGCAAAGCTCAAGAACAAGTTTAAGGTCGAAGCAAGCCTTGCCGATCCTCGCATTCCCTATCGCGAGACGATTCGTACCATGGCGGAAGCGGAAGGTAAGCATAAGAAGCAGACCGGCGGCGCAGGTCAGTTCGGTGTCGTCCAGATGCGCTTTGAACCCTCCCCCAGCGGCGAATTCGAATTCGTCAACGCCATCGTCGGCGGCGTAGTTCCCAAGGAATTCATACCCGCCGTTGAAAAGGGTCTCAGAGAAGCTATGGTCAAGGGCGTTCTCGCAGGCTACCCCATGGTTGGCATCAAGGCCACGCTCTATGATGGAAAGTACCACCCCGTTGACTCCAAGGAAGTTGCGTTCAAGTCCGCTGCAAGGCTCTCCTACAAGGCAGCTTGCGCAAAGGCATCCCCCGTCCTTATCGAACCCATCTATCGTTATGATGTATTGGTACCCAACGAGTACATGGGCGACATCATGGGTGATATGAGCCGCCGTCGCGGTCGTCTCATCGGAACCAACCCCACCGCTGAAGGCACTGAAGTCATCGCGGAAGCTCCCTTGAGCGAAATGTTCAAGTACGCAACGGATCTTCGCAGCATGACCCAGGGTCGTGGTTCGTTCCGCAGCGAGTTCGTTCGCTATGAGGACGTTCCCTCCAATGTCGCGCAGAAGATCATAGAGTCCGCAAAGAAGGATGAGGACGAAGACGAATAAGCAAGAGCTTTTGGCATCCGTGCCAATGTTCCAGATTGCATATAAGGGTGAGGACGCAGCGCGTACCTCACCCCAAGTTTTAGTATAGAGCCTATATTTTGGTCAAATCACAACTATTTACACCGAGTCTCAAAATGCAACTGTACCATCAGTAAAGCAATATTCAATGCCATCACTGTGATCAAGTGCATCATTGGGAATTCTTTTCACCATTTCTTCTCGATCTACGATTCCCGGTGCAACAATATATCCATCGTTGTAACGATAAAACAATATGCTCCAGCCTTCCCTGACTCCGCGAATGAATTCAGGTGTTTTTTCGTAGTTTTGCAATTCAATTTCTTCTTTTTCAGAAAGTTCGCGAGGGCTGATGAATGCATAAATTACATACTTTTTTTGCGGTTCGTCCGCAAAACCACTGATATGCCGCTGATACATGCCGGAATTAATAGTGTGCATATTTAATTGGGAAAGAATATCCGCACGTCCAATGCCGTTAGATGATTCTTTCATTCTGAAAGAATCCATATAAGCAACATTACTTAAAAACTTGTTGAAAAAATCCTTTTTAGAATTAGCGGTCAGCGTTTCTCTGGCGTTATATAATTCATAAGTTCTTTGAGGGATTAACGGCCATAAAGCAGAAACAACATCATACTGCGAATATATTCCCTCCCATACATTTGCATATATCACCACTTCACTGGGGTTTGTATAATTATATTTATCTTCAATGCTTTGATTGCATTGTGTTTTTACAAAGACAGAATCTCCGTTAACGTTGATTTGTTCAGCAGTACATAATACAAATTGCATTAATTGCATCAAGCTACGCTGGGAACGCAACAGGGAGAATGAGGGAATATTAAGATCGGTTTTGTGAAACAAATCTTTTATTGAAACTCCGCACTCAGAATAATCTGAAAATACATCGAAGAATAGCTGTCTCATGATGCTATAAAAAGTCGCAAAATCAAACTTACGGCTTAGGTATTCTTTAACATACGAAAGCGCAGCATCAGTTTTTACAGATGGATGGTCTTTGAAATGCGAACAAATAACACGTGAGATTTCTTCAACTAATCGATTACACAAGTTGGTTTTTATGGCATATACCTCATCCGGGATTTCACGTATGCTCTCACGACTAACTGTCAAAAGCGGCCTAACATCTCCCTTGAAGTTATACATAATGCCGTATTGTGCCAACCTCTTTCTTTCACTGAGGAAATAATTAACTTCTTTAATACAAATACCATCAATATAAATTGCATCGTCCTGATTATCCACGGATCGATCAAGATGTTGATATATTTTTGTCAAATTATCAAAATCTGCTGAATTTGGCAGATGTATAATGGAGTATGCTTCTGAATTCGTTTCGCTGTCGAAAATCTTACATTGGTAATAAGAAAACTGTTGAGCCAATTCTGTCAATTCTGAATGCTCTCCGAGATAATTCTCTTGAGCCAAGTACCTAATTAAACGAACCGTAGCTGCGTTATAAATATCAGCATTGTGCAATATATAATCAATCGAAAATCCAGCCCCGATTAACTGCTCTAATCTTCGTAAAAAATCATAACGGTTAATTGATGTAGTCAGTTTAACCTTCTCTGAGCTATCATTCGAAATATATACCGGAATGTCCGTCTCCGGAATGTGGACAAATTGCTGGATTCTTCGGTAAAGAGATTTTTCGAATAACTCGAGTCGTCCTTTTACTTCATCGCTGATATTAATTGTTTTCTCCGCATTGTCGGCTTCTCTTGCATGTGAGTACAGCTTCAGCTGATAAATATCATCCTCCGGATTCTCGGGAATGTAAGAGTTCACTTCCTCCTCGAACTCTTTTTTAAGATAAACTTTTACAATCGTACCATGTCTTCCAACCCATTCGGAAACATCCGGCGTTACATCTCGGAAGTAACCGTAGTCTTCAGCTCCTTCCATGCAAACCCAATATAGTTTAGAATTGTCGGAATAATGCTTGGTAATTACTTCAATTCTTTTACCAATCATATAGCAGGACAGTAAGCCAATTCCAAATTCGGAAACGGGCGCAACCGAGTTTTGCCAACCCATGTTCGCTCGACGGAAATCAGCAGATTTATAATATGAATTACCTACTTTCAGTAAATAATTCATTATAACCTCCTTTGTCATACCGGTACCTTCATCCCGACAGAATAGATACTTGCCCCCATCATCGGTAGAAAGACCAAACTTGATTGCTATGTCCCCACTCAGCCCATTCTTATTATTCTGAGCACGCATACATCTACAAGCATCCAAAGCGTTTTGATATAGTTCTCTCAGGCACATAAATTCATCCGAGTAAAGCCTCATTCCCATAAGCAATTGTAGGATTTTCTGTTGCTCCAAGCGGAATTTCAGCTTATGATCCGGTGTATATCCCAAAGCCTCGATGCAATCACGGTCAACCTTTGTAGGAAGTCCGAGACGGTATCTAGCCGCTGTTGTCTTGTCGAATCGTTCCATATCCTGGATAAATGCTGCATAGTATTGTAGCTCATCATCGACCCAATTCAGATAATCATGCATAAAATAATACAACTGCGGATCTTCAAATTCAGCAAAATAGGCAATATGAGTACGACCATCAAGTTGCTCAATTCGGTAATGTAAATCATTAAATTTTACTTGCCAATGGGAATCGCTTTTGGGATTCATAGGGGTATGCTCCGCATAAATCGTTCTCGATGCCCGATCGGAGCTAAAGTGTATTACATCACCCAATCGGAGCAGCATTGCAATGTATCTTTCGTTATATGTAAGCTCTTTCCCTAAAAATTTTCCCTTGCAAATCCGGATTTGTGTACTTAATTCTTGCACTTCTTTGATATCCGTGCAATGTCCACAGCAGATTTTACCAACAGATTTTGCAATATTTCCGGAATCAGACTTACTGAGAACGCTTAGCATCTTTCCAATATGCTCTGCATAGGTTTTTGAACGTTTACCATGGGTGCTTCTAAGGTATTCCTGACGTGTTACCTTTAGGTATGTTCGGCGATCCATACCTTTTGGTTGTTCAGGAACCCCCATGCGATAGCGCTCGTACGCCAAGACCTCTTGTGCGAGGAGTGATAATAAGCCTTTCTCATCTTTCGGACAAAAAAACAGCTCCTTTACCTCATCATAGCTCTTACTCAATTTGCCGGGCTGCCGCAACTCTGTTTCAATAGTTGTAACGGAGGAATTACTGTGAAATCTATAATTCTCAGATTCAACTGCTTCAAGCAGCTCGAAGCTCCAATCAGGCACGGCCATGCCGGTATCATGGAAGTAGCAGCATAGCTCGATCATCATGGCTTCCAGTAGAGTAAGGTTTTTAATTCCTTCATCCTGAAGGAGCCGTTCAATATTATCGAGTACTTTTTTGCTATGTTCTTTATCGTGTTTATCATAATCCGGCATTTGACTTTGGATTTTACTAAGATGGTCACATACATCCTCGATTATTTCCGCAAATTCTGTATTAAGCTTGTAGCAAACATTATAAAGCTGCGAATCTTCCTGCTCTATTTCGTGGAGTTCTTCTTTAATTTTTTCCTTAATTGTCATTATTTATCACCTCGCACAAGTATTATATCAGTATTTTGATATTTGTAAAGAATTTTGGAGAATGCAGCACGCGCCTCACCCTTTTGAATTCATTTATTAGGGCTCAATGTCAATAGTTTGGGATGAGCCAAAAAACCTCCGTATGTTTCAATACCCTGCTGCATATCTTAAGGTGAGGGGAGTCAACTCCCCCGCTTTTACATAGTAAAAACCGATGTGCAAACGGAGGTATTATCGTTTTGAATCTTTATATTGAAGCACGTGTGCTGAACATTGCCGATTACATCATTGAGACGGGAGCTACCGTGCGAGCGGCGGCGAGCGTGTTCGGTGTGTCTAAATCCACCGTTCATAAGGATATCACAGAGCGTCTTGCTCAGATAAATAAAGCACTTGCCGAGCAGGTCGCGGCAGTGCTTGAAATAAACCGTGAAGAACGGCATATAAGGGGCGGACGCGCCACCTATTTAAAATACCATGGCAACGATGAAGCAACGGGAGCTTAAGGTGAGTACGCCTTATTTCCCCGTCCTCATCCTCTCCGCTTGAGATGGACGCAAATACATTGGAACCGCATAGTTCGTAAAGCAACCAGTGAATAGTTCTTCTGACGCTGTCGGCCGCTCAGCCGACAGTTCATTGTTATTTGTCGTGCAATCGGCCGACAAGCTTTCGATTCGATACCGTGCTTCCTTAAGCACCAGATTCGCATCTACAGAGTTCTCATTTCCAAGGTGAACGTCCAATAAGCTCTCGCTTTTGCAATCTCCGACTACGGTGAATTCTCCATAGTCCCTTTCAAGCTTCTCAAACACTTCACTCTGTACGCATGCGCATGGGGCAAGAATTACTTTATCGCCCGCATAGACTGCTGCATAACCGTTGTCGTTTCTGGCATCAAGCATGCAGCATACGATCTCACTGTTTTTGGGTGCAGCATGTCGCAGTGCGGCAAGCGATGAAATGGCTATTATCGGCTTGCCTGTTGAAAATGAAAGCGCGTTGACCACCGATACGCCTATGCGCACCCCGGTAAATGACCCGGGGCCAATGTCAACACAGAACGCGTCAATATCGGATACCGATAGGCTCTCCTCGCTTAAAAGTTCATCGACAAGTCGCATCAGTGATACGGAATGTGGTTTCCCGCTCGTATTGGAACGCATCAGGATTCTTCCGTCATCAAGCATTAGTGCCGCCGAAGGAACCCTTGCTGAAGTTGAGATCGAAAGCAGTTTCATGTTTAAAGCCCCATCAAAATATTCTCGTATTCATTACCAACCGCGAGTATTTTAACCGTGCGGACATCGTCACCGCTTCCCGATATATGAATTTCCAACCTCTGCTGCGGCAGTGCTTCAATGACATTTTCACACCATTCCATAACCACGATACTGTCCGAATCAATGTATTCCTCAAATCCGATCGCAAGCAATTCTTCGTGATCCGAAAGTCTGTATGCGTCGAAATGATCGAGGATCATGCCCCTTCCTTCATGGCTGCGAACGATATTAAACGTCGGACTTGCGATGGTGTCGATGCCCATTTCCGACGCAAGACCGCGCACGAGGGTGGTCTTGCCCGCGCCTAAGTCGCCAAACAGAGCGATGAATGCGCCCTTAAACAAACCTCGGGCTATTTTTGAACCGAGGGAGCGCATTTGTCGCTCGTCTTTAATTGAAAGCTCACGAATCAATTGAACGCACCTCTCAAAAGCAATTCATTCCTCAAATCCATAAGCCTGTCCTCTTTTATGGCTTCACGAATCTTCTCCATAAGCCTATAGGTAAACCTGAGATTGTGCATCGTTATCAACTGAGCGGCCAAAATTTCACCCGCCTTTATCAAGTGCCTTATGTATGCCTTTGTGAAATTACGGCACGCATAGCAATCGCAATCCTCCTCAATAGGCGTGAAGTTATGTGCGAATTGAGCATTGCGAAGCATCTTTTTGCCGTCAAAGGTTAGGGCAAGTCCATTTCTTGCCGCACGAGTCTGAAGCACGCAGTCGAACATATCTATGCCTCTTATTACGCCCTCAACAAGGCAATCCGGACTTCCTACGCCCATAAGATAACGCGGTTTATTCACTGGCATATACGGCATAAGCGTTTCAAGCATATCATACATGACGGGCTTCGGTTCGCCAACCGAAAGACCGCCTATACCATAGCCCGGTAAGTCCATATCCGCAAGCGTTTTCGCGCTTTCTATGCGAAGATCGGCAAACATACCGCCCTGCACTATGCCGAAAAGCGCCTGATCCTCACGGGTATGGCTGTCCTTGCAGCGCTGCGCCCATCTGTGGGTACGCTTCATTGCGGCGATGGTGTAACTCCTATCGCAGTCCGCTGGAGCGCATTCATCGAACGCCATCGCAATATCGGCTCCGAGTGCCTGCTCTATCTCCATGACGTATTCCGGAGTGAAAAACAGCTTTCTTCCATCGATATGTGAATGGAATTCCACGCCGTCCTCTCTAATCTTGTTCATGGCTGCGAGGCTGAACACCTGAAAGCCGCCGCTGTCGGTGAGCATGGGACCATGCCATTGCGAAAACTCATGCAGACCTCCGGCCTCCTTGACAAGCTCATGTCCGGGGCGAAGGTACAGATGATATGTGTTGGCAAGCACTATGCCCGCGCCAACCTCCTTAAGATCCCTTGGGAGCATCGCTTTTACGGTTGCCTGAGTGCCGACCGCCATGAAGCAGGGCGTGTCAATAACACCATGCGGGGTGTGCAGCTTTCCAAGCCTGGCTCCGGTTTGCTTGCATGTTTTTATTGCTTCGTATCGTACAGGTTGTTCCATAGTTTAGTCCATTAAAGTTATAATTATTTTATTACAAAAAGATTGATGCATCTCCAAATGAGAAGAAACGATACCTCTCCTCTACGGCATGTTTATAGATGCGCATTACCTCATCCCTTGACGAGAACGCGCTTATCAGCATTAATAAAGTTGATTCCGGCAGGTGAAAGTTCGTTATTAGCGCATCAACAGCTTTAAACCTATAGCCCGGGGTTATGAAAATATCGGTTGAACCGCTGCCTGCATGTACAACGCCGTTTTCATCGGTGATGCTTTCGAGCGTTCGGCAGCTCGTAGTGCCGACTGCGATTATCCTGCCGCCGTTTGCCCTCGCGCGGTTGATCCGCTCCGCAGCCGCCTCCGTGCATTCGTAGAATTCTGAATGCATATGGTGCTCCTCGATATTCTGGGCGGAAACGGGACGAAAGGTTCCAAGCCCCACATGCAGAAGCACGTCCACTATGTCGATGCCCTTGTCCGAAATACGTTTTAACAGTTCGTTTGTAAAATGTAGCCCTGCGGTCGGAGCCGCCGCCGAACCGTTTTCCCTTGCGTATACGGTCTGATAGCGGGTCTTATCGTCAAGCCGCTTGGTTATATACGGGGGCAGCGGCATCTCTCCGGCACGATCAAGTATCTCCTCGAAAATTCCGTCATAATTCAATCGAATTATGCGGTTGCCGTCCTCAAGCTGCTCCTCTATAGTTGCGCTAAGCTCTTCATTTATTATAAAGGTCAGCCCTGCTTTTGCGCGCCTTCCCGGCTTAACAAGGCATTCCCAACGGTATTCATCGAGCCGCCTTAACAGCAGGAATTCCATTGCGCCTCCGGTATCCTCGCGTTTTCCATACAGACGCGCAGGAATTACCCGCGTGGTGTTCCTAACTAGCACGTCCCCCGGCTCAAGATAGTCGATTATATCGGAAAAGACCTTATCCTCAATGCTTTTATCAGCTCTGTTGTACACCAAAAGACGGGATGCCTCCCTGCATTCCGCGGGCGACTGCGCAATCAGTTCCTTTGGTAGGTCGTAATAAAAATCACTCGTTTTCAAGCAAGTCCCTCTCGGCCACAGTTTTACTCCACCGTAACCGATTTTGCCAAGTTACGGGGTTTATCGATGTCACAGCCCTTATGAGAGGCGATATAGTACGCGAATAACTGAAGCGGTACGATGGTCAGTGACGGGATGGCGTATTCGCTGCATTCGGGAATCCGAACTACATGATCCGCAACGCCTTCGGTCTGGGTATCGTCATGGTTGATGATGGCAATGACCTTTGCGCCCCTTGCCTTGACCTCTTTAATGTTGGATACCATCTTTTCAAGCAGCGGACGATAGGTGCAGAGCGCGATCACGAGCGTTCCGTCCTCGATAAGGGAAATGGTGCCGTGTTTCAGCTCTCCTGCCGCGTAGGCCTCCGAATGGACGTACGAAATTTCCTTGAGCTTCAACGAAGCCTCGAGCGAAAGCGCGTAGTCGATATTCCTTCCGATGAAGAATACGCTATGACAGTTGAAAAACAGCGAAGCAAGATACTGCATCTGCTCGTGATCGGATAGCATTCCGTTCATCTGCTCGGGTATCTCGCGAAGTTGCGTGATAGCACGGGCGACCTCATCATCTCTCATCAAGCCTTTGACGTTGGCAATATGCCAGTTAAGAAGATTCATCAGCACAAGCTGCGTGCTGTACGCCTTAGTGGTGGCAACCGCAATCTCGGGGCCCGCCCAGGTATAGAGGACATCCTCGCTTTCGTTCGCAATGCTGCTTGCGACAACGTTCACTATCGAGATGACCCGCGCTCCACGGCTGCGCGCCTCACGCAAACCATACAGCGTATCAAGCGTTTCGCCGGATTGACTGATGATGATGACGAGGGTGTGTTCATCGACTATCGGATCGTCATAACGAAACTCCGACGCAAGCTCCGCTTCTACCGGAATACCAAGCGTCTTCTTCATAAAATACTTTGCGACCACGCCGACATGGTACGCCGAACCGCAAGCCACTATCTTTATCGCTTTAATTCCGCGCAGATCGTCATCTGTTATTCTCTTAAGCCCCAAATCAATCCGCTTATCATTGATTATGCGCGGATTGATGGTCTTTGCAATTACCTCGGGTTGCTCCATTATCTCTTTTATCATGAAATGCGCATAGCCGCCCTTCTCGGCAGCGTCAACATCCCAATCGATATGCTCGCATTCGTGCTCGATCCGTTCACCGTATTTATCGATAACGGTGACGCCATCCTTGGTAAGTATCGCAAGCTCCCTTTCGCCGAGGCGGAAAATGCTTCGCGTATGCTTAAGGATCGCAGGTATATCGGAGGCAATAAAGTTCTCCCCTTCCCCTACGCCGATGATAAGTGGGCCATCCTTTCTCAAAGCAATTATCTGATCGGTATAATCCTTGAACAGAATTCCCAACGCATATGAGCCTTTAAGCTGCATCTCCGCTTTGCGCACGGCCTCGATGGGATCGCCATTATAGTAGTAATCAATAAGCTCTGAAACGACCTCGGAATCGGTCTCGGTCGAAAAAACATAGCCATGTTCGGCAAGGAACTCCCTTAGCTCGATATAGTTTTCAATTATGCCGTTATGAACTACGGCAACTCTTTCGCTGCGTGAAAGATGCGGATGCGAATTGACATCGGACGGTTCCCCATGCGTCGCCCAGCGCGTATGACCGATCCCGACCGTACAGCCTCCCGCTTCAACCTCACCCGTGATGGAACGCAGGGTGGATATTCTTCCCCTGGTCTTTTTTACTTCAATGCCATTTGATGACACGAGGGCTATGCCCGCAGAATCATAACCTCGATACTCAAGCTTTTCGAGCGCATCGAGCAGGATTGGAGTCGCGTTTTTACTTCCAACGTATCCGACTATGCCGCACATAATCCGATTACCTCCTTAATTTACATATCAAATAATTATACTACAGTCGAGCAAATATTAAAAGCACTATTTTTTTAAGTGAATTCCTTGCTTATTGGCAAATTTATGGTATAATACATAAGGAAAAATTTTTATGGAGGTAATAACTTGATAAATAAGAGCATTGCACAAGCCGTCCTCGACGAGGCGCTCAAGACGGGCGGCGATTTTTCCGAATTGTTCATGCAGGACTCGGAATCAAACACCATTATGATGGTGGACGGATCCGTTGAGGCCGCGCGCTACAATCGTCTAGTTGGTGCCGGCGTTCGTGTACTTAAAGGCACGAAGAGTGCCTATGCGTACACTACGGACACAAGTGAAGCTGCGCTCCTTGCAACGGCAAAAGCCGCAGCATCCGCTATCGACGGCGTTAAAGAATTTGAGAACGTTTCATTTTCTGTTACACGCAACGGAAGCTCCAACCCCAAGATTCCGTTCAGCGAAGTCAATAACGCACGGCGTATCGAACTCCTTCGCAACGGTACGAAGGCTGCTAAGGCATACTCGGATGAGGTCACGCAGGTCGTTGCCAACTATATGGATTTCGACAACCGCATAATGGTATGCAACAGCAACGGCATATGGGCTGAGGATCGCCGTCCCCGTACTCGCTTTGTTGTGCGATCCGTTGCAATGGCGAATGGCGAGGCTCAGACCGGTCACGAAGGCCCTGGTTTGGGCATGGGCTTTGAAGCCTTTGAGAAGATAGATCCCGAGGCTGTCGGCAAGGAGGCATCCCGTATCGCAGTCACCATGCTGCATGCTCCCGAATGCCCCGCAGGCAAGGTTCCCGTTGTCATCGACGGCGGATTTGGCGGCGTTATCCTTCACGAAGCATGCGTCCACAGCCTTGAAGCCACCAGCGTCGGAAAGGGAAATTCCGTATTCTGCGGAAAACTCGGTCAGCAGATCGCAAGCCCCATCGTGACGGCAATAGATGACGGCACGATCGAAGGCGAATGGGGTTCCGTGCATTTCGACGATGAGGGAAATCCTGCTCAGCGCAATGTGCTTATCGAAAACGGCATCCTTAAATCCTACTTGGTCGATATTCTCGGTTCGCGCAGGATGAATCACCCAGTTACCGGCAGCGGCAGGAGGCAGGATTATACATTTGCTCCCACCTCACGCATGACCAACACCTTCTTTGCCGAAGGCAACGACGATGAAGAGGAGATGCTCGCCACCATGGGCGATGGTCTGTTTGCCGCAAAGATGGGCGGCGGCTCCGTAAATCCCCTCACCGGCGATTTCAATTTCGCTGTGCTTGAAGGTTATTGGGTTAAGAACGGTAAGATCCTTTGCCCGGTTCGTGGCGCTACACTCATCGGCAAAGGCTCCGATGTTCTTCTTAAGATAGATCGAGTTGGAAAGCATATGTGGATGGGTCAGGGTATGTGCGGATCGCAGTCCGGCAGCATTCCCACGAATGTCGGCCAGCCAAGGATCCGCGTAAGTGAAATAACCGTAGGCGGCAAAGGAGGTAATCTGTAATGACGTTTGAACAGTTTAGGGATGCTTGCTTCAAATCAGCGCTTGAAAAGGGCTGCGAATCCGCCGAAGTCTATTGCGGTCGGACCGATTCTTTCTCCGTCAATGTCCTTGATGGCGATATTGAAAGATATAAGTCAGCCAAAGACAGCGGTCTGAATCTTCGTGTAATTTTCAATGGTAAAAACGGCTATGCATATACCGAAGTATTTGAGGACCCCGATTTTCTCGTGGATCGCGCCATAGATAATGCTCGAGCTATCGAGAATACGGACGTTAACCCCATGCAGAGCGCGTGTGAATACCCATCAATCATTGAGACTAAGAACCCCGTTCTCCACATGACCGAAAGCGAAAAAATCGACCTCGCAATGCGTATGGAGCGCGACACCCTCGCTTTTGACGGCAGGGTCAATCGTCTTGGGTATTGTACGGTCGAGACGGGCGTAAACGTTACCCACATCCATAATACCCTCGGGCTTCGTGCCGACAGCACTGAAAACTACTCCTACGGCATTATAGGGGCGATCTTGCGTCAGGGCGAGGAAGAGCATGAGGGCTATTCATTCAAGATGGGCGGCGACATAAGCAATTATGGCGATATGATCAAAGAAAGTGTTGACAATGCCCTTATTCAGTTCAACGCAAAAACGGTCGATTCTGGCGAATATCGTGTTCTTATCAGGAACGATGCTGCAGGCGATCTTCTGGGTGCGTTTTCCGGAATTTTCTCAGCCGACAACGTTCAGAAGGGACTTTCCCTCCTAAAGGATAAGATCGGCGAGCGTATCGCGAATGATAACATCACCATACTTGATGATCCGTTCGAAAAGGGATACCCGCGCGCATTTGATGCCGAGGGTGTGCCATCCGTCCTCACTACGGTTGTAGAGAACGGTCTGCTCAAGAGCTATCTGCACAACCTTAAGACGGCGCTCAAGGATGGAGTTGAATCCACGTCCAACGCGGGTCGTGATTCCGTAGCATCGCCCGTCGGGATCGCGCCGAGCAACTTTTATATTGTTGCGGGTGAAAAGAGCTATGATGAACTCGTTGCCGAGCTTGACAGCGGCATTATCATCACCGAGCTTGGAGGACTCCATGCGGGGCTTAACGAGGTGAGTGGCGATTTTTCACTGCTTGCAAAAGGTTTGCTCGTTGAGAACGGCAGCGTAATCCGTTCCGTTGAACAGATCACCTGCGCGGGCAATTTCCTTTCACTTATGAAGGACATCATTGCGGTTGGCAGCGATATGAAATTTGGTCTTCCGGGAGCTGCAATGGCAAGGATCGGCTGCCCCAGTCTGCTTATCGGCAAGCTTATGATTTCGGGCAAATAAGTCAATAAGAAATAATATTATTTCGTTTAGAAATTAAGATTAGCGGCGGTATACTTAAAAGGTATGCCGCTTTTTTGTGAATCTGAGTTTAAATCATCCCCAAACGGCATAAATGCAGCATAAAATTTGTAAATTTTTCCCATTTAATCCATTTTACTTGCCTATTCTTGTTTAAATTGTTATAATGGACAAAACTGATCGAGGTGAATCCTTTGAAAGAAAGCTTTTTTCGCACCGGGATGCTGCTTGGTGAATCCGCCGAAGCTGTACTCGCGCACTCAAAGGTGATTGTTTTTGGAGTCGGCGGCGTAGGGGGGCATTGTATTGATGCGCTCGCTCGCTGCGGGGTTGGGAATCTTATTGCAGTGGATTCAGCAAGTGTCAAGGCAAGCAACCTCAATAGACAGATTTGTGCAAAAAAGAGTACGATAGGCATGCGGAAGGTCGATGTTATGCAAATGCATGTTCATGACGTTTCTGATTGCAGTTTTACGGGCATATGCGAATTTGTAACCGCCGAAAACGCATCACGCTTCATTCCCGATGATTCCGATATCGTCATCGACGCAGTGGATAATGTTACGGCAAAGCTCGCGATTATAGAACATTCCAAAAAAGTCGGGATTCCCGTACTATCGAGCATGGGTGCCGGTAATCGACTTGACCCTACGGCCATACGCATAGCAGACATATATTCCACATCCATCGATCCGCTTTCGCGTGTAATGCGGCGTGAGCTACGCTCTCGTAAGGTCGCAGGTTTGACCGTTGTCTATTCAGTAGAAACGCCCCACATGCCCGTAATGCCGACCCCCGACCCAGATATGAAAGCAAACGCTCCCGCAAGTGTGCCCTTCGTGCCAGGCGCTTTTGGGTTAGCTCTTGCCTCAAAGGCAATTGAAATACTACTAAATTCGATGGAGAACACACATGACTATTAGACGTATTCTTACTCTACTGATCGCGGTCATATGCATTATGTGCGCAATCATGCCGTTGTCGGCAGAGACCATCAAGCAATACAATGCTTGGAGAAATCCGAAGGCTCAGCAGATTTTAGATTCTGCCACAGCAGACGATGCTGCCGCAACAATTGATACGGCCGCAGCGGCTGACGCGGCCGTATCGGAATCGCCTTTCAAGCTGCTACGGGACAAATCCCGAAGCACAAATGAAGATTTCAGCAATATTCAAGTACTCATCACGACCGGCAGCGTCGATACCATATCGCTCAAGCTATACGGTGCATATTACATTAAGGAAAATATGCGTTCCGTTGTTGGGAGTTTGGATGCGCCGCTGACGCTCACCATCAGAACAAACGGTACCTCTGTTACTGCATCAGCCGGCTCATCAAATCTGTATTCGGGCAGCAAACTCACACTTATGAGAGTAAACCTCAACAGCTCTGCAGGCTACGCCCAGCTCGTTACTAGCGGTAACAGCAGCAATAACGGACGGAAATACCTTGGCAATTTCATTCTGAGCTCCAATGCCGACGGCAGCGTCCGTCTTATAAATGACGTACCCACCGCGCACTATCTCTATGGCATAGTACCATATGAAATGAATGAAGTTTGGGATATAGATGCTTTAAAGGCGCAGGCCATCGCGTCAAAGTCATATGCTTTTGGCTTTACTTATTCCGGAGATGACTATGACATAACCGATTCGTTTAACTACCAGGGCTATCGCGGCTACGAAGCCGGACATAATAAATGTCTGCTCGCCTGCATTGAGGATGTATGTGGCAAGATACTGTCGATAAACGGTGAAATAATTCTGACATTTTATGGCGGTACGAACGGCGGAGAAACCCAGCTCCCCTCCTATGCCTTTGGTTCGAGCGGAATCGATTATGCTTATGAGCTAAAGCTCGACAACCCTGATTTTGAATACGCCGAAAGTAAGCGTCAAACCCTCGAAATAGTTTACGGTCAGGCTCCGACTAACGCTGCGTTTGCAAGGCTGCTTGCAGATGAAGCTGCTAATGCCGTCGGAAGCGGTGCGACCGTCCTTCAAATCACGAACGCAAATGTACACACACCTAAGTTCGACGGCACTCAGCGCAATATGACGAGAATGAGCGTCTCCATGGATGTAGCCGTTGCCTCGGGCAGTGAGCGCAGCATAACCGTCGATTTTGACGTAACCAAACTGAAGTCATATGGTGTTTTCAGCGCAAGCTATCGCATTTACTGGGGCAAGCCAACGAGCAACGGATACACTGTCAACTTCTGTAGATGGGGACATGGACTTGGGCTTTCACAATGGGGCGCACAGGCCAGAGCTTTGAACGGAGATCGTTTTGATGAGATTCTTGCGTTTTATTTCAAAAAATTCGATCTCTCTACCGTAAACGAGCGCAATCCCGAAGAACCGTATTCTTATACGCAGGAAGTGTTAGCATACGGTGTTGTCACCGGATCAAACGTAAATATACGCAGCGGACCCGGAACGAATTATACTTCGTTAGGACGTCTCAGCAAAAACACCCATCTCGATATTGTAGGCGAGCACAACGGTTGGATCATCTGCATTGCGGACGGTATTCTTGGCTATATTCGAGGGGATTACGTTGATGTAGTACTCTTCCCTGCTCCGAGTGACGCTGAAGCGATAATCGGAGAAGCTCGAACAAACGAGATAGCCAATCTTTACAGCTCCCCCTCCGAGTACAGCGATACGATCACGACGCTCAGCGCCAATACTAATGTATATGTATGGAACAGCATAGGTGATTGGTATTACATAGAAACAGACCATGGGTTTGGATTTGTAAAAAGCTCGTCCGTTTCGGTTGGTAATTGGCTTGTTATAGACTTGGATAAGCTCGTATCCTCCGAAGTTGACGGGAGAATCAAGCCAAAACCGTAATGTGAATACATATTAGCTGTGTTCAAATCCATAATTTGGCATATTAATGCAAAAAAGCAAAAACCACATGCTAAACGCGTGGTTTTTGCTTTACAGATTATTAAGTATAGGGGAATTTAATCCCCTATACTTAGACATTATCATTTCAATTAAGGAATTATCTGAATTGCCCTTTTATGGCACCCGATACCGCGATGCAAGGCCATCTGCATGATAAGCTGTCACAATTTCCATTGAAACCTATCCATATCGACATGACCGTCAACGAATTCAACGCCTTCACTTGAAAGCAGCTTGATCTGCATGTTCTCGCCACCGAATGCAAATGCCTTAGATACCTGTCCGCTCTTATTAACAACACGATGACACGGAATATTTGCGGGGTCGGGATTTACATGCAGCGCGTACCCAACTACCCTTGCCCAACGTGGGTTGCCCGCAAGTGCGGCTATCTGACCGTATGTAGCTACTCGTCCATACGGAATCTGCTTCACAACATTATAAATGATTTGAAATGTCGAATCCATTACAGTACTCCGATTGTTCATATTCATATTCAGGCTCAATATTAATAGTTGGGGCCAAGCCTGCAAAAAGAGTTTCGGCTCAATATCAGTGGTTTGGGGTGAGCCATGTTTAGTCTCCCGACGAAAGTGAATATGCCCAAAGGGACGCTCCCTTATGCAGGAAACGTCCCTTGAAGGTTAATTATTATGCTTTCGCACTAATTGGAGTGGCCAATCAATTAGAGGCCAAGCGCAAGGCGCAGGATGATGGCTGCGTCAGTTGCGGAGACATTGCCGTCGCCATCCATGTCGGCAGCTTCGATCTGTGCAGGGGTGAGCTGCTGGACGCCCATAGCACCACGGAGCGCCAGAAGCGCATCCTGAATGGTGATAGTGCCGTCGCCGTCTACATCGCCTGCTCCTGCGGGCGGATTGACAATGGTGCCGGAGAACTCTACGTTATCAATCTTAACGCAGTCCTGACCATTATTCACGCTGCCATCCTTCGAATAGCTCCATGTAAAGGTGTAGGAGCCTGCGGTTTGTGCAGTGTAGGTGTAGGATGTCCAATTGGAAAGGGTAGTACCCGACAGCCTCTGAACCTGAGTGCCGTTTACCGTGAAGGTGTACCAGTCATAGTTTGTCTCGGAGCTGTAGTAATACTCGAAGGTAAGGGTGTCGCCCGCTTCCATCTCAACCGTGGTGGTGAGGGTTGCAGTGGTGCCGTGCGCATTTGCGTTATTGGACTTTGCATAATACCTGTCGCCTTCGGTGGTTGCTTCGAAGCCATAGCCCTCGCTTGTGCCGAACTGGAGCAAGCCGCCCGGAACGTTGAGTGCCTCCATGAGAGTCGTATCAACGCTTACGGTTACGACAACGTTTGCAGTACCGAACACCTGACCATTGACCATAACGGTGCAGGTGATGGTGGTGGTACCAGCAGAAATACCGTTGATGGTGGCTCTGCGATTGTTGCCGCTTACGGTTGCGATGGATTCATTAGCGGAAGTCCAAACGAGCTCGTACTGATTTGCATTTTCGGGTTCACGACCGAAAACAACACTTGCGGATCTGCCGATGTAAAGATCAACCGCATTGGTATCAAGAGAGAAGCCGGTGAGAGCAACGGGTTCTGCTTCGCCGAAGAGAGTCCACTCGCAGTAAACGGTCTGAGGAGCATCGGGGTTTGCGGGGAAATCGTCAACATCGGACATAACGATGGGATATGCATCACCGCGGGGATCGGGGATACCATAGACATCGATCATGTGCTCATATGCCTCAGCAACGGTGCCGCCTTCCTTCATTACATTCCAGAACTCTGCTTCATACATATAGTCGCCTACGAAGGTAACGCTCTGGGAATAACCGTAAACGATGCCTGCGCCGGCTCTGAGCAGAGCGTAACCGGTGGTACCCTGACCACGAATATGCATGCCTTCGCAGATAGCCATCCAAACGATGGGGTTGGCGAGGTCACCATCGACATGATGCTCAATATAACGACCATCGATGTATGCAGCACTGCCGGATCTTACTGCCCAACCGTTTTGATAATCTTCATCAGTGATGCCCTGATTCGTGGTGAGGCAGAGATAGGAAGACGTACCGGACTGAGTGCCGTGGCTGTCGTAAATAACAACGCCCTTGTCAGAATAGTTCTGAGCGATCGCGGGGCCGGTTGCAGCAGTGCTCTGAATGAGGAGATAGTCACCGCCAGTGGTGTCCGCGATGGACTGTGCTTCACGCTTATACTGATCGGTGAAGCTACCGTCATGTCCATAGTAAGGAGCTACGAGGAATACATTGGGGGACTCTGCATCCTTCAATGCTTCACCCTTGCCGCTGCCCTTAACCAAAACAACGCCCTCGTCAACGGGAGCGCAATCGGTGTCAAGCTCATTGCGGAGCCTGTAGTTGTATGCATTATACATACCGTCTACAGTAAAGTAGAAACCGTCCTTGCTGAAATCGGAGAAGCTGT
>JAFLSU010000028.1 GCA_022510765.1 Christensenellaceae bacterium
TGTGTGTTTTGTTTGAATCATAGAACGATATGCGCTGGTTGGTCGCGTTCGATGCAGTCGGTTTCATGTCGATGCCGCCAAAACGGATCACATCTCCAAGCTTACACGGGATGAAGCCCGTTACATACATTCCCGCCATGCTACCTTCGTTGCCGTCCGAGCCGATGCGCCCGTTTTCACGGTAGCCTATGCCATTGAATACCGCTCCGTCGGCATCCGTGGAAATAGGGAGCCAATTCTTAAACAGTGGCCTCGGCTCGGTCGTTTCTCCTGTTCTGTCTATGAATGTCGTCATAGCGGGCGTTATGCTTCCGTCGGCGTGAGCATGGTTGATCGTTACAAACCCAGCATCGTTCGTGAGCTGGGAGGTCTTGGTGGGAATCTGGCCTGCCAACTCTCCGACCGCTGCCGCTGCCTCCCTCGCGTCCTTGGCCGCGGATGTAGCTTCACTTATCTTTTCCGTAAGTAAAAGAAACTCGTTCGAGCTTACCACAGCAGGCGGAGCTATCGGTGCGTCATCCACCCAGATAAAGAACGTGGCGGTAGATAGTACACTCGTGCCATTCATGAGCGACACATCGGCTTTGACCTCACCCCGGCAGGCAAGCACTTGGCTCGTCAGCTCCACGGTAACAGTGCCATCCTCGTTGATCACCGCGTCGTTTATGCAACCATTCCCGTCCGGCTTCACACACCTGAAAGCGGCTGTCGTTCCCTCTTCAGGAATAAGCTTCTCTCCGTTTGCCAAAATGGTGATTTTTAGGTCTCGCGTGGCGTTATCCAACTGCTTCGCATTAACGCACTGAAACTTTGACTTTTCAGATACATCAAGTGTGATTTCCCGCGTGTATTTATTCATTAGTCATCCTCCCTTCTTGCGTTAATTGTTGGATATGTCTCCCGGTCGGATAGTTATGTTTTTGAGGTCTGCGGAACCTGCGCCGGATTCAAAAGCATCCATTGAGTGCCGTTAAATATAAAGAGTGCAGTCATATTAGCGGTTATATCGCCGGACTTAATGTATGTATTGGTGTAACAGTTGTATATATCTGCCGCTCCGGTACTGTTTACATTAAGAGTAGGGCTTGCGGCGGTATTCGCATACTTGAACTTTATCACCACCATTGCCCCCGTACTGCGGATAAACCCAGGCAGATCAACTGCCTTTTCTACCGCTGCCGCTACGGTGGAGCATGTGGCATAGCCCCTTTTGATGGCTTCGGAGTCCTTGATGGTGAACGTTTCACCGCCAATCTCCAGCTTGGAAACGTACTTATTATCGGGCAAATTTAATCACCTTCCTTTAGATGCTGCGCAGATTTACCTTTATATGCAGCGGACGAACTGTGTTCAGAGCATCGTTGAGCTTGGCAAGGATCGAACTGTCCAGCGCGGTTTCGAAAACAATGCTGACGCGGTTTTTGCTCTCGGTGATGCTGTATTCCGTATCGACAATGCTCTTTATGATTGCATCGACCGTCTTTCGGTCAAATGAACCGCCCGAATGCAGCTTTTCAAGGATCGCCTCCCTGCGGTCTCCTGCCGCTTGGAAACCGCCGTGATGGATGCCGTGTGCCTGTTCCCATGCTTCATAGCCTTCTTCCGTGGCTGTCGTTGCAAAAAGCTGATTTTTGAATACCTCGCAGTCAGCCCAGCAATCCCGCGTTTGCTCGTATAGACCTCCGCAGATTTTCTCCGCATAGGGGTCGTTCTTATATATCTCGGGTCTGTTATTCGCTTTTTCCGACATCTACTTTCTCCAATGCTATCTGCGGCGTGGGGATCGCGTTGCTGTTGAAGTCCCAATTTTGTTGCAAGCCGTTTATCTTAACAAGCGTCGCGTCCTGAACTCCGGGAATGCTCATCAGGATATGCGTGACCATGGCCAATGTAAGGGTATCGCTCTCATCATCGAAAGCGATAGAAAGGATATGCTCCGCCATTGCGTTCTCAAACGCGGATTTTACCGTTTGCAGGGAATAGCCCGAACTCAGCTTTACCGATGCCGATATGATGACGAGCTGGTTCAATGTGCTTTTGACCTCTACGACCGTGCCAAGCGGCCGTTTTGCCTCTATGTGGCTCGTAGCGTTATTGAGCACCGTTTCCGATACGTTTTTACCTTCCTCGGATGCGACGATTACCTTTATAATTCCATCCGTAAACCTGACTTTTACAAGTCCCACACCCGGAACCTCGAGTGCCCAGCGTTTATAGTCGTAAGCAGTTCCCGCTGCTGGAGGATTGCTCAGACGCAGCTTCAATCTTTGGTACAGCGATTCATCGGTCTCCGTGTCCGTACCATCGTTTATTTCGGGGTTTGTTATGGTTGAAATTGACGCAAGAGGCGGATCGAATTTCAAAGAATTCGTTGATACCCTGATTCGCCCCGCTTGCAGCGCACGAATGGGAATGGGTATGGCCTTTAAATTCGCAGGCACGTTGGCGGAGCGGGTAGTTGCAAAGCTCAGCCCGGTATCGGACGCTGTGAGCCGCGTTCCCTCCGGAATGGTGGTCTCCTGCGCCGCAATAACATTGATCTCACCCTCTGCCGCCGTTGCCGCCTTGCGAGTAATGCCAAAGTCCGCGCACCGCTTTACAAGATACTCCCCGCTGTTTTCGTTCGGAAACATTGCGGAGAGCAGGGTGTTCATGTATGCGTACATTTTCACAATCTCGAGGGCTACAGCGGCTATTATGTCGCTCGTAAAGCTTCCTTCATCCTTGTTCAGGTCGTCATCCAGCCTCGATAATATGGATGCTCGGATATTTTTAAAAGTGCGTTCTTTAAACATTTTCCACCTCAATGGTTATTCGATCATATACGGTGCTGACAGTACATGAGATGCTCATCCTGGTATCTTTGAATGATACATCATGCACGGTGACAGCCGTTATATAAGGGTTTTGCGTCAGGCATTCTGCAATATAGCGTTTAGCCTCGGCAAGCCTTGTCTCGCGCTGCCACGGCTTGCCTATGAGGCTTTCAAGCTCGGAGCCGTACTGCCAGGTATGCATTTCCTCGGCATACCGTCTCGTTCTAAGGGCGCGGACTATCCAGCCCCGCAGCGCGGCAATGCCTGTCGTTATGACCGGCTCCCCGGCTGAATCAAGAACGGCGCAGTTATTTTCTTCATCCCATTCGACATCGGTATAAAGCGGCAGGTCGGATTTTTGGGAATCTTTAGAATAATTAATAGTCCGAAAAAATGGGAAGATGGATTCATCCATGCTAATTCGCTCCTGCTATCAAATAGAATTTCTGAAAATCGGGAGTAAGCAGCAGAACGCTGCTCCCAACAGGAAAAACGGCGGAACCAAATACCGCCGTTTCACCCTCGACCGTCACCGTCGCGCCTGCGGATGTGGTGATTATAATGTCGTCTTCGTCGAGTTCCAGCCCGGCAGCGTTGATAATAAGCGGTGTAACGCTTACGACCCTGCCTATGACCTGATTGCAAGCATATGTGTCCGAACTTTGATCCTTACCGCGAATTATCGAAAGTAAGCCTGAATATGGGTTCTCATTCATCGAATTGCTCCTTTCTCCATCTACGGAGCCGGGTACTCATAGATAAGATTTCCATGCGGCCCGTAATGCGCCATGGGCGGACGCTGAGGATCGTTTTCCTGCTGAACGGCCTGCTGCTTCTCGCTGCTCTTTTCAAGCTCCGACCCTGCGGACTGCTCGTCCATGATGTTTTCGAAGTTCAGCGTAAGCTTTGTCGTGTATAGCCCATTCCGCCATGTATGCGTATCCGCGTCAATATAAAACTTGCCGTACAGCCCCGTGTACGACTCGTAGACCAATATGGCGTTCCCGGTCACGCATTGCGGGTTCCCGTAGATCTGTATGGTTCCGGTTCTTGATAGCTTGTTGTCACGAAGTATCTTCTCAGCATAAGCTCTATCTACCCGATCGGACAGCGTTATCGCCCTAGCCATTATTCCGAACGAGGTATCTCCCTTTACGGAATTAACGAAATTGCCGTCGCTGTCATACATATCCACACGGTTCACGACGCGCTCCATGCTTTCGGAGTATGAGGAAAGCATTAGGTTTTGCCGGGGCTTAACCACACCTCCTACTATCGAGCCGCGCTCCACCACGCACATGAGTGAACCATCAAATACCATACGGTACATCTTCCCGGTCTTTTCGGATGCAAGCGTATACCCTGTCATGATAGCGGAGTACAGCGAGGTGCTGACGAAGTTGCGCGAAAAGGTGAAGCCGCCGCAGCTCTCAAGGTAGCCCGTTTTAATGCCGAACCGTGAACATAAAGCCTTTGCCGTCACAGACGGGGTCTGTCCCTTTATTTTCTTGGTAACGCTGTTTCTGTTAAGGTACAGCCCCATGTCATGGGCTTTGATGTCCGCCGTGCTGCTCTCCGTGGAAACCGAGATGCTCGACACCACCCCGAAGAAGTCAAAGCCATCGGACGAGAATTGCAGCTGCACTCCCGTTTTAAGCTCCAGCTTTGGAATGCGCGTGTCCGTTGCCGACTGCGTTACATTGACTGTCATCGTGCGGGAGCATCCGTTTTTACTAAGCGAACTCGTTGCTGCGTTAACAAGAGGCGTTACGTCCCTTCCGTCCATAATACACAGCATTAAGGCACCTCCGGGATAACAAGCACCTGACCAACGCGAAGGATGTTCGGATCGGGCATATTGTTCACCTTTGCGATAAGCGTGTATAAGCTGCCTTTTCCCAAGAATCTGCGTGCTATCGACCAAAGCGTATCACCGTACACGACCGTATACGTCTTTGGGGGCGTGGGTGCGGTATCCTCGGGGCGTGTTTTGCCCCCCTCGCCAACGGTCGAGACCGCATCAGTGTATTCATACTCGCTTAGCGTCATGGTATAATCAACATCGTTCGTGCCGTCCCGCTCGCTGTAGCGCAGCTCCTCGATAAGCACGAGATGATTTATCTCCGTCCCGGTGATTATGAGCCGAACGGGTTTCCTTGCCACGATGATGGCCTTAAACCGTTTGACATACCTATACGGATCTATCTCCGCGCCTGCCTCGATGAAATCATACTCGCGAGCGGGAAAGAAGCCAGCGATGGTGATATTGGCAAGCGTCCTATATCCTGCTATTCTAATATCGCCCATGCCGTGAATGTTGACGGTCTCTATCTTTATGCCGCTGCTCGTCTCAATGGAAGGGGGCGTGACCGGGAGGACTATCTCGGTATCCCCTTTTAGAAAGATGAATTTCCGTTTCATGCGTTAATCCTCCACATATGTCAGCTCCGCATCCCGAAGTTTTTTAAGCAACGCACTTGCGATAGCGTCGATATCCGATTCCTGCCGCACAATGAACTGGTTCCCGGTTATGGTGACGGATGCGCTTGCCGCCCCTCCCCTGTCCGCCGCCCGGGCCTGTGCGGCAGTTAGGACGCGCTCACCCTCGTGCAGCATGGCGGGGTAGTTGTTCGAGGGAACATAGCTTATGCCGTAGGCATAGCCGGGATGGGGTGTCGGGTCGGGACCGGGTGTCACACTGGAACCATTATCATAGAATGAGTTTATGTAGTCCTGCGGCTCTGCGATTGTGCTTGAATTTATCAAGCCCAATGCGGCATTGAGTCCCTTTGTGAACTGGTCCCCAAGTGCCTTTCCGAAATCGTACCAAATTTGATTCTCGACCAAGGAGGTTTGCACCCTCTCTACAAGCTCAATTTGGCTATTGTAGAGGTCTTTATAACTGTCGGAGTTTAGGTATGTTACTTTTGCATCCACCATCGCTTCATACAAGGTCTGCGACATCTGCGAAGCATCGGTGATTCCCTCGGTTTTGATTTGGTCAAGCAGCTTATCCAAGCTATTGCGCATGTTTTCTTCCTCGTCCCCGACTAAACCTGCTTCATACTGTCCGACAAGCTCGTACATGCGCTTTAGCTCGTCCGCATTCTGTTCGTACCAGTCGATTTGCTCCTTCATCTGCTTGGTGCGCTCATCGTTATAGCCCTTGCCCATGGCAGCCTGCATCTCGCTCTCCCAGTCCTCAAGCGTTGACTTTACGCCCTCGTACGAGTTTTGAAACTCCTCCATGGCTCCTTTATATTCATCGCCCATGTACTCAAGAAGCACCTCGGAAACCGCCTTACCGCTGAGTTCGCCCTTGGAGATCATCTCCATAACGTCCGCTTCCGTAACCGAGCCTAAAGAGGGTTCCAAGCTTGCCTTGATATAGCCAAGAACATCTATCTGACGCTGCATAAGCGGGTTCAGGTATTGCATTGTCACCTTATCCGTAAGATTCATCCTTCCGAGATAGGTTGCGACCGCCTCTCTGTCCGAAGCGTTCCAGCCCAAAGCCGCACCCGCATCGCCCACCTGCGTCAGCATGGAGAATATGTCGTCCGATTTATAGCCGTATGACAGCAGCGTCTTGCTTGTGGCGGTCAGGTCATCGTACCCAAACGGCGTTGATCTTGAGAATTCCGTGATCCTGTCAAGGAACTGCTGCGCAAATTCCTTACCGTCCATGCCCGTCCCCGTCTGCATTCTCCGCTCGAAGATTGGGGCAAGCAAGGCATCGCCGTCCTTGGTGTACGCAGGCATTCCGACCATCCCATATACGGGAGCATCCGCCGCCTCGCTCTTTAACAGAGTGGTGAAGGATAGTAGGCTCGATTCACGTTCAGCAGCTATGACAGATCCCGCTTCGAGCATCTGCGAGCGCATGCTCTGCACTTCATTGTATATATTTTGAACATCGTTTCGAAAAAGGTCGTCCTTCTCCTGCTTTTTCTGTGACGTGTCTTGAATGATGCCGGAAATCGTACCCACGGCTGCGCCTATCGCCGTTCCGAGGGCGTTCCCGATGCCGGGAATTATGCTGCCAAGTGCAAAACCCGCTGCCGCACCCGAAATCGCATTGCTGCCGATGGTTGAAATGGTAGAGCCCATCGATGCACCGTATCTTGAGCTAATGCTTGTACCGATGTAATCCGAAACGGAACCAAAGAGCTGGCTTGCAAGCTGTGATTCAAATATCGCCGACCCGACTTGGAGTGCGCCATCGCCCTCGCCGCCTCCGCCGCCGCTCTGATTGTTCCGCTTGGATTCCAAACCCGCAAGCTTCTCCATCTCATTCCTTGTTGACTTCGCTTGGCTTTCCAATGCTTTCAAATCATCCTTCAGCGTGTCATACCTAAGCTGAGCTTCAATAGCTTTTGAGCGGGTCATTTCATCGTCAAATTCCTGCATTGCCTTTTTGGCAGCATTAAGCTCTCTTTGCGCCTTTGAAACGTCTAAATTGACCTGTGCCTTGCTGCGGTTTATCTCATTAAGCGTACTCTGCATGCCCTTGAGGTCTTTTGTAAAGGTTTCCTGTATGCTCTTTACTTTTTTAAGCGTTTCGGAATAATTATCCCTAAGCTCAAGCAATACCTCGGCTTTTTCACTCATCCGCGCCACCTCACTTGATTATCCGAACCTTATCCCCCATGCCGTAAATTTTCCGCACAAAAGCGGTGAGCAGCAGCTTTTCGCCTCTCGACATACGGTAGAATTCCCCCGGAGTTATGCCCTTGTCCCTAAAGAGCAGAAACATGAGCATCAGCTCCGGGTCGGTCGTCAGTTTTTTTCAATCTTTTCGAGCATCCCGTCTCCGAAGCCGGAAAGATCGAGTATCGAGGAACTCAACCTGGCTATCTCACCGGGCAGGAATAGCCGCTGTATGACTTCAACAGGGGTAAGCGGGGTCTTTCGGCTTTCGGGCTTCAACCTTTCGCGCAACCCGGTATCGCCAAATTCGATATTGGTTACACCCTTTAAGATGACATGCTCCCTATGCGCGTCCTGCGGAAGCTCGTCTATCTCGCGCTGGGTGAGAGCGCGTATTTCAACGATAAAATCGCTTCCGCACACCTTGCTCAGCCTTTTGAGCTTGATTTTCTCTGTCGGGTATTCGGTCAGTGACTTGGGGTCTGCGTCAAGCAGCAAATTTAATAAGCTCATTTTATACCTCCGGTATGTAGTCGATGAATTCGTGATCTTCGTATGTAAACGGACATTCGACCTTGCCTAGTACACCCGCTTCCCAATCGGCGATGGTCAGATCATTGAACGCAACGCCCGTTAGGGATACGCGCTCCGCGCCGTATGCGTCGGGATCGTCCAGCTTGGACATTATAGTGAACTTCGGATCATGCCCTGCGCGTATCTGATCGGCAATTAGCCTTGCCATGCGGGAATTGACCTTGTAAAGACCGATGGAGCCGGTGCCTTCGACCTTTGTCAGCTTTTTTCCGTCCCTAAGCGAACCGCACATGGGGACGTTTTCCCTCGTATAGCTTTCCTTCACCTGACACTTATAGCATTCGGCAACGAACTCACTCTCGAGCCACACCTTACCGAAAGTACCGTTTATTACTCTTTTTGCACTCAAATCGCTCATTTTTTAGCTCCTTTCCATCATGCGCCAAGGTCGAGGCTGATGTTGATTTCAACGTCCTCTATAGCGTCATATACGCTGATTGCCGCGCTGATGAACACATGCGTTCCGGTGTTCGCCTGTCTGATCTCATCATCGGTCATGTCGGTTACATCGATGCCGTTTGCGGCGAGATATGCCCTCTGCGCCTCGTTGTCGATATTGACAACGCTTCCGCCCGCGAGTACGCCCTCATGCTCGAGCTGCTTGAAATATGCGCCGATCGCAGTCATAAGAAGGCATTTGTTATCGTAGGAATTGACTTTTTTACCGATGTACTCATCCTGCACAAGAAGCCTAAGATCGCGGTTTATGGTGTCAATGGCATCCATGATCTTTATCTTCTGCATCTGAGGGAATTTGTCCGTTCCAACCGTGGTCAGCGACGTAACTCCCCTTGCTATCTTGACCTTCACGCCGTCATGCATTAGAATGAGCTTACCCGCATCGATGGCCGCGTTCATTTCCGCCTTTGACAGCCTCGTAATGTCGGAGACCTCAGGCAGGATTCCATAGGTTATGGAGCTTCTAAGCGGCGTTCCGCAGATGAAGCCCGCTATCCGCGCGGCGTATTCCGCCGCCGTCAGGCTCTTACCGTTCGCTTTAACCGCCTCCGCAGTGGTAATAATCCCTGATGCCGCGAAATTGACTATGGCCTCGCTGTTGGCGGCATGGTTCGGAAGAACTGCCTTATAGATAGCGCCTTCCTTTCTGCGTTCTGTTATCCATTCGGCGATCTCCTGCGCGTCCGTTGCGCTGCAATCGGGCGCGGCGGCAAGCCAATCCCATTGCTGAGTTGCCAAAAGCTCAAATGCGGCCTCGTAGTCCTCCGAACCGTCCGGGATGACGGCAAGCAGTACGTTCTTAGGCTTGTTTTCACCGCCGATCAATGCGGTTTTCACATACGCCTTATTTGCATCGCTGAGTCCGGACGGGATATCCGCCTCGCTTGAAAGCTTAAACAGCTTTTTCTGTAGGGTGGTTGCTTCGTCCTTTACGACTACGGCAACGGTTCCCCTGTTTATCCTCGCCGCCGTCCTGACGGCAGCAGTGATAAAATTGATGTTAAGAGTAGGTAAACCCATATCATACCTCTTTAATTGAACCTTTTTTGTGAATGTATGTGTTCCATCAGCGGCGCGTCCTCTTCCGCCGAGGTGTCCGCCATGGTATCGTCATGAAAAACTATGGTTAAATCGACCTGCGATGCGCCCGTATCCTCGACTGGGACGGCCTCGGACATCGCGACAAGATGCCTGTCCCCGCACCGAAAAGGAGCAAGAAACAGCGCGAAGATCTTCGCCTGAGTGTTTTGAAGCTCCTCAAGGCTGCTTATGCCGTTCTCGTCCATGTCTTCTTGGGCCAATATGCTGTACCTGACCGTTCGCTCAACGGTGGCAGAGGTCGCCGGACGCACGCTTTTCCTTCCCGAGACAATAAAAAAAGAAGGACGATCACAGTCCTCCTTTTGAACATTGATATACACCGTTCTATTGGGGAAGCCCTTGCACAAAACGGCGTTTATCCCGTCGAGTATCTCAGTATCCTTAAGCATTTCTTCTCCTTAAGCGGTTTTAAACGTTTTATACGTTTTTACCTTCGATAATATCCGCGATGCCTTTGCATACCTCGTTCGCGGCATCTAAAGTGATGCGGTTCACATCCGCTGCCACAACCCTATAGAACCAGCGCCCATTTACGGAAGCAGTATGTATCCTTGGGCGGTAACCCTTCGCGCCCCGCTTTTTAGGTTCGCGTATCTTATGCCCATGCTCAAGATAGTTCGTTATCGCACCTGGGCTGTTTGCGCCTGAGCTTGTATTTGTCGCCTTTACGACACCGTAGCCGCCCTTGCTTCCGAGCCTGATGACCTGCCAGCCCGCGATCTTGCCGTGCGAATCGTTAAGCTTTCCCCCGATGCTTGTGTGAACCGTTTGATGCGCTCTTTTGGTCGCAAGCTCCATCGCCTTGCGGCGAAGCTCAGGACTTTTCCGCAAGGCCTTTTCAAAATTCTCCTCGAGAATCTTTATCTCTTGCATTACGCATCCTCCATGCGCACAATCTCGTAATCGTTTATGTATTCATCCTCCGTATGCGCCGTTAGCACGGAATACCTTTTGCCGCTGTGGACAAGCGTATCCCCTGATTTTAGTTTCACGCACTTGGGCGTTGTGAGGATCAGTCCGTTTTCGAGAACCGCATTTGGAAGCTGCTGAGCATGATTCAGATATTTTTCTGAAATAACGCCGCAAAACGGCTCAATGGATATTGACACGTTTTCCGGTCGATTAAGCCTGCCCTGTCTTGAAACCGTTCTTTCGCCCGTGATAAGCTCAGGCACGACCCTTGCCGCAGTAAGCGTGAGATATGCCTTGTCCGTATAGTCCACGGACGCTATTAGGTGAAACCTGCCCTCAATCAAAAGCGCAAAACGCTTATCTATATTCGTCCGGCGAATCTTCACTTCCGCGCCATCGCGTGCCTGTGCCAATGGGCTGAATATGACCCTCGGAAGGTATTTGCATGCGCAGTATACATGCCGCTGCAATCGCCATTCTCCGTCCCTATACGCAAATATGCCCATCCATTTATTGAGCTTTCCCGGGTTCATCACTCGCCTCCGATAAGATTGCGGCAGTACATGCCGAGAATGGTCTTGACCGTCCTATTCTCTGCGGCAGTCTCCGCCGTCATGTCCCTATGCTCGTATAGGTCGCCTACAATCACCAATGCGGCAATAGCAAGGTCGGGCTTTGTGTCGGCTTCCTCTTCCGTAAGCCCGGTGTAATTGAGTACATAGGATTTGGCGGCTTCTATGAGGGGAGTGACGTTCCTTGCGTCATCCCCCTCTATACGGACGAAGCTCACGGCATCAGCGGGCGTGATCTCGCTAAGCTTCATAATCAGGATGCCTTCATAGCAAGCGCGGCGATCTTCTGTGCGTTTTCTATCTTCGCATCGACCTCGGCAAAAGCAAGGATGCCGACTGCGTGCTGTTTTGCATACAGTTCATTCAATACCTTGACCTCGATCTCCTCGGAGATCTTGCTGGCAAGACCTGACATATCGCCATAGTAGATGGCAAGCTTACCCGCCGCCATGGTGGGCATACTGTCGCTGACATACACATCCTTGCCGAGTAGCTTGTAACCCCATTTTGCGGTCAAATCGGGATTCAGCAGATACTTTCCCTCATTGTCCTTGAGCTTCCTGAGCGCGGTTCGGGTCTTGCCGTTCATGATCCAAATGGCGTTTGCCTGGTATACATCCGGCACGGAATCCTGAAGGTCGATAAGCTCGTCCGTAGTAACAGCGGTTGCAGTAGCAGCGGTGATCTTGTTCTTGACGGTACCTGCGATGCCACTGATCTTGTTAGTTGTGCCGACAAGATATTCCTTCTCGATCGCAAAAACCATCGACTCCGCGACCTTCCTGATGACGTAATTCAAAAGGTCGAGGTCGGTATTTTTGAGCAGGCTGATTGAAACCTTGGTCTCTGCTTTGAGCAGAAAGCCCGTCAACGTAATCGTAGTAAGCTTCTGCGCCGTAGAATCGCTGTCCGCAAACTCATCTGCATAACCGGCAGTGACGCGCGTGCTGCTGTCCTCATAGGGGATGGCGAGCGTGCCGCCCACTCTGTAAGTGGTTGCCAAGTCGAAGATGGGGCACATATCCCTTACGGTCTCGACGATCTTGTTCGCAACCGTCTGCGGAATGACTGCGGCGTTATCGCCCTTGGTCATATTGGTGTCGGCTCGCATTTCGCCCGAGCGTCCGGCTGCCATGCCCCTGATGTACGCGACAAAGCTGCGTTCCTCGGGGGTGAGCTTGTCCGAGCCGTTATTTCCTGCGTCCCTCGTTTCGACCGGGGTCTCGAGCTTGCGCTGCTCGTTCCTCATCTCTTCCGCTGCCGCAATGGTTCTGTCTATGGCTGCTACTTCGGCTTTGTAGCCGTCATATGCGGTCTGTTCCTCGTTCGTGAACGAGCGAGTTTCGGCACTTGCCTTGTTTACCAGGTCGGTCATCTCCTCGATGATCCCGCTGCGCTTTTCGCGCAATGCTTTGAGTTCCATGTTGTTATCTCTCCTTTAATTTAAGAATTTCAATTTCGTTTAGAAGCATACCGTTCCTTATTTCGGCTGCTTCCGCTTCGGTGCTTTCGGGCGGCTCCGCCGAGCTGCGCTCCTCCATAAGCGTCCGCTCATTGCCCCTAAGCTCGATGCTCGTTGCGATGTACGCAGGGGTTACATCAAGGATGCTGACCTCATCTATGTCGATGTCCGTGAGCCGCCTATGGTCAACTCCCGATTCATCCCTGCTCCATTCATCCTCTATGAGATAGAATCGGAACGACCAGCCTTGAAGTCTGCCCTCCTTAGCCGCCCTGACTACCTCATCGTCATACACTTCCGCATCGGCGTACAGCCCGATAGCGTCCTCTTTGAGCGTGAGATTCTCTCCGAGCCTGCCTATCGTGCGGTCATGGTTGTACCTGAGTTCAATATTGCCGTTCGCACGTTCTATAGCCCTTTTGAACGCACCCGCAGCGACCCGCTCTATGAATGTGCCCCCGGGACGCGCCAGCGGACGGCTGTCCCGCTCGACCGCATTCACATACCCGGTCAGACGAACGCTGCCGTCGCTCCTAATTTCCGCACGAATGGGATTGTGATTCAATTCGTCATCTCTCAATTTTCAAACCACCTCCGTCAAGTTTTGCCATTTTGTCCGTGTTCGGCGTGTAGAAAACGCCGCTGTCGGGGTCATAATAGACATCCTGCAAGCCAAGCCGCAGGAAATTGAACCCGAGCGGCGGAAGGTCTTCACGGAACCGAACCTCGTCCACCTGCATGAAGCCGTTGCGAATTGCGACCTCATACGCCTGGAATCTTGCAAGCGTATTGCCCTTGAATAACTCCTTTGTATCAAAAGCAAAGTACAGTTTTCCCTTTTCGCTCTCAAGAAGCAATGCACGGTTGCAAGCCGATTCAAACGCTGTCAATATAGGGATTATCGCCGTCTGCATCATCTGTTGCAGCGTTTCGCCCGTGGCAGTCCCTTCAAGCACGGACGGCGGGATGTTCAGGAGCTTGCTTATCTCGGCGGCATTCGTGCGCTTATGCTCATTTAGCTGCATCTCGACCGATGTCGCCGAAGCCTCCAAGAAGGTCATGCCGTCATTAAGCACTATCGCACCTGTGTTCGGATTGCTCCAAAACTTTGACCATGCAGCTTTCACCTTTTGCAAGGCATCATCAGCCAGCTTTGATTTGCTTTGGAGGAAGCCCTTCTTGTTTCCGCCCGTCTTCACAAGCGTTTTCTCATAATTGAGCGATTCCCTTGCGATTTGAAGTATTTCGTTGCAAACATCGACTATCCCGCGCCCGGTCACGCCGTCCTGCGAATTATTGAGCATTCGCATGAAGTATTCGGGTTCATACGTTCTTCCTTGGACGTTTAATGTTGCGGTCTTGAACATCGGATCGGCGTTCTTCTGTACGCCGACAGCCGCATTCCGCACATAATGGATGCTCTTCACCTTTTTCCCGAGCCAATGCACATATGCGTAGCCCGCGCCCGATAGAAGATAATCCTCTATCAAAGCCGCTTTGAACTGCGTCCCATCGAGAAGATCGCCCGTATCATCGTTTAAGAGCCTGACCCTGTTATCCTCGATAGCTTCGGTCTTCCCGGTATCCTCGGAATACAGGTAGATCGGGAGCATGGATACGATGCTCGTTATCAATTTTACCCCTGCGTACAGCGATGGAATGCTCTTTGCCCTTGCTGCCGTCATCCTTTCATTGGATGAGAACAGCGAACTCAGCGTGGAATCGAGCGTGAGAAAACCTTCACTTTCGCTTCGGATTTCCCGGTTTCTGCCGGGTCTTAATAATAAAAGCGGATTTCGTCTCTTTTCAGCCGTAACTACCGCCTCCGTTCCTTTGGTTTTTTAGAACTGTGCGCCCCAAGACGCACCTTCCGACTGCTTGTGCTGCAAATAAACAAAAACGGCATTCAGCAATGCCGCGACCATGTCTATCTTTCCTGCCGATTTTTTCTTACTTACGTATCGGTTCAAATTTGAATCATATGTACACCTTGCGTTCGCAAAATTTATTTCGAGCATCCTGTTTTCGGTATAGTGAAGCCTGCCCTGCGCCGCAAGCTCGGAAACGTACTTGACCGCAGGATGGAGAACATAGGATTTCTGCTCCACGATAGTCCCCTGCCAAGGCTCGTCCCCGTTCACGGGGTTTTCCAGCCTGTCCGCCGTGGAGATGCAGTTGTATCGGTCGAAGCCGAAGCCCGGGACGATGAAGCCGTTTTCACGCGCAACCCTGCGCACGTGCTCCTCGATATAACCGTAGCTTATGATCCTGTCGCCGCAGGCGTGGCAGCAGCCGCTTTCGATCATCGAAACATAATCGACCTTTTCAGCAAGGCTCTTTTCATTTATCCTGTCCTCGGGTATGTACCCGGTCGCGTATATGTCAAGCCCGCCGTCCTCGCTCTCAGATACCCATACCGCCGCGCAGTTATCCTCCGTAAGCGCAAGGTCAAGCCCCAAAAACGCTTCACGCCCTCGCCAGTCGATGAACGGAACGCGCCCCGCTTTCAGGTCTTCGACCGCTATATAGCTCTCAGTTCCAATTCCCTGATAGAGGATATTACAGTGCTTGCAAAGGAAATTCTCCCTTGCTGATTTCACCGATACCGCACGTTTGCGCTTCTTTAGAAGATCCTCGAAGATCTCCGGGATGTCGATGCTGAGCGGGTTCGCATGTTTCAGTATCCTATCGTCCGTCTCCCATCCCTTGGTGTCATTCGGCTCATACAATAATGCGAACAGTGAATCATCCGTTTCTATGCCATCAAGAACGCGCTTTGCGTATTCGATCTCGGATTCAAACGGATTATCCTCCCTCGGATACTTCGTCGATATGACGCAGCCAAGCTTGTTTAGGATGGTGAGCTGACCCGAGCGCATGGCTTCTATCGCGTATGAATTCGGAAGCGCACCCGCTTCATCCACGAGGAACACGCTCGGCAGCTTGCCGTCCAGTCGGTCGTTCGAATAGTTGAGCGGTATATAGACGTTGTCCGTGACGGTGCAGACTATCTCGTCCCGCTTGAGCTTGAACCTTCTGCCGCCGATCGCCGGGCTTGACCGTATGATCTCCTTTATCGCCTCATGCACCTCTTTGGAGAGCTTACCGTCCGGCGCGACGGAATAGAACTTTGAAAACTTCGGTTCTAGGAAGAACAGCAGAATGAATATTACCGCGATCATGAAGGTCTTTGCGTTCTTTCTCGCTATCTCGAGCAATACGCTTTCGTACCGCCTTCTGTGCTTATCCGCTTTATGCACCACGCAGAGCGGAGCGACATAGAAAAACCACTGGAAATCAGTGGTCACCTCGTACAGCGTCTTCCCCGCGCTGAGACCCTTCGGCATTATCATGAGCTGGGTCAGCTTGTCAATGACGCTTACGCGCTTCTCGTCAATGGTGTAACTCGTTCCGTCTTCCAATACCTCCAGGAATCCCGCACATTGCTTTTTAACATACTTGGGTGCCTCCGTTTTGCCGCTCAGCACGTCCTCGCAGTATGCTTTCGCCCTATCAAGCGATCTTGCCATGTCCTTTAGTCGTTCAGCCCCTTCAACGCTTCAAGCAGCGGATCCGCCGCTTCCTTTGCGGCGTTGAGGTTTGTTACGGCCATCTTGGCGCGAGACTGTGGGGACAAACACAGTTCATTGCAGCATCTAAAAAAGTCCCGCATGTACTTATCCTTGGAGGCCATGAAATTCTTGTCCGAAAGCAGCTCGGGGTCTATATTGATCGATGTCTCAATGTACGCAAGCCTATCGATCGCGACCGAGGCGGCGGCAAGCACATAATCATCGAGGCTGCTCAGAATATTGCTTTCTTCCAGCTCCTTACGGATGCGCAGGAATATCTTTCTCTGCGCTGCGGAAAGATGTTTCGGAGGCTGCGGCTTTTTGCCGATGCCGCCGCGCAGTTTGTTCTCCGCGTCCTGTCTCGCCGCCTGTTCCTCCTTCGTCAAATGCTTGCTTGATACATTTACGCTCTTTGCGGGTCTCGCCATATGTGCCTCCTTTCGTTCAAATCCTTGTTAAAAACTCATTTCGGGAATTTTGCGTGTTCGAGTTAGCCCCCAAGGTCTTGCCAAATCCGCTTCGGAAGCTCGCTGACCCCCGGGGGGATGCTCATTGATCCTCATTCGGGATCATCCGTCGCAGCTCCTCAGCGGAAATTTCTCCGATCTCCGCCATTCTATGATGACGAACACATAAAGTTATGAGGTTGTCATCGTCCAAACGCCGATCATACTCTTGCTCGATCGGCACGATGTGATGCGTTTCAAGTCCTTTTGTCGTGATTATACCTTCCGCCATGCACGCTCGGCAAAGGTATTTATCCCGCTGCTTTATCCTTATGGCCTTCTGCGTCCACGCGTTGGTGGAGCGGAAGTCCGAAGCTCTTGTGTCCTTCCTGCGCTGCCCCCATTTCGGCGGCGCGTTGGGGCAAACTTCCCGAACATCATGCACACCGCCGCAGTATCGGCATGACCTGCGCATATGCTGTGTACCTCCCGATTGTTTCCCGCCATCCCATCCGCCGGCTGTTCGCGCTTTCGTCCTTCGTCCGACACAGAGAAAGACCGCAGGTGTTTCCGTGCGGTCTTTCACGATACCATTATACCACACTCAAAACTCTAATTTACTCTAACATTTTTTGTAGTTGTTGTATTTTCGCAGGGCTTATATAAATTAACAGTACCCTCACTCTAAACTCTAATATACTCTAATCTTTTTAAGAGTGCGCCCATGCAGTTGATACGTTCGCTGAGTGCTGTATGCCATGCGTGTCGCCACTTCTTCCCAGCTCAATCCATCAATATATCTGTAACGCATAAGTCTGCGTTCAGTAGGCTCAAGTCCATCTATTGCGTTCTCTATAGCTCGAAGTTCTGCAGCTATGCTTTCGATCTTGCCTCTATACATCGATAAGAGTTCATCCCTGCGTATGAGAATATCCGCCATGCGGTCGCTGCTTGTGTTCGTCCCCTTCGGAAGACCGTCTAGCTTTGATGGACGCAAGGAGGCGTACTCGGTTTCAAGCTCCGAGATAAGTGCCTTAATGTCCTCACGCTCCGAAACAAGACCCCTATATCGCTGTAGCTGTTTCTTTGTCAAGTTATCTTTTCCTCCTGTGGCTTCCGTCTCAACCTATCGATAGGCTTGTCCTCCGCCCTTGCTTTCCGTTTGCCCTTCCTCGAACTCAATCTCTATCCTCGGTTTTTCTTATCGACCGCAAAATTGTCCGTGAAGCCGCTTATCTCGTTCCATCCGTCATTTGGAAGTATGCCCTGCCTCTTGTTGAATCCTATCGATAGTACATCCATCCGTCAACGCCTGATGCGTCGGTGCGCTGCCCAGCTCGTCCCCGTAACAAGGAGTGATGAGCTTCCGGTAGAATTCAGCTTGTTCTGTATGTGCTTTATTGATGTTATCAAGGTAACCGGCAATCTCGACACCATTGCGTTCATAAACCTGTGCGAGGGAAGCTGCAACATCGGGCGGCAGCAGTGCATTATTCCGTTCCCGCTCATACGCTGGCTTATAAAACTCCATAAAAGTCCGCTTATCTTCTCCTTCTTTATAGCCGCCATTCCTGCCTCGTCGCATTTCAAGAAGATTGTGCCATCCGATTTTGCTGATCACCTGCCTGATTAGCGGGGGAAGTGTTTCACTGGGGGCAACACTGAACACACCGTTTAACCCCATCACTTCTCTTACCAAGCCCCATGCTTCATCTGGCGGAATGATGTCCGGGCGTTGCATGAAAACCAAATTCTCCCGGATTTCCGATACGCTCGGAGGCCACTTGCTGGTTGCTATATGCTGCGCAACAGCCAATCCAACGAGCTTAGCATCATCGTCCTTAAACATCCTTTGCCAGACCTTCACCATACCCGAAATAGCCGCGTCATTGAGCTTTTCGTATGACGGATAGCTTGCAACTATAGAGGCAATTATGTTTAAAGTCTCTTTTTCTGTCATATTCTTTCACCCCGGACGATTCTATCTAAGCACCTGTATTATGCTGTTACTCATCCGCTGCCTCCTCATAAAGCCTTTGCAGCGTTTCCATAGCTCCGCCTGAGCGTAGTATCGGCGGTCTTTCATAATTCCCAGGCGGCGAGGCTCTATACTCATCCTGCCAGCCCTTGCCGTGAAACCATGTGCCGCCCTGCTTGATGTACCTTGTTTCGGTATGCTCCGCTTCGATCTGCCGCTTATAGGCCAAAAGACCATCCCTTATCGTTTCAAAGGCGGTTCCACTCTTCCTTGCCGCCATGAACGATCTCTTCGCCAGCTCCTTGCCCTGTTTGCGTTGACTTGGGTACTCCGACCAAACCGATTCAAACTCGTTCTCAAGCTGCTTCCTGCTCGGGCTGCTCTGCTTAGTCATGTTGTCATTTTGATGTGGGTCGCACATGTCGTCATGCGCTCCGCATGACGGTGTATATATGTCTTTAATATTAGCTTTATTATTATCTTTATTATATTCTTTATTATTGGGTAAAGTTTCTTTACCACCCTGGTTAAAATTTTTAACCACCCCCGGTAAAGTTTCTTTACCACCCTGGTTAAAATTTTTAACCCCTGGTAAAATTT
>JAFLSU010000029.1 GCA_022510765.1 Christensenellaceae bacterium
TGATGAGGGCATTAGGCTCGGACGAGGCGTATCTTTGGGAATCGGAGGGACTTGTCGGCTATACGTTCACCCCTGCGGAAAAGGAAAGCTTCGGAACGGTGATAAAGCTGTATCTCAAGGATAATGAAGATGAAGAAAGCTATGACAGGTTTATGGAAACCTATGCTATACGTGAGCTTGTCACAAAGTATTCCGACTATATCCGTTACCCTATCAAAATGCTGGTTGAGACAACTCGTGTAAAATCACATCATGATGAGTGCGAGTGTGGACACGACCATGATGAGTGCGAATGCGGACATAACCATGATGAATGCGAGTGCGGACACGATCATGACGATGATGAACATGAACCCGAATATGAAACAGTGGCCGAGGACACGACCCTCAACAGCATGGTTCCGCTGTGGCGTAGAAATAAATCCGAGCTTACGGATGAGGATTATAACAGCTTCTACATGGATAAATTCCATGATTATGAGGCTCCACTCATGCATATCCACACCAAGACCGAGGGAAACATTACTTACAATTCGATTCTGTATGTTCCCTCGAACACACCGTACAATCTCTATTCCAAGAACTATAAGCGTGGATTGCAGCTCTATTCCAACGGCGTCATGATAATGGAATCCTGTGAAGACTTGCTTCCCGAGTACTTCGGCTTCGTTAAGGGGCTTGTCGATTCAGCAGATATTTCGCTCAATATTTCACGCGAAATGCTTCAGCAGAGCAGACAGCTTCGTGCGATCGCGACGGGTCTCAAGAAGAAGATCAAATCCGAGCTTGAAAAGCTGCTTGAAAACGGACGTGAGGATTATGAAAAATTCTTTAAGAATTTTGGATTGTCCATCAAGTACGGCATTTACGAATCCTACGGCATGGAAGCGAGCTTCCTCCAGGAGCTACTTCTGTATCGCTCCGCTAAGGAGGATAAGCCGATCACTCTAAAAGAGTATGTGGACGCGCTCAAGGAGAACCAGACCGAAATATATTATGCCTGCGGTGACAACATCGACGCGGTCAAGAAGCTGCCCCAGCTCAAATACCTGCTTGACAAGGGCTATGACGTACTGCTGATGACTGAGAATGTGGATGAATTCACCATCAAGATGATGAACGGATTCAATGGAAAGCCCTTTAAGTCGGTAACTGATAACGACATCAATGTTGCCACCGAGGATGAGAAAAAAGATATGGAGGAAAAACAGAACTCCAATAAGGAGCTGCTTGAATCCATTAAGTCCGCTTTGGACGGCAAGATCAAGGAGGTTCGCCTTTCCGCACGCCTTTCCGACTCGCCCGCCGCACTTACGAGCGATGGCCCGCTCTCACTCGAGATGGAGCGTGTTTTGAGCGAAATGCCGATGGGCGGAGAGGCTAAGGCCGAACGCATACTTGAAATTAATCCCGAGCATCCGGTGTTTGAAGCATTGAAGAGTGCGCATGATGGCGATGAATCAGAGTTTAAGGTCTACGCTGAGCTTTTGTATGATCAGGCCTCGCTCCTTGCCGGTCTAAAGATTGACGACCCCGTCGAGTTTGCTGCGAGAATAGCTAAATTGATGGTAAAATAGAGAGAAAGATTCGCGTATCAAGTTTGTCAAAAGGACGCCGCCGGACGGCGTCCTTTTAAAATGCCATAGATCAGTCGTTTTGCTTTTAAGTGGTTGACTATGCATTCATTGGAATGCTATAATGCCTCGAAATACTGTCAAGTATTAAGGCGTATCAAGGTAGTCTGCGATTGCGGCACTGCGTTGATGAGTCCTCATATTTGGCGTGATGCTGTACATAATAAGGCCAAGGGAAGGTCATTCTTCCCAAAGAGCTTTTACTTTTGAAAGGTGCAGTTATTATGAAAAGGTTTACATTGCCAAGGGATCTGTATCACGGAAAGGGTGCATTGGAGGCGCTCAAAACGCTTGACGGCAAGCGCGCGTTCGTTTGTGTTGGCGGCAGCAGCATGAAGAAGTTCGGCTTTCTTGACAAAGCGATCTCTTACCTTAAAGAGGCTGGGATGGAAGTCGAGCTGTTCGAGGGCATAGAGCCCGACCCCTCCGTTGAAACCGTAATGCGCGGCGCGGAGGCGATGGAAAATTTCCGACCCGATTGGGTCATTGCGATGGGCGGCGGTTCACCCATAGATGCAGCTAAGGCAATGTGGATAAAATATGAACATCCGGAAACCACTTTTGAGGATATGCGCAAGGTCTTTGGACTTCCCAAGCTGCGCGGCAAGGCGCGCTTCGTCGCAATTCCGTCCACATCGGGAACGGCAACGGAGGTTACGGCGTTTTCGGTCATTACCGATTATGAAAAAGGCATAAAGTATCCGCTTGCCGATTTTGAGATCACGCCCGACGTCGCGATAGTCGATCCGGAGCTTGCTGAAACCATGCCCAAGAAGCTCGTTGCGCATACCGGCATGGATGCCATGACGCATTCTATCGAGGCGTATGTATCCACGGCAAACAGCGACTATACCGACCCGCTTGCCATCTTCGCAATTAGGATGATCTATCGGTATCTTGTGGATTCTTATAACGGAGACATGGAAAAACGCAGCAGCATGCATAACGCTCAATGCTTAGCGGGCATGGCATTCTCGAACGCGCTTCTTGGCATTGTCCATTCCATGGCTCACAAGACGGGCGCGGCGTTTGCAGATTACGGAGCGCACATCATCCATGGCGCGGCAAACGCAATGTATCTTCCGAAGGTTATTGCGTTCAACGCGAAGGATGCGACGGCCAAACGCCGTTATGCCGAGATCGCGGACTTTATTGACCTTGGAGGCTCGAGCGAGGATGAAAAAGTTCATCTGCTGATAGAATGCATTCGCAATATGAACAGGCAGCTCAATATCCCGTTCTGCATCAAGAATTACGGCGCGGACGGTCTGCCCGCCGAGCATGGTTTCGTTCCCGAGCAGGTGTTCCTTGAAAGATTGCCTGAGATCGCTAAGAACGCAGTTGCGGATGCCTGCACCGGCTCAAACCCGCGTCAGCCGTCAGTAGAAGAAATGGAAAGGCTGCTGAAATGCTGCTATTACGATACTGAAGTCGATTTTTAACTATTGCATAAGAAATATCTTTCCTGAGTGTATAAAAGCATATAACGTAAGCATAAGGAGAAAAGGATGTACAGGATCACAGCGAAAAAGGCGCTTAATCCCACCGTCACCATGATGGAGATAGAAGCACCGCTGGTCGCAAAAAAGGCGGAACCCGGTCAGTTCATCATACTGCGCGTGGATGATGAAGGAGAGCGCATACCGCTTACCATCGCGGGCTATGACCGTGAAAAGGGTACGGTACGCATCATCTTTCAGATAGTCGGTGCAACTACCGAAAAGCTGAATCACAAGAACGAGGGCGATTATATAAGAGATTTCGTCGGCCCACTCGGCGTTGCCACGAAGGTTGAAGGACTGAAAAAGGTCTGCATTGTGGGCGGAGGCGTTGGCTGCGCGATTGCCCTGCCCATAGCCCAGAAGCTGCACCAACAGGGCTGTGATGTTACATCCGTAATCGGTTTTCGAAACAAGGATCTACTTATACTTGAGGATGAATTCAAAGCGGCGTCAAACAGGCTCTTTGTTATGACTGATGACGGATCATACGGCCGTCACGGCAATGTCTGTGTGCCGCTTGAGAAAATGTTTTCAGGTGGCGAAACCTTTGATGAGGTGATCGCCATAGGCCCATTGGTCATGATGAAGTTTGTTGTCAATGCGGTTAAACCAACGGGTATACCCTGCACCGTTTCGATGAATCCCATAATGATAGACGGCACAGGGATGTGCGGTGGCTGTAGATTGACCACCACAAGGAACGGTGAAAAATTAACACGGTTTGCATGCGTCGATGGCCCGGATTTTAACGGATACGAAGTCGATTTTGACGAAGCCATGTCTCGTGGCGGCATGTATCGCGAATTCGAGCGCCATGCTCATGAGGAAGCATGCAACCTTTTCAATACGGAGAATTAATATGTTAAAGCCAAATATGAATCCTAAACGGAACCCTATGCCGACGCAGAAACCCGAGGTGCGCGCGCATAATTTTAATGAGGTGGCAACCGGATATTCCGAGGAGAACGCGCTTGATGAAGCGTTCCGCTGCCTGAATTGCAAGAATATGCCCTGCGTTTCCGGATGTCCCGTAAACATACACATTCCACAGTTCATAGAAAAGATTCGCGAGGGCGATTTTGAAGCCGCATATCAGATCATAAGCGAGACATCGTCCCTTCCGGCGGTTTGCGGGAGGGTATGTCCCCAGGAGACGCAGTGCGAAGCAAAATGCGTGCGCGGTTTAAAGGGAGAATCGGTGGGCATCGGTAGGTTGGAACGTTTCGTTGCCGATTGGCATAACGCGCATAGCGATGAGAAGCCCACCATGGCTCCGTCAAACGGGCATCGAGTGGCTATCGTCGGCTCGGGTCCGTCCGGGCTTACCTGTGCGGGCGATCTTGCTAAAAAAGGTTACAAAGTTACTATCTTTGAAGCTTTGCATACCGCCGGAGGCGTGCTCGTGTACGGAATTCCGGAGTTTCGTCTGCCTAAGGCCATCGTTCAGAAGGAGGTTGACAACCTGATCGCGATGGGCGTTGATGTTGAAACCAACATCGTCATCGGAAAAACTCTTACCATCGATGAGCTGTTTGAGCAGGGCTATGAGGCGGTGTTCGTAGGTTCCGGCGCAGGGCTTCCGAACTTTATGAATATTCCCGGGGAATCGCTCAAAGGCGTGTATTCTGCGAATGAATTCCTCACCCGCAACAACCTGATGAAAGCTTATCGATCCGATCCGGTTACGCCTATAATGAAGGGCGGACGCGTTGCCGTTGTCGGCGGTGGAAACGTTGCCATGGACGCAGCAAGAACAGCGCTCCGACTCGGTGCGGAGAAGGTGTATATCGTTTACCGCCGTTCGCTTGATGAGCTTCCCGCCCGCCGCGAGGAGGTTGAACACGCGATGGCGGAAGGAGTGGACTTCCGCCTGCTGAATAACCCCGTGGAGATACTTGGCTATAACAATCCGGATGATGCACGGGATCCAAAGAACGGTTTCGTTACTGGCATGAAGTGCATCCGCATGGAGCTTGGCGAACCCGATGAAAAAGGCAGGCGCAGACCCATTCCTGTTGAGGGTAGCGAGTTCATACTCGACGTCGATACCGTCGTGATCGCGATCGGAACGAGCCCGAATCCTCTGATCAAGTCAACAACGAAAGGACTAGATGTAAATAAAAAGGGCGGCATAATCGTCGAAGAAAACACGGGAAAGACCTCGCGTGAAGGCGTATATGCCGGAGGCGACGCGGTGACTGGCTCCGCAACCGTGATCTCGGCGATGGGCGCGGGTAAAGCGGCGGCAAAGGCGATCGACGAGTACTTGAGCGGAGAGTCTGTAAGTTGACTGATTCGCGAATGAAACGCATTTGAAATAAGCAATTAATTGACCGATTCGTTCTGTTGCGGATCGGTTTTTGTTTTGCACCTGTAAATACGGTCTGAAATATGGTATAATTGAATATAGAGGCGGACGAGCCCGGAGGTTCAAATGGCAAAGCATAACGAAACCGAATATTATCAATCATCTGAGAGCGATCATGCTCCGATGCATCGCAGGCATCGTTTCTCGGCTCGCAAATATACATGGCGGTATCAGCTCTGTCGTCTTCCGTGGCTGCTGCTTATCGTACTGGGATTGATGCTGCCGCGCATGGTCGACGGGAATCCTGCTGAGGTTGAGCGCATATATAGTCGAATGATCTATCCTGTGGTATCCGGGATCATCGCTGCAATAACGTCAATATTTCCATTTTCGCTTGCCGAGACGCTGATAATCATCGTGCCGGTAGTGTTGGTGAGCGTACTAATTATAAGATTATTAAAGTTGGTTTTCGGTAAACTTTCGGCACGTCACCACAATCGGATCAGGTTCTTTAGTTTTCTGATCTCGCTTGGCATCTTTGCAGGTGTAATGCTGAACCTGTTTTATTGCATGTGGGGCTTTAACCATTATCGCCTGCCGGCCTCGGAGCTTCTTAAACTAAACAGTACTGAGCGTTCGGTCGAACAGCTTGCCGCCGTGTATGAGGAGCTTGCAAAGCAGGCAGCCGAACTTCGCGCACAGGTCGATGAGGATGACAAAGGAATTTATACTATAGGCGATCATGATAAAGCATTTGAATGCGTTGCGCAGGCATATGCGAACCTCGGGGAGCAGAACGATCTATTTTCGAGCACTGCGTATCGCGCTAAGTTCGTTCGGCTGTCGGAATATATGTCAAGGGCGGGCATTGCGGGAATATACATTCCATATACCGCCGAGATGAACGTCAATGTGCATCAGCCGGACCTATACATTCTTTCGGGTGCGGCGCATGAGACGGCGCATTACATGGGCTTCGCGCGGGAGGATGAGGCGAATTTCTTTGCATACTATGTCTCTTTGTTCTCCGACGATATTGCGCTTAAGTACTCGTCCACCATGCATGCGCTGATAAACTGCGGGAATAAGCTGTACGAAAAGGACAGCGGACTGTATTTTGAAATTCGCGAACAAATCTATACGGACGGCATGAATCGGGACCTTAACGAATATCGGATGTATTATGCTGCCTACGAGGACGAACCCGCGAAGCAGGTGAGCGACAGCATAAACGATGCCTATCTTCAATATAACGGTCAAGACGACGGCATTCAAAGCTACGGCAGGATGGTCGATCTGGTGCTTGCGTATTTTGAATCAATAGGGTTCTTCGAACCCATGGGATTTTTCGATTAGCAGATTAAAACGAGCCTGAAAATCAATTAACGGAATAAGCCGCAGATGTAATTATGCACCTGCGGCTTTTGTATTAAAGCTTCATATAGTACAGGAACTTAGTCCTTATCGATGTCAGTTACCCAGCCATGGGTGTCTTCGATACGTCCCCACTGCAATCCTGTGAGAGTGTTGTAAAGCTTCATGGTGAGTTCACCGATGCCGTCATTGACCGACTTGTCACCGATGAATATGTGCTTATCGCGATAAGCGAGTTCTCCTACGGGGGAGACGACTGCGGCGGTACCCGTTCCGAATGCCTCCTGCAGGCTGCCATTTTCGCCTGCCGCGATCAGCTCGTCAACCGACAGAGGACGCTCCTCAACCTCGATGCCCATCTCACGCGCAAGAGTCATTACGCTGCGGCGGGTGATGCCGGGAAGAATGGTGTCCTGAAGGGGTGCGGTGATGAGTTTACCATCGATGAGGAACATCATGTTCATTGCGCCAACCTCCTGAACGTACTTGAGGTGTTCGCCGTCAAGCCAAAGCACCTGGCTGTAGCCTTCCTTTGCAGCCTCAGCACCAGCGAGAATGGAGCAGGCGTAGTTGCCGCCGGTCTTCGCGGAGCCTGTACCGCCGCGAACCGCACGTACATATTTATCCTCAACACGAATGCGGATGGGTGCAAGACCTGCCTTGTAGTAAGCACCGGAGGGGGCGCAAATGATGTAGTAGAGGTAGCTCTTTGCAGCATGAACGCCGAGTGCTTCTTCCGTACCGATCATCGTCGGACGGAGGTAGAGGCTTGTCCCGGGATTATGCGGAACCCAGTCGCGTTCCAGCTGAACGAGCTTGCGCATGGCTTCATAGTTGAAATCAACGTCTATTTCGGGCATGCAAAGACGCCTTGCGGAATCGTTCAAACGCTGGGCGTTATCCTTGGCACGGAACATCAGGATGCGGTCATCATCAGTGCGATATGCCTTCAGTCCCTCGAAGATTTCCTGTGCATAGTGAAGCACGGAGCAGGCGGGATCGAGCGACAGCCTCTGATATGGAACAATGCGCGCATCATGCCATTCGCCGTTATCATAGTTCATCATGAACATATGGTCTGAAAAGCGCTGACCGAAACCGAGGGAAGCTTCTTCCTCTCTTGTGGGCTTGGTCTTTAATTCGGTTGCATGAGTAATGCTTATATTCATATTTACCTCCATTAAAGCAAAGGATTTATGTATTTTCTACGGACTACCGCCGCAAACAGGACGATTTGCCGCATATAATCGTTATTTTGCGAGGTATTCTTCGCCGACTATAAGGGGCTTGCTCCTCCCGTCGGTTCGTTCGATGATATCCGCAATAAAGCTGTCCGTTTTTTCGAATTCAACCAGACAGTTGAATCTTATGTTTTCAAGAAACTCGATATTCTTTACCGTGGAGCTTGTCCGAACGAAACCTTCAAGCCCGCCGAAGCGAGTGTAATCCACAGAAAACTCCACCTCATTGCATGGGGTCATCATTTTGCTCCCCGCAGCGTTCATTGCATCGCTTGCGGATTTACTGTAGGCACGAACCAAACCGCCGCTGCCAAGTAGTATTCCGCCGAAATAGCGGGTGACTATGATGATGGCGTCCTGAGTATCCGATCTAATCAGCGTGTCCATTATCGGCATGCCCGCGGTGCCGCCCGGCTCCCCATCGTCCGAAAAGCGCATTATGCCGCCCCGCAGATTGTACGCCCAGCAGTTGTGCGAGGCATCATAGTGGAGCTTTCGCACATCCTCGAGTCTTTGTAGAGCTTCCTTCTCGCTTGCGACTGGGAAGCACCTGCCAATGAAACGGGATTTATTTACGATATACTCAGTCTCGGAGGACGCTTTTGGGGTCTTATAGGGTTTTAGCGCCATTTTTCCATGCTTGGCGGGGAAAGATGTTGGTCTCCCCCGCCGTTACAACATTCTCGGTTAAATTTGTTTCAGCAGCCGAACGAAAGTCTTTTTGCCCTTCTTGAGGATGATTCCCTCATCAAGCCCTGATTTGTCGAGAAGAGCCTTGGTGTCGGTGATCTTCTCATCATTGACGCTTATACCGCCCTCTTTTATCGAGCGAATGGCTGCTGAGTTGGACTTTTCTATGCCAGCATGGACGAGCAGACGAACGAGACTCATGCCCGTTTCTTCCGCGTCCTGCTCGGTGACCGCAACGGTCGGCATGTTGGAAATATCGCCCTTGCCGCTGAATAAAGCAAGTGCGGCCTCTTCGGCCTTTCGTGCTTCGTCCTCGCCGTGAACCTGACTCGTGACGGTGTACGCAAGCACCCGCTTTGCTTCGTTGATGTTCGCACCTTCGGCACAGAGCGCATTTACCTCATCCATCGGGATGAACGTCAGAAGGCTCAGGCAGGTCTTGACATCAGCATCGTTGACATTGCGGAAATACTGATAAAAATCGAATACGCTCGTGCGCTCCTTGGAAAGCCAAACTGCACCCTTCTCGGTCTTGCCCATCTTCTTGCCGTCGGCCGTGGTAAGAAGGCGTGTGGTAAGGGCATATGCGCGTTTGCGCTCCTTGCGTCGGATAAGGTCGGCACCGCCGAGGATATTGCTCCACTGATCGTCTCCGCCCATTTCAAGCTCGCAGCCGTATCTGCGGTTAAGACAGAGGAAATCATAGCTTTGCATAAGCATATAGCTGAATTCAAAGAACGTGAGTCCCCGCTCGAAACGCTGCTTATAGCATTCGGCACGGAGCATCTCGTTCACCGAGAAATGTACCGCAATGTCACGCATGAACTCCATGAAATTGAGATTGCGAAGCCAGTCGGCGTTATTGACGAGTATTGCAGCGTTCTCGCCCTCAAAATCTATCAGGCGTTCCATCTGCTTTTTTATGCACTCAACGTTATGATCGAGCTCCTCAACGGTGAGAAGCTTGCGAAGCTCCGTCTTGCCGGATGGGTCGGCTATCATTGCGGTGCCGCCGCCGAGCAATACGATTGGGCGGTGTCCGCAGCGCTGCATATGCGCCATGACGCACATTGCAACGTAGTGTCCGACGGTAAGGCTCTCGGCCGTGGGGTCAAAGCCGATGTAGAAGGTGAGCTTTTCTTTTCCAAGAAGCTCGCGCAGCTCCTCGGGGTGGGAGCATTGTTTCAAAAAACCTCTTTCATTTAATAAGTCGTATGCGTTAGTCATTTTAAGATCCTTTCAGTATGGGGATGACGAAGGATATCGATCACGCCAGCACCCAAATGGATACTTGCATGTCGAAACCGAAAACTACTTACGTTCTTCCGCCATTTCCATAAGAAGATTGCCAAGCCTTCCTATGCCCTCGCGGATACGCCCCTCGGGTTCGGCTGAGAAGTTCAGGCGGAAGGTGTTAAGACCTTTGCCGTGGGTCGTGAAGAAGGGCGCACCTGGTACGAATGCAACCTTGCGCTCGACCGCGCGCTTAAACACTTCGTTCGCGTCCCAGCCATCGGGCAGGGTGCACCAGATGAACAGGCCGCCAACGGGCTGTTCATAGTGTACCCATTCCGGGAAATGCTCCGCCATGGCATCGGTCATTATGCCGGCGGAGCGTGCGTAGACGCCCGAAATATACTCAATATGCTTTGGCATATGGCCCCTGTTTATGAATTCCGCAACGATTGCCTGATTAAGATTTGGGGAATGGGTATCGCTGCCCTGCTTTGCGATGGTCATCTTGCGGATAAGCTCCTTGTTGCCGAAGCAGAGCGCAACGCGCAGACCCGGGGAGATCGTTTTTGAGAAGCTCGTCAAAACGATCACATTATCACTCATGTCAAAGCTCTTGATCGTGGGAAGTTTCTCACCGCCGAAACGCAGCGCGGCATAGGGATCGTCCTCAATCACAAGCATATTATACTCCGCCGCAAGCTCTGCAATGCGCTTACGTGCCTCCACGCCGGATACCCAGGAAGTGGGGTTCTGGAACGTAGGAATCGTATAAAACATAACGGGTCTATGTTCGCGAACGACCGCTTCAAGCTCATCAATATGTATTCCGTCAGGATGGAGCGGAACGGTCACGAGCTTTGCCTGTGCGACCTGGAAGGTCTGGAGTGCGCCGAGGAAGCTCGGTTCTTCAACGAGGACTACGTCACCGGGGTTTATAACGGTCTTGCAGAGAAGATCAAGTCCCTGCATTGAGCCAGTCAGAGCAAGCACGTTATCAAGCTCGCCATGAAGTCCGTTATCCGGAAGAATCGTATCAAGATATGCCTTTCTAAGGGGCAGGTAGCCCTCGGTTGGGCCGTATTGTAAAAGAATGTCGGATTTTTCTTTGAGTAATTCGTTGGTAATGTCGAGAATGGTCTCCTTTGGGAAACAGGCCTTAGACGGATTGCCGCCGCCGAAAGAGATGATGTTGGGATCCCCCAAAAGCTTAAAAAGTTCCCTTATCGCGCTTCCGGAAACGCCCTGCATACGATTCGCTATCTGCATAAAGATACCTCCATTTTCCATTCCTTGCACGGATCGAGCCGTGCCTCGCGATGCTTAAAAGCTCCACGGCAACTCAAACCCACTATTTCAATTACCATTTTAGTCTTTAATAGACATGGTTGCAAATATATTTACACGATTCGCATGGAGAAAAAAACTTTATTCACAAATATAAAATATAAGTAGCCTATAGAGAGTAAATTTGGTCTCGGTTCAGGAAAATGTGATGTTAAGGCATGACGTGCAAGGAACTTAGGTCTAATCATCAAACAAGCGGTTCAGATATTCCTTTTGAAGCATGGCATAGTACTTTACGCCGCGCCATTGCTCACGCTGATGCACCCTCGTATAGCAGCTCGACTTCGTCTCCCCCTCCTTGCGCATTCCGATGCGCTTCATAACACCCTCGGACGCAAGGTTTTCGCTGTCACATTTCGCATGTATGCGGTGAAGATCAAGGCTCATGAAACCGAATTTAAGAAAGCCCAATGCCGCTTCCGTTGCGTACCCTTTGCCCCAAAAATCCCGGTGCAGCGTGTAGCCGAGTTCGCCCTGCATGCGTTTTTCGTCCAGATACAGTCCCATTCCGCCGATAAGCGCCCCCGTCGCCTTTAAGCATATCGCAAAATCATATGATGTTCGGGGGCTTGAAATCTGATGTCTTAGGCGTGAATCAATAAAATTCCGTACATCGTCGAAGCTATCGGGTCCCCAGTCCATGAATACTGTATTTTCAACATTGCCCGCATAAGCGTAGACGGCATCGACATCATCGATGTTGAATTCACGAATAAAGAGCCGTTCCGTTTCAAAGATAACGAAATCTATCAAAGTTTCTTCCGTTTTCATAGTCAAAACCTTCAATAATTTTATAAACAGTCACCCGATGGCAACTGATGTAATTATAAGACTAAATACCGCTTTAATCAAGAAAAACTGTTTTTTAAAAAAATTGTTGACAAACGTAGACTACCGTGATAGTATAGACTATAACAATAGTCTGCAGCGGAGGATATTGCAATGAACCAGAAACTTTTTGACAGCGAGATCAAGATAATGGAGCTTATCTGGGATAACGAACCAATAAGCGCTAAAGAACTGAGCCTGATTGCCGGAGAGCGGATCGGCTGGAACAAGAACACGACGTATACCGTTATTAAAAAGCTTGAAACAAAAGGATTTGTGAAGCGAAATGAACCCGGATTCATGTGTACGTCTCTGATTTCGCGAACGGATGTCCGAAACGCGGAGACGCAGAGCCTTATCGATAAGCTGTTCGGCGGATCAAGGAAGGCGCTGTTCTCCGCGTTGCTTCAGGATGAAACGCTTTCAAATGACGATATTACCGAACTCAAGGAGCTTATTGAAAAGAGGTGACGCTTTTGCTTGGCGAGGTTTTCTATTGGCTTTTCAACATGAGCATTACCTCAACGATAACCGGAATCATCGTTTGGCTTATCGGAAGGATCAAAGCCGTGCCGCGCCGTGCCGCGCACATTTTATGGGTCATACCTCTTATACGAATGTGGGTACTCATCGGGATCGGAAGCAAATACAGCTTAATGTCCTTGCTTTCAAAATTTGCGACAAGAACCGTTGAGCTGTATCATGTGACGTATCATTTCCACTTTTCAACTATGAATTGGATCATAGCAGCGAATAGTTATTTCCCGATAACCTATAAGTTAAACATACTCGAACGTATTTTTAACATAGCGAGCGTGATATGGATCATATTCGCCGTCACGGGCATAATCGCGTTCGGGATCATTTACGGGATTGTAAAGCACGAAATTCGCAGCGCAACGCATTTTCGGGATAATGTTTATATATCCGAAAAAGTCACTTCGCCTGCGGTATACGGAGTATTCAGACCGAGGATCATTCTGCCTGAGTACATGGCGGACAGTGACCTCACCCTCGTTCTTGCTCACGAGAACGCTCATATAAGAAGGGGTGATAATTTATGGCGCGTGATCGCGTTCATGACCGCAATAATTCACTGGTTCAATCCCTTTGCATGGCTCTTTCTTAAAAATTTTCTTGCCGAAACCGAGCTTGCCTGTGACGCGCGTGTGCTTGCTGAATGCGGCGAGGAGAAAAGGAAAGCGTATGCGCTTACGCTCGTGAACTCTGCCGAGCAAAGAAGCGTGTTCGCCTCAGCGTTTGGCGGCGCAAGGATACGGATCAGGGTGGATCAAATCCTATCATACAAAAAGCTATCGCTTGCGTCCTCCATATTCTTTATAGCCCTCGCAATCTCCATCGCCTATGTGCTGCTGACGAACGCTTTATAGCAATTGTTTTAAAAGCGATATATAAAAGCATTAACGAAATCCAAGAAAGGAGTCTTTGCATTGCAAAGAAACAATTAGTACTCTTTTTTTAAAAACTGCTTGCAAAATCACTTTTGTTTATGTATAATAAGTCCCATCGTGCCAGACGGGGAGATAGCGGTGCCCTATACCTGCAATCCGCTGCAGCAGGGTTGGATTCCCGCCCCGAGGTTTGAGCCTGTGAGTTTGGCCCTTGGAAAGGGTGTTGACGATCGGGTCCTGTGCAATCGACTGCCGTGAACCATGTCAGGTCTTGACGGAAGCAGCATTAAGCGGATTTGTCGGTGTGCCGCAGGCTTGCCTGATTTGAGTTCTTTCTGCGGTAACCGCTCATGGGTTTCCTATCGAAGGGTGGGTGCACGATTTTGATTTCCTTGCGTAATTGTAAATTTTTTGTTAACAATTTATGACGCACAGTGTCAATTTCATGGCTTGAAGATCGTTATTTAATAATAAAATTGTTCACATTATTAAAAATATCCTATTCGTTCTGTCATACAGTCTATTATGTCCACTTCCATGTCAAACTTCTGTGTATTCCATCCGTGGAAAAGTTATGTTATAATAGCATCGTATGAGAGAAGCTCAGACTTTCAGCATGCAGAGCATGATGAAAGTCTGAGCTAAAAAATGGAGAAAATATGATTGCTGTAATCCCGGCATACGACCCGGACGAAAAACTGCTCAATCTTATAATGGAGCTGCAAAGCAAAACGGATTATCTGATTGTCGTTGTGAATGACGGCAGCGATAACTCTAATCTTTCGCTGTTTGATGAAATCGAAAGATCCGTTACCGTGCTGCACCACGAGGTCAACAAGGGCAAGGGTCGAGCCATGAAAACCGCCTTTGAATGGATCAAAGCGCAGGGCTTTTCCAACGAAGGCATAATAACCGTCGACGCGGACGGTCAGCATCTGATCGATGACATAAAGAAGGTCAGTGAGGTTTGGAGAAAACACCCTGAAGCGCTTGTACTCGGCAGCCGCATGTTTACGGGCAAGGTTCCGTTCAAAAGCAGGTTCGGCAACGGCATCACGCGAGCGATATTCGCGACCTCTACCGGGGTGCGTGTTTACGATACGCAAACCGGACTTCGCGCGTTTTCGACCGAGCTCATCGATCGCATGATTGCTATCGATGGAGAACGTTACGAATACGAAATAAACCAGCTTCTTACGTGTACGAGACAACATATACCAATAGTTGAAGAAACGATCGAAACCGTGTATATCAACAAAAACGAGACCTCACATTTCGATGTGATCAAGGATTCGTGGAAGATATACAGAACTATTTTAGCATTCGCAGGCTCCTCCATCATCAGTTGGATAGTGGATTATCTGCTTTTGCTGCTCTTGACGGGGCTTTTTAGCGCAATCACCAATGGTGCCGGATTCAATATTCATGGCTTTGTTTTAAACTTTACAGCCGAACCAAAATTGCCAGCGCTTGTGATCGCACGAATAGTCAGCTCCATCGTCAACTATGTGCTGAACAAGAACGTTGTATTCTCGTCTAAATCCCGTGGAAGCGTATTCAGGTACTATGTTCTTGCGGTCATAGTGCTCGCCGTAAATTATCTGCTGCTGCATGTTCTCGACGCGATCATGCCGTTATGGCTGGCTCAGATCATCGTCCAACTCGTGATCTATCCGGTCAATTTCGTAGCGCAAAGAAAATTTGTGTTTCACAATAAAGGAAATTAATTAAATGAAATTTAAATCTAACAAACAAAAAATATTTGTTACTGTTGTCGCGGATGCTCTGCTTTTTGCAGTTGCTCTGCTCACATTTGCATATTTTCATCATGTAAAACCCAGAAAAATCGGTGATTCCGTAGCTTTGGCTACGCCCATCCCTCTTGCTACCCCTTCCCCTGCTCCTACGGCTGCCCCCACTCCGTTATCAACCGATACGGTTATTGATACCTCAAAACCAACGGAGAAGCCTACGCCCGAGCCCACTCCTGAGCCTACGGGTCTATTGAAGGGCAAATTTGCCGATAAGTTTACCGATGGTGAAATAATCAGTGATGAAAACGGCTATCGGAGCAAGAATGTTTGCGTGGAGTTGAGCCGTGTTGAGATCAAGGTTGGCGGAATGCCGGTTGTCTACTGCCTTGCTGATGTTTACATTCAGGATATTTCATGTTTCCGCACCGAAATGGCGCAGACGAGCAACAATAAGGAGCGCGTCGAAGCCATGGCGCAGCGTACAAACGCTATAGTTGCTGTGTCGGGGGACTATTGGATGTTCAAGGAAACAGGGCTCGTTATACGCAATGGTGCGCTTTATCGCGATACCCTGCGTTCCGGGCAGGATGTCTGCGTGCTTTTCTATGATGGTACAGTTAAAACCTATCTTGCGAGGCAGTTTACCCTCGCGGAGATCTATGCCAATTATCCTCTTCATGCATGGAGTTTTGGCCCAAGGCTGCTCGATAACGGACAACCTATAACCGATCGTGAAGCTTTCAATACTTCCGATTATATTTTTGATTGGCATCCGCGCTGTGCGTTTGGCTATTATGAACCTGGCCATTATTGTTTCGTAATTGTTGAAGGAAGACAAGAAGGCTATTCTTATGGTCTGAACATGACGGATCTTTCTCAGCTGATGTACGATCTCGGCTGCACCGAGGCATTCAACCTTGACGGGGGAATGACGGCAATGATGGCGTACAAAGGCGAGCTATATTCCCAGCCCTGCGGTGGGGGCCGCCCCAACTGCGATATTCTTTATATTGCTGAGCCTTTGGACGCAAACGAGACGAATGAGTAAAGTCAAAGAACCCGGTTTCCCCGCTCCATTTTGCAGTTGCCATTGCTGTTTTGATTTGCTGCATTTTTTAGAAAGGAGGCTTTTGCTTACGCAAAAGTCACGGCCATAAACATGAAAAACCATCGTTATTCAAATTCCCACAACCATACGCCTCGCAATATACTTGCGCATTTGCTGATTATCGTGGCAATGGTTATACTGGTTTGTTTCGTCACCGATCAAATCAACCCTGACATGGAACTTATTTCGAGCACCCTATCCAAATGGGTCATCGGAGGGCTGAGCGTTCTTGCCATCATAAACGGGATATGTACGGTTGTCGCGCTTTGGAAACGCCCTAAAGATGAATGATTTAATACGATTGAGATACCGGTAGATCATCTTAAAATATCGGTTTATCAGTATCTCGATCGCTAATTGTTTACAAATAAAACAATGTATTTGTTTTATTTGTAATACCACGCATGGCAAAACATAGGTCAATCAAGCATTTAAAAACAGCCGAAACCGTTTGCTTGTCTGTTTCCAAACAACCTTCGATGCAGCAGCTCGCAATATATCATTTTGCCCCTTTACAACAATGATTGTTGGTGGTATAATACTATCAGTTATGGGGCATTAGCTCAGCTGGTAGAGTGCCACACTGGCAGTGTGGATGTCAGCGGTTCGAGTCCGCTATGCTCCACCAAAGCGAAGCTGCGCGAACCGCGAGGCGTACATAGAGATGTACGAAGGTTGCGTGTTCGTGCTGACGATCCGATAAGTTTTGAGAAAATCCATCACTTGAGTGGTGGATTTTTCTCTTGTCCGCACTATAGCCAATTCCGTTTTATTCTGTCACAGTCCCAGCATTGACATTGAGCGGATAATTCTCGGGCAAAGTTCAACAAGATAACAGCCCTCGTGGTATTCAGCCGCTTAAACTGCATTCTTAACGTCATACGTTTTGCACCGAGCTTTCCTGAATCGGTGTGCAGCCGGCAATCATACAGAAACTCGCAGGTCATGCTAACTATAGTACAACCGTAGGTTATACGCATATTCAGCAGCTCTCCGATGGCTTAGAAGCAGTCAATAAACTGCACTCTTCGACCACTAATTAGTGTGTCTGTTGGTGAAAGTAGCGGTGAAAATAGTAAGATTTTTTAGCCTATTTTCGGCAACTGACCTATAAACGGCTAAGTAGTAGAAACAAATTGCAGAAATAGAAAAAGTCCCGAAAACTCAATGATTTTCGGGACTTTGGCGGAGAAGGAGGGATTT
>JAFLSU010000003.1 GCA_022510765.1 Christensenellaceae bacterium
ATTTTTGATAAAGCAAACGCGAATGATGCATGCTGAAAAGTCATCCTTTCAATCGGAAACAATCACATCCAATTCATTTCATCGATTACAATTTGCGGATTTATGGTGTTAAAATAAAACACTCCATTGCTAAAATAAATTACTGTTTGTACAGTTGTATTGTAGGTTACTCCATTACTCTGTTCGTACAATTCAAAATTGATGATCCAAGCATCGGCACGAGTCGTTTGATCAAGCATGAGCAAGAATCGCGAAGCTGAGTAATATGCGTTATCAGCCTCGCAATAATCTCTAAAGTATTCGATGAATTCATCTATGATCTTTATTTCTGTTATGTAAGTAAAGCCGGAATTACCTTTAGTGTTCTCAACGATTTCAGATTCATTAAGGCCAATATTGAACGCCACGATACTCTTTGACAAATCATCTACCCAAGCGACATGGGATTTTCCGTTTGACCCTTGCCAAAAACAATACCAGAATACGCGTGTTTGCTGCTGCGACTCGGCGTTGCTGCGTTCGGCATCCTGTATGCTCGTACTGTATTCCATCGGTCGGATTATAGGGAACCAACTATCGTATGAATTATTATCTAACGGATACTCAAAGATGGGGCCGCACTCGGTCTGTGAAAAAAAGTTAAATACAATTTGCTTGACGTGGTTAACGCTAAGCGATAATCCTTCCGTAGCAATCGTTCGATCATAATCATCTAAACAGTTGAAGTATGCTACTGAATCAAGTCGTGTAGGAAGTTCTTCTTTAGCAAATGTCAGTCTAATGGTATCTCCCTGACGCAGCACATTTTCTCGTTCGAGACGGTTATCCCAAATAGTACTCGATAGGCTTGGCATAATGGCACCTATTATGACAACCAGTAGCGTTATAAGCAATGAAATAAACGTCAAAACGATCTTTTTCATAACTGCTCCTCCTTCATGGATATGGTTACTGTGGTACCGCAACCAACTTTGCTTTCGAAATGTATAGTACCATTATGCACCAAAGCAATTTCGGCGCAAAGTGCGAGTCCTAACCCGACTCCGCCCGCCTTTCGCGAACGAGATTTGTCAACCCTATAGAATGCCTCGGTAAGATGGCTCAGCGCATCTTTAGGGATACCATGTCCGTTGTCGATAACTTTGATTACACAGGTTCGCTTAACTACGACGGAAGTTATACGGATGTACCCATCGCCGGAGATCGCTTTCCGCGCATTGTCCATTAGGTTTATAAGCAGTGCCTTAATTAAATCGGTGTCCAATGAGAATATACCGGCATCGCAGTCATAGCGCAATTCGATTCCCTGGGCGGAGTACACTGGCTTCATGCGCTCGATAAGCTCAGCAATTACATCGCGAGGGTGAACGCGGGAGCGAGTGATCTTTCCGTCTTTAATCGCCAATAGCTCAAGCAGCTTCCATGAGAGGCTTTCAAGGCGTTTACCCTCCGTTACAATATAATTTGCGGCCTCGATGCGTTCATCGCTACTGAGCTGTTCGCTGCGTATAAGGTCTGCATATCCAATTATTGAGGTCATAGGAGTTTTCATTTCGTGAGCAAAACTGCCTGTAAACCGTTCCTGACGCTTGACTGATTCTTGAAGCTCGTTGAAGTTTTGTTCGAGCGTTTCAGCCATGCTGTTGAAGTCCCGAGCGAGTTCACCGATCTCGTCCGATGCCTTTACTCTTGCCCGTGCAGAAAGAGTTCCGCAGGCAATCTCTTTAGTGGCGGCCGACAGCTTTTTTAGAGAATGCGTGAGGAAAATTGAGAGCAGATAAGAAAGCGCAAGACAGAGTACGACCATAACGGCAAACACATACCGATAGGTGGTCAGCTGAATATCCCTTGCTTCAACCAATGCAGATACATCATGCATTAATTGCAGGTACATTATAGAGCCTTCTATGCGCAAGCTTCCAGTTACAAGAACTGCATGCAAGTTCTCCTTAAGCTCAACATACCGTACTATATTATCTCCGGCTTCGAGCTGGTTATTGATTTCTGGAAAAGCAAGCTCTCCATATTCAAAAACGGTTATTTCGTCGTTGCCCAGTTTAAGTGCATCCCATAAATCATCATTTTGTGTTGTTAATTGAATTAAGGTTTCGGAAATATCCTCGTATCCCTCATGCACATTGGTGCTGTTTGCAATTTGAAGAGTGCTGAGCACCATCTGATGTGCTCCGTAAGCAGCATCCTTTTCCCTGTTGAGTGATGCACGAAAAGAGGTGTGGATAAGCAGGCTGCCTCCTACACCGAACATCAACGATAATAGTCCCAAAACGCATAGGGTGATTTTAAATCGGATCTTCATTAGGTAATTCTAGTTTATACCCAACTCTGTTGATTGCTTGCAGCATGTTTTTCCAACCGACCTTCCTGCGCAGGCGCTGAACATGCAGATCGACCGTCTTGCTTCCATATGTGTACGGCTCTCCCCAAACCTGCTCATAGATTGTCTCGCGATAGAGAGCTCGCCCGGGATTTCGAGCAAAGAGAAGCAATATATTGTACTCCTTTTTTGTAAGCGCAATTTCTTTGCCGTTTCGTGTGACTTGCATGGCGTAGGTATTGATATCCAAATCGCCGATTTTAAAGACAGAGTCGTTTTTATTGTAACGACGCAGCACGACATCAATACGGGCAAGAAGCTCCACGACCTCAAAAGGTTTTACGATGTAATCATCCGCACCGGCGCGCAGACCTTTGACTTTGTCCCATGTGCTGCCCATAGCGGTAATGAAGATAACGGGTATCTCCATGGGACGGATATAATCAAGCAACTCCAATCCGTCGATCTCCGGCAGCATTATATCAAGCAAAACTAAATCAAAGCGAGTTTCGCTCAAGATATCGGCAGCTTCGATCCCGTCATATGCGCAGGTACAGGAATAACCTGATTTGCTTAAGCTCATTCGGATGAGGTTGGAGATGGGTTTTTCATCCTCAACGATAAGTATATTAACCATTTTCAGCCCCCTTCTTACCTTTAAAGATACTTCCTTTAAGCATCAAAACGGCAAACTTTTTTTAACAATGCAGCTCAGAGTATACCATCATTACCTTACAAATCAATTATAGCATTTCGATGTGTCGCAACGCAAGCAGGCGAGGGGCATTTGGCGTTGCGAGTTTGGATGAAATTTTAGGCAGATTAAAGGTGTATTCCAATAATTATAGATATATTTTAATATGTGCAAAAAAGGGGTTGACATTCGCGGCATTGTGAGTATAATAGTCAACGTACTCGAGATGCCCAGTTCGTCTAGTGGCCTAGGACACCGCCCTCTCACGGCGGCGGCAGGGGTTCGACTCCCCTACTGGGTGCCAAGCACTTCTTTGGAAGTGCTTTTTCCTTTTATATATCATGTCTTGGTTTCATGGCAGTATCCACTCATTCCAACTATTGATATTGAGCCAAAACTACAGGCTTGATATTAATGCGACGACGGAAACGTTCCAGCATTATTATCAAGCCCTTAAAAACAATGTATTTAACAATTAATTATTAACGGGAACCTTAACCATGCGATAGTTATGATTCTCTTTAATTAGGCCGCTTTTAAAAGCAGCAATGAGCATTTCAAGCTGCTCGATCTCCTTTTTAAGCTCAACACCCTTGTCTATGTCGGATACCATCATCTGGCCCTTGGTGGCAAGGATGTTTTCGACCTCCGTGGTGGAGTGAATGTCCATATTCTCCCTTATAGCCTTTTCAAAGCTGATGAAAGGCTCATGCGCCACGATGTACAGCCCTCTCGAATCGTAAACAAGTGTGTAACCTGCAATGCCGGTTGTCTTCTGATAATATTTCGAGAAACCACCGTCAATCACGATCAAACTTCCCCCGGCTTTTATTGGGTTTTCGCCATTGATCTTTTCCACGGGTGTATGGCCGTTTACGATAACGGCGCGATCCGTGTTGGTTATACCAAACTCGTTAAGAATTCGTATGGCAAGCTCCTTTGTGTCCTGATACTTATAGTAGGCGTTGCTTTTCTCCTTATGGGATTTGCTATCGTCGATTTCGATGCGCTCGAAGGTCGTCATCTTATTCTTTCCAAAGAGCGGGGAATTGGGCCCACACCACAGATACCACATGAGGTCAAGCTCATAAATTTTTCTGCCTGAAGGCTCAGCATAATACAATCTCTTTACCTCTGCATCGATATAGTCGAACATATCTTTGCCGCTGCGGGGAATACCATCGCCAAAATCAACAGCCTTAAAGCTGCCGTCATCATTCAAAGGAACAAGAGCGTGAAACATCAAGTTGTTGTTCTCAATACGATAGAGCTGCCCCTTATCGATAAATAATTTAATATGCCTTTGCAAAGTGGGACTATTAAGAAAGGACTCCTGCAATTCATTAATTATGGTTTGTTCCTCTTCGCAAAGCGCATATGGGTCGTTCGGATCGATGGTGGGGAAGTCCGCATCCTTTATGGGATAGGTAATTCCGTCGATCGTGATAGTGCTATTTACGCGATCGAGGGTATCGAGAAACAGCCGATGACCAAGATTGTAGTTTGGGTTGCGCATTATGAGCTGAGCTTCGAGCTTATGCATAATGACGAAAATCGCCTTGTGAAGTTTTGCGCGCACGTTGACCTCGGGATTACTATAATAGGCCTCCGGCGAAGTCTTGCGCGGACGGAATACGACAGCGGAATTATATGTGTCCTGCGCGAACATTAAAAGATGTCTGAGGTTAATGCCGTATACGTTTTCGATAAGATCCAAGTTGCCATGGCGGAAGCTGTTGGTAAGAACACCGGCTATGCAGGTCTTTTCGCCGAGTGCGGCGCCCATCCAAAGAATATCGTGATTGCCCCATTGAATATCAACGGAGGGATGTTTAATGAGCAGATCAAGAATGCGATGTGGTTCGGTACCTCTGTCATAAATATCACCTACGATATGAAGACGATCCACGGCAAGCTTCTTAATTCCATCTGTTAGCGCAACTATGACCCTGTCAGCATAGTCATGTCGGATGATGGAATCAAATATCTCGTCATAATAGCCATCAAGATCGTGGAAATTCACCCTTGCAGTAAGCAGTTCCTCAATTATATAGGAAAAACGAGGATCGAGCGACTTGCGAAGCTTGGAACGGGTATATTTACTGCTAATCTTGCGCCCCAAAACAATCAAGTTGCGAAGCGTCGCCTTATACCATGAATCAGTGTCCTTTACGTTCTTAAGTTCAAGCTCAATCTTCTGCTTCGGATAATAAACGATGGTTGCGAGCGTTTCACGCTCCCCATATGTAAGTGTGCCGGAGAACAAACGTTCGATCTCATTACGAATGACGCCCGAGGCGTTGTTCAGAATGTGTTCGAATGCATCCCCCTGACCATGAAGATCGCTCATGAAATGCTCTGTCGGTTTCGGAAGAGCCAGAATCGAGCTTAGGTTTACAATCTCGGTCATTGCGTATTCGATAGTTGGGAAGGTCTTTGCAAGCTGCGTTAAAAAAAGCAGATTTCCGTTTAGTTCCTGTTCAGTGTAAGCCATTTTATAAATGCCTCCGCTTATTAGCTATTTTCTTAACCGTTCGGGTATAGTCTCACAATGGATTCGTGCATGTATGCAGGATCCATACATGTATCCACGCAATCCATGCGGGATCAAAGTATACCACTTTATTCCAAGGAAGCTATCGGTTATGCCGGTCAAACAGCATTATATATGCACCGTTTTCGAAATGCGATTTGAAAACGGTGCATTTTAACGTTTCGGTAGGATGGTCGATCCTGTTTTCAATCAATCAAATACCCTGCGTCCCCATGCAAAGTAGGTATGGAACCAACTGCCCATGTTCGATATGACAACTTCGCCGCTTGATGACGATGCATGAAGAAACTGGTTGTTCCCGATGTACACTCCAACATGAGAGATACTGTTATATGAATTATTGTAGAAGAAAACAAGATCACCTCGGCGCAGATTGCTGACACCGTCAACTCTGTCCCATCCGTCATACATCGAGTATCCGGCTGCGTTGAGTCGACCGATGTTAACACCTACTTGCCTAAGGCAGTAATAAACGAGACCCGAGCAATCGAAGGAATTTGGGCCGGAATCACCATATACATACGGTTTACCGAGTTGTTCATAAAGTACCGCAACGAATGCCTCAACATTACCTGAGGGTGCCGGAGCATTGGTCACCACCGGTGTAGGTGCAGGGGTGGGCCTTGGAGTGGCTGTTGGCTTCGGCGTGGGGGTAGGCGTGGGTCTTGGAGTGGCAGTCGGCCTCGGCGTAGGGGTAGGTGTCGGCTTCGGGCTGGGGGTAGGAGCGGCAGTCGGCCTTGAAGTGGGCGTAGGCTTGAGGGCCGAAGTCGGCCTTGGCGTTAAAGTCGGCTTTGCAGGTGTTGACGCGGTAGGTCTCGGAGTGGGAGTTGGACTGTTGGTAGGTCTCGGAGCAACAGTCGGTATACTCGTTGGCTCCGCAGTCGGTTTTAAAGTCTCTTCGGGCTGCGGCCCTTCCGTAGCGTAAGGCGAGGCTTCAGGTGTTTCGAACGGAAAGTACTCTTCCGTCGGATACGGCTCCGTCGGGTACGGTGCAAACTCGTAGCCATCGACGTTTAACGCATAGGGGGAAAACATCGTGGCGTAGGTATCGCTATCGGCCTTGCCGTTTATTGTCAAGCCGTTCATAAGCTGAAAATTCTCGACGGCGCGCTCCGTTGCAATGCCATAATAGCCGTTATTCTTATCGTTGTAATAGCCAAGCTGGTTCAAGCGCTCTTGAACCATTTGTACATCATTACCCGAATTGCCGAATTCAATAATATAATCTGAAGCAGAGGGGGAGTACAAAAGTCGAAGCATTAGCTCGTCCACAACTCCTGTTTGGTTCATGTGATTTGCGCGCTGAAAGAGCTTAACCGCATCCTCAAGCGGCAAACCAAAGTATTCTGTTGGCTCGTCAGCTGCAAGATAACCAAGATCCATCAGACGGGTCTGAATCTCAATAATTTGAGAAGCACGGTCTCCGAAAGCGTAACTCTCCCCTTCGATAATCTCTGGGGTGGGGGAGACCAAATTGGAGAACCCCGATGGCACGGCGGTAATTGCAGTCGAGCCACTTGAATCCGAATTCCCATCAACAGAGGGCAGGACATTATTGACAAAAATGTCCTTGTTCCTGTCTATTGTAATTATTACCGATACTGCAACAAAAAGCAAAAGAATGAGCGGCAGCCGCAGCCGCTTCATCCACGCATAGAGAGCTCCTTTCGAAGCTCGAATTCTTCTATTAACTGACATTGATAATCACATCCAATCAATTCAATAAACCCATTATACACCATGTTGCGGCATTTTTCTACAGTCAAAACTCGACATAATCGTCAAATATATTAAAAACCTTATTGTAAATACCCTAAAACGGCGGTAAAATAATATTCGCCGTATTTTGCGGTTCAACGACATTGAACTTCGGAGGAAGTATGAACACGATCGATAAGCTTACCGTCAATACCATGCGAACCATGATTGCCGATGCAGTACAGAAGGCAAACAGTGGCCACCCCGGTCTTGCAATAGGAGCTGCGCCAATGGCACTTGCTCTGTTTGAACAGATGAAGCATAATCCCCAAAACCCCGAATGGCGTGCAAGGGACAGGTTCATCCTGAGCGCAGGACATGCCTCCATGCTGGAGTATTCGCTGCTTCACCTGTTTGGCTATGACGTAAGCATGGAGGATATAAAGAACTTTCGTCAGCTTGGCAGCAAGACAGCGGGTCATCCTGAATACGGAAATATCAAGGGTATCGAAGCTACCACGGGGCCGCTTGGCCAGGGCTTCGCAATGGCCGTCGGAATGGCAATGGCTGAAAAGCATATGGCATCAGTGTTCAACCGTAGTGGTTACGACGTTGTAAATAACTATACATATGTTCTCATGGGCGATGGCTGTATGATGGAGGGTATAGCTGCTGAGGCCGCATCGCTTGCCGGAACGTTAAAGCTCAATAAGCTCATTGCCCTCTATGACAGCAACAAAATCACAATCGAAGGCAGCACTGACATTGCATTTACAGAGGATGTCGCATCGCGTTTTGCAAGCTATGGCTGGAACACAATCGATGTTGCGGATGGTGAGGCGATGGAAGATATACGAGCTGCTATTGCTTCTGCAAAGTCGTCAGCGGACAAGCCCACTCTTATAATCGTTCATACTAAAATTGCACATGGAACGCCTAAAGAGGGCAGTGCTTCATCCCATGGTTCACCCCTCGGAAGCGAAAATATTGCTTCATGGAAGACGTCAATTGAATGGGGTTACGAGCCATTTACCGTTCCTGAAGAGGTACGGACGCATATGGCAAAGCTTAATGAAGGTTACAGGGCGCAGGAGCAAGAGTACGATCGTATGATTACTGAATATGCGAAAGCCTACCCCGGGCTTTACGAGCAGCTCAATGCGTGGTATGAAAAAGATATTCCCGAGGATATTTTGAACGATGATTCGTTGTTCGAGTTTGAAGACAAGAAGCTGGCTACAAGAGTTTGCTCGGGAACCATTCTCAATAAATTAGCTGCACGCATCCCGAATCTTATCGGTGGAAGTGCCGATCTTGGCCCTTCCAACAATACGGAGCTCAAATGCAGCGGCTTTTTCTCGGCGGACACGCCGGATGGCCGCAATATCCATTTTGGAATAAGAGAGTTTGCAATGGCGGCTATCTGCAACGGTCTTGCGCTCTATGGCGGGATACGCCCCTATTGTGCAACTTTCCTTGTGTTCTCCGATTATCTTAAGCCTGCGGAAAGGCTCTCTGCATTGATGAAGCTGGGAGTTCTCTATATATTCACTCATGACAGCATAGGAGTTGGCGAGGACGGCCCTACGCATCAGCCAATCGAACATGTTGATATGCTGCGGGCAACACCGAACACCTATGTATTCCGCCCTGCCGACGGAAGGGAGACCGCCGCTTCGTACATTGCAGCTTTGAAAATAGATGCTCCCTCCATTCTCGTGCTTTCAAGACAGGGCCTGCCCCAAATTGAAGGTACCGGAAGGGAGGCGCTTAAGGGAGGATACGTCCTTAAAGACTCCTCGGTCGGTAAGCTTGATGCCATAATTCTGGCAACGGGTTCCGAGGTTGATACCGCTCTCAAGGCTCGCGAGCTTCTTGAGTCGGAGGGACTCGGGATTCGTGTCGTATCCATGCCGTGCATGGAATTGTTCGATGAACAGAGTGAAGAATATCGCGAGAGCGTACTGCCATCAAGTGTGCGAAACAGGGTCGCCGTAGAAGCACTCGGCGGTATGTCTTGGTATAAGTATGTAGGTCTTGATGGAAGAATCGTTTCCATGAATGGATTTGGTGCTTCCGCGCCCGGAGATGTGCTGTTCAGACATTTTGGATTTACAGCAGAAAACATCGCGTCCATCACTAAAGCGATTATTGGCTAAAGTTGGCAAACCGCAAGGATTAACATGGCTTTGATTTCCAAAGCCCGATAATTTAAGTGACAATGGGAAGCAAAGCAAGCTTAGTAAAGTCCTGCACAATATTTTGTGTGGGGCTTTTGCTGGCTTTGTCATATCAAACAATATGCTGCACGCGGAAACGCTTGATTGAAAACGTCAGCTATTATATAATCCTCATGGAGCAGTCTTGAGACAGTATGAGTGCATTTGTTAAATTTGAAAAGGTTTCAAAGGTATATCAATCGGGCGATGTGAGCGTAAAGGCGCTTTCAGATGCTTCATTCGAAATAGAGAAGGGAGAAGTCTGCGTTATAGTAGGTCAGTCAGGAGCCGGAAAAACAACGCTCCTTAACATCCTCGGAGGAATGGATACGCTCACAAGCGGACATGTATATCTTGATGGCAATGAAGTATCCAAGTTTGATAACCGCAGTCTTGCTGAGTACAGAAGACATGATATTGGTTTTGTATTTCAGTACTACAATCTTATCCCTAACCTCACGGCGCTTGAGAACGTTGAAATATCATCGCAGCTCTCGTCCAATTATATACCGGCCAAAAGAGTTCTGGCAGATGTCGGGCTCGCCGATAGGATGATAAATTTTCCTGCCCAGCTTTCGGGCGGTGAGCAGCAGCGTGTTGCAATCGCAAGAGCATTGGCCAAGCGGCCGAAGCTATTGTTGTGCGATGAACCGACGGGCGCTCTCGACTATGCAACCGGAAAGACCATACTCACCCTATTACAAAGAGAAAGCCGTGATAATGGCATGACCGTCGTGATCATTACACATAATTCAGCCTTGACCGCCATGGCAGATCGTGTTATTCGCATGAAGAGTGGAACGATTCTTTCCGTAACACGGAATGAGACTGTTGTACCTATTGAGCAGATCGAGTGGTAGAAAATGATGTTAGGAAGCCGTTATTTGCTCGAAACAATTTTGTAAACATGGAAACAGCATTGAGAAAACCGAGTGCATGGAGCAAGAATAACCGTAGGGAGATTTTTCACACCCTTGGCCGATATTGCGCCATACTCATAATCATTACATTGGGAGTAGGTTTCTTTTCCGGACTTAGCGTTACAAAAGAGGCAATGCTTTTAACAGCCAATGAATATGTTAACGATGAATCCAATATGTACGACTTCAGGCTTTTTACCTCCATTGGATTCACATCAGATGATGAAAAATTCTATCGGTCGCTTGAGGGAATCGACAGCGCCGAGGGAGCTTACAGCATTGATTTCTTTGCTGAGGCTGAATATGAAGCAGCGTTCGCTGCGTCCGGCAGTGCTGAAGGACGTATAACGACGCTTAAGGCAATCTCAATCACGGAAAGGATCAACAAGGCGAGGCTTCTATACGGCAGAATGCCGGTCTCACCAAACGAATGCATTGCGGATGCTTCGGTTTTTGGCAGGTACTCCATAGGTACGACTATAAGCATCAGTGACACCAATATACAGTCGACGGTTGATTTTCTAAAATATAGTGAGTATACCATTGTTGGTATCGGATGCTCGACAAGCTATCTCAATAGGGACAGGGGAACTACAACGCTTGAAGGCGGTTCTCTGGATGGTTTCGTTTTGATACCAAAAGCTGGTTTTAACTCAGAATGCTATACGGAAATGCTTTTGACGTTGAATGACCATGCGGAAGTATTTAGTGATGAATATTACAGCAGCGTGGAGATGTATCGCGCTATGGTCGAAGCTTCGGTGGAAGAGCATTCGAAGCAACGTTTTGAAGATTTGAAACTCGAAGCATATACGGAACTTGAAAATGCAATGGCGGAATTCGAGTCTCAGTTTGGTGAATACTTGGAGCAACGGGCTTCGGCCGAGCAGGAATTGGATGCGGTGCTCAGTGAACTAAACCAAAGCAAGTTCGAAATTGACTCCGCGCAGCTTGAGCTTGATAACGCAAAACAGCAGATTGCAGAAGGTAGGGATGAGTATTATTGCGGACTTGATGCATACGATGCGAAAGTAATTGAATTTGAAAAGCAACGCGAAACGATACTTGCCGCTATCGAGCAGGCGCAGGATGAGATAGACTCCAATCGTGCCGTTGTTGATGCGGCGCTTGCAGTTATAGAAGCAACGGATGCCGTTGCCCGATACCAATCAATGCTCGATCGGATTTCCGAACTACAGACGCTTATTGATGCAATAGAGGATCAGAACTCTCCTGAATACATTAGGCTGACGCTCGAACTTGAGTATTTACAGAATCAAATTGACACGCTGCTGAATTCGGGAGCTATCGATCGCTACCACGAGCTTCTTGGCGCAGCAAGCGAGATTGACTCAGCGCAGGCGGAACTCGACGAGCGCCGTTCGCTTGCTGAGACGCAGCTTGCAAAAGCCCAATCGGAATTGCAATCCGTTAAGAAACAGCTAGATGATGCGAGGCATCAGCTTGACGATGCTGAATTAGCGTATACAGAGGGTATCCTTCAGCTTTACGAGGCAAAGCGTCTTTATGATGAGGGCTTAGCTGAATACGAAAAGGCAAAAGCGGAAACTGACGCAAGATTTGCTGAAGCGGATGTCGAATTTAACGAGGCTTCAGAAGAGATTGCAAATGGCGAAGCGGCATACAATTCGCTTGTATCGTCGAAACTGATCAGCTTTGTGCTTGGCAGAAGCGAGAACTCATCCTATGTGGGCTATGAAAACGATGCTTCCATCATGGAAGGGCTTTCAAAAGTGCTGCCGGTATTCTTCTTTTTTGTCGCTGCGCTCGTGTGTACAACGACCATGATGCGAATGGTGGATGAGCAGCGTACTCAGATCGGAACACTGAAAGCATTGGGATACAGTAACCGAATGATTACAATGAAATACATTTCATATTCGGGCAGCGCTGCATTGATCGGATGCATTCTGGGGTATTTTTTTGGTTCATGGCTATTCCCATTCAGTACATGGCAAGCATACAAAATGCTGTATAATTTCGGAGAGATCACCATAGTATTTGATGCTCTGTATTTTTTCATATCACTTGCGGTCTCGATGATCTGTACCGTTGGCTCCACTTTCTTGGCCTGCTATAGCGAGCTTACACTGATGCCGGCGGCTCTGATGCGGCCGAAGGCTCCAAATCCCGGAAAGCGCGTATTTTTGGAAAGGATACATTTTTTATGGAATCACTTGAGCTTCTTTGCTAAAGTATCAATACGCAATATTTTAAGGTACAAACGAAGACTCATAATGATGCTTCTTGGAGTCGGCGGCTGTACGGCTCTGGTTCTAACCTGTCTGGGTGTTAAAGATTCAATTGCCAACATTGCGGAGGATCAGTTCGGCAATATTATGAAATACGACTATTCCATCCTGTTTGCCGAAGCTAAAAGCGATGCCGAGATGCAGGAGTTTAATGATGCTACGCAGGATATACTTAGCGAATGCGTTTTCGTGCTTACGGATTCGGTCGAGGTGGAAACAGGCGGTACAACAAAAACCGCCAATATAGTTGCTGCAAATGATCCAGCGATAACCAACGTGATAGGTCTCAGCCTGAATGGTGTTTCGGTAGCTTATCCATCGGGAAATAATATCATAGTCAATGAAAAACTTGCAAAGTCGGCAGGCATTGGAGTGGGCGACACCATAACAGTGCGTCTTAGTGAGACCGAAAGCGTAGAACTAACGGTTGAAGGAATTTTCGAAAACTATGTCTATAACTATATTTATATGACGGAGGAAGCATATGTCGATCTTTTAGAGCGTGAGATAAGCTACAATACCGCCTTCGCGGTTTGTGCCGAGGAACTTGATGTATATGAAGTGTCGGCCTCACTTTTGAACGATCACGGCGCTACTTCGGTTACGGTCTCTGAGGATATAGAACGCATCGTTGGTGATATGATGAGCAGCCTAAATTACATTATCGGTCTTGTAATTGCCTGCGCCTGCGCACTCGCATTGGTCGTAGCATACAACATAGGAAATATCGCAATAACTGAACGTGTCCGGGAGATCGCGACGCTCAAGGTGCTTGGATTTCATCGCTTTGAAACATCTATTTATGTATTCAGAGAAAACCTCGTGCTCACCGTCATTGGCTCCATCCTGGGATTGCCGTTTGGAGTTATTTTGCATAGTTTTGTGATGAATCAGGTAAGCATAGAGATGGTATCATTCAATGTGCGGGTATCGCCGTTTAGCTTTGTATGCGCTTTAGCCATTTCTATCGTGCTTGCATTGATGGTCGATGTCGTTCTACAAAGAAAGATAGACAAGATAAATATGGCAGAATCGTTAAAATCCGTTGAATAATTTGAATTTCGCGAAAGAAACAATTAAATATATTCAACTGTGTCCCTCACACGCGGTTTTCTTCCACAACGTTGCGAAAAAGTAGAATCTTGTGTATAATTAACATAAGGCAAGGCAGTTTATGCCTATGCGTGAAGATGGAGATATGAAGTGGAGCTTAACGGCTGTTATGACGCTATAAAACGAATTCATGAGCGAATAGATGCCATGAATTTAAAATACTATATTGAAACCTACGGCTGTCAGATGAATGAGCATGATTCTGAAAAGCTGGCAGGTATTCTTGAGGAGTGCGGCTATACCGCTGCACAAAGCAAAGAGGATGCGGATTTAATACTTTTTAACACCTGCTGTGTGCGCGAACATGCCGAACTGCGCACCTTCGGGAATGTCGGATTCACAAAGGAGCTAAAGCAGAATAACCCAAGGTTGATCATAGGCGTATGCGGCTGTATGATGCAGCAAAAGGAAGCTGCACAGAAGCTTTATCGAAGATTCCCGTTCGTTGATATGGTATTCGGTACGCATGAACTTAAGAATTTTCCTATTCTTCTCGAACGCGCATTGAATGAACAAAGGGTTTTTGAAATTACGGATATCGATGGCGAGGTCATTGAGGGTTTGCCCGTAAAGCGCGTACCAGGTTTTTCGACATTTGTAAATATAATGTACGGCTGTAATAATTTTTGTACATATTGTATCGTACCGTACGTTCGCGGTAGGGAGCGGTCAAGACGCCCCGAAGATATTGTGAATGAAGTTCGCAAAGTCGTTTCAGAAGGCTTCGGAGAGATCACGCTTCTTGGTCAGAATGTAAACTCATATTGCTCTGATGGAGTTAACTTTCCGAAGCTTCTTAAAATGGTAAACGAGGTCGAGGGGCTTAAGCGACTGCGCTTCATGACATCCCATCCGAAGGATCTTTCCGATGAGCTTATCGACGCAATGGCCGAGCTTGATAAGGTGTGCAAGCATATTCATCTTCCGGTGCAGTCAGGCAGCGACAGGATTTTGCAGCTCATGAACAGAAAATATACGATTGAACACTATATGGGTCTCGTGGACAAGCTTAGGGCAAAGATAGAGAACGTAGAGATTACAACCGATATAATTGTTGGATTCCCGGGCGAAACCGAGGAAGATTTCGAGGAGACCTGCGAGCTCGTTCGCAAGGTGGGCTACAGCAATGCCTACACCTTCGCATATTCGCCGAGGCAGGGGACGAAGGCAGCTGCAATGCAGGATCAGATACCTTTGGAAGAAAAGAAGCGCCGCCTCAATCTCCTTAATTCCGTACTTGCTGAAACTTTGCCTGCGGGCAACGAGAAATACATCGGACACATTGGCGATATTCTTGTCGAAGGGGTCGATCACCGTGGAAAGCCATTGCTCTTTGGCAAGCTATCAAACTTTAAAATGGTATATGTGGAAGGTCCCGAGGATTTGATAGGCTCCATCGTAAAGGTTAAAGTTGACGGACTGCGGTTTAATTCGTTGTTCGGTCATATCATCCACTAAGCCGATTAAGGGGGAAACAGCATGGCGAACCTTACGCCAATGATGCAGCAATACATTCAGTTGAAGGAGAAGTACAGCGATTGCCTGCTTTTCTTCCGACTTGGCGATTTCTATGAAATGTTTTTTGAGGACGCAAAAACCGCTTCACGGGTGCTTGAGCTTACCTTGACGGGGCGAGATTGCGGTCTTTCAGAACGTGCGCCCATGTGCGGCGTACCGTATCATTCGGTCAATACATATATAACACGCCTTATAGATAAGGGCTATAAGGTTGCCATATGCGAGCAGCTTACCGACCCTGCATCGAGCAATGGTTTGGTCGAGCGCGATGTAATAAGGGTCATTACTCCCGGCACTGTTATTGAGGAACAGATGCTTAACGGCAAGGAGAACAGCTTCATCGCTGCTGTTTATGCAAAAAAATCCGCTTTTGGGATGGCGTACTGCGATGTTTCTACCGGAGATTTTACCGTCGCAGAGTTTGAAGGCCGCAATGCCTCGGGAGAGCTATTTAATGAACTTGTGCGTATAGACCCAAGGGAATTGATAGTTAATGGGGAGTTTTTTGGCGATGAGCTGCTTGCCAAACGAGTTCAAAGCAAGTTTTATACGGAACAGGCCGATTCACGCCTTTTTGATATAACAAGGGGGCAGACTAAGCTTTTAAGGCATTTTAACGTCACAACCCTTTCGGGTTTCGGAATGCGGGATGGAGCTTTCGAGGTTGCGCCAGCCGGTGCGCTTCTCAGCTATCTTGAAGACACTCAGAAAAACGCACTTTCACATATAAGCAAAATAACCAAGCTTCATCGAAGTGAATACATGGGCATTGATGCGGCGACACGCCTGAATCTTGAGATAGTGGAGCCGCTTCGCTTTGACGGAAGCAAAAAAGGTACACTGCTGTACACTTTGGATAAAACCCGGACGGCAATGGGAGGAAGACTCCTTCGCAGCTGGATAGATCATCCGCTTCAATTGGAGGAGAAAATTAACGCCAGGCTCGATGCTGTGAATTCGATCGTGCTTGCAGTTAAAGAACGAGAGCTGCTTCATTCTTCGCTCTCGAAGGTCTACGATATAGAAAGACTGTGCAGCAGGATCGCATACGGCACAGTTACCCCAAGAGATTGTGAAGCGCTTTGCAATACGCTTGAAATCATCCCTAATCTGCGGTTAATTACGCTTTGCTTCGGTACGGAGCGCACGAACTACATCGCAGACAAGCTTGATTCGATGGAAGACGTGCATAAGCTCCTTAAAGCTGCGATTGCCGATGATCCGCCAGTATCCGTGAAGGATGGTGGCATAATCAGGAGAGGCTATAATCCCGATGTCGATACGCTCCGGGATCTTGCAGAAAACGGAACGAAGTGGCTTGCCGAGTTTGAGATGAAGGAGAAGGAGCGCACGGGCATCAAAAACCTTAAAGTTAGCTATAACCGTGTGTTCGGTTATTATATTGAGGTATCAAAATCAAACATAGGCAGCGTTCCGCTCGAATACCAGCGTAAGCAAACGCTTGCTAATGCCGAGCGTTATATCACACCTCAGCTTAAAGAGATGGAGGAGCGCATTGTAGGAGCGAAGGAACAGTGCATTGCGCTTGAATACAGGCTTTTCTGTGAGATACGTGAGGAACTGCTCAAATGCTTGGACAGGCTTAAACGGAACTCCGTTCTCATTGCTGAGCTTGATTGCTATTATTCGCTCGCAAGGGTCGCTGCCGATAATAACTATGTTCGCCCTAAGATAAATACCAAGGGTAAGATAAACATTGTCGATGGCAGGCATCCCGTTGTTGAGGTGGGCATGAAGGGTACGTTCGTCCCCAATTCCACCGATATGAATATGTCGAACGACAGGCTCATCATCCTTACAGGACCAAATATGGCAGGCAAAAGCACCTATATGCGGCAGGTGGCGGTGATTACGCTCATGGCGCATATCGGTTCGTTCGTACCTGCAAAATCTGCAGATATCTGCATTACTGATAAGATATTTACGAGGGTCGGCGCATCGGACAGCCTTTCGACAGGGCAAAGCACCTTTATGGTCGAGATGAGCGAAATGGCAAACATTTTGAATAATGCAACCAATCGCAGCCTGCTGATAATCGATGAGATTGGTCGTGGCACGAGTACATTCGATGGATTGAGCATTGCCTGGGCGGTGCTTGAGTACATTTCGGACAGATTTAAATGCGGCGCAAAGGCATTGTTTGCAACGCATTACCATGAACTAACCGAGCTTGAGGGCAAGCTGGACGGGGTAAAGAATTACCGTATTGCGGTGAAAGAAGTAGGGGACGATATAATATTCCTGCGCAAGATAACGCGCGGCGGTGCTGATAAAAGCTTTGGCATTCAAGTCGCAAAGCTTGCAGGACTTCCTTCTTCATTGATAGACAGAGCAAAGGCCATTCTTTCAGAGATTGAAGCATCGGACATCAATAATGCCGCTTCTCGAGTTAAGACGGAGGAGGAACCGTCACAAATCAGTCTGTTAGGTTCCGATGGTTCGGATGATTTATTGGCGGAGCTTACCAAGCTTGACGTAAATGAAATGACCCCGATGGAGGCTCTAAGCAAGCTCTACGAGCTCAGCGCAAGGGCCAAACTGATAAATAATAGCTAAATCGGCAATGTCAATGTTATGAAAAAGATTATTGTACTTGAACCCAATATCGCCAATAAAATTGCCGCGGGGGAGGTAGTTGAACGTCCGGCCAGCGTTGTCAAAGAGCTTATTGAAAACTCGATTGATGCGGGCAGCACTGCGGTCACGGTCGAAATTCGCAATGGCGGCATCGACTATATCCGCATAACCGATAACGGCAGTGGCATACCTTCGGAAGACATCGCAACGGCCTTTCTGCGTCATGCCACGAGCAAGATTTCGTCTGCGGATGATCTTGACCACATCGAGACGCTTGGCTTTCGCGGTGAAGCGCTCGCTTCCATTGCCGCCGTATCCAAGGTTTCGGTTCGCACTAGAACTGATAGCGAGGATTTCGGCATTCATTATATGATTGAGGGCGGGAGTGAGGTCTTAAATGAACCTTGCGGCTGCCCGTCAGGAACCACGTTTGAGGTTAATGAGCTGTTTTTCAACGTACCAGCACGTCTTAAATTCCTAAAATCGCCTCGCAGCGAGGCTGCACTGATCGGTGACTATATACTAAGGCTCATCCTGTCCAACACGTCCGTCTCGATTAAGTTCATGAGCAACGGCAAGATCATTTACCATAGCCCGGGCGATGGCCGTCTTGAAAATGCGTTGTACTGCGTTTATGGAAGCGAGCTCGATGCAAACCTCTATAAGGTCTCCTACGATGATGGATATTTGCGCATTAATGGGTATGTGGGTCATGAGGCGATCGCGCAAAGCAATCGCAGCAAGCAAAGCGTATTTATAAATCAACGCTATATTAAATCGCCTATGGTGGCCTATGCCGTACAACGTGCGTTTGATACAAGGCTTATGAGCGGTAAATTCCCGTTTTTTGTTCTTGAAATGCTTGTCTCAAACAGGGAAATTGATGTCAACGTGCATCCAAACAAGCTTTCAGTCCGTTTTAAGGATGAGGAGCGCATTGGATTTGCGGTAACAAGGGCTGTAAGGGATGCATTTAATCCAATAGTTGCATCCACGGTTTCATTAGACGAAGCTGAACAAAAAAGATCCATTGAGTTATCCGAAGCGGATGAGACCGTGGAGATTAAATTGGAACCGAACGCTCCCGATACGGAAATCAAATTAAGCAGTGAATTTAACAATAAGCCTGATGCCGAGTCTAAAGCCCATTATGCTTGGAGTGAAACTGTCGGGAGCAAACCTGCTTCACAGTCCGATATTTACAAGCTGTTTGGAAAAAGCTCATCCTTTGAGGCGCATGATAATGAAGCGAGACCTTGCAATGGAAGCGATGCTTGGAGTGCCGTGGATGAGGTCGAAAGCACCATTTTCCCTTCCGCCAAAGCCAAAGGTGTTTTATCGTTTAATGACAGCGGAACAAGTGCCATAATGCCTGATTTAAGTATACCACCAATGAATTTCAATCAGCATGAAAGAACTTCTACGTCGAATGTTTCTTTGATCGATGAGTCCGAAACGAGGCTCGTGCATGATGTTCCCATAATAAATGTCCCACAGCCTATGGATTTTAAAGCGGATGATGCCCGCGCTGTCGATGCTCGTATTGAACGACCGAAACAGATTACTCTTGGCATCGAACCATACACCGTGCTTGGAGTCGCGTTTGATACGTATATTTTCGTTCAGCAGGGCGATTCAATCTACTGTATAGACCAGCATGCAGCTCATGAGCGGATGCTTTACGAAAAACTGATTTCTGATGAACTGCGCTTCGATTCTCAGATGCTGCTTATGCCGGAGCTGATACGGCTGGATCCTACGGCACTCGCGCTGTTTCAGGATAATCTTCCTCAATTTGAGGAGCTCGGCTTTACCATAGAACCGTTTGGCGAAACCACGCTCTGTGTTCGTGCGGTACCAAATATAATTTGGGGCAATTCGGAGGGCTTCATTAATGACGCGCTTACGATTATAGGACGAAACGGCAAGGTGAATGAGACCGATCTAGTGCGATCACAGCTAATACAAACCGCATGTAAACGCGCGGTAAAGGCGGGAGACAGACTTGAAGACGAGGAAATTGAACGCATACTATCTTGGTACGAGGGAGAATCTGTTCCGCTGACCTGTCCGCATGGTCGTCCTGTAATAATTAGAATAAGCAAGCAGGAGCTGAAAAAACGGTTTAAAAGAATTGTTTGATGCAAAGGATAGTCTGATGAAAAAGAAGAAGATTTTTGCTATCGTTGGGCCTACTGCGAGCGGAAAAACAGCAGTATCCGTAAAAATAGCCGCGCGGTTAAATGCCGAAATCGTTTCTGCGGATTCCATACAGATCTATCACGGCATGGATATCGGCTCAGCAAAACCTACGTTTGAGGAGATGTGCGGCGTTAAACATCACATGATTGACATTGTAGATATCGATGATGATTATAATGTTGCGCTTTTTCGCAAACAGGCAGGGGAGTGCATTGATGATATAATTGCACGAGGCAAGCTGCCGTTGATCTGCGGCGGCACGGGGCTGTATGTGAATTCTCTTGTTTATCCGCTTAACTTTTCTTCCGCTGAGCCCTCTTTTGAAAGGCGCAGCGAGCTCGCGGAAATTGAAACCAATGCTCCTGGGACGCTGCACCTTATGCTCAATGAATTTGATCCTCAAACGGCAGCAAGGCTGCACCCAAATGATACAAAACGAATTATTCGAGCAATCGAAGTATACGAGAGCACAGGGGAGACAATGTCCTCCTGCGGCGGTGATTTTATAAATGAGCGCAACGCAGAGATCGAATACCAGCCCATCATTGCAGGAATCACAATGGACAGAGCAAAGCTCTACTCTCGAATCGAACATCGGGTTGATGTCATGATGCAGAATGGTTTTTTGAATGAAGTTAAGCAAATTCTGAATGCTGGCTTCGACAGAAGCATCCCCGCATTGCAGGGACTCGGATATAAACAGCTGATAATGCATCTTTCCGGCGAATGTACTTTAGACGAAGCAGTGGAACTGATAAAGCGTGATACAAGGCGTTTTGCCAAGCGTCAGATAAGCTGGTTCAAGCGCGATAAGCGCATCCGTTGGTTCGACGCGGATTCCCTTGTTGGCGAAGAGTTAACAGATAGTATATTTGAGTATTTTGTTTCGGAGAGCAACTATGGCCGATGTTAAACAAATAAATTTTCAGGATGCTTTTCTTAATCGCGTAATGCGCGAGGGGATAACGGTAAACATCCATGTTACAAATGGGTATCAAATAAAAAATGCGGTCATTACGGGCTTTGATAACTATGTTATTGTTTGCAATGCCGATGGGCATCAGATGATGGTATATAAACATGCTATTTCTACAATAACGTTGAACAACAAAGCATAGTCTGACGCAGAATTGACCAAAGAATAGAGAGCTAACAAAAATGTATTGCGAATCGTATAAAAAACTGAACATTTCGGAGCGAGCTTACGAAACCGTCCGCCGTCTTGAAAAGGAGCTTAAGGACGTATTTGCTAATATTGAATCCATTGAATGCGAGAACCAGGCGCGAGTATTGAACGCATTCCATGACTGCCGGGTTGCCGCACACTACTTTAACCCAACGACGGGCTATGGCTATGACGATATTGGCAGGGACAATCTGGATAGACTGTTTGCAGAGGCTTTGGGGGGCGAAGCTGCAATCGTAAGCCCTCAAATCATATCGGGTACGCATGCTATTTTTACTGCGTTAGCGGGTCTTTTGAGACCGGGCGATACGATGCTGTCCGTATCTGGAAAGCCATATGATACCCTTATGGACGCGATCGGAATAGAGAATACCGCACCCTGCTCCTTGAAGGAGAATGGAGTCGAATACGATCAGGTAGAGCTAAACGGCGATGGAAGCTTTAAACTTGATGAAATAGCACATAAAGCTAAAAAACTTCAGCCAAGGGTTGCGTATTTCCAACGTTCACGGGGCTATGCATGGCGCGAATCTATCATACCACAAAACATGCAGCCGGCATTTGAAATTATTAAGAAAAACTCGCCGAATACGATAATAGTTGTGGATAATTGTTATGGTGAATTTACCCAAAATGCAGAACCGCTTGCTTACGGTGCGGATATTATAGTTGGGTCTCTGATAAAAAACATAGGCGGCGGGCTTGCGCCTACCGGTGGATACATTGCCGGAGGGAAGGCGTATGTGGAGCGAATCGCCAACAGGATGACCGTCCCGGGAATAGGCAGGGAAGCGGGGTCCTATTTCGGCAGCTATCTGCCATTCTATCAGGGGTTGTTCAACGCCCCGCACGTAGTAGCGCAAAGCCTGAAAACATCGGCACTGTTTGCAAAAGTCTTCGAGTTTCTCAAACTCCCGACCATGCCTGCGAGCGATGCGAACAGATCGGATATTGTGCAAGCGCTCAGGTTCAATACTAAAGAAGAATTGATTGCGTTTTGCAGATGCATACAGTCGGTCTCGCCAGTTGACGGTCACGTAGTTCCCGAACCTTGGGCAATGCCAGGCTATCAAAACGAGGTAATTATGGCTGCCGGAACCTTCATACAGGGTGCGTCGATCGAGTTAACTGCCGACGCGCCGATTTGTGAACCATTCACTGCCTATGTGCAGGGAGCGCTGAACTATTCGCATGGCAGGCTTGCCGTTATGCGAGTGCTTACCGAACTGAGTACGGATGATTAAACAGGAAGAATATCAGCATAAATATCCGGAGGAAGCGTATTTCTATGGCAGAAAAATGTATTCTTTATGATGACAGAGTTTGCAATGGCTGCGGTGAATGCGAGCGATGCGATCTTAATCCATCCAAGCTATGCGATAACTGCGGAAAATGCATAGGTATTGATACGAATGCTGAATTTAGAAGTATCAGCATAAAAAATGATACAAATGCAGTTAAAGATTTCGAAGATGAGGCAATCAATGCGTTCCTTGATGAGCCGGTTGAGCTTGGGATTCCCGAGGAGATACCTGTTGATCCGGAGCTTGCGATTCAATGGGAGCATATCTTGACGGAATCATTTAAAAACGACCCAATGCTTTGCGATGATGCGGATGCTCCCACATTGAGAGCTGTGCGTAAACGCAGCGTTCATAGGAGAAGAACGGGGCAGGGGAGCAGAAAACGCTGATCCATTGTTTGGTTAAAAGCACCACGTTTTCAAAATGGTTATATAGTTTATTTGTCTAAACAGCATCGCTGTTTATATCAGCGTCGCTATTTATAGCATTGGATTGATCCTTCTCATCCTCATCACGCAGTTTAATCACTTCCGCTGCAATGCGGCGTCTGTCTTCCGATATCGCCGCATAATGCTTGCGGGTAGTATTTACGTCCTTGTGACCAAGTACATCAGCCACAAGGTAAATGTCACCGGTTTCACGGTAGAGCATAGTTCCGTAGGTACTGCGAAGCTTGTGAGGCGAGATATGCTTAAGCGGAGCGGCGATCTGCGCATACTTTTTCACCAGTAGTTCTATCGAGCGCACGCTCATGCGCTTTTGCTGAATGGATAGGAAAAACGCATTTTCATGACCCTCGGCCGGGAACATGCTCTCTCGCTGGATCATGTAATTAAGAAGTGCCGAACGAACCTCTGCACCGAACACAAGAATGTCCTGCCCGCCGCCTTTTCGAGTGATGCGCACCTCGTTCGACATAAAGTTTAGATCCTCTAAATTAATGCCGACAAGCTCGCTTATTCGCATTCCTGTACCAAGGAATAATGTAAGTATTGCAGTATCGCGCAAGCGGGTTCGAGCGTGAAAACGTTTTTGCGCATCGGTCAATCCGTCACCGCTTTCGGCAGAATCAAGCAAGTCCGCGATCTCGTTGGGTTCGAGTCGAACGATAGGCTTTTGATGAATCTTTGGCGTGTCAACTAGCGTAGGCGCATTATTTCTTATTTTGCCTTTTTTATAAAGATATTTGTAAAATGAGCGCACAGAGGACAGCTTGCGGGCCTTTCCGCGTTCGCCGTTGCTGATAAATTCATCGTTATCGCAGTCTTCGTCAGGATATAGGGAAATGTATTCAAGAAAGCGCTCTACATGATCAGCTTCGACCTTATCCAAGACGCTGTAGTCTATTGAACGCATATCATCAACACCTGAGCAAAGCTCAGTACCCATAAGGAATCTGAAAAACAGCCGGAGGTCGAGAGCGTATCCATAGCGCGTCAGCACGCTTGAAGTCGATTCAATTCCACGAAAGTATTCACTGCATGCAGGCGGCAAATCATTGATGATCTTTCGAAGCTTTATGGTGTACAACTTTGTACGTTCGGAAGAAAAATCACCGCTCATAGGAAAAACCTCCGTTGTGGATAATTTGGGAGAGTGAAATTGAGACAATGTAACTATTCGCAAAATACAAGTTTTGCGAATAGTTGTGCGCAAAACAAGGCATCTTTAACAAGGTATCCTTGTGGAAAAAACTTGGCATCAATATATATCGCAACGCTTCATGCCGGTAATCGCTTCTTTGCATATTTAAACGATTACTCATAACGCGCCTTTGCTTTTTAGGCTTTTGCGCAATTCGTTGACCGCATTTCGCGCCAATTCATCGCAGCGATTATTATATTCGTTATCGGCGTGTCCCTTAACTTTATGCCAATTAACTTTGTGAATTCTAATCAATCTAAGCAGCTCCTGCCATAGATCCTGGTTTTCAACATCCTTTTTGTTGGACGTCTTCCAGCCATTACGAACCCATACCCAGATCCAGTTTTGATTGAATGCATTGCACAGATATGAGCTGTCCGTAAAAAGGTTCACTATGCAAGGTCGCTTAAGGCATTTCATTGCATGAATTGCTGCCGAAAGCTCCATGCGGTTATTGGTGGTCAACTCCTCAGCACCAGAAATCTCCTTTTTATGCTCTCCGTACATCAAAACTGCGCCCCAACCACCGATTCCCGGGTTGTTTGAGCATGCACCATCCGTATAGATAACTACTTCGTCCATCGGTAATCGCACCAAAATAATATATTATATGTTGACGGGAATAAATTTTGGTGTTCCCGATTCAAGCTCCCAATCCCCGCATACTCCGTTATGAGCGGCACCAAGTTCAATATGAAGCATCGCTATTCCACAGTCCACTTCGCCGTATCCAAAATTATTTGATATATTAACTACAAACATATTGTCATTTTCAAACTCTAATTCCCAAGGTTGCTTGTTCATTGCAGACGGTGCAATGCGCGCACAGCGTACAGCATCCTGCTGCCAGGTGGGAAGCTCATTAAACTCATCCCTGCTCATGCATGTGATTTGCTCAAGACTTTTATGCTTTCTCGATTTAGAACCCGAACGGTTGTATTCTCCCACAGCAATTATGCACACCAACGTCTCTTCGGGTGAAAGGTTGATATATTGCTTAACTGTCGATTTTTTATATGAGGCACCAAGCCAGCATGTGCCAAGCCCCATTGCGGTACACTCAAGAACGAACGCCTCGCCAATATACCCGCCCATGTATCTGCTTCCCTTCTTTGCGATAACTGCCGCAAAGCACTTTGTGCCGCTAACGCCGCCCCTAAAGAGCATCGGCTTCAACACATTGCTTTTTGAAAGCAGCACCAGACGCGCTTCACCATTGCTGATATCCGCAGCAAAATCTTTTAGCTCTGAAAACAGCTCCTTATTAAGTGAATGACTATATTCGCGAACCGAAATGCGACGTCCTGCCGCATTGTACCATCTTTCCATTAAACTTTCCATTTTAGCCCCCGATAAATATATCGTTATTGTTTAATTAAGAATTTGCCTGAGGTATTGCCCCGTATAGCTTTTTTCGCATCTTGCGACCTGCTCCGGGGTACCAAATGCGACAACATTGCCTCCGCGATTGCCACCCTCAGGTCCGAGATCGATAATGTAATCCGCCGTTTTGATAACGTCAAGATTATGCTCAATGACCAGCACACTGCTGCCGCTCTCGCAAAGCCGCTGAAGTATAGATAGCAGACGCTCAACGTCGGCAATATGCAGGCCCGTTGTGGGTTCGTCCAAAATGTACAAGGTTTTACCCGTGTCCCTTCGCGCAAGTTCCGTAGCAAGTTTGACCCGCTGGGCTTCACCGCCAGAGAGCGTTGTTGAGGATTGTCCAAGCTTTATGTAACCAAGTCCCACATCATAGAGGGTTTGAAGTTTCTTAGCAATCTTTGGGATCGCAGCAAAGAAATCCAACGCCTGCTCAACCGTCATATCAAGCACGTCAGCAATGGATTTACCGTGATAATGCACTTCAAGAGTTTCTCTGTTATAGCGCTTACCCTTACACACCTCGCACGGAACATAGACATCCGGCAAGAAATGCATTTCTATTTTAATTATACCATCACCGCGACAGGATTCGCAACGTCCTCCCTTTACGTTGAAGCTAAAACGTCCATTTCCGTAACCACGCATCTTTGCGTCGGGCGTTGATGCGAAAATCTCGCGTATCAGGTCGAACAGGCCCGTATATGTCGCGGGATTGCTTCGCGGTGTGCGTCCGATCGGAGATTGATCGATATCAATAACCTTATCAAGGTTTTCTATACCGTCCATTGAATCAAACTTTCCGGGATGAGTATGCGCGCGATTCAATTTATTAAGCAGCGTATTCTTTATTATTCCGTTCACGAGGCTTGATTTTCCGGAACCGGATACTCCGGTCACGCAGGTAAATACGCCAAGCGGAATATCGACGCTGATGTTATTCAGGTTATTCTCGCGACAGCCCTCAACATGCAGCCACTTCCCCGCCGCCGGCTTGCGCCTTTCACACGGGATTTCAATGGCCCGCTTTCCACAAAGATATTGACCCGTTATCGAATTCGGCTCATTTATGACATCCTGAACCGTCCCCTGAGCGATGATCTTTCCGCCGTGCACACCCGGCCCGGGGCCTATGTCAACAAGATAATCTGCTGAGCGAATCGTTTCTTCATCGTGTTCAACAACGATAAGGGTATTTCCAAGATCGCGCAGTCCCTTTAATGTATCCAGCAACTTGGCGTTATCGCGCTGATGCAAGCCAATGCTCGGTTCGTCAAGTATGTATAATACGCCTACAAGACCCGAGCCGATTTGGGTCGCAAGCCTAATGCGCTGCGATTCACCGCCCGAAAGCGATGAGGCGGAACGCGACAGCGTGAGATAGTCAAGCCCTACATTCAATAGGAAGTTCAACCTTGCAATGAGTTCTTTGAATATTCTTGAAGCAATTATCTCCTCGGACTCTGTGAGCGTGATTCCAGAAAGGAATTCAAGCACTTCGGAAATCGGCATATCACAGACGTCCGCGATGGATTTATCACCGATGGTAACGGCAAGGATCTCGGGTCTGAGCCTTTTTCCGCGGCAATCGGGACACGGAACATGACTCATATACTCTGCGTATGTGTCCTTCATTGATTCTGACTGAGTCTCGTGATACCTGCGTTCAAGGCTCGGAATGACACCCTCGAACGATGCTTCGAAGTATCCTCCGCCAAAATCCTTTTCATAGGCAATATGGAGTTTTTTATTTTGAGTTCCATAAAGGACAACATTTCTTGCTTTTTCGGAAAGCTCCTGCCACGGAGTATCAAGCGAAAAGCCATATTCCTCGGAGAGCGCGGCAAAATACATCGACGCAATGCTGCCGCTGCTTGAATTCCATCCGGTCGCGACTATAGCTCCTTCGTTTATCGATTTCGTGCGGTCGGGTATGATCAGATTTTCGTCCATCCTTTCCATAAAGCCAAGTCCGGAGCATGTGGCGCATGCGCCATATGGATTGTTGAATGAAAACATACGAGGAGACATTTCCTCTATGCTTATACCACAATCCGGACAGGCGTAGTGCTGAGAAAACAGCATCTCCTCCCCTCCTATTACTTCGGCCTTCGCAAGACCCTCTCCAAGCGCAAAAGCGGTTTCAAGCGAATCCGTCAGTCGAGTATCAAGTCCCTCTTTAATGATCAGCCTGTCAATAATTACGTCAATATTATGCTTGATTTTTTTATCGAGCGCGGGGACATCGTTGATGTCGTATACCGTGCCGTCCACCTTCACTCGGACATAGCCATCCTTGCGTATTTGCTCAAAGATCTTTACATGCTCTCCCTTTCGCCCTCGGATAACAGGTGCAATTATCTGGATCCGCGTGCCTTCTTCAAGCGTTTTTATCTTGTCCACGACCTGATCTATGCTCTGCCGCGAAATCACTCTGCCGCATTTTGGGCAATGCGGTATGCCTATCCTTGCGAAGAGTAGACGGAGATAGTCATTTATTTCCGTAACCGTACCCACCGTGGAACGAGGATTGTTCGATGTGCTTTTTTGATCTATCGATACGGCGGGAGATAAACCTTCAATGTAATCCACATCGGGTTTGTCCATCTGCCCCAAGAACTGACGGGCATATGACGAAAGGGATTCAACATATCTGCGTTGTCCCTCAGCAAAAATCGTATCGAAAGCCAAAGAAGATTTTCCCGAACCCGAAAGCCCGGTGAACACTATCAGCTCGTCCCTCGGGATGACAAGATCAACATTCTTTAGGTTGTTTGCTCTTGCACCCTTTATAGTAATATAGTTCTTCATAATATTTTTCTCACTCAATTATCTATTTTCTCGTTCTGCCGCGAGCTTTACGTCTGCTGCCCGGAGTGCCCGGTTTTGCAGCGGGTCTCGGATCCGAATCCTTGCCCTGAAGCTTATAAAGCTCGTCACGAAGCTTTGCTGCTTCCTCAAATTCAAGCTCCATAGCAGCACGCTGCATTTCGGAACGGAGGTATGCTATCTTTTCGTTCAATTCTTCCTCACTCATACCTGAGGAAGCGTCCTTGATTGCCGATGCTATCTCAATAACGCCATGAACCGATTTTTTGACGCTTTGCGGTATGATGCCATGCTCGGTATTGAAGGCCTGCTGTTTGCTGCGGCGTCGTTCCGTTTCGTCGATAGCACGCTTCATTGAATCCGTTATCGTATCGGCATACATTACAACGTATCCGTCAACGTTTCTTGCCGCGCGCCCTATCGTCTGTATCAGTGATGTTGTAGACCTTAGAAAGCCCTCGCGATCGGCATCGAGTATAGCGACCAGGCCGACCTCCGGCAAATCAAGTCCTTCACGCAGTAGGTTTATACCAACAAGCACATCGAATTCGCCTAATCTCAAATCACGAATGATCTCCATTCGCTCTATTGTTTCGATGTCTGAATGCATATACCTTACTCTGATACCTATAGCGTCCAGATGCTCGGTTAGCATCTCAGCCATACGCTTCGTCAGCGTCGTTGCAAGCACGCGATAGCCCTTCTCTCGATTCTTATGTATCTCCCCTATCAAATCATCTATCTGTCCCTTTACGGGACGAACGAAAATCTCGGGGTCTACCAAGCCGGTTGGGCGAATGATCTGCTCGGCAACTCGGGAAGCTCGGGATAGCTCATACTCGGCAGGCGTTGCGCTTACGCATACAAGCTGGTGTATTCGCTGCTCAAATTCCTCAAAAGTCAACGGGCGATTGTCGTAAGCGCTCGGTATGCGGAATCCAAAATCCACAAGCTCCTTTTTTCGCGCATAATCCCCTCGATACATCGCACGAATCTGTGGAATTGTCGTATGCGACTCATCAATTATAGTCAGGTAATCACCCTGAAAATAATCCATAAGCGTAAATGGAGGTTGTCCCGGTTTACGACCGTCAAAGTATCGGGAATAGTTCTCGACGCCGGAGCAATAGCCAATCTCCCTCATCATTTCAATATCATACCTTGTGCGCTGCTCAAGGCGCTGCGCTTCAACAAGCTTATTATCATTGCGCAGATCTTCCACCCTTGCAATCATATCGCACCCAATTTCCTCAAGAGATTCTTCCATTTTTTCCTTGCCCGTTGCATAGTGGGTAGCAGGAAATATTACCGAGTGCGCAAGGGAAGTAAGCGGGACTCCGGTAACAACATTGATTTCGCTTATAGCGTCGATTTCATCACCGAAGAACTCTACACGAATTGCCTTATCCGAAGCGTTCATCGGGAAAATCTCGACAACATCTCCCCTAACTCTGAAATTTCCACGCGCAAACTCGTAATCATTGCGTTGATACTGTATCTCGACCAAGCGCATCAAAAGCTGTTCCCTCGGATAGGACATTCCACGGCGCAAAGAAATGCTCATTCGCATATACTCTTCGGGACTTCCGAGAGCATATATGCATGAAACGGACGCGACAATGATAACGTCCTTGCGTTCGTTGAGCGAACAGGTCGCGCTATGCCGCAATCTGTCGATATCCTGATTGACATCAGCAGTCTTTTCTATGTAGGTATCCGAAGATGCAATATATGCCTCGGGCTGATAGTAATCATAGTATGAAACGAAATATTCAACGGCATTATTCGGAAAAAACTCACGAAACTCGGTGCAGAGCTGTGCCGCAAGGGTCTTATTATGCGCGATAACAAGCGTGGGCTTCTGCACACGTTCGATCAGTTTAGCCATGGTATATGTTTTGCCCGAGCCGGTTACGCCAAGCAGCACCTGCACCCTATCCCCTGCCGCAATACCGCCGGCAAGGGTATCGATCGCCTGTGGCTGGTCACCCTGCGGTTCAAAGGGCGAAACGACCTTGAATTCTGCCATTCTAAGCTCCATTCATGTAGATGCTTATAATTATACCACAATTATTTATAACATAAAACACCGCCGCACAGGCTTGATTATGTGGAGTCGGTATAAATGCAACGCAATTAAGTTCATTGCATCAAATTCCATGGATCGGACAAGTTAGAACTTAAAGTAGATAAACGGGTTATATCCTCCCGCCACGAGCGAAGCCGTACACAGCACCAGCGCAGCCAAAATGAGGACTACTTCCGCCCAACGACACCATGCCCTACCCTTGTATCGGTCATACAGGTTTTTGAATAACGGCGTTGAAGCGATGATTGCGGCTATCAATATGGGCATGTATGCAATTATGTACACAAACGCTTCATGTGAAATTAGTCCCGCTCCGCATCCCGTGAACAATGATGCGGCAAAGCTCCCAAGCTGCTTCGTATCCGTGAAATCGAATAGCAACCATCCGAAAATCACCAGAAGCAACGCATATATATGCGCAAGAAATTTTGGAATACGTTCAAGATATTTAAGCAAAAACAACTTTTCTATCATGATGATCAGTCCGAAATACGCCCCCCAGAGCACGAAATTCCAACTGGCGCCATGCCAAAGTCCCGTAAGACTCCATACTATGGCGGTATTTATAAGCGTCCTCGAAAGCCCCTTGCGGTTTCCACCGAGCGGAATATAGACGTATTCACGAAACCATGTCGAGAGCGATATATGCCACCTGCGCCAGAACTCCGTTATGCTCTTGGAAATATATGGATAGTTGAAGTTTTTAAGGAACTCAAAGCCGAACATACGCCCAAGACCTATGGCCATCTCCGAGTATCCGCAAAAATCAAAATAAATCTGCAAGCTGAACGCGATCAGGCCTGTCCACGATCCAAGCACCCCATTGGTTGCGGAACCTTCACGAAGGTATTGCCATAAGGATGCCATTTGATTTGCAATAAGTACCTTTTTGGCAAGACCTATGGTGAACAGCTTCACCCCCGATGCAAAATCATCAATGTTTTCACGCCTGTCCACAAGTTGCGCAGCAATATCCTTATAGCGAACGATCGGTCCTGCAATTAACTGAGGAAACAGCGCAACATAGGTGCCAAAATAAACGGGATTCCTCTGCACGGTTGTGTCATTGCGATAAACGTCAATAACATAACTCATCGCTTGGAAAGTATAGAATGATATGCCTATAGGAAGGGGGATGATGGGCGTTGCATAGGATCTAAGGATCGGAAGGAACGACTTAAGAGTATCGAAAATAAACCCTGTATACTTGAAAATGCCGAGCAACAACAGGTTTACAGCTATGGAGGAAACAAGAACAGCTTTGCATTTCTTTTTATTACTGCGAAAACGTTCGACGAGCATACCTGCCGTATAATTCAGCAGGATCGAGAATATCATGAGGACAATAAATGAAGGCTCCCCCCATCCGTAGAACAGAAGGCTGCAAACGCAAAGCACGATATTGCGATACTTGCGATTAGGTATTAGGAAATATAGCGCAAGCACCACAACAAAATACAAAAACATGAAAAGAAGGCTTGAAAATACCATTATCCGATGTTTTCCTTCATAATTCTCATTAGTTCGTTATACTCATCGCAAACAACGAAATATACATAGTTTCCAATCCTGACGACAGAGGATTGTTTGATTTTACCGTATTCGTAAGCACTGTACTTTTCCGCAATGTTAGCCTTTGTGGTCAGGCGGGCCTTTAGTATGCTTTCCAACGTCTTTGCGTACTTAACGTTGGTTGTCTCGAAAATTGCGACCTCGTCGGCATTGGTGGAGTAGTTTTCGGACATATAAAATGCTGCTTGTTTAATGTTATCGGTCTCAATGCCATAGATTTCAAACATATCACGGTTGGATACGGGGATCATCGTAGCTAAATACCCCGTTGCGGCGAGCTTGTCGAATACTGCCTGTACATTCGCATCCTTTGCTTCTGACGGTTTGCAGGAGACAAGGAATGAAATTGCGGCCATCGCCGTGATGAGATAGGTTATAACGCGTTTAATCATAAAAACAATATTTCCTCACATTTGTAAACAATTAGTAAACTTTATTCGAATACTATTGCCCCATAGCCAAGTATATGCCTTGCAGCAAGGCTCCTCAAAACCTGAGCCCACACAGCATATGCCGCACGGGTCTGGTGAACATACTGATCCGAACTGAATTCATTCGGAACATAGCCCTCTTCGTCAATTAGATGGCTTGCAATATTGATGAACTCCATTCCCCTTTCATTACATAAATTGATAAGCCCGCGATTAAACTTATATATATTGGAATTGTTCAATACTTCGCGTTCGCTTCCCTTATACATATACATTGAGCTAATCACAAAGATTTCCGCATCCGGGTTTGATTCATTTATATTATCTATTACCTTTGTGTAATTTTCTAAAGCGCCGTCTACTCCCCATATCGTGAGATCGTTCATTCCAAAAAGAATAAATATCTTTTTCGCGCCAATTAATTTGACTGAATCCCAAATAAGGTGCTGTTCCCCCAAGTAAACCGGATGCAAGCTATTTTCAGAAACCGGTTCAAGCGCGTGACCCACACCGTAGCTTCCTTCACAGAGAAAGCGCGTTTCACCAAAAAACTTGGTATTCTGCTGCAGCATTATATTATTGTAGTTTTTCCAGCCGATTGTAAGTGAATCTCCCACGAATACCGCATCGGAAAACCACTCCTCGCATTCCGACTCGGAAAGACCGTAAAGCTCTAACGGCATGGTGTTGCGCGCTGGCATATCCGCTGTACCTATGGATACTTTTTCATCGAACGGTTCAGGCGTATTAACATTCAAAATACCGATATCCGGTTCGTTCTTCAGACAACCAGTAAGCATTGAGGTTGCCGGCAGTATAACTGCTAACAGATGCGCCATAAGACGACTTAGCTTCATTCTTTACTTAACCTTCTTTATTAAACTCCTTATATCACATCGGGGCATCGGTGTACAATACACATATGCCCCAGAATGGGGATATTTTACCACACGTTAAATTACATGTCAAACCGAGACATGGTCATAGGTATCATGTTCCCCTCAAAACACTCACTTGGTGAATCGGTCATGAATACCTTCAATTCCGTTTGAGTTTCGGTGCATACGGCAAGCAGAGCGTTCCTTGAATCCAACACTTCATTGCCTCTTCTGCATTCCGAAACAACCAGTTTTAACATGTCAACGGGATATTGCACCCCATTCGCGTTTGCACGGATGTAGTTTCTATTCTTATCATATAGAAAGCTTTTCATTCCGCCACCGAGTCCTGCGCCTGTAAGTTTAAGGACACTCTCCTTTGCAGTCCACGCTTGCAGAATATAGTCGTCTGCATCCATAGAGCCGCAAAGCTTTTCTTCCTTGTCCGGCGCAATCGGCTTTCTTAACTCTATCAATTTCCTGAACTCTGCCAACTCCTCATCACAGAGAATCCTTGCTGCCAACAAGTGGTTCACAGGCCGAATCCTCTCGACATCAATGCCCACTCTTTGATGTGATACTGCGCATGCCGCTATACCATGCGTATGAGTTATGCTGATATATCCTCCCTCCATGCATGGCATACCGCAGGCGGCATAGTTATATCGCGGTGGCGCGTAATCACGTCCTATCGACTTCATCGCTGCACACACCGTAATCTCCGCCGCAGCAAGCTGCACGCGCATGTCGGAGTGTCTGCAGTTCTCGATCTTGCGCATTCGTTCTTCGGAAAAAAACGGAAAAAACTCCTCAATATTGAATCCTTTTCCATAATCGAGTACAAACACTCGCGTAACATTTGATTCATTCATGACCATAATTTAGCATCTTCGCCTGCATACGTCAATATCTCGCAGCAATTTTAAGAAAATTATCAATATTTAATATCTTTTATAGCTGTATCATAATTAAAATATTGATTTCATTTTTAAAGCATTATTAATACAATGAGATGTTAAAAGGACACCTGTTTACAACATATATAAATAATGAAGTAGATTTTCTATGTTCATTTTAGGGAATAATGATTTACAGTGAAAATCGTTTAAATTTCCGAATTTTTATGTGGTCACGAACGGAATCCACTGTTACAATTTCAATTATTTACATGTAATATCGTCGTCAAAATCGGACAAATTAAGAGCAACACGGTGAGCGAAACGGATCCCGAACCGTGATACACCGCTCGAATCGCCTTCGGTCACTTAGGAGAAAGGCAAGGCGACTCGAGTGGGATCAGAAGGAGGTGAAAAGAATGTCCAGCAGAAGCAATAGGGTACTCGTACCCGAAGCAAAACAGGCGATGGAGCAGTTTAAGACCGAGGTCGCGAACTCCATGAACATTACCCTTAACGATGGGTACAACGGCGATATCTCCGCTCGTGACGCAGGCCGCATCGGCGGTCAGATGGTCAAGCGCATGATCAGCTATGCCGAAAACAACATGCCGAGCAAATAAATTTAATATAGATTATTTATCGGAACAACAAATTTTATGAAAGGAGAAAAGTGACTATGACTACCACCAGCAATTCCAGGCAGCTTAAGCAGAAGCTTTCAGGCTTCAAGAACGAGGTTGCAAGTTCCATGAACATCAACCTTCAGCAGGGCTATAATGGCGATATTTCCGCTCGTGATGCAGGCCGTATCGGCGGCCAGATGGTTAAGCGTATGATAGAATACGCCGAAAGCAACATGAACGGCAACGGCGGCAACATGATGAAGTAAGCACTTCCGAGCCATACCGGTGAACCTATCGGTGATCCCATCGGCTATTGTTACCCCTAAAAAATCCGTTACCCGGATAGCTCGGGTAACGGATTTGCATATTTCAAAGATCATTAAAGTGCTATGTCAATTTGCAAAAATCACTCGTCAGATTGAGCTGACAGCCGTTTCGCTTTTTCGTTGATTCGGCTCATAAACTTTACGTCATCGATGATAAAGCGTTCATGCGTTCCTTCGCCAATGAGATCAAAATCATCAAAGGCTTCGACTTTAAATACCAGCCGCCGACCATCGATCTCGATGAGTTCGCTCTTGCATGTGATCTTCGACCCTATCGGCGAAGCACTGAGATGCTTTATGTTTACAAGCGTTCCAACAGTACCCATTCCATTCTCCAGCTCTGCTTGGACGCTCTCAGAACAGGTATATTCCATGAACGCGATGAGTGCAGGAGTAGCATAAACGGGAAGTAAGCCGCTGAGAAGGTGCGCAGCGGTGGTTTCGTTCGTAACTGTCGTGCTTTTCAAGCCATTGATGCCAATTTCTAACATTATTTTACAGCCTTTCGATTGACATAGTTTTCTTTTGAACGAAGCTCTCTCCGTTTTGTGCATTATAATGCTTTGAGTTAGCTTTTTCAAGATTATTATACGATTTTTTCAGTCGATTGCAATCTCACGTCAATATGGTATAATCTGTATAGTCTTTTATAATGACCCGATTCGGAGGTTGAAATGAAAAACGGATTTTTAAAGGTTGCAGCCGTTTCGCCAAAGATACGGCTCGCGGACCCAAAATATAATGCTGATTTAATTATAGACGCAATAAAGCAAGCGGACGAAAAGGGCGTAAGACTTGTTGCCTTCCCCGAACTCGTCATGACAGGATATACCTGCGGTGATTTATTCATGCATGAGCTGCTTCTCAACACCGTAGTGAGCGAGCTTAAGCGCATAGCGGAGGAAACGAAGGAATGCAAGCTTGTTTCGATCATCGGTGCGCCGATCTGCGTAAAAGATAAATTGTATAACTGCGCCGTTGTCGTTTGCAGAGGTCAATTTATTTGTGCTGTTCCCAAAATACATCTGCCGAATTACGGAGAATTTTACGAAAAGCGCCATTTTGCGTCTGGGAAATATATAGATGATGATGAAATTTGGTGCGACGAGCTGCTTTGCCACGTCGAACCGAAATTGGTCATTCGTAGCTCCGAGATACCAAATTTTCGTTTCGGCGTGGAGATCTGTGAAGATCTGTGGGTCTCCGATCCCCCGTCCAATGCCATGACCGAAGACGGAGCACTCATCATCGTAAACTGCTCTGCGGGCGATGAAACCATAGGCAAGGCGGATTATCGAAAAAACTTGGTTGCCGTACAGTCGGCAAAAACCTGTTCCGCATACATCTACTGCGGTGCGGGCGAAGGCGAATCCACATCGGATATGGTGTTCTCAGGGCATAGCTTCATATATGAGAACGGTGTTCTGCTTGCGGAGAATAAGCCGTTTGAATCGGGTATGCTGATTACTGAAATCGATTTAGACAGACTCTGCTATGAGCGACGCCTAATGAATAGTTTCAGTCAAGACTTACATGATAAAAAGTTCCTCTTAACAGAATTCAAAATTTTCGGAGAATATGACAGAAAACGTGACGATGATTCCGTTGTACAGCGGATGGAACTCCCGATAACTGAACTGACCCGCAAATTTGACCGCAATCCCTTCGTTCCGCACGATGAGGACGAGATCAACGCGCGCGCACACGATATTCTCATGCTGCAAGCCATGGGGTTGAAACGGCGTTTGGAACATACCCATTCGAAGTGCGTGGTTTTCGGAATCTCCGGAGGACTCGACTCAAGCCTTGCGCTGCTTGCCTGCGTAAAGACCTGTGACATTATGGGAATGGACAGAAGCTTCATTCACGCTGTCACCATGCCCTGCTTCGGTACGACGCATCACACAAAAAACAACGCTGTTGAACTTTGCAATGCGCTCGGCGTGACCTTGCATACGATTCCGATCTCCGATTCAGTAAGGCAGCATTTTTCGGATATTGGTCATGATGAAAACGATCACAGCATTGTTTACGAGAATGCGCAGGCTCGAATGCGGACACTGGTACTCATGGATCTCGCAAATTCCATGGGCGGGCTCGTGATCGGAACGGGCGACCTTTCCGAACTCGCGCTCGGCTGGGCAACCTATAACGGCGATCATATGAGCATGTACGGCATTAATTCGGGGATACCCAAGACGTTGATAAAGTATGTCGTGCGCTACTATGCAAAAACTTGCGGCGATGAACGCATAAAGAATGTGCTTTTCAGCATTCTTGATACTCCAATTTCGCCCGAGCTTTTGCCCGCAGACGAGGATGGACATATTGCACAAAGGACCGAGGATTTGGTTGGTCCCTACGAGCTGCATGATTTCTTCCTGTACTATGTGCTGCGCTGGGGTTACCCGCCTGCAAAACTGTACAGAATTGCAAAATCAGCATTCGGAGGCAGCGAGTTTACTGACGAAGTCATACTTAAATGGCTTAAAAATTTTTACCGCCGATTCTTTAATCAGCAGTTTAAGCGCAACTGTCTGCCCGACGGTCCCAAAGTAGGCTCCGTATGCTTATCTCCGCGAGGTGACTGGCGTATGCCGAGCGATGCGTCATGCAGGATCTGGTTTGATGAGCTGGAAGCATTGGAGTGAAAACCTGCCGGATATGTACTGCATAAAACAGCATTAGTTTATTTATAAATTTGTATTTAGTAAGTGGTATGGCTGCAAACACCATACCACTTATGTTGTAAAATTTTCATATTAATTCTTGACGCTTTCTGCAAAATGCATTTTAAACGCATAATACCGCCCATTCTGCTAAAAATAGTCGTATTGAATAAAAACTCTATTCGGAGGTTCTATGGGAATAATCGGCAAACACTCATATCGGCTTGAAAACACTCCGCATATCGTCTCATCGGCTTGCTACGTTGGCGACAAGGAAGGAAAAGGGCCAATGCGGGAGTACTTTGATAAAATTTGTAAGGATGACACTCTTGGTCTCGATAGCTGGGAGCAAGCGGAAAGCCGCATGTTCGAGAGCGCCGTTCGCGTTGCGCTTGCAAAAATCGGAAAGCAGAGCGATGATTTGAGCTGTCTACTTGGAGGCGATCTACTCAATCAAATCATTTCCGCCGGATATGCGGCGCGCGAGATACGCGCCCCATTCCTTGGACTGTATGGCGCATGCTCAACGATAAGCGAGGGTCTGCTCGTTGGTGGAATGCTTGTGGACGGAGGCTTTTTGGATTTAGCCGCCTGCGCAGCCAGCAGCCATTTTTCGTCTGCGGAACGCCAGTATCGCTATCCGCTTGAAATGGGCGTGCAAGCGGTGCCTACTTCGCAGCGCACGGTTACAGGAGCGGGCAGCATCATAATAAAGAATTCCGCTTCGATGAACGACGAAACGGACTGGTTTTTTAAACACATTGTGATTACAGGCGGCACGATCGGAAGCGTTGAGGACTATGGCATAACGGATGCAAACAATATGGGGGCGGCAATGGCACCCGCCGCTTCCGAAACCATCTGTACTCATTTTCGGGATTATTCTAGCAGCCCCGATGATTATGATTGCATAATTACGGGTGATCTTGGAAATTTTGGTTCGGATATGCTTTATGAACTCTGTAAAAAAGAAGGCTATGATATAAAGGAAAAGCATGAAGATTGCGGGAAAATGATGTTCAGCGAGGATCAGAATGTCAATTGCGGCGCGAGCGGCTGCGGTTGTGCGGCAACAATCGTAAGCGGTTATTTTCTGCCGCAGATCGAGCGCGGCGTATATAATAAAGTTCTGTTCCTTGCGACAGGCGCGCTACTGAGTCCTGTGAGCAGCCTGCAGGGCGAAAGCATTCCGAGCATTGCTCATGCCGTAGTGCTTGAACATGTTTGATAGGGAGGTAAAATATGAGCAGCTTTACTGATTATTTGCTCGCGTTTGCGATCGGCGGCGCAATTTGTGTGGTTGGTCAGCTATTAATGAGCCTAACGAGGTTGACCCCCGCAAGGATACTCGTTGCCTTTGTTACCGCAGGCGTTATCCTGACGGCGATAGGGCTCTATAAGCCCCTTGTTGACATAGGCGGAGCAGGCGCAACGGTTCCTCTGACAGGCTTTGGATATTCGCTTGCAAACGGTGCCATCGAGGGCGCTATGAATGAAGGTCTTCTTGGTGCCGTTATGGGCGGTGTCAAAGCAACGGCAGCAGGCATTTCGGCGGCGGTATTCTTTGGATATCTGTTCGCTTTGATATTCACACCAAAGACAAAGAAATAATGCGGATCTTGAGTTAGTAACGAGATTGAAAACTAAAACGCTATGCGGCCGATCGGTGTGTTTGCATAGCGTTTCTGTTTTAGTTCAATAATTTGAGATTAAGCTATGAGCAGTTAATCCATCGAATGAAGCGCTGCTCCGACTGCTGTAGCATAGGCAGCATGGTTTGGAACAATGAATTCGATCGGATAAAGTGTTTTAAACATTTCGATAGTTCGATCAAGCTCATTTAGTGCGGTCAAAGAGCCTGTAAGGATGACCTTGTTGACTTTAGACGCCTTGCACGCAAATACCGCAAGCGTCAGTATCGTCTGCAAAACCATATTAATAAGCCCAAGAGCCATATCCTTGTCGCTTGCACCATCCTTTATGTTTGCAAAGTTTGCTGCGGTTATCTCTGAGCCAAGCCCTTTTATATCGTTTTTTGAAATGTCACCAACAGTGAGATCCACATTTCTTAGATTCCCTTCCGAGGCAAGCAAACACAGGCTGTCAAAATCGGATGCTCCCGTAAGCTTTTTCCCAAGACCCGCTAACGTGCCGCCGCCAACGCCGCTGCCGCCGATATGCACATACTCGTTACCCTTTGCATGAATAAAAGCCGTTCCCGTTCCCATGCTTACGACAATGGCTTCATCCGTATCTGCTAGAGCAAGTCCACCACGACCGATAGCTGAAAATTCCTCTATGCGGAGCGTCGGAATACCGTAAATATCACCATTAAGATAGGATGAACCGACGCCCGTAACAAGAACGCGCATAACATCGTTAAGCGAAAGCGAGTTTGCGCTGATATAGCTGCCGAGTGCTCCGTACAGCGATGTGACCTGGTCATAAGCGCGCACCATCATCGTTGAAATCAAGGATCCGTCAGGATTTAGGCCAACGATCTTTGTCGTTGAGCCGCCAACATCAATGCCGAGAATTATGCCCATTTAGGATGCTCCTTTAAAATATGGCATAATTATACTTGATTTTACAAATGCTGTAAAGAGCCTTGAGCGAAAAGTCAACTCAAACTCAGGCAATAAACCCTATTACGAGCAGCACTATCACTCCTGGTATGCCGAATATGCCCGTTACAAGCGATGTTAGCCAATTTATGTCGATATAAAACGCCTTAAGATTTAAAAGTCCAGCAAATACATAATTGAACACGAAGATCATTGCCGCTCCGATCAACGCATTGATGAGCAGCTTAAAAAAGATCTTTATGCTCCATCCAAACAGCTTAAAAGCTATAAAGATCACGAACAGTACTGCAATAAAGGTGATTAACCCTTCCAAAATGGTTCCTCCTTTCCGGTTTAGAATCAGTCCGAGGACGCCCGGCTTGTTTCGAATCCATCTCTACGCTTGTTCAGCATGTAGATGTACTTCTGTCGCGCAGCCTCGACCTCGAGTGCAATGAAACGAACCTCATCGTCCGCAGCGGTTTCAAAACGCTTCAAAGCATCCCTCCACGCACTTAACGCAGCGTTCAGTTCATCGCTACCATCCTTATTCTTTCTTTTGAACATTGTACAATACCTCCGTTTGCGGTTCAAGTACTTATTAATAAGAATATGAAAAGTATTGCCAATAATGCCGATATAAATGCAATTGCACTATAATCACAAGAATCTCATACGCTCAAAAACTAAATGGAGAGCGGTTTTCGTTCCGCTCTCCGGTTTAATATTGCCAATCTTCATTAGTCAAAACGATTAAGCTTTTTAATCGTTTTGAATACTCTTGTTTTCTATGCCGGAACTCCCACATGCACTGTCTCGGCTGAGAGCATCACGGGTTTCACATCCGGCATACGAACGAGGGCATTCCTAAGCACCTCCTCAGAACGGTTGACATAGATGATGTCGAGACATTCGGTGATATCGTTCGGAACCTCCGAGACATCCTTGCGATTCTGCTCCGGCAGGATCACGGTAGTTATTCCTGCGCGAACCGCCGCAAGCAGCTTCTCTCGAAGTCCTCCTATGGGAAGAACTCGGCCGCGAAGCGTAATTTCCCCGGTCATTGCAAGACCAGCCTTAACTGGGATTCCCGTCAATGCGCTTGCAACTGCCGTCAGCATGGATATTCCGGCGGATGGGCCGTCCTTGGGTACGGCACCTTCCGGAACATGGATATGAATGTCAAAATGCTGGTTGAAATCATCCGGCAATCCAAGCTCCTCGGCATGAGCGCGTATACAGGTAATAGCGGCCCTTGCGCTCTCCTGCATCACGTCGCCAAGCTTACCCGTCAGTTGAAGCTGCCCCGTGCCTTTAAGTACGCAAACCTCAATTTGCAAAGTGTCACCGCCTACGCTTGTCCATGCAAGGCCGTTTACCATGCCGATCTCGGGCTGCGTTTCGGCCTTTTCAAAGCTGTATTTCGGTACCCCGAGGTAATCGTGAACCTTTGCTGCGCTGAGGCGAATTCGCTTCTTGCCTCCGGCAATATCGACCGCCGCCTTACGGCACACCGACGCAATGCTGCGCTCAAGGTTACGCACGCCTGCTTCTCGCGTGTATCCGCTTACGATCTCATGGATGGCATCCGTCGGGAAGGAGATCATGCTCTTTGTAAGGCCATTGGCTTTAAGTTGCTTCGGGATCAAATGCCTTGCCGCGATCTCAACCTTCTCATTGGCAAGATAGCTCGGCACTTCAATGATCTCCATGCGGTCGAGCAGAGGACGTGGTATGTCCGCGATATTGTTTGCGGTCGTAATGAACATAACCTTTGAAAGATCATAGGGCATCTCAAGAAAATGATCACGGAAAGCAAAGTTTTGAGCGCTATCAAGGACTTCGAGAATCGCGGCGGCGGGATCGCCATGGAAGTCATGGGATAGCTTGTCGATCTCATCGAAGAGCAGCACTGGGTTGATAGTCCCTGCCTGGCGCATTGCGGCGATGACTCTTCCCGGCATTGCTCCGATATATGTACGGCGATGACCCCTGATTTCGGCTTCATCACGGATTCCGCCCAAGCTCATGCGAACGAATTTTCTTCCCAAAGCCTTTGCTATGGATGAAGAAATTGAGGTCTTACCGACACCCGGAGGGCCTGCGAAGCAAATGATCTGTCCGTTGACCTTACCCGTAAGCTTAGCAACAGCGAGATGTTCAAGAATGCGCTGTTTGACCTTCTCAAGACCGTAATGCTCGTCATCGAGTATCCTGCGGGCGTTTTCTATATCCAAATTGTCCTCGCTCATTTCCGTATAAGGCATGTCCAACATGCACTCTATAAAGGTGCGTAGAGAGGGAGTCTCGTGCGAGCCTGCGGGCAGTGTGGAGAAGCGATCGATTTCCTTCTTAAGGCGGTCGCGAATCTCGTCCGGAAATTCCTTTGAATTCAGACGCTCACGGAAGCCGTCTGCCTCGTTCTGCTCGGTTTCTCCAAGCTCCTTGCGGATCGCGCGAATCTGCTCACGCAGGAAGTATTCCTTTTGATTCTTATCGATCTGCTGCTTTACGCTCATTTCGATACGCTTGTTGAGTTTCGCGAACTCCTGTTCCTTGGTGATCAAGTCCAGAAGCGTCACGCAGCGGGAAACATGTTCCTCCTGCTCGATGAACTGCTGTCTGTCCTCATACTTTTGCAAAGTAATATTCGCAAGCCTAAAGGTGTACGCAATATCATCGGTCGTCCTTTCGATGGCGTCAAACGCCTCAACAAGGCTTGATTTGCCGATGAATTGGAGGTACTCCCTATATTTCTTAGAAAGCAGCGGCCTCAGCGGCGATGCTTCATCCGTGATTTGCTCGTCATCATAGGCAATCAAATTTGCGCGAAAGAACGGATCCTCGATAGTATAGCCGTCAACAAGTGCCCTGCAAATGCCTTCCACCATGATGCGCATGGTGTCGCCAGGCAGCTTAACAATCTGCTTGATACGACAGATTGAGCCGGTGCTGTAAAGCTGTTCTTTAGTTATATCGCTAAGCTTAGGGTCGGTCTGTGCAGTCAGAAAGACAATCCCATCCCCTTCCGCAGCAGCCTCGATGGCAGCAACGCTTTTATCACGTCCCGCGTCGAAGCTCATCAACGTGTAGGGAAACACGACGAGCCCGCGAAGCGGCACAACAGGTATATTCTCATAATATTTCGTATTCAAATCAATTACCTCTTTCATCCGCTTGCTCACGCAAACGAGTTAACTTTGTATCGGCATTATACATGCTTAATCGCGTTAACACAACACACAAAGTTTGGTTTACATGCAAATTGCTGTGCGTAATTGCACTATCATGTAAACATAAATCAATTTTATTGACATAATGTTGCTTGGCCTGCAAAGATCTTAGAAGACGTAAATCAGTTGATCACGATATTGCTTACAACATTATGGTACTTTTCTTTTGCAAGCCTAATGAGGTTCACATTCTTTTCTGTAGGATTTTTGATTATCTCGATCGCAGCATCCCGAGCCTCCGTCAGAGTCTCAATATCCATAGCAAGGGATGCGGAACCGAATTCGGATATGCCGTGCTGTCTGGTTCCAAGAAATTCTCCGGGGCCGCGCGTCTCAAGATCCTTTTCGGCAATTTTAAAGCCATCGTTGGTCGAAACGAGCGTTTTGAGCCTCTCCTTCACCGTCTGGGTCTGCGATGATGAGAGCAGGAAGCAATGGCTTTCCTTCTCTCCCCTGCCCACTCGTCCACGAAGCTGGTGAAGCTGAGCAAGTCCGAAGCGATCCGCAGATTCAATAACCATTATGCAGGCGTTCGGCACATCCACGCCCACTTCGATCACCGTCGTCGAAACGAGCAAATCTATTTCTTGAGCGCGGAATGCGGTCATGATCTCATCTTTTTGAGCATTCTTCAGTCTCCCGTGCATAAGTCCCAAGCGGACGCTCAAATTGCTTTTGAGCTCATTATATACAGATTCCGCAGAGAGCGTATCCGAAATTTCGTCGTTATCCTCAATCATTGGACAGACGACATATGCCTGGATTCCCTGTTCCTTTATGCAGCTTTCGATGTATCTGTACATCGAAACCCGCTTGCTTTTTGGTACATAATGCGTTACGACAGGCTTTCTCCCTGGAGGCATTCCGTCAACGATCGAAATGTCCAAATCCCCATAGAGTATGAGCGACAGCGTCCTTGGTATCGGAGTCGCACTCATTATCAGCGTGTCGGGCGCTACGTTTGCCATTACCACATCCTGCGCTGCGAAGTTTGTTGCTTCGTATCGATCTTCGTCCTGGGTCTCACCTTTATGCCCTAACAGCGCACGCTGACGAACCCCGAATCTATGCTGTTCGTCCGTAATGACCAGCCCAAGCCGCTTAAACTTCACTTTTCCTTCAATCAGCGCATGCGTACCCGTTATTGCAATAATGTCTCCACTCCATATGCCCGCAAGTATGGTATCGCCCTGCTTCTTGCTCATGCTACCAACGATCAGTGCGCATTTTTCACCAAAAATATTTTTGAGCTGCTTATAATGCTGCTCGGCAAGTATTTCCGTTGGAGCCATAAGTACCGATTGATAACCGTTTTTCATTGCGACAAACATTGCATACAGCGCAAGCACTGTCTTACCCGACCCGACATCACCCTGGATCAGACGATTCATTGGGGTACTGTGTGCCATGTCTTCGCTTATCTCCCCCATCACCTTTAACTGCGCCTCAGTTGGGTAAAACGGAAGTTTCGGCAGGAATTCATCGATAGTGTTTTCGGTTTTGAATGCAATGCCATTTGCCGCGCTGCGACCCGAGCGCATTATTTCGAGCACGATAGTAAATATAAGCGCATCCTCAAACGAGAGCCTTCGTCTTGCGACGGACAATGCATTCATATCCGTTGGAAAATGCAGATTCCGTATTGCAAACTCGATTGGGGCAAGCTTAAATCTATTCCGAATATCGCTGTCAAGAGTCTCGGAAATGCTCTTCACACAGGAATCGACAGCAGCTTTTACAGCATTGCGTATAATGTTCTGGTTCAGCCGCTTTGCAAGAGGATACACGGGAAGTATGCCGGGGAGTTTATCAACAAACACTGCGTTTATAAAACGCGCCCCATGCTGCCTGTCCATTCTCCCGAGGACGTATCCCCCTGTTTCTTTTGGAACGAGCTGCGCTACATACGGTCGATTGAACCATATTGCCTGCATGTTTTCGGAATCGTCGGCAACGGAAACGGTAGTAACCGTCATCTTGTTTTTTGTGCGAAAACTCTTTGCGGGGCCGATGAATTTAACGCATACTGCGGCATATTCGCCGTGCTGAACATCCGATATTTGTCTCGAAACGGAATAATCAAGATAATCTCTTGGCGAAAAATACATTAGATCGCGTATAGAAAATAGCCCCAAGGCGGCGAACATCTCTGCTCGTCCGGGGCCAATTCCCCTGATGGAAGTCAGAGCCTCATTAATCTGCATTCATCATTCAACCGCAATATAGTAATAGTACAGGGGCTGTCCGCCGTTTTGAACAAGAAACTCGGCATCGGGATAGTCTGGCTCCAGTTTTTCAACGATCTCATTCGCATCATCCTCGGAAGCATCCTCACCAAAATATACGGATACCACCCCGTCGCCCTCGCTCTTATCAAGCATATGCCGTATCAGCTGCTCGGTGGTTTCCTGGACGGTCTTTCCAACGACAGCTATCTCGCCATCAACAAGACCAATAATATCGTTTGTCTCAATGGCATTTCCATCATATGATGTGTCACGAACCGCAAACGTAACAGAACCCGAGATAACGCTTGCAAGCGCAGATTTCATGGATTCCTGATTTACATCAATCGAACCTTCGGGATTATAGGATATCATCGCCGTTATGCCCTGCACGATGGTGCGCGAAGGAATAACGATGACATTGCAGTCGCTCATCTTTGCAGCATGCTCCGCAGCAAGGATGATATTGGGATTATTCGGTAAAACAAATACGTTCCGCGCATTTGCCTTCTTAATGGACTGAGCAATGGCGTCAATGCTCGGGTTCATCGTTTGTCCACCCTCAATAAGCTGTTCAACACCAAGGCTTTTGAAAACCTCATCAATGCCGCCGCCGACACTGACCGCAACGACGCTCATCTCTTTTTCACTCGCCTTGAGCTGCGCGGCAAGCTCCCGATTCTGCTCCCGCATGTTTTCGATTTTAATACTTGAGATTTCACCAAGCCGCAGTGCAAGTTGCAAAACCTTTCCGGGCGCATTTGAGTGAACATGAACTTTAATAATATCGGCATCATTTACAACGACCACCGAATCACCCAGCTTCATGAGCTTTTCACGGAAACTGTCCACCTCTGCGTCATCGGCAGATTCAAGCAGGTGAACAATAAAAAACTCCGTGCAATAACCAAATTTGATGTCGTTAACATCTTCAAGCGTAATATTTTGTTCCTCCGTTTTTGGAGAGAAGTCAAAAATATCCTCTATCTTCTCATCAAGCTCCTCACCGTCGATCGCCATTTTGAAACCACGATAGATGGTGATCAGTCCCATTCCGCCCGAATCGACAACGCCCGCTTCCTTAAGAACCGGAAGCAGCTCAGGCGTTTTGCGTAGTGCGGCTTCACCGCTTTCGAGGATAACGTCAATAACTCCGTATGCATTTACGCCGTTATCGGCGGCTCTGCGAACACTTTCAGCAATTATCTTTGAGACGGTAAGCATTGTACCTTCCTTGGGCTTCATAACAGCCTTATAGGCAGCAGCCGTACCCATATCAAAGGCATTTGCAAGCATTTCGGCATCAATCTCGTTCTGAACACCCTTTAATGCCTTTGAAAAGCCGCGGAAAATCTGTGACAGAATAACACCCGAGTTGCCCCTTGCCCCCTTAAGTGCGCCCATAGCAAGCGCAGAGGCAATGCCCTCGATCGTTTCGGGGTTGGATTGGCGAATCTCCATAACAGCGCGCTGCATGGTCATGGACATATTTGTACCCGTATCCCCGTCGGGCACAGGAAAAACGTTCATTGCGTCAATGGTCTGCTTGTTCTTTTCAAGGAAAGCAGCTCCCATAAAAAGCATTTCCCTGAACAATGAACTGTCTATCGTTCGTTCAAACAAAGTTTTAACCTCCGGTGGAAATCAACAGGTCATAATCGTGTAACGATACGAATTACAACCAACTATTATAAAAGCATGGTTATAACTGTAAGTTACACCCTTATTGCCTCAACATAAATGTTTACATACTCAACGCTCAATCCCGTCATATCCTCGACACGGTATTTAACATTGCTGATCGTATTGTTCGCAACGGCAGGAAGCGACACTCCATACATGAGCGTAACATACAAATCGATACCGATATGGGTGTCATCCTTGACGGTCACCTTAACTCCGCGCTTTATGTTCTCGCTGCCCACAAGCTGCAATAAAGCATCACCCGCATTCTTGCTGCTCATCGCCACTATGCCATAATTCTCGCTCGCAGCCGAACCTGCTATGCTTGCCAGCATATCCTCGTTCAGCATGATCTTCCCAAGCTCATTCTTTATCATCGCAGACATATATTACCTCCAACGGATTATTTTCAATCATAGCAAATATTATACATCATCATGTGCGCTTATGCAAGCTTTGATGACTGAGAGCGGAATGATGAAACAAATAATCGTAACCTATGGACTCGCAGCGAACCCGTTTGAATAATACGGAATCACTTAATCATGATATATAGGTTACAATCAAGTTGATTCTGTTTCAGCGTCGGTCTTATCCGGCAGTTTTGGAAGCTCCTCTATCGAATGAAGTCCAAACCTACGCAAAAACGCGTCGGTCGTTCCGAACATCATTGGGCGGCCTACACAATCCTTCCGACCCAGCTCCTTGATGAAGCCCTGTTTGAGTAGCTGCGATACGGAATAGTCGCATTTTACTCCACGAACGGATTCGATGTCGGCGCGGGTAACGGGCTGACGATAAGCAATTACCGAAAGCGTCTCCATCATGGAGTCGCTCAATGTTCTTTCTTCAGGCGGAGCGAGCAATTTTACCAGCCATTCGTCGTACTCCGGATTGGTCACGAGCTGCACGGTATCTTCCGTTATAAATAGCCGTGTTCCTCTCTGCTGCTCTTTGATGAGTTGAGCCATGTTTCCAAGCGTGGAACGCATTTCTAAAGCCGTCATATCGAACACTCTTTGCAATTCGACTATGCTTATCGGCTCACCCGATACATATAGTATGCTTTCGATAGCTCCAAACAGCTTAGCCTGCTCCATAAACTAATCCAATTCATCCATATAATTCAATCTATCGTCATGCATAATCAGCTTTACCGCATAGATCCTTATGCTACCACAGTAGCCGTTTTGCACGAGCCTGATTTCACCACCAGATATCATTTCAAGCATAGCCATAAAGGTGACGATTATCTCCATTCGTCCGGCATCAGCTATGAGGGATTCGAAGGTCGATTCACCACCGTTCAGGTTGAGCGCATTGCGGATTTTATGGGTGCATGATCGTATCGTGAATCTGTCAGCGTTGACCTCATGTATTGGTTCCTTAATCTCTACTTCATCCTTGCGGTTTAGAGCAGCAAGCATCGCTTCGAACAACGCCTGTACGCTCGTATCGCGCAGAATGATCTCCCTTGGCGGAAGCGAGAATTCCTCGGGCAGCTTAGCACGCATTGCGTGTGCTTCATGCGCAAGCTCTCTCATCATCGCCGAAACCCGCTTAAAGGCCTTATACTCCTGAAGCTGTTTGACGAGAAGCTCGCCCGAATCCTCCTCACCATCCTCATCTTTGGGAGCAGGCGGAAACAGCGAACGAGATTTCATGTATACGAGCGTAGCTGCAACGCTCAAAAACTCACTTGCCTGCTCCATATCCAACTCATCAAGCTCCTTAAGGTATTCAAGGAACATGGAGGTTATCTCGGACACGAATATGTCCTTTATGTCAACCTCCGCCTTTTCGATGAGGTGTAGAAGCAGATCCAGCGGTCCGTCAAATTGTTTCAGGTGGATGCGGTAGTCCATTTCGCCATCACGCGAACAGGGAGAATATCAACCCGAACAGTCCCATCACTCCGTTCGCAACGGCATTGGCCGCTATGCCAACGATAGAGAAGCTCCCCGTTCTGCCAAGTAAAATTATACCGATGAGCAGGAAGTTCCCATACTTTCGAAGGAAAATGAACGGCTTGGGTCCTAAGTATTTGGCAAGCAAAACCTCTGCAACATGGAAACCATCCAACGGATAAATAGGCAATAGGTTGAATACCAGCAGACAGCAGTTCAGCAGCACAAAATAGTACAGAACCAAGTAAATCTTTTGCAGCGCACCTACTGTGAAAACCTTTATTCCACATGTGGTAATCAAGACTTGGATCAACAGGGCACCAATGCAGGCAAGCAGAAGATTCATCGTAACGCCGGCAAGCGAAACGACCAGCTCGCCCTTTCGGTAGCTGCGGTAATTACGCGGATTGACAGGTACGGGTTTTGCCCAGCCGAAATGGAAGATCACCATCATTAACATACCGATGGGGTCTACATGCGCAAGCGGATTCAGCGTCAGCCTTCCCTCGTTTCGCGCAGTCGGATCGCCCATCTTGTACGCAGCATAAGCATGACCAAACTCATGAAAGCTTAATGCAATGATTATTGCCGGCAGCGTATATATCAATTCTTGAAGCCACTCTATGAGCCATTCCATATATTGCTTTATTCTCCTCATCTCAATAAATCGGGCACACAATACAGTACCCCTATTTTTCAAGACATTTTAGCACACCTTAGAGACATACGCAATATTTTCGGCGTTGATATACCCAATGCCCAAATGTATGGCAAACGAGAATACTCAAAAGTTCGAAATCCACCCGTGCAGTATCGATCGTATGTAATCGAAAATCGATGATTTTTCTATTGCCTCGGCTGAAACGAGCTTTGCCTGCATTATCAATGCGCCTGATCTATCAGTGTATCGCACTATGCCAATCTCTTGACCTGCGTAGATTGGGGCAACAAGGTTGGTATATAGCTCGACCTCGGTAAAATACTGAGTGTCGGCCATGCTCATAAGCATCATAACGTCCTGCTTCATCACGGCGTTCACGCTACGCTTAATGCCGCCTACTACCTGAGCCTCACCAAAATTATCCCCCTCTTTTGCAACAAGAACGTTTCTGAACGAGGCGAATCCATAGTCCAGCATCTCTATCCCAAGTCCGAACCGCTTTGAGCTGTTATCTGCTCCGAGTACGACAGCAATGTATGAGGTAGTACCTCTGGTTGCTGCGAAAATGGCGCAGTATCCAGCTTCGGCTGATGAGCCTGTTGCAATTCCGAGACAGCCGGAGTACTGCTTGATCAGCTTGTTCGGGTTGGCAAGCTCAGTAGCGGACGCACCGGTTGCATGTTCGATCGTTTCATAATACATCGTTCCGAATCGGCAATAGGTATCGCTACCAAGCAATGCTAAACCAATTTTTGAAAGCTCGGCTGCTGAAAGTACAAGTCCCGATCCGCAGATATCCGATGCCGAGTATTCAACGCCAAGAGCCTTCATTCGTTCATTTATTCGTTCCACTGCGGCATTTTCGGAACCCGTCACCGCACATGCGAGCGAATGTATTGCGTCTCCTGCGTTTATCATAACAGCCGCCATCATCATATCTGCCGCCCGCATCTGTTCGCCTGATGCCAGGAAGGCCGTCGTGCCGCCAATTTTTGAAGCTTTATCGCTGACGCTTATCAGGGTATCGTCAAGCAGCATCCCCACATCGAATGCTTCACATATCATAAGCAAGGCGGGAAGCTTGGACAGTCCCGCGACGGGAAGCTTTGCATCCTTTTCGTGCTCGTAAAGTATGCGCCCCGAGTCGGCATCCATCAAAAGCGCTGCGTCTATACCATTCGTGTCGAAAGATACCTCCGCTGATGACACGAGACCAATCCCAAGAAACACGCATACGGCAAGGATCAGAGCAATTCTTTTTTTGACCATAATAATCACCATGCCTTTGCAGAGCAAAGGCTTCCTTCCTTCCGGAGTTTGAGGCGTTTTTCACGAAGTGAAAATTGCCGCCCGACGCGGCAAAGGCTCAAAAACGGGGTGTGAAAATTTATTTTTCACACTATAAACCTCTCCGACGATATTCGCTATAGCATATTCATCGGAGAGGCAGTATTATTCTAAATCCGGTTGGTATTTTGTCGGCGCGCCTTATGCTAAAGCATTTTTAGCATAGGGCAATCAAAGACCTATGGTTTTCATAAAGGATCTGCCGCACCGCCAAGATTCCCCGGTCAGAAATTTATACACCGTCGCGCCTATGTCCGCAAAAGTTCTAAGCGTTCCAAGCGGCACGGAACTAACGCCGTGTCCGTAGGCAAGCACGGGGATATATTCCCTCGTGTGATCGGTTCCGGGATGGCATGGATCGCAGCCGTGATCAGCGGTGATTATAAGCAAGTCATGCTCAGAAAGTGCGTTCAAAAGTTCAGGAAGCCGAGAGTCAAAATACTCAAGCGCAGCTGCATAGCCTTCGACATCGTTTCGATGCCCATAGAGCATATCAAAATCAACACAATTCGTAAATATAAAATCTCCATCGCCATTGCGTATATATCTCAGCGTAGCGTCAATGCTGTCGTGATTATTCTTTGTATGATCCACGGTGGTGATCCCACGTTTTGCAAATATATCTTCTATTTTGCCAATACCAATGACATTCATACCCTTCGCGGTAAGGGCATCGAGTATTGTATCTTCCATCGGTTCAAGTGCGAAATCACGTCTGTTTTCAGTGCGAGTATAATTCCCGTGCGCTCCAATAAAGGGTCTTGCTATGACCCTTCCGACGAGATTATCCCCCACAAGCATTTCCCGGGCCGTTTCGCACATTGCATAAAGCTCATCAAGCGGAACCACTTCCTCATGCGCTGCAATCTGAAAAACACTATCTGCCGAGGTGTAAACTATGGGTTTCCCTGATTCAACATGCTCATTTCCAAGCTCATTTATGATCACGGTGCCTGAAGCGACTTTATTTCCGAGGGTACCCCGGCCTATTTTTGCCTCAAACTCATCCATGACCTCCTTTGGGAAACCATGCGGATAGGTGCGGAACGGGATGTTCATCGTAAAGCCCGCCATCTCCCAATGCCCACTCGTTGTGTCCTTTGCCAATGTAGTTTCCATTGCGCGGCCGTAAGCCGCCTTTGCGTTCGGATTGTAGGGAAGGCGCGAACCTTTGATATTTCCTATGCCAAGGCTCACAAGATTGGGCATGAAGATAGGACGAACCGAATTTATGTTGCCTAAAGTGTGCGCACCAATATCGCCGAACTCGGCTGCGTCCGGCAGTGCGCCAATGCCCACGCTGTCCAGAACGATAATAATTGCACGTTTTTTCATGTACAATGTCTCCTAAACGAACATTTATGTCTAAAGTAATCTCCGTATGACAAATGCATATATTATTCCGTTTGCATTGCCGAAAGCACTATGCTATGCTATAATAACAATACGGCATGTACCCGTAGCTCAGCTGGATAGAGCGTCAGACTCCGACTCTGAAGGCCGCGCGTTCGAATCGCGCCGGGTACGCCACGTCGTCGCGGGCTGCATTGCTCGTGACGATTTTTATTGTTTGTATTAAAATCGTCGCAGCTTTTTTGCTGTTATTTCATTAGCTTATATCTTGCCCGTAATGGCATACTGCGTAATCGCAGCGCATTCCCTCAAATAATTATTGAAAGCGACCAATGAAAAATCCGGTGCAGCGATTCCGAAGACCTCGATCCCCTGCTTTTTAGCGATCAGTCTTGCACGAAAAACATGAAACCTCGTTGTAACGAATGCGATTTTTGCATTCGCTCCAAACTTTTCTTTAATGATTCTATATGAAAACAGGAAGTTTTCCTCGGTACTCTGGGATTCGCCCTCTTCAATGATCCTATCCTCCGGAATGCCGTTAGCAACCAGATAACGCTTCATTACCGATGCTTCGGTTGTGACCTCGCTCGTTCCCTGTCCTCCGCTCACCACGATGGTAATATCGGAATTTTGCTCATAGTATTCTACCGCGCGATCCAGTCGATTGCGAAGCACGACGGTCGGACTTTCTCCCTTTATACCAGCACCAAGAACGATCAATACGTCCGTTTTTTGACCTTCCGCCGGTTCGCGTGAGTTAACCAGGATCAACGTCGTAGTGACGGCCAGCAGCAGTCCAAACATGGCGTATGCGAAGACCATGCCCCATTTCAGCAGTTTGCCCAGCAGGGTTGTCTGCCACCATGGCTGTAAAACACCGTATAATAGACCTGCAACGAGCAGCGGCAGACCGATTATAAACGGCATGATGACACCGAGGTTTATGCTGCTTATCGTAGAGACAAATAATGAGTTAAGGATAAGCGCTGCTCCAATGATTATAAGTACTATCCTCCAAAGCATTTTCTTCATCCTATATAAGTTCCTTTATAGTAAATTTTTCAATATGCATCGTTGGTTCTGCTTTCCATAGCACCTCAGGCATTGCATATATTGACGTATTGCAATCCGTCTCTTGCATAAATCCAATGACCGCTGGATTGGCTGTGACAATGACCCGTTTTGCTCCGTCTGCGCACATGGTATGTAGTCGTTCGCGCAATTTTATCGATACGGCTTCGACCGAGAGCACCCTGCCCTCACCATCACAATACGGACATGCGATTTGCAATTTGCTCGATAGATCGGTTCTCAACTTCTTTCTTGCGACCTCAACAAGACCAAGCTCTGTCATACCATAAACAACCGTGCGAGTGCCATCCTGCTTGACCGCTTCTCTAAGGGTCGAAAGCACGGTTTCACGGTCGGATTTTTCATCCATATCAATAAAATCTATTATAATAATGCCGCTCAGATTCCGCAGTCTGATTTGACGGGCAATCTCGACCGCAGCTTCGCAATTTGTATCAACTATGGTCTTTTTTAAGTTTAATTTGCCAATATTCTTTCCGGTATTTACGTCTATACTTACAAGCGCTTCCGTTTGGTCTATTACGATATATGCTCCGCTTTTGAGCCAAACCTTTCGGGACAGCGCTTCCTTTATCTGCGCATCGATTTTAAATGTGTCAAAAAGATTCTCTTCTTCGCATAGAACTATGCGCTCCGCCATCCCGCCTTCCATATAAGCGGCAGCTTCCAACAGTTGTTCGTAATGAACCCTGCTGTTGACCGTCAGGCGGCGCACGTCTGGTTTCATAATATCGCGCAGAGTGCGTGCAATCAAAGATGCTTCGTTATATATAAGTTTGGGCGCGCGGGAAGCATTATACGCACACTCAATTGATTTCCATGTTTCGATAAGTGTAAGTAGATCCTTCCGTATCAGTTCTTCATCGCATTCAGCGGCAGCGGTGCGCACTATTACACCTTCGCCATTCGGCCTGAGATCCTCGATCAATGTCCTAAGCCGATTGCGCTCAGATTCATCGGTTATGCGCTTGCTTATTCCAACGAAATCTATCGTCGGCATATAAACAAGCGTATGCCCTGGCAGAGAAATATGCGTACTTACCCTTGCACCTTTGCTGCCATATGGCTCTTTAACCACCTGAACCATGAGATCCTGTCCAATCTTAATTGAACTCCGTGAATTGCAGCTTTTGGGGGCGACCTTAATATGCTCCCCTTCAAAATTGAACGAGGACTCATCGGTTTCACGAATATTTAAAAATGCATTTTTTCCTTCATTAATATCAATAAATGCCGCAGGCATTCCGGGCAAGATGTTTTGAACCCTTCCGCGGTAGATATTTCCCACCAAGCTATCTTTAACGCCATGTTCCATATAGAACTCCGCAACGCGCGCGTTTTCAAGCAGTGCAACGCAAGTCCTATATGGATTGACATCGATTATTATCTTCTTGTCAATCGGATAGGTTGAGAGTGATCTCACCCGATCACCGTCCAATCCATCTCGATATTTTTTCTGTTAACGCGGTAATCAGCGGTAACACCAAGTCTCTCGCATATAGTGCCAAGCAGCAGTTCGAGCGGCAAGCCGCCCTCAGCCGTAAGCTTTCCATGAACAAGCATGTGCGCTTTGCTGCCATCAACGCCGCAGTTTTCAATACCGATGAGCATCGGACGAATATCAACAGGCTTGATTCCGCCCTTGGTTCTTTTCATTACGTTGATCTCACCAGACATCAGCGTGGCTAATATGGAATTAAGCTCGTCCAATGAAATCCCTCTGTTAAAGTTCATCTCGACCTCGTATGCCGCGCTGCGCATCAATGGGGTGAGCGAGGTTTTAAAATCACCCGCATCTACAGCGTCAACTATTCGTATCCCTTTCGGCAGGACATCATTTACACGAGAAGCGAATTCATCTGGCATCATATCCTCGGAAAGCTGGACATCGAAATATTCCCCATCCGAAGTATATCCAACAGAAAGAGCGGTAGCAAATGAAAGCAGCGGGTGCGGGTTAAACCCCTTTGAGTACTCAAGAGGCAGGTTAGCCCTTCTAAAAGCCCGTTGGAACAGACGCTGCATATCGAGGTGCGAAACAAAGCGAACTTCATCATGCTTATAAAACGAGGCAATCATTCTCATTATTCAGTCTCCTCCGATCCGCTTGAATGCATATTGCAATATTCCTTACAATGCTCACCGAAGCAACCGTTGCATCCACTTCTGCAATCGCGTGTCACTATGCCTTGCTTAGAACGCTCATATTCACGTTTTAAATATTCCATGCTGATGAGCGAATCCATATGCTGCCATGCAAGAGGTTCGTCGATACCTATGGTTCGGTTAGCATATTGCTCGCAGCTAAGGCCATTTTCCATAAATGCCTCATCCCAGGCCTCTTTTTTAAACTGCTCGTCCCAGGAGTCAAATCGTGCTCCACGCTTGTAAGCGCCGATTAGTACCGATACAAGCCTGCGGTCGCCACGCGCAAAGCAAGCTTCCAGCCTGCTTGTCTCGGAAAAATGACAGTTGAATTCGACTCCGCGTATCCCTTTCAGTGCCGAGCGGAGCAAGGCTTGACGGCGCAAAACCTCATCCGTCGAGATCTGCGGCTCCCATTGGAAGGGCGTGAACGACTTCGGCACAAAGGTGGAAGCGGAAACCGTACAGCGTAACCCCTTTCCTCGCATCTCTTTTGGCATGGAATAGAATTCTCTGCTCACTTTGCGAGCAAGCTCTGCTATACCCAAAATATCTTCATCGGTCTCCGTAGGAAGCCCAATCATAAAATACAGCTTTACACCGTGCCAGCCCGAACGAAACGCGTCACCTACGGCACGGAGCAGATCATCCTCATTTACGCCTTTATTAATGACGTCGCGGAGACGTTGAGTTCCGGCCTCGGGTGCCAAGGTGAGACCTGTTTTGCGCACAGACTGTATTTTTTTCAAATCATCTTTTATGAATGAATCGATGCGCAGCGACGGCAGAGAAACAGAGACTCTATCATCCTTATACCTATCGAGTATCGTGGGAACCATTTCGTGTATCTCGGAATAATCTCCGCTCGAAAGTGAAAACAGCGAGATCTCATCATATCCGGTGCATTTTATCTGCTTGTCCGCAAAATCTAACAATGTCTTCATCCTGCGCTCCCTGACAGGGCGATAGATGAACCCGGCCTGGCAAAACCGACATCCCCTTGTACATCCTCTGAACAGTTCCAAAGCGATGCGGTCATGCACTATGCTCATATACGGAACCACGAGGTCTCCCGTAAACTCGGCAAGGTCAAGGTCGTGAACGATTCGCCGCTTAATTCGATCCGGCGCAGCAGGCTCCAGCTTCCTAAGGGAAGCAAAGCTATCATTTCCATAGGTGGGTTCATAAAATGAAGGGATATATATGCCCTCTATCTTGGAAAGCTCGACAAGCATATCATGCTTGTTAAGCCCCCTGTGCCTGCATGAAGCATATACATCCATAAAATCATTATTCAGCTCTTCGCCGTCGCCGAAGAATAGGACATCCATTATATCAGCTATGGGTTCGGAATTGCATACGCATGGGCCTCCGGCAACTATCAGCGGAGCATCCTCGCCGCGATCTTTCGACAAAAACGGGATCCCCGAAAGCTCAAGCATGGTCAATATATTTGTATAACACATTTCATAGAGAAGCGAAAACCCTATGATGTCGAATTCGTCAAGCGGACGCTTGGTCTCCAGAGAAAACAGTTTTTCGCTGTTCTCCCTCAGCAGTGCTTCCATGTCAACCCATGGGGCATACGCACGCTCGCAGAATGTATCCTCACGATTGTTCAAAACATTATAGATTATGCGTGAACCCAGATGGCTCATGCCGATTTCATAGGTATCCGGAAAGCATAATGCGAATTTAAACTCCGCATCGGGCTTCATGCGCATATTGAGCTCTCCCCCCATAAATCTTGTGGGCTTTTCTGTACGCGCAATTAGCGAGTTCAATCTATCACTATCCATTAAATCCTCCAACACTCGGATTCCTCCCGAGTGGTAGTGCGTTTTTTGGTGCTCCATACTATAAACAAATCCTTCACATCATTGAATATAGTTTTAAGCTAACTCGAAATTCAAGCTGCATTATTATAACCCGCAGCAGTATTTTTGACAAGAACGTTATAAGCGCAATGTGTACCTGCACAGTCCTGCGACAAAAGTTCTCTTTTATGCGTTCAGAAAGCTTACTCCGCAGCACGAGCCACGAAACGAAACAGGCTGCTCAATTATTCCTTGAACAATACGCTTATCTCGGTTCCCTCTCCAAGCTTACTTTCCACACGAATCTCGGCATCATGGTGCATAGCGATATGTTTAACTATCGCAAGCCCCAATCCCGTACCGCCGCTTTTTTTGCTTCGGCTCTTATCCACACGATAGAAGCGTTCGAATATGCGCTCCTTCTTATCTTCGGGTATGCCTATGCCGGTGTCCTTTACCGTGACGGCGGGCGCGTCATTGATGCGGGAAACAGAAACGAACACGGAACCGCCCGGTCGGTTATAACGGATCGCATTATCACATAGATTATAAACGAGCTCCTCCAACCGGCTGCGGCAGCCGTTCACAATGAGCGGTTCGCCGCAGACCTTAAGATCGATGCCATTCTGTTCGGCACTCATTGAAAGATAACTCTCGGCATTTATCGAAACCTCCAACAAGTCAACATCTTCAAAATCGTCCTTGCTGGTGAGCGAATCAAGCTCGCTAAGCTGAATGATATCAGCGATCAAAGTTAACAGCCTGGAAGCCTCAAAGTGGATCTTCCTCGCAAAATTTGGAACATCCTCCTTCTTGGCAATGCCCGCACCTATCATCTCGGCATAGCCTGAGATGCTCGTTAACGGTGTCTTCAGCTCGTGCGATACATTGGCCGTGAATTCCCTTCTGAACTTTTCTACCTCTCTGGCTGAATCACGACTGTGCTTTACATATGCAGCGAATGGATCAAGCTCCGAATACGGTGCGGAGATATCGTTTTCATCTATATGTCTGCCGAAGTCTTCAATCGGTGCGACCAATTTTTTAGTCAATATCCTTGAAAGCACCAGCGAAAGTAGGAACACGCAGACTCCAAGCCCTAAAATGAGCAGTATGCCACGGTTATAGCTTAGATATAGCCCCGAAGCCTGTATCGCGACGCGCAAAATTCTACCATCGTTAAGACGTTTCGCATAATAATATGTGTCATATCCAAGCGAAGCCGATACGCGATTTAAATACCCGCTCCCACTGTTGATCGCCTCAGAGATTTCAGGTCTATCCAAATGGTTTTCAGGCTCCGCCATTTCATTCGATTCAAACAACACATCACCATCGGAGCTAATCAACGTAATCCGAAGCCCCTTTGAGCTGCAAGCCTGAAGGTAGGAATACCGATCATTATCAGTCTCGTCAAGAACATGGGAATCCGTCCCATCAACATGGAGGGCTATTACGGAGGCGGATCGTTCAAGATCGCCTTCGACTTGCTTTGAAAACGATTTCCGATAGATCAAACCGCTTAATGCTACGGTTAAAGCAAGTACAATTAAGGATATGAAAACAAAATAACAGAGGATTTTCTTTTTCATTGATTTTCCTCGATCTTATATCCAACGTTGCGCACGGTCTTTATAAGTTCTCCGCAGATACCAAGCTTTCGGCGCAAGCTCTTTATATGCATGTCAACGGTACGACTTTCGCCTGCAAAATCAGTACCCCAAACGAGAACCATAAGCCTCTCGCGGCTTAAAACGATCCCGCGGTTCAAAAGCAGAACCTTTAACAATTCATATTCTTTATAGGTGAGAGCGCATACCTCGCCGTTGACCGTTACGATATGCCTTTCGTCATCCATTGATATGCCTCCGAGCTTCAACTCCTTGACAGGACTTACATCAATACGCCGGAGTACCGCCTTAACCCTCGAAATCAGTTCCATAATGCCAAATGGCTTAGTAATATAATCATCCGCTCCACTATCCAATCCGCGCACGGCGTCAAGCTCCGATGATTTTGCGCTTACAATGATTATCGGGATACGAGAAGTAGCAGGATTTTCACGCAGCCTTTTAAGTATGGAAAGCCCATCCTCTCCAGGAAGCATAATATCGAGTATTACAAGCTCCGGAAGCTCCCTTTTTATGCGAACAAAGAATTCCGCCCCATCCTCGAAGCATTCGGTCTCATAACCGCTGTTGCGAAGAGCATAGCTCTGCATCTCCCTGATATTCTCGTCATCCTCAACGATGTAGATCATTTTAACCTCCCGCCCTGTCAACGCTTCGCTTGTATTAAATCGGATTCAAAGCAGACAATTTTACTTAGGCAATGAATACTTTTGCTTATACTCCTTATAAATGCGTCCAAATGTTTCGTCATTGCCCGCTTTTAATTCACTCAGGTATGCATGCAAGTCAAAATTTCCGTTCTGAAGCTCGATCTGGCAAACGGCAATGTTCGAGCAATGGTCGGAGACTCTCTCTATATTGGTCATGAGGTCATTAAACACAAACCCAAGGTCGATCGTGCATCCTCCCTCCTGTAAGCGCTTGACATGCGCACTCTTGGCTGAAGCGTTCAGCACGTCTATGACCTCCTCAAGAGGTTCCACCCTTGCAGCAGTCTCGACCGACTCGTTGATGAAGCTGTCTACTGCGAGGTCAACGATCTCCTTCACAGCATTTGTCATAATTTCAAGGTCATGTGCTGCTTCTTTAGAGAAAACGAGCTTCTTTTGAGCAATTTCTCTCGCACTCTCCGCAATGTTTACGGCATGATCGCTTATTCTTTCGAAATCCGTAATGTTATGCAGCAGTTCATAAACCTCCTGACCGGATTCTTCCGAAAGCTGCTTCATGCTCAACTGAACAAGAAAATTGTTCAAGCTATCTTCGTATTTATCGGACTGTTCCTCCATTTGTTTTACCGTTTTAAAATTCTTATCGCTATAATCATACAACAAAGATATTGCAAGCTTGATGTTGTCCCTAACGAGGTTTGCCATGTCGCAGGTAATGTTCCTGCTGTGTTCTACCGCAATGGACGGAGTTGCAATAAGCCTTTCGTCAAGCAGCGCAACGGGCTGCTCATCCGTGTCCGAAGGAACGGTTATAGCTGTAAGCATCAAGAGCTGACGGCTGAACGGCATAATGATCGCCGTGTAAATAAGATTAAGCAGCGTATGCATAAATGCAATGCCAAGCCTGTCTATCGTTCCATCAAGAAATTCAAACTTGAATATTGCATTAAGGCTATAGAATACTGCCGAACAAATAACAGTACCTATTATGTTGAAATATAAATGTACAAGCGCCGCACGCCTCGCATTCTTGTTCGTTCCAATGGAAGAAATCAAAGTTGTGACACAGGCTCCAACCTTTTGACCCATTATAATAGGAAGCGCGCTGCCAAAGGTAACGCCGCCCGTCGAGGAGAGTGCCTGCAAAATACCGACCGAAGCGGACGAGCTTTGAACGATCGCTGCGATCGCCAAACCAACGAGTATACCCAAAAATGGATTGCTGAACGCGCTAAACAGGTTTGCAAACTCTGGAACGTCCGCAAGCGGTTTAACCGCAGAGCTCATAGTATCCATGCCAAACATGAGTACCGCAAAGCCGAGCAAGACCGTACCAATATCACGCTTGCGCTCTCTTTTTGAAAACATCTGAAGGGCAATTCCGATCAACGCGAGAATAGGAGTAAACGAGGTTGGTTTAAGCAACTGAATGAGAACGCTTCCGCCCTCTATGCCGGAAAGGCTCAGTATCCACGCAGTGATGGTCGTTCCGATATTTGCACCCATTATAACGCCTACGGCCTGTTGGAGCTGCATTAGACCTGAATTAACGAAGCCAACCACCATTACAGTGGTCGCTGCGGACGATTGGATAACCGCCGTAACGCCTATGCCGAGCATAAGTCCCTTTAGCGGACTGTCCGTGAGCTTGGACAGGATGCTCTTAAGCTTGATCCCGGCGGCCTTCTCAAGAGCCTGTCCCATTACTTTCATTCCGTATAGGAACAGCGCGATTCCACCTATAAGTGATAAAATATTAAAAATCGTCAATTTTTGCTCCTTTCCGCTCGCATAAGCGTCACTGCAAATCTTTGCAGTGCAAGTTTTTGCAGTTTGCGGTCATTTAATAAATTTCGGGTCTAATAATACAATTCTTTTATAAACTTCTCGCCTTGCTCGTGTAAAGATTTTGTAAAATAATTCAAAATCAATTCACAAATATTCTGCTGCGAAGTATTGCGATCAAAGTACATAGCCTCCTCGAAAGTATAGTATAAGCTCAAATTTCTGTCAATCCTACCAATTCTATACTTGAAAATGTCCGTTATGCTTTTAATACTCCGAAATGTGGAAACTTATTATACTTTTTGAAACAACTTTGGCATCATCCGAATTTACGGTTTCATTTTTCGTATTAATATGGTATAATTCTAAATTGCATGAGTGTATCATTTTAATACGCTCGGACGGGGGCAATATGCTTACGGAATTTTCACTTGGCGACCATGTTGTTATGCGCAAGCCACATGCATGCGGAAGCAATGAGTGGCAGATCGTGCGTGACGGCGCTGATATTAAAATTAAGTGCATAAAATGCGGGCGCATTGTAATGCTTGATAGGGGCGATTTTATTCGTTCCGCAAAGAAGCGCATTACTGTCCCTCTCGAAGTGGATGTTTAGTGGACGCAATCTGCCTTTACACAGCTTTGTATGCGAATGCTGCTGGAGCGTTGGATGCTTCGGAAAGGAAACCGGCTTATTATGAATGACAATTTCGAACACGAAGAAGCGAACGCTTCGCCCATAAGAATAGTTAACTCCATTAGCATGGATCAACTAACAAAAAAGCAGCGCGAACGCTTTGGTGGTGCTGCCGAATGGCTTCATAAATGCGATAGGAGCTATAAGATCACAACGACAGCGTATTTCATTCTATACCTAATGTGCGTTGTTATCGGTGCATTCGCACTTCGTCAGTTTTTCTTTGAGCCAACGGTTGTAGATGGCGAATCAATGCAGAACACTCTAATGAACGGCGAGCGGGTGTTCGTAGAGAAGGTGTCCTATTGGTTTGACGAACCACAGCGCGGCGACATTGTTATTGTCCATTTTCCCGATAGAACCGAATGCTTTGTAAAGCGTATAATCGCTTTCGGCGGCGAGACGATAAGCATCAAGGATGGCTATGTGTACATCGATGGACAGCTTCTCGATGAATCCGCCTATGCCGGAGACTGGTACGGCAGAATCAGAGACGACATGAAGATCAAGTGCGAAGGCAGTGTAAACGGCACTTATGTTGTTCCATATGGTCATGTCTTTGTTATGGGCGATAATCGAAACTGGTCGCACGACAGCCGCGCGGTTGATGTCGGAGCAATCCCCCTTGAGCAGGTGCTTGGAAAGGCTCGCTTTGTAGTCTGGCCCATTTCGGAAGCAAGGAGGATTGATAACTGGTGAGACCTTTACGAATACGCAGCAGCGAATCAAATACAGGTCTTTATCGCTTTCTTGATTGGTTGATCGCTGTGGCACTTGGTGCGATCGCAGTGGCGTTGCTGCTTTTCGTTTTCATGACTCCTATAGTTGTCGAAGAGGATTCCATTGCCGATATAGGCGGAGGCGAATTGGTTTTTGCTGACAGAATGGGCAAGTACTTTGCAGATTATGGGCGTGGTGATATTGTAGTTTATCGCTATGGTAAATCAAGCAAGACGCATCTTGGACGCATAGTTGCATTTAGCGGCGAACAAGTACAGGTCAGCAACGGTCATATTTATATTAACGATGCATATCTTGACGAATCAGCGTATGCGATTGGTTTTAGCGATGAATACAGCTTTTGCTTCACCGTTCCGAACGGGAAAGTATTGATATTGCCTGACGACAGATCAAGTATCGATGGAAACCGAATCGATGCTATGACATTCTCTGCAAGTGAGATCGTCGGCGAAGTACGTTTCAGAATTTACCCCCTTAATAAGCTTGAATTATTTGCTTAATTTTGGCGAGTTAAATCTGTGCTATTCCCTGCCCCACCGCGCGATTTAAGAAATACAATAACTTGATTCAAAAAAGTCTCCCACATAGCCTTGTCTATGAAGGAGACTTTTTGGGTGCGGAATGCTATTATTTATTCATACATAACTTCAACGTTGTGCACATTTTCGTCATCAATTAACGGAACGGAGCAGTCATCCTCGCTTTTACCGCCATCCAGCAAAATATCCGATCTGCCAACGCGCTTTGCATTGATTCTGTACAGGGTTCGCGAATTGCTTCCAAATCTATACTCGGCAGAAAAACCGTTCATCGTCGTACAAGGTTTAATCTTCAAGCGATCACCGCGTTTTTTTATTCCCAAGATATACTCAGTGGCCGCACGATAGAGCCAGCCCGCCGCGCCCGTGTACAGCGTCCAGCCCGCTCTACCGGCAAGCCGTCCTTCGGAATAGACATCGCCAGCAACGGCATATGGTTCTCCCTTGTACCGCTCCACGTTAAGCGTGCCGCCATGTTCAACGGGATTGATGAGCTTGAATAAATAATGTGCCGTTTGGACGCGACCAAGCATACATGCAGCAATTACACTCCAAGCGGCCGCATGGGTGTACTGTCCGCCGTTTTCGCGAACGCCCTCGAGATAACCCTCGATATAACCTACCCTATGCCCGGAATGCCCAGAAAAAGCCGGGGTCAGTAGCTTGATAAGTCCGTTTTCGTTATCCACAAGCCCCGCGAGCAATGTATCAAAGGCCTCCTCCTTATGATCGGCGTTTGCGAACACCGCAAAGCATTCACTGACGCAGTCAAGCGCGCATTCCCCGCTGTCCGCACCACCAAGGCTTGTTCCGTCGGCATGGAATGCTCGCACATAGCGTGTACCATCCCAAGCATGCTTTTCAAGATCAGAGCGCAATCTTTCTGCAAAGGACTCATACCTTTGAGAGACTTCCGTATCCCCTCTTAATCTGCATATAGGCAGGAATTTTTCAATAACAATTAGCGTAAAGAAGCCAAGAAATACGCTTTCTCCACCGTTTTCCCCCACGCAGTCCATGCCGTCGTTCCAGTCGCCCGTACCCATCAAAGGCAGACCATGAGCTCCTTTTGTGAGTGAGCAATCGATCGCGCGCTTGCAATGCTCGTACAGCGTATCGCTTGAATTCCCGTGATGCATGTTCGCATACAGATCTCTTTTCCCTTCCTCCATCGGCATTTCCTCAAGGTATGGACATATCTCATCAAAAACACCGTAATCGCCGCTCGTTTCAGCGTATTCGACAGCGGCATATGGAAGGAATAGGCGGTCATCCGTAATGCGTGTGCGCACACCGCGAACAACATCGCCGGAGCTCTCCCCTTCATGCCACCAATGGAGTACATCCCCTGCTTCAAACTGCATCGAAGCACAGTAGAGTATCTGTTCCCTCGTCCTGTCCGGATCGGTAAGAAGCAGCGAAAGCACATCCTGAAGCTGATCTCGGAAACCGAACGCTCCTCCGCTTTGATAGAACCCCGTGCGACCGATAAGCCTTGAAGAATAGACCTGATATAGCAATCGGCCGTTCACTATCGCATTGAAACGCTCATCCTCCGTATTGACGGTAAGCATATTTAGCCTCTGTGAGTTAAGCTTCGCGTTACCGTGCATGGCCTTCTCAAAAGAGCAGCTTTCAATATCCTCAGCAATGCGTTCCACAGCGTCGCAGCCAAGCAGCAGCACTATTTCGGCGGTTGTACCTCCATCCACTTCAAACTCTACAACGATCGAGTTATCAGTGCATAGTATCGGCTCCGCGCCCGATTTTAGCGCGATAAAGCCCGCTTCGCTAAAATCCGATAGGAGATTGACGGCAAGCACTCTATCGCTCCCCACATGGGTAAGCAGGCTTTCTCTGCGAACGGACGCACCGAGTATCCACTCCACCTGAAACTCCACTCGCCTTTTCAAGTTAAAAACTCCTTTGTTTTTCACGAGCACTCTATAATATTTTATCGGCAGGTCGGGATCCACACACTCGGTCAGCGAATAGTCCGCATTTTCAGTTGTGCATGTGAATATGCTGTAGCCATAGCCGTGCCGCACCTCATACTCCCCTTCTCCCTCCGGCGTGAGAGAAAGCAATTCGCCGCGTTCGGGGTCGATCATACGTATTCGCTCCTTCTTTCCGTCCCTCACGGCATCATTTGACCATGGTGTGACCCGGTTGAGCCTTGAATTGCGCCTCCATGTGTATCCGCCGCCGCTTTCGGTAACGAGCGTTCCGAAGCCCTTGTTTGCAAGCACATTGCTCCATGGCAGCGGAGTTTTTCTGTCCGCGCGTGGGTAAATCACATATTCCTCATTTTCAAAATCGAAGCCGCCTATCCCGTTAAAGTCGAAAAGCTTCCTATGTGGAATTGGCAGCGTCTTCGCAGCTTTGAGCGTATCAGAACCCTTGGCTTCGCTTGAACTCGAATTCATAAACATACGCTGCTCGTCACTATCCAAAATAATGAGCGCATTGCCACGCAGGAATTCCATATCCTCATTTGATATTTCAAAGGAATGAAGCAATATCGTATTTGGTACGTCTCGCAGCATTTCCTCGATGCCAAGGCGCAGCGGGTTCGCGTACTCGTGCGGATACTCACCTATTACTACAAGGTCGAACTCCGTCCCCTTCCCATGTAGATACAGCAGAATATCCACAGCTTTACGAAGCTTAGCAAGCTGTGCCTGCTCCGAAACAGAAATCAGAATGATCGCGCGATCACCCGATATGCCGAGCCTCCATAACTCACCTATTCCGTGAAGCCGTATTGAGCCAAAATCGACATTTGGCTTTATCGGCGTATCCGTAATCACGGCGGCAGCGAGACGTTCAGCGTCGGACGTTATTTCGGGATTCATGCCATGCGCACGCAGCATCCCCTGCGCCTGCGCTCGGGACAGTTCCTCGGCACCATTCAATCTCAATCGCTGTTCATGAATGATGCTCAATGCCTCGTCCCTGCTAGATGCGATTCCCGCGATCAGTATGACCCGCTGCGATTCTCCGGGAGCAAGTCGCAAAGACGTTCTTGCTGAAAAATAAGGCTCGACAGGTTGAGTTGTCGGTAAATCGGTCGGATGCGATTCCATTGCTTCCGCATAATTGGTGCGCCTCCCCGGAAGCACCAGTCCATCGGTGCAGTATGATACCGGATCGGCTGCCACCGCGCAAAGGAAGCCAAACTTTTCAGCACGATCGGGCTTTGCCCTCGACCTGAAAAGAATTGCACCGTCCTGCTCAAAGGATTCAATTCCAAGACGAACAAACGCAGGATGTGCTTCGTCCTCGTTCATATCCGCAAGGGCAATCTCTGAGAAAATGCCAACGCTAACGTTCTCGACATCGTGTCCGCAGTTAATGAGCGTCAGCGTTCGTATCTCACACTCAAAGTCCGCTGAAACGATTATTTCCAAACGTGTGCGTATCTCATCCCTTCGTGAGTCAAATGTTACCTTATGCGGTTCGGCGACTGCTGTACCGCCGTCCGAACAGCAGTTTACATATCGGGTATGCCCATTATTGCGCACAACAAAGTATATGCCTTGTTCTCCGCCTGCCGCCTTTCTCCACCGCGTCAGCATTAGATTTCCGCGTTTCGAGAAGCTCTGTCCGTCAGCTCCGATAAACACGCTGTACCGTCCGTTTGAAAGGAGCTGTCCATCTGCTAAATTTGCTGCATTGAGCGTGCGCAGATACTCGTCAAAACCGCTGATTCCCTTTTGCTCTCTAAAAATGCTGCTATCATAGGTGCTGATCTTTATCGGGTTTGCAGGCATATTTTCGAATAAGAGCTGCTCGTTTGCACGCACCCCGGGCAGGCTCATGAAGCGCTTGACAAGGATATTATCATTCAGCGCGTTATTAATTGCGCAGAGACTCATGCCCTGATGGTGCGCCATAAAGCTGCGCACGATTTCAAAGTGCTTATCACCAACACGCGATGAGGTATAATCCAACGCCTCATACATTCCGTATTTTCCAAGCGCACCAAGTTTTTTTAATCTACGCAGGTTTTCGGCAGCAAGCTTCGGTTCGATCATCAATGAAAGCACGGTTGCGTATGGAGCTACGACCTCCGAACGCTCATGGCACGGAGCAAGCCCCAGCTCGGGACTGCCAAAAGCCCTATACTGATAGTGCAGATCCCCGTCGAACGCATAGTATCCTGATTCCGATACTCCCCATGGACGGCTTCCATCAGTCGAAAGCACCTGAGTAAGCACCGCGTTGCGGCAGGCCTCGTACTGCATGCTGTTAGGGATCGTCTCCATGAAGATGAGCGGCATGAGGTATTCAAACATCGTTCCACTCCAGGATTTTAATACTCTCCCCCCATGCGTATCGCTCATCAATCGCGATAAGCTGAACCAATGCTCCGCGCCGATCTGCCCTTGTGAGATCACCGCAAAGCTCATCAAACGTGCTTCAGATGCGTACAGATCATATGCCGATCCCGTAAGTCTTCCTTCATCGAATTCGCAGCCTATGCGGAACAATTTCTTTCTTCTATCGTACAGAACCGTGAAATTCATATTCTCCGCAAGGTGAACGCATCTATCCGCAAGCTCGTTTGCCCTTTGAGCCATGCAATCTTCCTCATTAAGCGCCTTTTTAAGTTCACTAAGAGCAACGGAGGTCGCAATTAATGAAGCAAACAGATTGCCGCTGTCAACGGATGAAATGAACCTTGGCTTGAGCAGCGAAAGATCCTTTAGGCTGTACCAGTTGAAAAGATGCCCATGCCACTTTTCAAGGCGTTCAATGGTTGAAACCATGCGCTCAAGACGGAGAAGCATTCCTTCTCCATCGATAAAGCCCATATCATATGCCGAAACCACCGCCATAAGCCCCATGCCAATGTTCGTTGGTGAAGTAAGCGGAGCAATGCCCTTATCAGGCTGCTCCTGATAATTATCAGGCGGGAGATAAAAGGTGCTTTCCGTACAGTTTTCCTCAAAATACTGCCATGTGCAGCAGAATAGCTGCATTAAGTCCTTTCGCTCCGCATCGGTAAAGCGGTACTGCTTCGGCTTTTTATCAAGGCGCATAGTTACGCAGGGTGCAAGCAGCCACGCGGCCGCAAGCAGCAGCGCAAGCATTGGCAATCCCCAAAGTATACCCCAAAAACTCAATATGGCTACCGCTATCGAAAGTCCGCCGCCTATGATGCATGGCAAAAGTAACCTGACATAAGCTCCGGCATTCATCGATTTTCCGACACTTGCGGCGGCGGTCTGCCATTCAAGCATATGCTTATGCGAAACTGCCATTCGATAGCAGGAACGTATGATCGCATCGGCATCACGGTATGCGGCATATGGCAGGGTCGAAATTTCTGCAAGCCTGCGCCGAACTAGCATTACGAGAGGTTTGATCGTTACCCTATCGAAGATTGCTCGAACCATCAGGTTTATAAGTCCTATTATCGGATCGATAAAGAACGCAATAAGCGAACCCGCCGCAAGCATGGGAAGCCCAAATACTATTCCAACCGATAATGCAAGAAGTATAGCGATATTGCATACTCCACGTCTCAAGTTATCGAATATCTTGTACTTTGAAAGTGCGTCTAAGTTCCTTCCAAGCGAACCAAACATAAACGGAATGAGCTGGAAATCGCCCCGCAGCCAACGATGGCGGCGTTTATACCATGCGGCATAGGTCGATGGCTCGCCGTCATAGAGTACAACATCATTCGCAAAAGCCGCTCTGCTGAGACAGCCCTCAAGCATATCATGGCTAAGGACGGTGTTATCGGGTATCGCCCCATTTAGTGCTCGTGCAAAAGCATGAATATCGATTATTCCTTTCCCGCCGAAACAGCCCTCATTAAACACATCCTGATAGAAATCCGATACGCTCATGCTGTATGTATTCATTCCCGGTTCTCCGCTCACAAGGCTTGCAAACCTGCTCGCCGCCGCTGAGCGTGAGGTCGAGGCCATGCGGGGTGCTATCACGGTGTAGCCGTATATCGGCCTGCTTCCACCGTCATATACAGGACGATTCAGCGGATGAGCAGCGGTGCCGATGAGCTTTTTTAATGCGCCAGCTGGCATTACGGTATCGGCATCAAGCACCGTGAGGTATTGGAAATCCCTGCTTAGAGTAGGAGCATTGCTGATAAATTCGGATGAATCATTGTTTAGAAGATAAGCAATCAGCGCTTCAATAGCGCCGCGCTTGCGTTCCCTGCCCATGTAAAGCCCGTCCTTGGGATTAAAAATTCTTTTCCGATGCAGATAATGAAACCTATCGCCCTCCTCGCAAGGATATTTTTTGTTAAGTTCCGCTATCCGACGTTCGGCAAGAGAGAGCAATTGGGTATCTCCGTCCTTTTCCTCCGTAGGAGAATCGGGAAAATCTCCGAGTACTGCAAATTCCGTATTATCCAATCGTCCAGCAAGATAATGCGTCTCTAAATTTAATACCGCGCCCTCGACGGATTCGCTTGAAGTAATCAGTACAGGCACGCATACAAGCGTGCGGTTTTCACTGCCCACGCCGAAATCGAGTGAAAGCCTTGGCAATGGCTTTGGTTTTACAATCGTGGTCATGAGACTAATTATTACTGTGCTTACGATTGCCGACACCGGCAGAACGCTGAATATCACGGAAATGATGCTTTCATAACCGAAAGGGATAAGTGCGAGCGCGGTAAGCAAGACCTGAACTCCTATCAGGATCGCCGTCTTACTTCCGTTTTTTAGACTTTGGATATGCTTATCCGGACGCAGCGTATGCACAAGTTCGCAGAATCCCTCCGCAATTAGGTAGCAGCCAACATGCGCTCGTCTCCCCTCCCCTGATTTTGCAAGCTTTACCGCAGCGGCGGCAACCGCAGTTTCAGGTACTTTGCAGAGCTTTGCAATCTTTGCTGCGGCATTCAGATACATGGCGCGGCAAGTAAGATCCATTTCTTTATATATTGGATCGTTTGCCAATGATGCATCCGTTTGATTTAGCGCAAGGATTGCCTCGTTCATGTCGGCATCACCAAGTCGCGACGCACTTTGCATCAGGCTGCGCAAAAACCTGGCGCATTCGCCGTCATCGGGGCTTTCAAAATCCGTAGAACTTCCTTTTGTTATGCATCTGCACATACCCTCAAGCAGTGCAAGCCTCAGCATATCGGGCACAAGTGCGATCTCTTCGGTTGTAAGCGGATTTCTTTGCTGATACTCCGTAAAAAAAACTGTCACTGAGTTAACATCAACAACGCCGTTCCGCACGCGAACAAGCTCTCTTGCAAGCGCATAAATACGCGGATAAAACATCCATTTCCCGGAGGCAAGCCTCGGAAGTCTAGTCTCGCGCAGTCCGTCAAATGCATCAAAAGCAAGCTTAAGCTGCTTTTCAATGGCATAAAACTCATTCACGAAAATATCGCCGTAGAGTGGTCTGTCTTCATTCGCAACAGCAAGCTTGTATTGCCTGCGATACTCCGAAGATAGTCTCGTTCCGATTCGGCGCACCTCAGCCGCACCGATCCTCCTGAGCGAACCGTTTGTCTTAACGGGCAATTCTCCCAATTCGCGAGCAGTATTTATCAGTTCCGTTTCAACCTCTTGCACGATATTTTTCCGTCCTTATCCCAACCCGTTCGACAAAAGTGTCATCTGGGTTATTTTTTTGATTCAATGATATTTATTATGTCCGAAATGAAATCCGCAATATACGGCAGATTGCTCATCGCAAGCGCATGAAGAATATAAATTGCGATAGCGCCCAGTATCGTGACGCCGATCGCTGAACCCAATCCCTTCATCAAACCCACGAGAAACGATCGGCGAAGTATGCGCCTTTCATCCGAGGCATACTGGACATACTCATAAAAATGTGAGCGTTTAAGACTATCCTCGATCGACAAAACAACTTTTTCGACGTTGGACAGTCTGCTTTTCATATTATTTTCATCACGCTGTCTGCGCTTTCCCATATCGTATAGGATGATTGAAAACGAATACAATTATGCGAAATTTGCAGAAAAAGCCTTAAAATTCATGCGTTCAAAAAGCTTACCAGATATGAAAAATAACGTACCTTAAACCATTAAAAATCGTGTATCAAATTACAAAAGTAAGTATAGCGTAAATTTAAAACTGTTTCATTTCCACAAATATGCGGCATGCTCCTGCATCAAGCGATAAGTCTTATTTTTCGTTGTTCTGCAATTTTTTAATTTCTTCGCCTTCTTTATCATTGGCATCCGTTTTCTCCATCAGCTGTTCAAGGCGAAAAGTAAGAACGTCGATTTCATTATGAAGTCGGTCAAACTCCCTTATCACCTCATCAAGAAAAAGGTCGACCTCTGCAACATCATAACCCACGAATGCATGAGGGAATTCTTTATTTATAACATCATCTCTGTTCATAGGTGATTCTCCTTCATTTATTTGTGCATACATACCGTTCTTCCATGCTTATAAGATGCGCACGCCGCCGAAGTCGAGGGGGCATCAAGCCCCTCCCGATATTCGGCACATACTTTTCGCGGCACCACGATCACTCCCTAAATCCGTCGGAGTTACCGATAACATCATAGTTTGCGGGCGCAACTAAGAAAATTCTTGATGAGACCTTATAAACCTTGCCGTCCACGGCATAGCACGCGCCGGACATGAAATCCAATATGCGCTGCGCGGTTTCGACCTCGATCTGCTCCATGTTAACGATAACTGGCTTACGGCCCTTGAGGTTATCGATGATGTTCTGCGTATCCTCGTAGCTTACGGGACGATAGACTATCATCTTATTGCCGCCTATTCCCGGAAGGCTAACAACATTTCCGCTCTGGATGATGTTGCTGCGTTTCGGGCGTTTTTGGATTGCGGACTCGGGAGAAGATTCACTGAAATCCTCCGCATAGTCCATCTGCTCAAGCTCGACATTTTCTTCGTCGATGCAGAGGTAATCCAAAAGCTTTTGTATAACCTTTGCCATTTTTAATTCCTCCAATTCTTTAAATAAACTTGGATTCGGCTTCGTGATAATACGATCTAATTGATCGTAAGGCACAAAACCGTTGAACTGTTGGCACTTGGAGAAACGAAGCGGTGACAACTCCGCTCAACTGCCGCCAGCTTTAAACCTCATGGTCTCAAGCCTGAAAGGTAGATGCGACACTGTGTATATGTATCGCCGCACCCTGCTGCGCAAACTCCCTCTAAAGGGCGTATCTGCGTGCGCCAAAGATTGCGGAACCAACCCGCACCATCGTCGCGCCCTCCGCTACGGCAGCTTTATAATCCCCGCTCATACCCATTGAAAGATCGTTCATGTCGATATTAGGAAGCTTCAGCTCCTTCATCTTCAAAAAAAGCTCATTCATCCGTGCGAAATATGGCCTTGCTTCATCCTCGTTGCCCGCCGGAGGTATGCACATCAGCCCTTCAACATGGATATTGGGTAGTGCGGAAATTGACTCAAGTAATGTTCGGAGCGCGCCGGGGGCAATCCCCGCCTTCTGCTCCTCGTTTCCGATATTGACTTCGATCAATACCCTTTGGATAAGACCCGCTTTGCATGCGATCCTGTTGATCTCGGAAACGAGCGGCTCTCTGTCCACGGACTGGATCACATCTGCCCTGCCAATTAGGTATTTAACTTTATTGGTCTGGAGCGTACCGATAAAATGCCTTGCAACACCGCATTGGGAGAAAAAGTCGAATTTATCGACCAATTCCTGCGCTCGGTTTTCACCGACATCGGTAAGCCCAGCTTCTATTGCAGGCAATATCCGCTCCGTTTCGACAAACTTGGTCACGCCGATGAGGCGAACACTTCCCTCAGCCCTTCCCGCCTTGTATGCAGATTCTGCAATGCCGTCGCATATGCGCAAATAATTTGACCTTATTATTTCTTTTTCAAACTTATTTTTTTCTTCTGTATCCAATATCTCACCCCCGCAACGATTGCCTGCTCGTCAGGATTCTTAACACGGATGATCGCGCTGTCCCCATCCGCAGAGAGCACATCGATTTCAGCCTTTTTCTTGCCCTCGCTGTACATAAGCTCGATATAGCGCTGTCCATTCTCGATAGTGATCCCATCAAGCTTGACTTCGATGCCGCTCGCATCGTATTTTACCTTAACTTTTACAGTGCGAACATTTATAAGCTCACCCAACTCCTGATTGATTCTGAGAACATTTATTGCTGAACTGCCGCTTATCATGGGTTCAAGCGCCGTTGCTGCGAACTGCCCGTAGCCTGCAACATCAATGCTGTAGCTCATTCCCTGCACGGTGCGTAGCGCTTGATGGGCCGGTGTGAGGAATACGCAGTACCAATGCGAAGTATCCACCACTCTATAGGCAAGGTTTTCCGCCTCCGTGGTCCACTCGACCGCTCCTTTACCCTTGATCACCGAAGTGATCAGGTCGCTCGTCATTATTGAAAGCTTGTCCTCGTTAAGCGCGTTCTCGTAATCGTCAAAATAAAAACTTATTGTTCCGGCGATCTCGTTTACAATACTGCTGCGCCATGTGCTTATCAACGCTTCCTTCTCCTGTTTTGTCTTGTAAAGTGCGCGAAGCGTCTCCGTCTCCTGCAAGGTATTTCTGAGATATTCGCCACGTTCGGTAAGCGCCAATTTTAATTCGATCTCAAGCTGTGCAACCTCGTCCGTATTTCCATTCATGACCGCTTCTGCGATCTGACTCTCCAAAGCATCCACCGCTTGATTGTAGCCGTTGAGTACCGAATCTCGCGTTTCGCCAAGCTGCTCAAGCTGTGCAGCATAGATTTCTCGCTCGGTCTGCTGTAGAGACAGCATGAGTTCATCATTGTAGCCACGCTTGTACACATCCATTACATGCGTACCCGCATCCGCATACTTGCCTTCTCTTACAAAATAATCCGCGCGGTCAAAACTATCGGTCGTAACGGCCTTTTCGCTTCGAACTATTACAGCGTCATAATTGTAATCAACGCTTATATATCCGCTGTCGGTTATAGCTTCGCTTCCGCGCAAGAATAAAGCCAAGAGCAGTATCACGATAACCACCGCCATTGCTACGATAGCTATCAAAAATTTGGTATTTCCTCTTCTTCTGCGCTTAGCTATTATCATCGCTCACCTCGTATCCCTTTTTCTCGCTTCGACCGTACTGCCTGTCAAAATTTTCCTTATTTTTAACAACGTATCCTTCAAACAGGCCTTCCGCGTTAAGCCCTGCCCTTATGCACATGCTTATGAAAAAGTGCAGTATATCCACAAGCTCTCCCTGCAAAGCGGCGGTATCCAGAGGCTTTTTGTTCTTCCACCATTTAAAGTTTACTTCATCAAGAACCTCGCTAAGCTCGCTCAGCATTGCAAGAACCTCTTTCTGCATCCATTCCTCCGTGGTAAAGTCAAGATGCCTCCTTGATGCAATATCCTCATCGAGAAGCCGCTGCATTTCAAAAATTCTATCGAGCTTGTCCATGTATTTCTTCTCCCATTGTACTATTATCAATCCGCCGGACGCTTCTGTCAAGCGCCAAAAATAAGCTTATTCAGTTCATCCTCGTATTTCGCTACCTTTCCGACAAAAACTGCGGTCATATTGTCAAAATCACAGATCGTGGGAAGGATGCTCATTACGTCATCAAGCGTAACGGAATTGATCTTAGCGAGTATCTCATCATCGGAGAGGTATTTGCTGCCAAGAAGCTCCGATCTGCCTATTGCCGATGAATGCGCAGAGGTATTCTCCCTGCCGAGCAAGTACCCTGTTCGCATTTGGTTTTTACTGCGTTCAAGCTCGTCTAAGGTTATGCCGTTTCTCGCTATATTCTTGAATTCTTGAAGCATCAGTTCGGTAACGGCAAGCGTCTGCTTTTCACCCGTCCCCGCATAAAGCGTGAAATATCCGGTAGTATTATAAAACGAGGGTGCGGAATAGACCGAATACGCCAAACCCTTCTTTTCCCTTATGCTTTGGAAAAGACGTGAACTCATGCTTCCGCCGATGGCATTGTTCAGCATATACAGCGGATACTGCCCTTCCGTCTCGTTTGCAAAGCCATTGAATCCAAGGCAAATATGCGCCTGCTCAACATCCTTTTCTATGAGCCTTAGCTTGCGTCCGCCGCTCGGTCTGCCGTAGCTTATCTTCGCGTTCTGCGCATGACCTCCGATCGAGAATACTCGCGCAGCCACCTCGGTGAACTGCTCGGGATCAAAATGCCCCGCTGCGGATATGACCATATTGTCCGGGCGATACAGTCTATCCATATATGCGGTCAAATCCCTGCGCTTGAATGCGTTTACGCTCTCCTCCGTGCCGAGAACAGGGTCTGCAAGAGGATCGCCCTCAAAGAAGGTCTGGCAAAGCGTTTCATGAGCGAGATCCTCCGGCGAATCCTGATTCATTGCGATCTCCTCGCATACTACGCCCTTTTCGTTCTCAATATCGGCCTCATCCAGTTTGGAGTTGCAGATGAGATCCGCTAAAATCTCAAGCGCACGAGGGATATTCTCATCCAACACCTTTACATAGAAGCAGGTGCACTCCTTGGAGGTGAATGCATTGAGATTGCCGCCTATAGCGTCGATCTCCTCCGCTATGCGTGCAGCGGATCTACCCTCGGTGCCTTTGAAAAGCATATGCTCTATAAAATGCGCCGCACCGCTTTCCGCAGAATTTTCGTAAATTGAGCCTGCGCCGATCCATACTCCGATGGAAACGGAGCGGTAATTATCCATTGTTTCGCCGACTATGCGCAACCCGTTTGGTAATGTATTCCTGAAAACCATGTTCATTCCTTCGTTCACCGTTCTTTCTGCGAGAAGGACGCGCGTTCCCAAATGCGTTTTCGGGAGCAGCCATCATTCTCAACTATATATTGTACTGCTTACAGAGGCAACCGTCAACCCCTCGGAGGCTAAATAATCCAATATATCCGGAAGCGCCTGCGCAAAGGCAGCGGTCGGGGACACAAGCAGTATATCCCCGCCGTTAGTGTTGCCAATTACCCTGGTAAGTATGTCATTTGCCGTTCCGTTTGCACAAACAAGATCCAGCGTACACATCACAGGCGTTAAGTCAAACTGCGCTGCGGCCCTTGCGCAAATGCTCGAATTTCGCCCAGAGCAGCAGAATAGCTGCGGCGCGCTCCCGGTCACGCTCTTTATCGCATTGATCGAGCGTTTAAGATCGCTTTTTATTGATGAAAGACCACCCTCCAACGTTGGCGAATAACCAAGAGTCGCTATCTCGTGGCCTTCCGCCGCCATGCGTGAAAGCATTCCACCGTTCCTTTCCGCCCATTCGCCGCTGACGGCGAAAGTAATGCGCAGGTCTCTTTCCTTAAGCAAATCGAGTATCGAGGGTATCGCCGCCGCATCCCATGTTACGGTACATTGCAATGCCACACAGTCCTTACTGCTGCCTTTATAAATAGGAAGTCCCGAAGTGGCGACCGCATCCATCGCATACGGTGAAACCAAGGTCAGATAAAGCCCCGCGATGATGACCGCAAGGACGATGTTTACATACAGCGCCGCACTTTTCTTTTTTTTATTCATGTTCGTACCTCTAATCATATTCGTACCTCACAATTCTCTGTGCTTTCTTAAACCTATGCTGATAGCATTCCAAAAATGAAACGACGAAACAGGTAAAACCATGTGTATAAACCCATGCATACGGGGGCAAGCTATATGCAAGAATTTTACAGCTATGAAAGGATGAACCCCCATGGATAAAAAATCCGAACATAAATGGCGAATGAAGCAGCTACGTCTGCGCTCCAACATCTTTCTGCGCAAAAACGGCCTTTACCTTGCGGTGATAGGCAGCCTTGCGGCGCTTGGTGCGGCAGCAGTGTTCATCTTCACCTCCGGCGAGGACATCCCCGATGAACCCGTCAACCTGCCCAACGACCAGCATCTTTCGGACGTGCAGACGCCCGGCGTCATACAAACGCCCGGTATACCCCACAAAACCGCCGATCCATCTTTAAACATCCCCCCTGATAACACCCTTGTACCCGATGCGACGGTCACACCGGTGTCATCAGGGACTCCCATGCCTGACTTTACACCGTTCCCGGAGCTTACAGCGGAGCCGGGCGCAATGCAGCAGAACCTGCAATCGCCCGTTGACGGAAGCATAATAAGAGTGTTTGCTATTAATTCGCTGATCTATTCGGAAACTCTACAGCAATGGATGACGCACTCTGGCGTTGATATCGCTTCTCCCAAAGGAAGCGAAGTTCATGCCGTGCTTGACGGGCGCATAGAAAACATATACACGGATGATATGCTCGGCGTTACCGTCGTGATAAGCCACGAAAACGGAATGATGAGCGTATACGCCAACCTCAGCGAAGATCTGCCCGTAAACATCGGAGACACGGTTTCGGAGCGCGATGTCATAGGGTGCATAGGCGATACCGCGATAAGCGAATGCGCCGAGGTAAGCCACCTTCATTTCGAGATCATTGTGAACGGTACGCCCATAGATCCGCAGAGCCTTATCGTATTCAAAAAAGAGGAATAGACAGGCTCGTTATTTATTGTCAAAACCCGTTACCTCCATTAAATCGGAAAACGGTGTAATTCGAATTCGCAGGGTCAATTTACGAGTTCACCTACAAAATTCACCCTGTGACGTTAAATCAATGAAGTTCACCGTATGGGCGGAGGATCTATTCCCCGCCCTTTCCGATATTTACAAGTTTCGGATTTTTCTGTTGCATTGCTAACCTTTCGAAATTATAATGTAACCGATCAGATCACAAATGCTGTGCAGAACAGCATTAGAAGGAAGTACCAAATGAAACGCATAACCATAATACCGCTTGCGACGCCCGAAACCATGACCACCGAGGTGCGTTCAGCAATCGCGGAATGCACAATGCTGTATTTTCAAACTGAAAAGCATCCCTGCGCTGCGCCCGCCGTGCTCTTACGACAGGAATCGAAGGCTCTTCCGTATCAAACAATGGATGACTTGTACGACGAATGTGAAGATTTCGATCAATTGAATGAACGCATTGCTTCTCGCCTTACCTCCGACGAGAAAACGGACGATATTGGCTATGCCGTCCTCGGAAGAGGGGTAAGCCCGGAACTAATGCGAGAGATCAGGAAGAAAGCGTCGGTGCGGGGCTTTGGTATTAGAGTTCTCGCTTCACAGGGCTTTGCTGAATCCGCTCTTGCCTATGCGGTCTCTTGCGGAATTATTGAAGGCTCTACCGAGTACAACGTTCGTTCCGCGCGTTCCTTGACTCATGCAGATACCTCGGTTCCACTTGCGATAGAGGAGATCGATACGCTGCTTCGAGCTGGCGAAGTCAAGCTCACGCTTTCGGATTATTATCCCGACGAACATGATGTGCTGCTTTTTACTTTGAACGGCAGCGCACACTATGATTCTGACTGCGTTCGGAGACTTCCGCTATACAAGCTCGATTACCCCGAAAACGCCTATAGGTTTGACGCAGCCACCGTAATGATCGTCCCGCCTTGCGGACTCATGGAGCGCTCGCGCCATGGACTGTCCGGATTAATGGAAGTAATGCATCGCCTGCGCGCGCCTGGCGGCTGTCCATGGGATGCCGAACAAACGCACGAAAGCCTGCGTTCTTCTTTGATCGAGGAAGCATACGAGGTTCTCGACGCGATCGACCGTAAAGACACGATTGCGCTCGAAGAAGAGCTTGGGGATCTGCTGCTGCAGATAGTGTTCCATGCGGCGATTGAACAAGAGCGCTCCGAGTTCACCATGCGCGATGTCACAACCGGAATAGTAAATAAGCTTATTTATCGCCATCCCCATGTGTTCGGCAGCGTCAAAGTAAACGGTGCCGATGATGTGTTGTATAATTGGGAGAACCTGAAGCAAAAGGAAAAAAGCCAATCCACGGTCGCAGATGCCATGCACGCGGTTCCCGCCTCATTCCCATCGCTCATACGCAGCTATAAGATACAAAAAAAGGCTGCTCATGTTGGTTTTGACTGGGGTTCCGCCCTTGAAGCGCTTCCAAAGGTCGAAGAGGAAGCTGCCGAGGTTCGTGACGCCATTATTTCCGGTGATGCGGCCGCGATCAATGAGGAGATCGGAGATCTGCTATTTGCATGCGTAAATGTTTCAAGGCTGATGAAAGTGGATCCTGAGCTGGCCCTCAAGAGCGCGACCGAAAAATTCATGTCCCGATTCATCCGAATGGAGCAGTTAATGCTTTCTGAAGGCAGGAAAATTGGCTCAATGAGCCTTTCAGAGATGGACTTATACTGGGAAAGGATAAAAAAGGAGCTTTAAAATCGCGAAAAAGCTCAAAATATACCATATTGCTATTGTGTTTTTTGAGTATTGCTGTTAAAATATTAGCCACTGCAATTCAGGGATAATTGTCCTTACGGCAGAACACCGCAGAATTGCTGAAATATTTATGATAATATTATTATGGAGGAACATACGATGAATAAGGCACAGCTCATTGCAGATTTAGCAGGCCAAGGCAAGCTATCTCGCAGGGATGCAGATCACGCAGTGAATACCATCTTCAAACTCATGATCGATGAGCTTGAGAGGGGTGAAAAGGTTCAGATCGTCGGCTTCGGTTGCTTTGAAGTTCGCACGCGGCCCGCAAGGAGGGGACGCAATCCCATGACCGGTGAGTCTATCGATATAGATGAAAGCCGCTCTGTGGCGTTTAGGCCCGGCAAATCCCTGAAGGAAGCAATGGACAGGAAATAATTCATTTTCGATTTGATTATTTTCATTGCATTATCCATTTCCTCATAAATTGGGTTCCCCTAATTTCGATAAATGACTTGATTTATTGAGATTTAGTGATAAAATTAGCTTGATTGCAGCATGGCTGCTTCAACATCACATTCAGGAGGTAACAACAATGGCTTATCGTATTACTGACGCTTGCATCGCATGCGGCGCATGTGCAGCTGATTGCCCAGTAGGCGCAATCTCAGAGGGTGATGGCAAGTACGAGATCGATCCCGATACCTGCATTGAGTGCGGCCTTTGTGCAGGCACCTGCCCGGTAGCTGCCCCCACCAACGACTAATCCGTTTTTAGTAACCAAAAGGGATGGCCTTTGACCATCCCATTTTTGTTTACGCACGTTTTTAAACTAACATGACCTTTTTCAGTGTATTTCTTTGATTCGACTATAAAACGCAGATAGGCTATGCCGATACAGTTTTCCTCATACCGATTTTCGTTAATTTATGCGGAGAAGGTTTCCCTTGCCTCATTCGAATCCTTTTGATTCTGAACGGACTGCCGCTGCGAATCATATCCGCTCAATTCGGAATTTGGATATATCATTTGTTTTTCATATTTTCGTATTATAGCATAGCATTTCGGGAAGGAAACGATGATATGATCAAGCAGTTTCACATCCATATTTAAAAGAATGCTCTGTACTCGTTCGGTGTTGTTTATGTCGCTTACTGACGGAAGGTGATTTCCCGAGGGATGATTATGTGCAAGCACTATTGCGGTTGCGCTGTGCTCAAGGGCGATCTCAACAATCCGCCTTGGCAAAAACGGTACTTCACCGGGCGTACCCCTGCTTATCATCTCGTAATGCAACACCTTATTGGTTTCATTAAGGCAAACTATGAAAACATGCTCATCTTTTGATTTTGATAGCAGATAAAAGCAAAACATTATCACATCGTCTATGCTGTCAAGCGATTTGCCAACGAGCCGCAGACGCTTAGAAAACATGCCTATATCGTTCGTGAGACACAGAAGCGTTGCGGCGTTTTGTGAAAGTCCAAATTTTATCAGTTCATTATAGCTTGCATTTATAACGCCGTGTAGCGACCCAAACTTTGCAATTAGCTTTTGTGCGGAAGGGTTAGCGTCACTCCTTGTCGCATAAGAAAGCAATAATTCAAGCGCCTCATTCTCATTAAATCCTGCAAGGCCATTCTTTATATAGGCATCTCTCAGTCTCGCTATTTTACTGCGCGCCGACTCACGTTCATTTAATTGGAAGATATTATTATCTGCACATTGATGTTGTACATGAGAAAGCTGCGAAATGCGTCCGTTCGATTTGTAATTCGGATAAATCATTTCTTTTTCGTAGCTTCGCATGATAGCATAACATTTGTGATTAGAAACAATAATATGCTCACGCAGTTCCACACCTACTTCTAAAAGAGAACTCTGTACGCGCTTGGTATTGCCTATGTCATCTGGCAATGGAAGATGATTTCCAGATAAGTGATTATGGGCAAGCACTATTGCGGTTGCCCCATTAGCAAGCGCGATCTCCGCTATACGCCTTGGTGTAATCGCCGCTTCACCCGACGTGCCTCTGAGTGCAATCTCGTGATGCAGTATCTTCCCGACCGCATTAAGACAAACGATGCAAACACGCCTGTCCTTATACTCATGTAATGCGTCGAAACAAAACTCCATAGCGTTATCGGTAGTGGTTAATGACTTGTCAATGAACCGAAATTGATCGAAAAACTCGCCAATTTCATTTATCATGCGAATAAACGCTGCGGTATTCTCCGAGCGACCGGACTTTGTAAGTTCATTGTGGCTTGCATTAAGGACATCGTAAAGTGATCCGAATTTATCAATAAGCTTGTGTGCAATAGGATTGGTATCCTGCCTCGGTATAGCATAGAAAAGCAATAATTCAAGCGCCTGATGCTCATGAAATCCATCAAGCCCCTTCTTTAAGTAAGTATCCTTCAGTCGTTTCCTATGTCCGCTGTGAACACCATCTTCTTTGCCGCCGCTCATAAAACCTTAAACCCTATCACGCTTACTTTTAATCATTTTTCTGCATCGATCTGTTACTGTACTCCCGGGCAATCCGCTCAATTTCAGAAAAACGCCCATCCGCTATCATATCCGTCTTGAAAAGCCCAGAGCTTATTCCAAAAGCGCAGGCACCAGCAGCGGCAAAATCCGCAAGATTGCTAAGCGTTATACCTGCGACCGCAGCAAGCCTGATGTTCGGAAGCGGCGAGCGCAGGGCTTTAAAATACTTGGCTCCAAGAAGTCCAGCGGGAAACACCTTAACTATATCCGCTCCAAGCTTATGTGCCGTCACTATCTCCGTGGGGGTCATTGCTCCCGGTATCGAAACGAGTCCCAGTTTCTTCGTGGCTGATATGATCTCCTGATCGGTATTCGGAGAAACGATATACGAAGCACCGCATGAATGAGCGCATTCAAGCTGTTCAAGCGTAAGCACCGTCCCCGCTCCGATTGCCATGCGTCCATAGAATCGTTCAGAAAGAGCTTTGATCGAATCAGCGGTCATCTCCAACCCCTTATCCTGCTCAAAAGTTACCTCAACGGCGCGTATTCCTGCTCTATAGAGTGCCTCAACGGAGCCAATCAGGTTTTCATTATAATTACCTCGCGATATAGCGATGATCTTTGTATCAAGAATTGTACTTAATGCATCCATGTCGATTCCCATTCCTTTTGCTTCAAATATATCATTATTGTCATTCAAGTCCACTAAACCCATTCTGTCTTAAGGCCTCATATACTACTATCGCGACCGAATTTGACAAATTGAGCGATCTTAACTGCGGACGCATCGGTATGCGGATAGCGTCCCTACTTCTCCGCGAGAGCAACTCCGCCCCCAGCCCTGCCGTCTCCTTGCCGAAAACGAGGAAATCACCCGGATGAAATTCCGTCTCAGCATAACTCTTTGTTGCATGAGTGGAGAGCAGCCAAAACCTTGCATTGGGATAGCATGTTTCCAGTTCCTCAAAGCTATCGTAATAGCTTATCTCAAGTTCTCCCCAATAATCAAGTCCCGCGCGCTTTAAATATCTGTCATCCACCGAAAACCCCAGCGGACGCACAAGATGCAGCTTGCAGCCTGTAACAGCGCAAGTTCTTGATATATTACCCGTATTCTGTGGTATTTCAGGCTGTACCAAAACTATGTTAAACATAGTTATATTTTATCAGTTGTTAAAAAATAATCAAGAGCCTGTGGCGGCAAATTTTCCGCACAGGCTCAAATTCGATACAGATTCGCCTTACTCCATATTCAGGCATTACTTATTCTCGCTGCTCTTACCATCGCGAATGCTGTTCAGCTTATCAACATAGATGTCGCATAGTTCCTTGGCATATTCGCTGTCGGTACTGCCCGAGATCACCCTGAATGTTGCCGTCGTTCCGCCGCTTGGGCGCACAACTACCCAACCTGTATCATATTTCAGTCGAATTCCATCGATTAGCTCCCGATCGGCCTGTTTATCGCCCTCGGCAAGGGTACGAAGCATACGCCCCATATCCCGCCATGAGGCTCGGACGGTCTTCTCCGCGCTGTACACGATGGGAAGCTCCCCGATGCGGCGTTTCAATTCTCCTCTCGCGAATATTTCGCAAAGCTTGATAATTGCCGCTTCAGGCTCACACAGAGGCGCATAATACGCGTTTGCCGTCTGAGCAGCGCGCCGCAGGCTTGATTTTTCTTCGGGAGCGAAGCTTATTTCAACGCCCTTTGCCTTGATTGCGTTGCGATAGGATTCCGGCATGGTTACCGGAAGAACGATACGCTCAAGCCCTCTGTTTTCCGCAGCTTCAATGACAATGGCAGTATCGATCATCTGCTCCCCTGCTATCTCTCCTCCGACCGCCAGACTAAGCATTCCGTTCTTGTCATACGAGATTACGAGCGTATCCTCATCCCTTGCAGGTATGAGGCGCGTTGAATTGGTAACGGTTTCGACATTCCAATTTAGTTGCAGCATGACCCTGCTCACGCTGCGCGCAAGCTGCTCATCCGCAGTAATTCTGAGCGTCTTCGGATTCTTTCGCAACAGATCGGAATCAACGCTTCTTATAAGCCTATGCTCATACGCATCGCCCAAACCATTATGCTGTGTTATGATCCCAAGTTCCTTATCCACGGAAGGGAGACGTTCGCCAAATACAAACGCGTTCTTTATACTGCGCATGGTATCCGGCGCTGCCTCGATACCGTCTTCGGAATATACCGTAATCACTGCGCCTCGAGCATCCGTCCCGCTGATATAGATGCCTCCGCAGCATCCAGACTGCGAAACAGTGTATGCAAATGGAGATTTACTCATTGGATTTATCACCAGTGCGTCAATGCCCTGCGACGCAATGCCTGAAATTATCGAGTATTTAAGCATCACAGCGACCTGGCTGCCGTCCGTGCATACGGCAAGCTTTTTAGGTGCGCTGAACAAGCTTGCAAACGATGCGCCGACGCGCAGAGCAGCTTCGGGGGTGAGTTGGTTATCCGCGTAACCCGTTATCCTGCTTCCGTCGATCGAAATTCGTCTTGTTGAATTGCCCCACATGATATTATCGCGACACTTTACCCCGCCTTCGATCTCCTTATGCGGCCAGATCGATACGTTCGGCATTACCGACACGCCTATTCCTATATGGGTTGCCGCACCAACGGTGCTTCCCTCGTAAAGACAGGCCCTTTCATCGATATGAGCGTCCTCGCATACGACCGCTCCTCGTATCTCAGTATTGCTCCTAATATGCACGTTTTCAAAAATTATAGAGCGTTTAAGCCCCGATCCGTATTCGATTATCGAATTGCTTCCGATAACGGTGTAGGGTTCGATGCATACCCCATCGCCGATCACGGTGCCGCTTCCGATATAGCATGGCGGTATCAGCTTTGCCCGACCAGATATGTTGGCATTCGGTTCAACAAATACGCCGCCGAAATCCCGTGCAATGCAGGTGCTGTGTCCATGCTCTCGTTCCGATACCTGATCGTTTCCCAATTCGTGTTCGCCACCTTGACTGTCCTTATCACCGGAAGCCCTAAAGGCATCGAGAACACATTTACCATCCAGCATATCGCGCTGCGCCCTGCGATACTCGGATATATCACCAATATCGCACCAATAGCCCTCCATACGATAACCGTGGATCTTGATTCCTTCGGACATGAGTTTCGGGAACAAGTCCTTGGAAAAATCGAAATCCGTGTCCTTGGGGATCATATTCAGCACTTGCGGCTCGATAATATAGATTCCCGTATTGGCAAAATCACTGAAAACCCGATTCCGCTCCGGTTTTTCTATAAATCGAGTGATCATTCCGTCATCGTCAAGAAGCGCTACGCCATACTCCGTGGGATCATCGACCTTTTTAAGAACTATTGTGACAGCCGCACCGCTCTCAACATGGGACTTTTCGGCATCCTCTATGTCAATATCGGTTATTCCGTCCCCGCTCAATACAAGAACCCTTTCGTTTGCCTCCCCAATGGCCTCCCGAACGCTGCCGGCAGTGCCAAGTTTCCTTCCGGGATCAGAATACTGCACGCGTATTCCCCATGCGCTTCCGTCCCCGATGTGATTTTTAATCACGTCGCCCATATAATTTAAAGTGTATACCGCTTCCCTTATTCCATGCTTCTTGATTAGATCCATCGTGTAATCAACAATTGGACGATTCAGCACCGGAACCATGGGCTTTGGCATCGTGCAGGTGATGGGGCGCAGGCGCTTGCCCTCGCCTCCCGCCATAATGATCGCTTTCATAAAAAATAATACCGCCTTTCGTAAAGAAATTGCGGTATTATCATTTGAGTTTTCAAGCGATGTAATTAGAAGAAATTTATTCCATAAAAGTAACAATTTCCTTCAATGGTAGCATAATAGCGGGTGTAGCTGTACCATGTCTTGCCAAGAGATGTTGCTCGATAAAACAAAACCTTTTTAGGCAAGGTGCTGCCATGAGTGGAAAAGACATATTGTGCTGCTGCCATCGCGGTAGAATTGGGGGTAATGGATTCAAGATAGGACTTGCTGTATCCAAATTGCCCCGATTGAAACAGTACGCCGGACACGGTATCTGGGAAACGCCCGGATTTATTCAATACACGATTCAGTACTATGCTCGCAATCGCGCGACAGCCAACATAGGTGCTTCCATTGCCCTCAACATGAACCAGTGCTGCAACGAGTCGGATCTCCTGATCCGTAAACTGTCCGGGTTCAACCGTATACATGGGTGGATTGGGTGGAGTGGTCGGACTGGGCGGACTGGATGGCTTTGGCGTGGCCGTCGGCGCAGGAGTCGGAAGATAACCAATCGTTATATACGGCCTTGCAATGTAGCCCTCCTGCTTGTTGATCTCAACTCGGTACCATTCAGAAGTCTTGCCCGTAATAAAAAGCTCGGTACCCTCTCTGCATACCCTTATTATCTCCGCCTCGGTCGACGGTCCGTTTCGGAAGTTAACAAAGACTTCGTTGATATATCCAGGAACATAGTTCACATCAGCGATCGGCTCTTCCGTAGGCGACGGTTCGGCACTCAGTGTGGGCAGCGGTGCCTCGATCACATCGATCACCGGTTCCTCCGTTGCCTCAGGGGTCGACTCGGACGTTTGCGCCGCGCCAGGAGCATCGATTGGATAAGTTGGGAAATCAATTAACTCGTTTGTTGGAGCAGCGTCGGGTACGTTAACGTTCGGAACTTCGGTTTCATTGGATAACGGAATCGGCGTATCCGTATATGCAGATACCGTCATCCGCGTCTCGTCGCCGTCCGGGTCATCCGCATCGGTCGCGGATATAGTCGAACAGCCCATGCCGGCAGCACTGCATAACACAAGCAGCGCCGCCATAATTATTGTAAGCAGGCTCTTATATTTATTCATAGCTTGCTTCCTCCTTAGGAAAATTATCCCGCAGGAACAGTATCCCTCTTAGATGATATACTTATGCATGTCATCCTCCCCGAAGTGCACTATATGCTCGTGAACATACTTTTCATCTATGGTTACTTCGATCATCGGATGCTCTCCGGTAGCATTGAAGGAAATATCCTCCAGCAGGTTTTCAACGATCGTGTGCAAGCGTCTTGCACCGATGTTTTCGCTGTTTTCGTTAGCGTGGAACGCAGCCTCAGCCACCGCACGCAGCGCGTCATCCGCAAAATTCACATGAATATTATCGGTTTCGAGAAGAGCTGTGTACTGTTTGATAATTGCGTTCTGCGGCTTAGTGAGGATACGTTCATAGTCCTCAAGGGTGAGCGCGTTGAGCGTCACTTTGATTGGGAAGCGTCCTTGAAGCTCGGGAATCAGGTCTTTCACCTTAGAAACGTGGAATGCACCGGCAGCAATGAAGAGCATATAGTTCGTGCGAACAGGGCCGTATTTAGTATTTACCGTGCTTCCTTCAACAATAGGAAGAATATCGCGTTGTACGCCCTCACGCGACACATCGGGGCCGTGCGCACCGCCGTTTGCGGCGATCTTATCAATTTCATCTATGAATACGATACCGTCCTGCTCTGCCTTATCGATCGCCTCTCGTATTACCTCATCCATATCGATAAGCTTATCGGATTCCTCGGAAACAAGAATTCGGCGGGCTTCGGAAACGCTTACCCTGCGGGTCTTCTTTTTCTTGGGGATCATACCGCCGAACATCTCGTTTAAGTTCAGGTCGATGCCCATTGCAAGCATAGCATCGCTTCCAGTTCCCGTTTCGGAAACCTCGACTTCGACTATGTCGCCCTCATGAAGTCCCTGGCGCAGTTCATCGGTTATACGTTCACGCTTTGACTGCCGTTCGCGCTGCTCATCCTCGGACAGTTCCGCGATCTCGGTCGAGTTGCTTTCAGTGCCGACCCCGAATAACCGCTGCAATGCGGACAGACCGTTATCCTTGCCTGCTCCCGATGCCGTTCGCTTTACTCCGCGCTTTCCGCAGAGCATATCGATGAGTCTTTGCTCCGCCGCAGCTTCCGCAGCGACTCGAACCTTATCCTGCCAATGGCTCTTTACGAGCCTGATGGACGCTTCGACAAGATCCCTTATCATCGAATCGACGTCGCGTCCGACATAGCCGACCTCGGTAAACTTGGTTGCCTCAACCTTCACGAACGGCGCATCGACGAGCTTTGCAAGACGCCTTGCTATCTCGGTTTTACCAACGCCCGTAGGCCCTATCATTATGATATTCTTTGGTATGATTTCCTCTCGGAGTTCCTCTGGCAGGCGGCTTCTGCGGTAGCGGTTGCGCAGAGCTATTGCCACGGTTCGCTTTGCCGCATCCTGACCCACGATATATTTATTTAAAGCATCAACGATTTGTTTCGGCGTAAGCATATCATTACACCTCCTCAACGATAATGTTGGAATTCGTGTACACGCAAATTTCGGAGGCAATAATAAGCCCCTTTTGTACGATTTCCCTTGCGGAAAGCTCGGTATTTTGCTTGAGCGCCCTTGCGGCCGCGAGGGCGTACATTCCACCGCTTCCGATTGCAGCGATGCCATCATCCGGCTCTATGACCTCGCCCGTGCCCGACACTATGAGAAGTTCGGTATCGTCCGCGCATATAAGCAATGCTTCAAGCTTACGCATGACCTTATCGTTCCGCCAATCCTTGGCAAGCTCGACGGCGGCTCTGCGTAGACTGCCACCATGCTCCGTAAGCTTTGCTTCAAACCTATCGCCAAGGGTGAAGGCATCGGCAACCGAGCCTGCAAAACCAATAACGACCTTATCGTTATATATCCTGCGCACTTTGCGCGCTGTGTGTTTCATTATGGTTGCTTCTCCGAGCGTGACCTGCCCATCGCCCGCAACCGCGCATTTGCCGTCCTTTCTTACGGCAAGAATCGTCGTTCCTCTCAATTCCATATTAGTTCCTCGCTTAATTCATCTATTATGCCAAGCGCACGTTCGGACAGCGCAAGGTAACGCCTTAGCTTGTCCTTGGGCGCATCAGCAAGCGCTTCCATTATTCCGAAATTGATATTCATCGGCTGGAAGCTGTTTCCATTATATTCACTCACATAGTGTGCCAATGCTCCGATTGCGGTCTTTCGTGAAAAATCCACAGGCGGAAGCCCCCTGAGCCTCCTCCCCATGCTAAGACCTGCCACAAAACCGCTCGACGCACTTTCGATATAACCTTCAACACCAGTCATCTGTCCGGCGAAGAAGAGATTTCTCCGATCACGCAGCGAATAGTCGGGAGCAAGGTGCTTTGGGGACTGTAAAAACGAATTTCGATGCATAACGCCGTAGCGCATATACTCCGCGTTCTCAAGTCCGGGGATCATTCCGAAGACCCGACGCTGCTCGCCAAATTTCAGATTTGTCTGGAACCCAACGATATTGAACAGCGTACCTTCGGCATTATCCTGTCTGAGCTGTACGACCGCAAATGGCTTTTTCCCATCGCTTGCCGTGCAGTCCTTAAACCCTACGGGCTTCAACGGCCCATAAGCAAGCGTAAGATCTCCTCGCTTTGCCATTATCTCAACCGGCATACAGCCTTCAAACACATTCAGCGTTTCGAACTCGTGAAGCTCTGCCGTCTCCGCAGTCACAAGCGCCCTTATGAACGAGAAGTATTCCAATCTCGTCATAGGACAGTTAAGATAGTCGCTGCCCCGATCATATCGTGAGGCTCTAAATATTTTGCTCATGTCGAGCGACTCGAGCGTAACTATTGGTGCGGCAGCATCGTAAAAATGCATACTCTCACCCAAAATCCGCTCGATCCGCTGCATCAGCTTGCCATCGGTAAGCGGGCCTGTTGCGATTATGACGTCACCATCTGGAATTGACTCGACCCGCTCGTGAATTAGTTCGATATGCGGGTCATTCTCTATCCTCCGGGTGACTGCTTCGGAAAACAGGGTTCGATCAACAGCAAGTGCGCCTCCCGCCGGAACCCTCGTAGCATCCGCGCACTCCATAACAAGAGAGCCGAGCCTGCGCAATTCTTCCTTAAGCAGTCCCACAGCATTGTCTGGCTTATCGGAACGCAGGGAATTTGAGCATACAAGCTCACAAAGCAAATCGGATTTGTGAGCAGGCGAATGCTGGATCGGTTTCATCTCGTACAGCCGAACATCGATCCCCATTCTCGCCAGGGTGTATGCGGCCTCACAGCCCGCAAGCCCCGCTCCTATCACAGTAACCTTTGCCATTGGAATCCGCTCCCTTCACGCAGTTTGGCGCGTCATTTTCGCAGTTTGACGCATTCTTTCCGCGGTTTGACTTGTTGAAGTCTGACTTTCCGCAGTTTGACGGCTCATCGCTCCTCCGCTACTGCTCCTTTTCGCTGCCTTCCTTTTCCCTTGCCTTGCGAAGTACAAAACCGCACTCCGGGTCGGAGCATATTGTGTAGCGACCTCTCGGCCCCATTTTTTGAACGAGCATCTTCCCGCATTTCGGGCATTTCTCGTTCAAAGGCATATCCCATGATACAAAATCGCAGTCGGGATACCGTTCGCAGCCGTAGAAAAAGTTTTTCTTCTTGCCCCTGCGCTTTATAATATCGGCTCCGCATTTAGGGCATTTGACGCCGATTTTTTCAATGATCGCCTTGGTATTTTGGCATTCCGGATAATTTGGACAGGCAAGGAATTTCCCAAATCTTCCAACCTTATACACCATCATTGCGCCGCATTTATCGCAGGGGATATCAGATACTTCGTCCTTGATTTCTACCCTCTCCACCTCGGAAAAAGCCTTATCAAGGGATGAAGCAAACGGGCCATAGAAATCATAAACTACATTCTGCCAGCGCTCATTGCCCTCCTCGACAGAATCCAGGCGTTTTTCCATATCCGCGGTGAATTTTACATTGACGATGCTGTCGAAATTATCCTCCATGAGCTTGTTTACGATAAAGCCAAGCTCCGTGGGAATAAGCTGCTTTTTCTCCCTATCCACATATCCCCTGTCAATAATAGTGGAGATCGTAGGTGAATATGTGCTTGGGCGACCAATGCCAAGTTCCTCCAGAGTCTTTACAAGCGATGCCTCCGTATAGCGCGGGGGAGGTTCAGTAAAATTCTGCTTCGGAGTTATGCCGTTAAACTTCGGCGTTTCCCCCACCTCCATAGCGGGCAGGGTTTTGTTGTTTCCGATCCCCTCTTCATCCTCTCCCATACTATATACGGCGGTAAATCCGTCGAACAGCCTTTTAGTTCCGTTTGCACGATAGGTGCAGACCTCGTCCCCATCGGTATCGATCGTTACCGTCGTGGTTTCAAAGACCGCATCGCTCATCTGGCTTGCAATGAAACGCTCATAGATGAGCTTATAGAGCTTATACTGACCCGCATCAAGAGAGCCTTTAAGCATTGCAGGAGTAAGATCAACGTTTGTTGGACGAATCGCCTCGTGTGCATCCTGAGCGCTTGCTCGACCCTTGTACACATTTGGTTTTTGAGGAACATACTTTGTTCCGAAAGTTTTTCCGATAAACTCGCGAGCAGCGTTTTGTGCTTCGGTCGAGATGCGAACGGAGTCGGTACGCATATAGGTGATGAGACCTACGCTGCCGATGCCCGGGATCTCGACACCCTCATAAAGCTGTTGTGCGCAAAGCATCGTGCGCTTCGGCGGCATACTCGCCCTGTTGGATGCGTCCTGAAGCATGCTGCTGGTCGTATACGGTGCTGGAGCATGGCGGTTTTTCGCTGCAACTTTGACGTCTTTGACGATGTACTTTGCACCATCGCTCAGCTTTACAACATGCATAGCCTCAGCTTCGGAATTAAGCTCGGCTTTCTTTCCGTCAAATCCATAAAACTTAGCATCGAAGCTTTTTTTGACATGACTGAGTTTTACGCTGATCGTCCAATACTCCTTTGGAACAAAATCAAGTATTTCCCGCTCTCTGTCGCAGATTATTTTTGTTGCTACGGACTGCACCCTGCCTGCGGAGAGACCCCGCCGCACCTTTGACCATAGCAGAGGGCTGAGCTTATACCCCATGAGCCTGTCGAGTACGCGTCGTGCCTGCTGTGCATCGACAAGACTTTTATCGATGACGCGTGGAGATTCCACCGCCTTTTTTATAACATTCTTAGTTATTTCATTGAAAACGACCCTGCATGGTTCGTTCTCATCCATCTTGAGCAAATGAGCAAGATGCCATGAAATCGCCTCACCCTCTCTGTCAGGGTCGGTTGCAAGCACAATATGCTTTGCCGCCTTGGCTTCTTTCCGTATTTTGTCGATAACCTCACCTCTGCCGCGCAAAGTGATGTACTTTGGAGCAAAATCATTATCGACATCGACGCCCAACTGGCTTTTGGGAAGATCCCTGACATGCCCGTTGGAAGCTATTACCTTATATTTTGAACCGAGATACTTTTCAATCGTCTTTGCCTTTGAAGGCGACTCTACGATGATCAACGTATCCGCCATATTTTACCATTCCCTTCTTTCAAAAATCCCAACAAAGCTCCAATTTGCTGGTTTTTCGAATGTACAAAATACATCGGCGGTTCAACCGCATTATTATGTTATTATTGAGGCAAAAGCAAATTACTATGAGCTCCGTTCAGCGGTCTCATCAAATTTGCAATCGACCTAACTTCTGTGCATTATGCCTGCTTTTCCCCAAACATTCTGCATTATTCCACAACATATACCCTTCCGGGCAGTTGCCTTATTAAACCCGAAAATTCCATTTCTGTCAAGTATAGATTTAAATTTTCGACCGACAAGCCCGATAATTCGGTTAATTCATCAATGTTTTTCTCACCGTGTTCAATCAACCCGTACAACTTTTTGCCCGTTTCGTCCAACTTCAAGAGCGGATCGACACCGGCCTTCTCACCTTTTACCTTAGACGAATCTGGCTCGATTCCATAATGGGACAGCACATCCTCAACATCAAAAACGGCATGTGCCATTCCCATTCGAATAAGCCTGTTAGTCCCAACGCTCATCCGGTCGGTTATGCGTCCCGGTATCGCAAACAAAGTTCGATTCTGATCGAGCGCCGCGTTAGCGGTTATGGATGTTCCGCTTCTCTCACCTGCTTCAACGACCAGCACTCCTTCGCTCATTCCGCTCATTATGCGGTTGCGCAGTGGGAATGAACCTTTTGTTGCATGTGAATACGGCAGCATTTCGCTGATGACTATGCCTCTGTCCAAGATCTGCTCCATAATCGAACGTGTGTAGTCATGCTTTTCTACACAAACGCCCTGTCCAAGAACCGCGATAGTAGGAAGCGGATTGCCCCTTGCAGCCAGTGCTCCTTTTGCAGCAAACGCGTCGCATCCGTATGCAAGCCCCGACACTATGGTCATACCGTTCTCGGCAAGCACCTTTCCGAACAAGGTCGCCATCTTTTCACCGTACTCGGTACAATGTCTGGTTCCGATTATAGTAAACGGCAATTTGCACGAATTATCAAGTTTCTTTCCCCTACAATACAGTACGAGGGGAGGATCGTAGATTTCTTTGAGCAGTTTAGGATAATCATCACTATCATAGGTTACAGCATAGACATCTCGTTTTTCGAAGTTTGAAATAAAGTCATTTATAAAATCATCCGAAGCGCAATATTTGAGTTTTTGTCTCGTATCTCGTCGCATCGGAGCGAGGTACCTCATGTTTCCGTTCGAGACATCTTCATAAAGCTCCTCTATATTGTATTCATAATATCGAATCAATTCATTTGCCAGCCTGGGCTTACATTCAAACACTATGCTCAACCATATATAAAGCTTGTCCTTTTTCGTATAGTTCATACATTCCCCCAATATTTTGCATCAAGCGATCGATATTGCAATGCCTCTGCAACGCAGAGTTTGGTTATTTTTTCCTCGTTAGATAGATCAGCTATCGTCCTTGCGACCTTTATTACCCGATTATATGCTCGTGCGGATAGATGAAGCCTGTTAAATGAAAGCTTGAGCAGCTCCTCCGCATCATCGTTCATGATGCAATACTTCTTGATCAAACGTGAAGAAAGCTGCGAATTATAGAAGATCCCCTCGCTATAATAGCGCTCCCTTTGAATTCTTCTTGCATCCTCCACTCTCGCACGAATCGACGCTGAGCTTTCAGCCTCCTGTTTGGAAACAAGCTCATCGTAGGCAACCTCGGTCATCTCGACATGAAGGTCTATCCTGTCCAGCATTGGCCCGCTGATACGATTTCGATAGCGCTCCACCTGATAGCGATTACAACGGCATTGATTGACCCGCGAACCGAAATTTCCGCATGGACAAGGATTCATCGCCGCAACAAGCATGAAATCAGCCGGGTATTCCGCCTTAGCTGCCGCACGGGTAATGGTCACAATACCATCCTCAAGCGGCTGCCTGAGGGACTCAAGGACGGCTTTTGAAAACTCAGGAAATTCATCTAAAAATAGTACACCGTAGTGCGCAAGGCTGATTTCGCCCGGAAGCGCCTTTGAACCTCCGCCAACCAAAGCAGGGATGGACGCAGAATGGTGCGGTGCGCGGAACGGACGCTCCGTAACGATGCCCTTTTTGCCCCTGAGTATGCCTGCAACTGAATGGATCTTAGTTATCTCAAGCGCTTCCTCGTTTGAAAGCTCAGGCAATATTGATGGAATGCTTCTTGCAAGCATGGTCTTGCCCGAGCCGGGTGTGCCTATCAAAAGAATGTTGTGACTTCCGGCAACCGCAACTTCCGCAGCGCGTTTTGCTGCCTGCTGACCCTTTATCATCGAAAAATCATTATCATAATAACGCTCCATTCGATTCCAATCGGTATATATCTGCGGTTGTATCTCAATCATCTCACGCAGAAAAAACACCGCGTCCGTAAGACATTTTATTGGGATAACGGTTGCATCCTTAATGCACGCAGCTTCCTCCGCATTCTCGGCCGGAAGTATTATCTGTTTGTAACCGCGTGAGCATGCGTCTATTACCATCGGCAGAACACCGTTCACACCTCTTACGGTGCCGTCGAGCGCGAGTTCTCCAATCATCAACCAGCTTTCTACGGCAGCTCGATTGATTTCTCCGTTCGCAGCGAGTATGCCTATCGCAATTGGAAGATCATAGACCGAGCCTTCCTTTCGTACATCGGCAGGGGCGAGATTGACAACTATCCTGACGTTCGGAAAGTTGAACCCGGAATTGATTATCGCAGAGCGCACACGCTCCTTGGATTCCTTGACTGCATTGTCCGGTAAACCAACGGTCTCGTAGCCGGCAACGCCAAAACCAATATCCGTTTCGACCGTCACAGGGTATCCGTTGATTCCCATCAAACCATAGCTCATTATTCGTGCAAGCATATTCTACCCTCCTTTCGTTTGTATAGAAAATGTTTACCGGGCGAAACAATTTCTTGCCGCGCCCGGTAGCTGTTGATCAACTTGCATTATTGTTTAACAGCGCCCGCTTTCGTGCTCGCCTTGAACACGAAAAGCTTGTTACCCACAAAGTTAATTATTATACAAATACAGGTCGAAACCAGCATGCAAGCCCGTTCGCCATCAATGAGTTTTTTGAACCATTCCGGTATGCCTGTCGTCATCCACCAATCATCAAGATGCATTAAGTTTTTAAACAGACTCATAAGTCCCAGAGAAATCAACAAAACGACCAAATTAACGATGATGAAACTTATGATTTCGCGCGCGTCCTTTCTGCGTTCCTCTTTAAAGGTCCATCTGCTGTTAAGCAGGTAACTATTGGCAACTCCTAAGCAATAACCAACTACCTTGGCAACATAGTACCAGTGAAAGATCGCGTTGAGAACTAGGCTCACTACGAAGTCAATTATGGTGTTGCTTGCTCCCACGAGGGCAAATTTTATGAGTTGAATAAAGCTCTTTTTTCCGTTTGTGAGTTTCTTTGCGTTCTCCATTGTCTTTTAATTCCTGCATTGAACTTACTCCTCCTCTGCAGATGGCTCTTTAGACCACCCGCAGAGGAGCAAACATAATTACGCAATAATTGAGATATTCCGCTTATGAAACACCGTACGCTTAAACGCGAAACGTTGTTCATAAGCAAACTTCATATCATCACTGATGCCAGATTCCGCGGAACGTCCATGTGGGCAGCCATTGCAGAGCATCAATGTAGTTTCTGCTTACCTGAATACCGCTGATTACCGGATAGAATACTGCGAACAGCACGATCGCGAGTCCGAGCCAGATCCACTTGACTTTGGGCAAGAACTTTGCAGATCCATTCAACTCGATACCGAGCTCCTTGGGTCCATAATAGTATTTATCCTCATAAATCTTGAGAACATAGACGCTTACAAGGATTATGAGCGGCACTGTCGCAAAATAGTGATATATGAATACGCATCTTGAAATCAGCATCCAGGGCAGCATCGCGCTCGCGAGACACATCATGAAGAAGAATGCTTCGGTATTCAATTTAATTTTATTTCGCAACAGCATTATAAAGAATGCAACCGTTCCGACGAAGCATACCCACCATACCGCAGGATTACCGAACGACGATATGGTGCCGTATTGAGTTGTGTCCGGATTATTTCCGCCAGAATAGAACCATATCGGGCGATTGCTCAGAGGCCATTCGTACCATGCGGATTGATATGTGTGGGTCGAGTCAAGACCGCTATGGTAATTGTACATGTATTTCTGATTATCCAATACACCCTGCAAGTATGCTTTCACGGTTTCACCAACGGTGAGTACGTTTTTGGGAGCCTCCTCGCCATAGACCAATTCACCGCTTAAATACATCTCATTCAGCTTGGCATTCTCCGCTTTCTGCTTCCACTCGGCAGTCCAATATGGGCGATACGAAGCGCAGTAAATTATCGCAGGTATTACGACAAAGAACAGCGCTGCCCAAAGGCAAGTCTTAAAGAACCTTGGTTTGAACTCTTTGGCGTTCTGAACCGCAGGCTCCTGCTGCTCGGCCTTTGTTAGTTTTGCCTTCTTTATCTTTTCCGCCTTGATCCACATTACGATCATCTTTCCAAAAAACATGACCGCAAGTGCTGCTCCGGTATAGATGCAGATCCATTTGCTTGCACAGCCGATACCGAAGAACAGTCCGGAAAGGAACAGTGGTTTCAGGTTATCCTTCAAGCTGTCGCCAAGATCCATCTTGATAAACTTATACATGTAATACGTCATGCAGAGATTGAAGAACACGCCGTAAACATCGATCGTTGATATCCTCGTCTGAGCAAAATGCATGAAATCGAACGCGAACAATGCCGTTGCAAGCAGCGCAAGCTCTGAACGCTTGAACATGCGTTTGCCGAAAGCATACATGACAGGCAGCATCGCCACGCCGAACAGTGCACCCATTATACGCCAGCCAAACGGATTCATGCCGATGATCGCAATTCCGATCGAAATAATTATCTTGCCGAGCGGCGGATGCGAAATCTCATATACACTCAGGTTGTGCAAATGCTCGTATGCGGTTCTTGCGTGATACAGCTCATCAAAATACATGCCGTTCATGTAATTGGGATACTCAGGGATAGTATCCTGCTCATCTATCGCGGCAAGTCCGCTCTCGTGGGTTACACGAGGGGTGATCGTCTTACCATCGACGCCAATGAATGCGATTTCGTTCAGCCAGACCTTGCCCTTTGTGACTGTGAGGGTGATACTCCTCGTGGTAACATTGGAGAGTCCGCCCATCGAAATGATATGCCAGCGATACATCTGACCATATTTTTGCTCGACCGTGGTGCTCTTTCCGTCAGCACTCGTGAGAGTGTAGGTGGCTCCCTCTGCGATGCCGCCATCCTCCCAGATGTTCCTGATGGTGACATCCTGATCAAACTCAAACGTTATCGTATCGCCGACCGTTCCCATCCAATAATTCTCCGGAGACTTCGTGGAACCGAGGTTTGTCACGGCGAACACCGCATAAATAGCCGTCAGCACGCAGACAAAAATCCAATCCTTTTTGGTGTAGTGAAGCTTGGTATCCGTCTTTTTGGGAATCAGAGGCTTGACATCGAAGAACCTCGGCGCAAGTTCCTCCGGTGACGGTTTGAGCTGCACCTTGCGCGTCTTGTCACGTTTCTTCTCGTACCAAAGCAAGCAGTAGATAGCAATTGGAGCGAGTACATAAACGAATATCATGATGACAGCCATCTTAGTTCTGCTGTCAACCTCCAACTGCTCCGATTCGGTAAGCGGCTTGGAATCGTTATTATTGTTACTATTATTGTTATTATTGTTATTGCCCGAGCTGCTGCCGGCAAAGAAGTTGACGATATCTCCGCTGTGTGAACTGAGCTTCTCTACAACAAAGCCGTCAAACCATGCTTTGCCCATGCTGTCCGCGCTGAATCCGCCCAAGCGGCAACCGATCTCTATCTCGGTTTGATCGCTTCCGGTTCTTCCGACAAGCTCGACCCTTGTCCAACCATTGGTGCCGAGCAGCGCGTCGGTTCGAAGAACAATATTCTCAAAGGCTATGTTTGCACCCGCGCCACCGCTGACGTTCTCCGTCTTGATGTAGCATGAAAGCCTATAGATGGTATTTGCCTCTACGCTGGCTTTCTGCGTTAAATGAACATCGTTGGACGAAACGCTGTTCAGACATACGACCTTACCACGCTCCGAATCGTTCTCCATGGAGATTGAAGACGTGATCCCATCGTTAATGTATGCTGCAAACGTCCATCCGGCGGGCAGACCTTCGGCTCCGATGATTTCAAAATCGCCATTTTTGATCAGGTTCTCGCCATCGGCAAATGCAATACCGATGGGTATGCATATTACGAGCAGGGCGATCAACAGAGTTGAAATAATCCTTTTCATCACTTTACCTCATATCAAGGAGCACGGCTCCCGGTGTTGAATTATCATTAAGATACCTTTTATTTCAAAAAGATATCAGTTTTTTATTCGCTTGCCGTATCCATCGGCATGCCGTGTTCATCGGCAGCGGCCTCGCTTAATGGAAGGCATTCCGTCACGAAACCTGCTCATTTTCCTCCCCATCCTTGGGGAGTTCTTCATAGGCTCTGCCTTCAAAGACATCACCTGTGAGCTTATCGCAGATCATTATCCTCACGACCGTATAGGTAAACAGCGCAAACAGCAAAACGTTTGCAAGCGAGCACCAAAACACGATCCTCTCGTCCCAATACAAGTGCAAGTCGAACAGCCTGCTGTATTCAAATGCTGCAAGGCAGTTGACAAGAAGCGTTGCGCCGTATCCAATGAACATCCACAGAAGCCGCTTGTCCTGATAAAACAGATACGCAGCAATAAGGAGGAGCAGCACGGGGAATAAGTAGCGCTCATGCATATAATGTCCGAGGGTGAAAAGGGCCGTAAACATATACGCCGTTGCAAGCGGCAGCGCTCCCTGGTGCTTCTTGCGCCCGATAAGATAAAGAATGAAACTGAAACCAACGGAGAATATCATGCCTATCGTACCTACTTGACCGAAATTCAAACCGAGAATCGCAGTTTGGCTGATTGATGTCCAGTTCTTGCCAAACAATGTGTAGATGTTATATGCGTTGACCGATGCATATTTATAGGATGTAGCGGTGCCCAGATACTTCTCATAGATGATCTGATACCACGGCATTGACTCGGTCGCAAAGGGTATTGCCGCAACGATTATAAGAATGCAAGCGCATGCGACTGCAATGACCGTTTTAATCAGGCGCTTTCCTCTTGCATCATTGCATTCATATTGCGTATTCTTAAAGAAATCATCATCAAAAATATATAAAATGTAGGCAATCGCAAGCAGCGGGCCTGCCATAAGTGCTTGCGGCTTCATAAGTATCGCAAAGCCATAAACAATTCCGCCAAGTATTGGTTTGTTTGAACCGAGAAGTAAGATAGAACCAAGCAGCAGAACGGACAGAATTTGATCTATCTGTCCCCAACCTCCCGAAATGTACATCGAAACCGGGTTCAGCGCAACCAACGCCATGATAAGGAATGAAGGCATAAAGCGGAGCTTTTTCCTTGCAAGCCTATAGATCATGTATGCGGCCGCAAGATCGGCGATGATCGATGGAAGCTTGATTAGTGCTACATATGCATAATTGTATGAACCGTCTGCGACACGGACGCTAAGCCCAAAGAGTCTTGCTATCTTTGACATTAAACCGAGTATGTACATGTATCCCGGCGGGTAATCGGCAAAGCTTGATGAGTAAAAATCTTTAACGCCATACACAGCAATTCTATCACCCCACGCCGTAAAGCAGCTAATATCGGTTCCGTGTCCAACTATCTGATACGAAAGCACGAACCTGAGCACAAACGCAGCTATAAGCAACCACACAACGAGAAAGCGATTTTCCCCATCCCTTGCGCAGTTATTCAGGTAGGCATTTTTTTTGCTCATGCCTGAATAGAAAATGTAGATAAACAGGTATGCGATTGAAGCAAGAATTGCCGCGGAGAGAATTTGTCCGGTCGGGAATTCGCTTGGCATATACAGCATGATCCTATCCTCCTTCCGACCGTACCCCGATCGAATCCATCGATGCGATTATGGGCACACGTCTGCATTATTTAGTATTTTAACATATTTCATCCAAGAAATGAACCCCTGTACCCATAAATAAGTCACTTTCCGTGCATAAATTGAGTTTTGAGGGGAAATATTGTTGGTATATTTTGCGATCCGGCAATTTCGATTCTCTATATGCCCGCATAATATGCGTTGATAATATGAGTTACCTGTAGCGATTTTAAATTGACTTCGATAATATCGTATCTGAACACCACTCTGCTAAGTCTGCTTGCCGCTATATAATACCTTGATGCAGCAATAATATTTTTTCGCTTTCTGTAATCAACGCTGGCCATTGGGCGTATACCATCGAAGCTTCTTCTTGCCTTTACTTCAACAAATGCAACCGTATTTCCCTTTCGGACTATAAGGTCTATTTCCTTATGCCCTATGCGATAATTCCTTTCGAGCAGACGATAACCATGAAATCTAAGGTACCAAAGCGCGATACGTTCGCCTCTTAAACCATCCCTTTGCGTTTTGCTTCCGTTCCTTAGATTAAGTGTGCTCATATGCTAATCCCTAAATAAAATTCTTAATAAATGTGCTTCGATGTATCTCGCATGGCCCAAACTCCCCAAGCGCAGAGATATGCTGCTTTGTGCCGTAGCCTTTGTTCTTTTCAAAACCATATTGTGGGTGTTTTTTAGCCATGCTGACCATGTATCTGTCCCTTTCGACCTTTGCGATGATGCTTGCAGCCGCAATGGAATAGCAAAGCGCATCGCCATGTACGATGGGGTATTGTTTTGACGGAATATCCAGCTCCTTAACGGCATCGATAAATACGTGATCGCACGGATACTTCATGCTCGAATACGCCTGAACAAACGCTTTTTTTGTAGCCTGAAGGATGTTTATTTCATCGATCGTATCCTGCCATACCCAGCCCGAACTCCATGCAATCGCTTTTTTGGTGATTTCATCATAAAGACGCTCTCTCTTTTTTTCGCTTAGCTTTTTTGAATCGTTTACACCCTCTATCAAACAGTCTGCGGGCAGAATTACGCATGCTGCAACGACCGGCCCTGCAAGCGGCCCTCTTCCAACTTCATCCATCCCCGCAACGAGAATACCCCGATCCCAAAAGGGGCGTTCATATTTCGTCATAATTTCGAGTCGGACACGCTCATCAATTTTCGGCATGGTAGTCTCCCGATAGTTCCATGTTTGCGCTGCCTACATCGCCCTCGCGTTTAATATCCGAATTATTCCGCACATCGGCATCCCGTACATCGGCATCCCGAACATCGGCATCCCGAACATCGGGAGGGGCATTGAAATCATCCTCGGGATTTTCAAGCGCTACGGCAGCAATTTTGCCTGCACGGTATTCATCAAGCACTATTCTTGCGCCGCGCTCGGTATCAAACACGCCGCCGGAAAGAATGAATCCCCGGCTCATGCAGACACCGTCAAGCAGTTCCTCGGGTGTAGACATATTTTGATTAAGCTTTTTATACCGTGCAATAAGCTGTTCAGGGCAGATCTGCATCAGATCATAGAGCAGCAGTGCTGCCAATTCTTCGACATCAAGAACGTCGTCCCTGATCGAGCCGATGTATGCCAAGTGCTTTGCAAGCAGCTCGTTGTCAAGCTTGCCCCAGAGCAGACCCGGCGTATCGAGCAGTTCAAGATAATCGGAAACCTTGACCCATTGCTTGCTCCTTGTAACACCGGGGCGATCCCCAACCTGAGCCTTGGCCGTCCCCGCTATGCGGTTTATAAATGTGGACTTGCCAACATTAGGAATACCCACGACCATTGCTCGAACGATTTTATTTATTCCCTTTTCACGGAAACGCCTGACCTTCTCTTCAGCTGTGCGGTTGATGAGCGCAAGCGCCGCTTTTCGCGTTGAAGGCATGGTCGAAACGAGTTCGATAGCGTTTATGCCGGATTCCCTGAACTTATTTATCCATGCCTTATTCTGTGCCTTTGAGGAAAGATCGCTCTTATTCAGAATGATGACACGAAGTTTATTCTTAAACAACTCTTCAAAATCCGGATTGCGGCATGCGATCGGCGCACGGGCGTCGACGATTTCAATGACCATATCAACAAGCTTTATATTGTCCGCAAGCATACGCCGCGCTTTTGCCATATGGCCCGGATACCAGTTGATCGTTTGCATAATTACCTCCAAATTGCCATCATTTTCACAAGCAGAGTTATTATCCTAAGCTCACAGGATAAAAGCTTCCAAAGTACATGAAATCGAAGCTTTTCATTGGAATCATTCCTCAGCAGGATTCAAAAAATCAGCCCCCCATGCAGCAAAGGCGCGGGGGGCGCATGGAGCTGATGCCCCATTCTTAGATTACTTGGTGACGATGCGTTCCTTGATCTTAGCAGCCTTACCGGTTCTCTCACGGAGGTAGTACAGCTTAGCCCTGCGAACAACGCCGTGACGGACGACCTCAATGCGGCCGATACGGGGGCTGTTGTAAGGGAAGGTCCTCTCAACACCAACACCATAGCTGATACGACGGACGGTGAAGGACTTGCGGATGCCGCCGCCCTGCATCTTGATTACGATACCTTCGAAATTCTGAAGCCTCTCGCGGTTGCCTTCTACAACCTTTACATAAACACGAACCGTGTCACCGATTTCGAGCTTCGGAAGATCCGTGCGAAGCTGTTCTTTTTCGAGTTCTCTGATGATGTCTGACATAGTAATCTCCTTTTTACAGATGTTCTTAGCCGACGTGCGACCAGCGGACCACCCAATTATCCGTAGTATTTTACCACGTTTTTTACCATATTTCAAGTAGTAAATATCCAAATTTCAGGATGTTTACGATATATTTTGCGTGCTTTTCACGCTCTCCAAAAACTTTTTATCCTTTTCGTCAAGGGAAGCCCTTTCAAGAAGATCAGGGCGCATTCGTAAGGTTTTGAGAAGTGACTGCTCTCTGCGCCAACGTTTGATCTCTGCATGGTTTCCGTTCAACAAGACCTCGGGAACATCCCGTCCCCTAAACGATGAGGGTCTGGTGTACTGCGGATATTCAAGCAGTCCCTGCCCTGAGAAGCTCTCATCCTCCGTGGAGTCCGCACTTCCAAGGACATTTGGAATGAACCTCGACACGCAGTCTATGAGCACCATTGCCGGAAGCTCGCCGCCCGTAAGCACATAATCTCCTATGGATATTTCATCGTCCATAAGCTCCATTACCCGCTCGTCGATCCCCTCGTAATGTCCGGCGAGGATCAACAGATGCTCCTCTTTAGCAAGCTCCATTGCGATTTCGGGCGACAAAACCCTCCCCCGAGGGGACATCATTATACAGCGTGCGGACGAATTACCCTTGACATGCTCAATGCAGTCAAAAATCGGCTGTGCCATCATAACCATGCCGGCACCGCCTCCGAACGGATAATCATCCGCATTTCGATGCTTATTTAATGAATAATCACGGATGTTATGGGTATGAAATTCGAGTATCCCCTTGGATTCAGCTCGTCCAAGTATGCTTGATGAAAGCACGTTTTCAAACATTTCGGGGAAAAGGGTAAGAATATCAATCTTCAAATAACCCGACCTCCGAAAGCACGTCTGCATCGAGTACAATGCGCTTATTCACTGTATCAACGGTATGGAGCAGCCGCTTTAACGCTGGCACGGACAGATGTCTACTGCCCTTTATAACGTAGACATCGTTAGCATTGGTCTCATAGACATCGACCATCTCACCAAGCTCGGTTCCGTCCGTTGATTCAACCTTGCAGCCAATCAGGTCACTAATGAAGTATGTACCTTCCGGCAGCTTTACTGCGTTGGCCCTATCCACGCAAAGGTACTTATCGCGCAGCTTCTCCGCGTCATCCATCGTTTCAACTCCGCTGAGCTTTACTATTACGGAATTCTCGGATGACGCTTTGGCGTTCTCAACATCTATAGGAAGATAGATTCCCTCGCTGCTTTCAATGAATGCAGCCTTAAGGGTTTTAAACCTCCGAACATCGTCGGTCAGGGGCAGAAGCTTAAGCTCTCCCCTGACGCCATGCGGACGTAAAAACAGACCAATTCGGAAATAGTCCATGATCAAAGAATGTCAACAGTGTACTTTCTGTCGCTTTTGAGGGATGCGGCTCTGACGACCGTGCGGATCGCCTTGGCGATCCTCCCCTGCTTGCCAATAACTTTGCCCATATCGTCCTTGGCAACGGAAAGCTCGATGGTAACTTCCCCCTCGCCTTCCTTTACGACAACCTTGACTTCGTTGGGTTCATCAACAAGGCTTCTTGCAATGTACTCAACAAGAACAGCCATGCTGTCGACATTTACCTCATTAAGCTCCTCGCTCATCAGTCAATAACGCCGTTTTTCTTGAACAGACCGCGAACGGTTTCCGTGGGCTGCGCACCGTTCTTTATCCAAGTCTTAGCCTTTTCGGCATCGACGGACACCTCTGCGGGATTGGTGAGAGGATTGTAATAACCAATTTCCTCAACGAAAGCGCCATCACGGGGGGCGCGGGAATCAGCAACAACGATACGATAGAAGGGAGCCTTCTTTGCGCCCATCCTGCGAAGTCTGATCTTAAGCATAATATTTCCTCCTGAAAGTATATGGGTATTTATCTCCAAAACGGTTGCCCGTAATTGGCATTATTATTTTTCACTCAAAATGCGGCAAGCCATCAAGTGAAAACTGATAATTACAGTCCAAAGAAGCCTTTACGCTTTCCAAAGCGTTTCCGACCCTTGCCCGTGAAGTGTTTCATGAGCTGGCGGGACTGTTCAAACTGCTTAAGCAGTCTGTTTACCTCCTGAACGCTGGTCCCGCTGCCGGCGGCAATGCGCTTTTTACGACTTGCATTCAGTATTTCCGGTTTGCGGCGCTCTTTAGGCGTCATCGATCTTATGATGGCCTCCATGCGCCCTGTAGCCTTTTGATCTATCTGAACATCCTTGAGCTTGCTTGTGTCAACGCCCGGCATCATACCGAGTATTTCCTCCATGGAGCCCATGTTCTTCATCTGCTGGAACTGCTCCAAGAAGTCCTCAAGGTTGAAATCATCGTTTTTGATTTTTTGAGTAAGCTCGACAGCCTTCTTTTCATCAAATGCACGCTCCGCCTTCTCGATCAGCGTGAGCACATCGCCCATGCCAAGTATGCGCGAGGACATGCGATCCGGATAGAACGGCTCTATATCCGTCAGCTTTTCGCCGATGCCGGAGAATTTTATGGGCTTACCCGTCACCGAACGGACGGACAGCGCAGCACCGCCCCTCGTATCGCCGTCGAGCTTAGTGAGTATGACACCTGTAAGCTCAAGCTTTTCGTTGAAGGTCTTGGCAACATTTACGGCATCCTGGCCGGTCATAGCATCGACGACCAACAACACCTCTGTCGGGTTCGTCTCCTCCTTGACTGCGGCGATCTCGTCCATCATGCGCTCGTCTATATGAAGGCGACCGGCGGTGTCGATAATGACGACATCCAAAAAATTGCGCTCTGCGTGCTGAATGGCCTCTCGAGCCGTTTTGACCGGATCTTGCGTTCCGCGTTCAAAGACGGGGACTCCGACCTTTTCGCCTACCACCTGAAGCTGTGTGATAGCGGCGGGGCGGTAGATGTCGCAAGCAACGAGCAGGGGCTTTTTGCTCTGCGTTTTATTAAGATACGCTGCAAGCTTTCCCGCCATAGTGGTCTTACCTGCGCCCTGCAATCCGGCAAGCAGGATCACCGCAGGCTTCCTTGGGCCAAAGTCAAGCCTTGTGACCGAACCGCCCATGAGATTGGTAAGCTCCTCATTTACGATCTTGATGATCTGCTGTGACGGGGTCAGGCTTTCAAGAACCTCCGCGCCCACTGCTCGAGCCGAAACGGAGTTTACAAAGGATTTGACGACCGTGAAGTTGACATCCGCCTCCAACAGTGCGAGTTTGACTTCACGCATTGCCTCCTTGACCTCTTTTTCGGTCAGCTTGCCCTTATTGCCAAGCTTTTTAAAGATATTTTGGAGTTTTGAAGAAAGTCCCTCAAACGCCATCGTTGCCCTCCATTATCCCAGTTAATTCTTTTAGCAGCAGGTTGATTTTTCTATATTCGGCGCAATCCGCATTGCAATGCGAAACTTCATCCGCCATTTGCGCAACAAGCTCCAGCATTCGCCTGTCCCTTTTGACAAGGCCAAGCTTTTGCTCCATATCGTAAAGCTGCTTTTCGCCCCTTAGCAGTGCATCCCTAACGCCCTGTCTGGAAATACCCTTTTCTTCAGCGATTTCGCTCAAAGAATAATCCTCGTCCGTGCTCATGGTGATCAACTCCAGTTGATTATCGGTCAGGAACGCTCCGTAATAATCTATCAGCAGGCTCAATTCAAGTTTGTCATGCATATCCGCACTTTACTCCTCTCCTGTCGCCTATCCTTTAAACATGTTTAAATGCTTTTAAACATGCGGACACAGTCCTGCATCTATCGGTATAATCCTAAAATCCGCAGGTGCTGTAAAGGGCTTAAGCTTTACACCGAAATCATTATATGCATTTTTATTGTTTTGTCAAGCATTATGATCGATCTTTTAAAATATATTGTTAATGGTGCATAATGCAGCGGCTGCCCAATGCCGCGACGAATTTTCAAGCCTGTGAATTAGCAAAGTAAGTTCCACTGTGAAATTTACTTTGGGAATGGACTGAATTCTCATGCCGTGAAGGACTTTGTCGCATGGAATTGAAAAATGTTAAAGAATCAATTATAATAGTGAAATCCGATGATTGGAGGTCTACATATGATCTTTGCCATAGACGCATTCGGCGGTGACAATGCTCCTTCTGCCGTCATCGAGGGCTGCATGCTTGCCATGCAAAAGAATCCCGATTTCAGTATCATACTTACAGGCGATGAATCCACCATTCGGGATGAACTGATAAAGCATACCTACGACTCTGCACGCGTCAGTATCGTTCACGCACCCGACGTGATCGACTGCAATGAACAGCCCACAATTGCCGTAAGGCGTAAAAAGGAAAGCTCCATAGTAAAAGCTCTGCGTCTCGTTGCGGATGGGCATGCGGACTGTTTTATATCCGCCGGCAATACGGGAGCTATGCTTGCGGGCGCGACATTGATAGTAAAGCGCATTCCTGGAGTAAAGCGCCCCGCGCTTGCGCCCATCCTGCCCACGCTTCAAGGTCCGGTCATGCTCATCGATTGCGGCGCAAACGCCGATTGCAGACCCGAGTACCTGAAACAATTCGCCTATATGGGTACCGCCTACATGAAAAACGTTATCGAGATTGAAAATCCAAGGGTCGGACTCATCAATAACGGAAGCGAAGAAGGCAAGGGGAACGAGCTTACTAAGGCTTCATATTCATTATTAAAAGAATCCGACGGCATCAATTTCATTGGTAACTGCGAGCCGAGGGATATAATGAGCGGCGATTATGATGTACTCGTATGCGATGGCTTTGTTGGCAATGCGATACTTAAAACTTTAGAAGGAACGTTTTTTACCCTGCTCAAAATGCTTAAAACCGAGCTTATGAGCGGTACCGTATCAAAGCTCGGCGCAGTCATGAGCAAGGGTGCGTTTAAAACGCTGAAATCACGATTGGATTATAAGGAATATGGAGGCGCTCCTCTGCTTGGCATTAACGGAGGTATTATAAAGGCTCACGGCAGCAGCGACGCAAAAGCATTTGCATCGGCTATCGACCAGGCGATCAAACTTGTATCGGGCGACGTGACAGGCAAGATTGCTTCCGCTATCGCGGCTAATCCGATCGATTGGGAGGAGTTGTAATTATCGTTTGAGTTTTATTCCTGCACCACGTTTCATTTTGATGAAGTCATGTCAATGCATTTTCCCCCCAATGCGGAGAGCATTCAAAAATGAATTGACAGCTAGCATACATTGAAGTAGAATAATACAAAAATTAAATATCCGAAGGGAGAAGAATCATGCTTACCGAGGTACAGAAAAGTATTGCTGCCCAGCTTAATATCTCAATCGACACAGTCAAAGTCGATTCACGCCTTATAGAGGATTTGCGCGCTGATTCGCTTGATATAGTCGAACTTGTGATGGGACTTGAGGAACGTTATAACATCGAGATCCCCGACGAGGATCTAGTAACTATTAAGACCGTCGGCGATGTCGTTAACTATATTGAATCCAAGTTAAAGTAGCCGAATCTTCTATTCCCACATCATGCTTGATGTGGGCTTTTGGTGTATTCAATTGAATACATACTAAACTATAATGGGGATCAAACTAACACAATGACAAATCAACGCATTGCCGAATTGAACGAATTGATGGCAAAGCTCAGCTACAGCTTCACCGACCCAAGTATCCTGAACACCGCGCTTACGCATTCTTCATTCGTAAATGGTGAAAATCGTGCAAGCGTTCATAATGAGCGCATGGAATTTCTGGGTGATGCTGTACTTGAGCTTTGTGTAAGCGAATATCTTTATTTAAATTATCCTAAAATGAACGAGGGCATGATGACGAGAACCCGCTCGCGAGCCGTATATGAACCCGCGCTTTATGAGGTTGCGCAGAATTTCGAGCTTGGCAAGTATCTTCTTTTGAGCCATGGAGAAGAGAATACCGGCGGACGCGAAAAGCCTTCGATCCTCTCCGATGCGCTTGAGGCGGTCATCGGTGCAATGTACCTTGATGGCGGGGTTGATTGCGCTAAAACATTCATTCTGGGATTTGTTAAACAGAGCATTGAGGAAGCCATTAAAAGCGTTTCAGCAAAGGATTATAAAACGCTTTTGCAAGAATATGTTCAGCACACGCGTCAGGGAAATCTTGAATACACCGTCATCGGCATCAATGGCCCCGATCATAAGCGCGTGTTCACCATGCAGGTCAGCATAGGCGGAGTCGTCTACGGTTTTGGGGACGGCGGAACCAAGCAAGAGGCCGGACAGAACGCCGCGAAAGCCACGCTCGAGCTACTAAGCCAGCCCGTTTAAAGGAATCCGCTTTAATGCAGTTAACTAAGTTAGAAATTAATGGATTTAAGTCATTTGCAAAGCGTACCGAGCTGATTTTTGAGTCCGGTATCACAGGCATACTCGGCCCAAACGGATGCGGCAAGAGCAATATTTCCGATGCATTCCGCTTTGTATTGGGTGAGCAAAGCGCAAGGGCGCTGCGCGGCAAAAAAGTTGAAGATTTTATCTTTGGCGGCACCGAAAAGCGTCGTCCTCTGTCATACTGTGAGGTCGCGATGCATTTTGACAACTCCGATGGCGGGCTGCTCTCTCCCTATACCGAGGTAGTCGTTTCAAGGAGAGCATACCGCTCCGGCGAAAGCGAGTATTTCATAAATAACTCCCCTTGCAGACTTAAGGATATAAACGAGCTTTTCCGCGATACCGGCATAGGTAAGGACGGTTATTCCATCATCGGACAGGGACGCGTTGGAGAAATACTGTCCGACCGTTCAAACGACAGGCGTGAGGTTTTCGAGGAAGCAGCAGGAGTTATGAAGTACCGCTCGCGTAAGGAGGAAGCCGAGCGCAAGCTTGCGAATACGACTAAGAATCTGCTTCGTCTTGATGACATCATGCGTGAACTCGAAGCACGGCTTGAGCCGCTAAGAGTGCAAAGTGAAAAAGCGATAGAGTACTTTAAACTCCGTGAAGAGTTGCGCGACATCGAGATCAATTTGTTTTTATATCAATATGATAAATCGACCGAACGCATAAAGCAGCTTTCCGAAGCCATCACCCAATTTGATTCAGCAATCGAGCAGGCTGATGCCGAAGAGCGCGCATATTCTGCTGGTTGCTCCGAGGCTGAGGATCTCGAACGCCGTTTGTCGGTCTCCATAAGCGAAACTTCACAAAACCTTGTAACTCTTTCCACTGCCGTTGAATCGGGCGCAGGCAATGAAAAGCTTATTGCCGAGCGCATTTCAGCATTAAAAAAGGATATTGAGCGCCGTCTTTTGGAAATTAAACGGCTCAGTGCCATTATCGAGAATAACGCTGCCCGTAAGGAAGAATTGGACAAGCTGCTTGCTTCAACCGAGACGGGAAACATTCAGCTTGAGCATGAATTGGAGTCTGCGGCTTCAAGTCTTGCCGCACTCGAGGCCGAGATAAACGAAAAAGAGGAACTGTTTGAAGATCAGAAGCAATCCATGATGGATGCCATGAACCAGCTTGCGGATGCCAAGAGCCGCATTTCACGCCTTGAAGCCATGCGCACCTCCCTGACCCGAAGACAGGACGAGATAGCGAATGAACGTAAAGAGTTTGAAGTTGAATCGTTAAAACTTGAAGCGGAGCTTTCGGAGGAAGAATCCGCTGTAAATGACATTAAAGCCGAGCAGACCGCGATTGAGATCACGAAGAGTGCGTCGATAAAAAAAGCAAACGATATAAATCAAAAAATATATTCAGCCTCAATGATCCTTCGAAAGGCGGAGGATGAATTGAACGCTATACGCTCCCGAACCAAGGTTTTGGTCGAAATGAAGCGCGCTCACGAGGGGTATTATGCAAGCGTGCGCAGGCTGCTGAATGACGCTGAGCGCAACCCTCAGCTTAAAGCCCGAATACACGGCGTTGTCGCCGAGCTTATGTCCGTCCCATCGGAATACGAGACAGCTATTGAAATGTCGCTTGGCGCGGCGCTTCAGAACATAGTTGTTCCAACGGAGCAGGATGCAAAGGCCATTATCAGCTATCTGCGTGAACGCGACTACGGCAGAGCAACTCTCCTGCCTGTAAGCGCAATGCGTTCGCGGCTGCTAACTCGTGATGAACTCGACTGCTCACGCATTGACGGCTGTTTCGGTGTGGCTTCGGACTTGGTCGGATATTCCCCCGCCTATCGAAACGTCATTGAAAACCTTCTTGGGCGCACAGTAATCGTGCGTGATATTGATGTCGGAATTCAAATAAACCGCAGATCGAAATCTGCATTTCGTATAGCGACGCTTAAGGGCGATATTATGAATCCCGGCGGCAGCATGACGGGCGGCAGCGTACAAAAACGGGAGTTCAGCCTGCTCGGGCGTGAGCGTGAAATTGAAGAACTGGCTATCAACGAACAAGCCGTCATCGACCGAACGGATGAGATAAAAAAGCAGCTTGAAACGCTTCGAAGTGAGCTTGACCGAGCGAATGCGGGCGTCTCAGAGTACGCCGATGCACTCCGAAAATGCGAGGTTCTGCTTGCCTCTCACTCGGAAAAGGCAGATATTATAAAAAAATATGCTGAAAAGAACCGTGAACAGCTCATTCGTCTTGACTTGGAAAGCAGCCGAATAACGGATGCTATATCCGATATCGATGTCGAACGTAGCGAAGCCGAAGCTGCGGAGAGCAGTATAAGCCGAGGTAATGACGTAACCAATGATGATATTAAGCGAACCCGTGAAGAATTGAATGCGCTTCGAAGCAGACTTCAGGAGGCAAATGACGAGAGTGCGCGTTTAAAGGTGCAGCTCATGGCGGCTACCAAGGAGCAGAGCGCCGTAAATGCAGATCTTGTACGTATCGACCGAGAGACGGAATCCTATAAAGCCGGCATAAAATCCGAGTTGAATGCCATTAACGAGGCTGAACGGAATATCGCTTCCCTTGATGCCGAGCAGTCGAAGATCATGTCTAAGCTGAGCTTTGATCGCAAACAGTTCGATACCATAAGCGATGAGCTACGCCTGCTTGAGGAGGAGCGAGCGCAGCGTCTTCATTCGCTTGACGAGCTGCGCGTAAAGCGCGATAATATAACCAACCAATTAAGCGAAATGCGTGAACGCAGGCATCGCAGCGAATTGAACCTGAATCGCTTGCAGATCGATCTTAATAATCTTTGCGACAGCATATGGAAGGATTACGAACTTACCTATGATAATGCGCAGAGTTTTCGCCGTGACATTGCGGTGACGCAGACGCATATCCGCGTTGACGAGCTTCGCAAGGCAATCAGGTCGCTTGGTGAAGTAAACACCTCCTCCGTCGAGGATTATCGCGAGGTTAAGGAGCGATACGATGATCTAAGCGTGCAATGCAATGATCTTCGCAAAGCGGAAGCTGATCTAAATGAGCTGATCGCAAAGCTCACCGTCACGATGGAAAATGAATTCCGTGAGCAATTTGCACTGATCCAGCAGAATTTCAGCCAAACCTTTTCGGAGCTGTTCCACGGAGGGCGCGCTGAGCTTGTGCTTTCCGATAAAAGCGATGTTTTAAATTGCAATATCGATATCATTGCCCAGCCGCCCGGAAAACGTTTGCAGCTTCTTACCCTACTTTCGGGCGGTGAACAGGCGCTGACGGCGATCGCGCTGCTGTTTGCGATACTCAAGCTAAAGCCTGCCGCATTCTGCATATTGGACGAGATCGACACCTCGCTTGATGAGGCGAATGTCGATAATTTTGCGGATTATCTTCGGGAATACTCTCGCGGAACACAGTTTATACTCATAACGCATCGCAAGGGCGCAATGGCCGTGTGCAATTCGCTCTACGGCGTTTCAATGGAAGAAAAGGGCGTTTCATCGCTTGTTTCAGCCAAATTCAACGACGCATAACGGAGGATAACTTATATGCCGATGTGGGAAATATTTAAAAGAGGTAAAAAGGACAAGAAGGATAAAAAAAATAAGAACGCGGTCGAGACTTCTTTGGCTCCGTCCGAAGCAACCGAAGTGTCATTGGTGTCGGATGAGCCAGGTGAGCACAGCAAGGACGAATCCTTTGCGCAGGCCGTTGCCGTTGAACCTATAGACTATGAGCCAGCTATCGCTGCCGAATTGCCCGAAGAAGATTCATCGTTGTCTGACACTCGGGATGAGGCTCATGTTGCCGATATTCCCGCTCCAGAAACTTTCAAAGAGCCTATTCCGGAAGGAACGGAGTACGTTATTGAGTCTACTCCCCTGATAGAAACACAAGCAGCCATTGAGTCTGATCTTAAGTTAGAAACGGAAGCCGTCATTGAACCCGAATCCCTGGTGAAAACGGAAGCTGCCGTTGAACCCATGTTAGAGGATAAAGAAGTCCCAACGGAGCAAAAAAAGAAGGGACTGTTCGCAAAGCTCAAGGACGGTCTTAAAAAGACGCGAGATTCAATCCTTGGAAGCTTGTTTGTTGAGACTGGAGAAAAGATAGATGACGAGTTCTATGACGAGCTTGAAGAAGCGATGATCATCTCCGACATGGGCATGGCAACTACCGAGAAGCTGCTCTCACAGCTCCGCGCTGAGCTAAAATCGAAGGGCATATATACGCGAACCGAGGCCAAACAGGTAATGATAAGACTGCTTGCTGACTGTATGCGTCCTGAGGACAATTTCCTTGAACATGCCGATAAGGCCGTCATTTTGATAGTGGGCGTAAACGGAGTTGGCAAAACCACCTCCATCGGTAAGCTTGCAGCGATGTATAAAGCTGAGGGTAGATCCGTCATGCTCGCGGCAGGTGATACCTTCCGCGCTGCTGCTGCAGAGCAGCTCACGATTTGGTCTGATCGCGCCGGAGTGCCTATAGTCAAGCACGGCGAGGGCGCCGATCCCGCTGCCGTTGTGTTCGATTCCATCGCCTCCTTCAAAGCAAGGAAATGCGATATGCTTATATGCGATACCGCAGGCAGGCTTCACAACAAGAAGAATCTTATGAGCGAGCTTTCCAAGATTCGCCGCGTGATCGAAAGGGAACTGCCCAACGTTCCTGTGGAGGTTCTGCTGGTGCTCGATGCCACTACCGGACAAAACGCCATCGCTCAAGCTAAGGTGTTCGGAGAAAACACCGGACTTACCGGTATTATCCTTACAAAACTTGACGGAACGGCCAAGGGCGGCGTTGTTGTTGCGGTCAAGGATGAGCTTGGGCTTCCGGTTCGGTATGTAGGAGTTGGCGAGGGAATCGATGATTTGCAGCCGTTCGATGCGGACGCGTTTGCAAATGCGTTATTATAAAATCTCTGTTGCAAATATTATATTATTTTAAAAGAATGTCGATGACGGGAATTAGCCTCCAACGACATTCTTTTGGTTTTATGCAATCTATTTGCTGATAAGAGTTTCAACCAGCCTAACCGCCTTTTCTCTACGAGCACCATCCTTTAAATACCGTACCATTTGACACACGTTCGGATACTGCTCCAAATCTACAATGCGCTTATAATACGGAAATAATCTGCTTTCCAAGGGATTAAGGCTGTAGTGTTTAAAAATCGATTTTAGCAATTCATTTTGATAATCATTCACTCTGTAAACGATTTCCTCAATATCCATAGTATCAAATTCATAATCTGAAGGGAACCAATTTGTTTCATTCAAAAAGCAGTTTATATTTACTTCCGTGCCCGAAAGATTAAAATCTATCAATCCCTTGAAGTGTCCGTTTTCTGAAAGTATGTTGGTTCCATTTAAGTCACCTTGATACACGCAGCGTGGGAGTGCCTTATAATCGGCACTTATTGCTTCTCGCGTTGTCTCATCAAATCGCTTTACTCTAAGGGCAAGCTCATTATACCCCACCTTATTGAGAGTTTCTATAAGCGTTCTAACATTTTCCGCCTTCTCGTCAATATCGGTGTCGAGCGGCGCAAGGTCGATCAAACTCCACATTGAGTTCACGGAAGCAAGCTACACGTCCGAATAGCGTGCTGCCAAAATTCCAAGATGCTCAATAATTTCGGCTCTTTTAATGTCATTATTTCCCAGCTCATAATTCGCGAATTCCTCAGCATAGCAAATATATTTATGACCGTCTATCTCTTGATAGGTCGAATAACTGCCGTCCACCGTCCTTTGCAGCATGGGACAGTATACGCCAATAGCACTATACCTCTCAATTAGCCCTGCGATCTCCGCAAGACGCGCCTCTGTTATTGCAGCCTCTGTATTTATTTTAAGAACATACTTATTGTCAAGAATGCAGTTAATGCGTACATCTCCCTCACCATGGGACGAATCTATTGTATCAACGATTTCATTAAATTCAATGCCGAACCGTCTCGCGATTCGCTTGATATGATCGTCATTTATTCGTATGGTTAAGTCTTTCATACGACATTTCTCCAAAAATTTATAGTAACAGAAACAGGGCACATCCTTGTGGGTGCACCCTCTATCTTAGCTTTGCCATCAGATTAAGATTTAGTTCGAATTAAGCATTATGCTTATTCCAATTAGGCTTCTTCTTCCATCTTGATGATCTGCTCGCCATCGTAATAGCCGCAATGCCTGCAGACCCTGTGCGCCAGCTTCTTCTCGTGGCACTGAGGGCATTCTACGATAGCGGGTACGCTGAGCTTCCAATTCGCCCTACGCTTGTCGCGCCTTGCTTTCGATGTTTTTCTCTTAGGTACTGCCATTTTCTACACCTCCTCTTCATCATTAAGCAGTTGTGCGAGTTCTTCCAAGGAGGCAAAGTTGGCATTCTTTACCGTTCGTGAACACGAACACTGCGTTATATTCAAATCACAACCGCATTTGGGGCATATGCCCTTGCAGTCAGGTTTGCACTGACCATACATCGGTGCATTGAGGATAATCAAATCAAGAATCATCCCGTCAAGGTCGAGCACTTCGCCGCTGAACGGATAGCACTCAAGCTCGTCCGCCTCTTCTTCGGTGGCTTTGATAAAACGCTCCGAAAACTCGACGCTGAATGTCTGCTTGAATTCCTCGTTGCATTTTGTGCAGTTCATAAGAAGCTCGGAGCTGAGCACGCCCGAAACATTGAAGCCTTCGCCATCGTAAAAATAGCTCAGGTCAATGCTTACCGGCATCGTAAACACGAGCATATGCCCATTCAAATCTATCGGGCCAATCTCAGGTTCAAGATGCCTGTTGGCGGTCTTACCTACCAACTTTAACTCCGCTGCTACATTCAGTTCCACACAATACTCCAATCTAACAGTACACAATGCAACCTATGGTATTTTATATGTCAAAGGCGGCATTGTCAACGGTTTTTCAAAACATTTAAAAAATATAATGCAGGACGGATAGGCAAGCCCCGCTCTTTAAAGCAGTATTCCCAAACAGGGCTTGCGTTAACTCTAACTTAATGTGGAGTTTTTAACTTACATTACTTCCCTGCGAGCCTTGCTGTATCCCTTGCAATCATCATTTCCTCATCCGTAGGAATGACGAATACCTTCACCTTGCTCTCAGGCTTGCTGATTACGATCTCTTCGCCGCGGGGGCTGTTAAGATTGTATTCAAAATCAACGTCCACACCGCAATAATAAAGTCCGGTCAGAAT
>JAFLSU010000030.1 GCA_022510765.1 Christensenellaceae bacterium
TGTGTGTTTTGTTTGAATCATAGAACGATATGCGCTGGTTGGTCGCGTTCGATGCCGACGGCTTCATATCAATGCCTTCGAATCGGATAGTATCACCAAGCTTACAAGGAATGAAGCCCGTAGCGTACATTCCCGTCATGCTTCCCTCGCTGCCGTCGGAGCCGATACGCCTGTTTACCTGATAGCCCGTGCCGTTGAATACCGTTCCATCGGAATCCGTCGCGGCCGGGAGCCAGTTTTTAAACAGCGGTTTCTGCTTGTTTATCGAGCCGCGGCACTCTATGAAAGTTGTCATTTCCGGCGTTATGCTGCCTGCGGGAATGGTGAAGTCAGTTGGCTGAATGCTGCTGACAGCCATCGGCAGCCCGGAAAGCGTGGATGCCGCATTCCCACCTTTTTCGGTGATCACCTCATTGCATGCCGTGAGCGTACTGTGAAGCCCATCGTATATGCTGTAGAGGGAGGTTGCTATACTCATTTTGTTTCTCCAATCATAATTTAATTCCCGTTTCGCTCGTTTACGCCCTGCCGTTTTGCGCAGCAAACGCGCATTACAGAAACATGACCCGCCGACCATAACACTTAATATCTTAAATTGATGAAGTCAATATCAATATAAGACAGAGGATTGGAAACGGTATTAATATTATACATCATCCAATCTCTAAAATCAAGAATTTTTAAAGTTATAATCTCCAAAACAGAGATTTACGAGAAGCGGGAACGATAAAAACGCAAAGCTAAGGAGTGGGGGAGCAGAACACAGGCGAAACATAAAAGCTGCTTTAATGAAATATATATTTCTTTAATTAGAACACATAAAAAATATAGATTTCTATGCGTGGAACGGCATTGCAAATAAATGGGAATTATGTTAGAATTTCTATGTGAGTCTTCGCGCGATGGACTCAATGCAGTAAATTGTATAGACGATTAAGTATAGGAACTGTTGCATTGAGATCACTATGCGTCAGGACAGTTTCATAGAAGCTTTCGGAGGGGTTATGAAAGCGACTACTGTGAAATTGGCTGCCGGTGTCGATTTGAGTAAAAGCTTGATAGCCGCTCGATCATCCCTATTTATGACGGGCTTGTATGATGCATCCAAACGTCTGTTTGACATATTGCTTGCGACGATTTTGCTTGTCCTTTTATTTGTGCCGATGATGGTGATAGCAGTATGTGTGCGGGTCGATTCGCCGGGAGAAATCATCTTTCGGCAGGAGCGTCTCGGAAAGGACGGCGTTGCTTTTGTCATCTACAAGTTTCGCTCAATGCGCATCGACGCAGAAGACAACGGCCCTCGTTGGGCGAAGGAAAACGACCCGCGCTGCACAAAAGTCGGCACTCGCCTGCGGCTTTCGAGGTTGGACGAGCTTCCCCAGCTTGTCAATATCCTGAAAGGCGAAATGAGCTTTGTGGGTCCGAGACCCGAGCGGGAGTGCTTTTATATTGAGTTTGAAAAGACCATACCGGGCTTTTCAAAGCGATTGGCGGTAAAACCCGGACTGACGGGACTTGCGCAGGTGATGGGAGGCTATGAACTTGCTCCAAAGGAAAAGCTTGCCTATGATATGCAGTACATAGCCGAACGCTCGCCCATGCTTGATATAAAATGCCTGCTTATGACCCCGAAGATTATGTTCACACACGATGGAGCGCATTGATGCAGGACGCAAGGGGCAAAATGGTTATAGGAGAAAAATTGGGCGCGCACGGCATTGACCGTAAAGACGGCGCGGTTTGCTCTGATGGTGCCGATGATAACGCTGACGGCGCGGTTTGCTCTGATGGTATCGCTGATAACTCTGACGTTGCAAAAATGCCTTTGATCTCGGTGATAATCCCGGTTTTCAATGGGGAAGACCGCGTCGAGCGCGCGATAGAATCCGTATTGTCGCAGACCGTGGAGAATATGGAAATTATCATTGTTGATGACGGCTCAACGGATGGCACCTATGAAGTTATTGAGCGGATTGCGGAAAAGGATTTGAGGATTCGTATCCTTCGCAACAGCATAAATATTGGAACCGCAAAGGCGCGCAACCGAGCGATAGACGAGTGCCGTGGAGAGCTTGTGGCGTTTCTGGACAGCGATGACACATGGCATCCCGAAAAGCTTGAAAAGCAGTTGGATGTTTTTCGCAATTCCGATGCCGACATAGTGTACTGCTCGTATTTTTTAGTATGCGAATCCGAAGGGTCGAAGCGTAAAGCGTACCATGTTCCGAAGACAACAGATATTGAAGCCATGCTAAGGGAAAACGTGATCGGTTGTTCCACCGTGCTGATGCGAAGAGAAGCGCTTCGCAAGCACCGATTCGATCCCGAGTTTTACCATGAGGACTATGTGCTGTGGCTGGAGTTAATGAACGATGGGTATAGGGCAAGAGGCTGCACCGAGACGCTCGTCGATTATACGCTCACAAGGCGGTCGCGTTCATATAATAAGATTATTTGCGCAAAACAGCGTTGGAGGATCTATCGGGAGAAACTCAAACTTCCGTTTTTAAAGAGCGCCGGATTATTTCTTCGGTATGCGGTATCCGGTCTCAAAAAGTACGGAGGGGTAATGAATTTCATCGCACTGAGGTGAAGATTGAATGATTGAGCTAATTGATATTCACACACACATCCTTCCGGGGGTCGATGACGGAGCGGAGAACAAGGAGACTGCGATCCGAATGCTCGATGCTGCCTATAAGGATGGTACGAGGGGGATAATCCTTACTCCTCACTATAAATTCGATGATAAAAGGTATAGAATAGATAAAATCAGGGCAGCCTTTGACGAGTTTTATGATGAGTACTGTGACAGATACCCGAATATGAACCTGCTTCTCGGCTGCGAAGCGTATGGCGAAATAGAGCTGCCGCAAAAGCTCGACGACGGAAAGGTGCTTACCATGGCGGACACAAGATATGTGCTTGTAGAGTATCGCCCATCGGTTGAGTATTCGCATGTCGAAAGAAACCTGAACGATCTGATCCGTTATGGATACCGACCCATCATCGCGCATGTGGAGCGGTATCAATGCTTTCGCAAATCAATTGACAAGCTGCGGGAGACCATCTACATGGGCGCATTAGTGCAGATCAACGCTGGCGGGGTAATCGGAGAGAGGGGCTTCAGCACGAAGTGGTTTTTGGGCAAGCTGCTCAATCAAAGACTCGTACATTTTGTGGCAAGCGATGCGCATGATGAGGTGCATAGACCCGCTCTGCTCGCTTCCTGCGCAAAATATGTCGAAAACAAATACGGTTCAGACTATATGTCGGAATTGTTTGCAAAAAATGCCTTAAGACTAATAAATAACAAACCTATTTGAGGTGAACAGGATGGAAAGAGAAAACTCAGTTGAAATAAATCTTGTTGATTTGTTTTTCTACGTTAAAAAGAGGGTGTGGATACTCATCCTTGCAGCGATCGTTTCCGTAGTGGCTACGTATGCGGTATGCAATTTTTTAATAACGCCGGAGTATCTTGCCACCACAACGGTTTGGGTATTGAAGAAGGATAACAACGGCAGCAACAGCGATCTGGCATATTCGGATATTCAGATGGCTACCCAGCTTGCCAAGGACTATCAGGTGCTGATCAGGACCCGAAACGTTACCTCTAAGGTGATCGAGATACTCGGTCTCAACATGACAAGTTCTCAGCTTGCGGGTAAGATAACCGTCACAAGCCCGAATTCGGGTGATACGCGAATACTCAATATAAACGTTCGGGATGAGGATCCACAGCTTGCGGCTCGGATGGCGAACTGCGTGCGAGAGGTTGCGATTTCCGAAATACAAAGGATAATGAATTCGGAATCCCTCATCGCCCTTGAAGACGCGCTGGATCCGGACACACCGACCTCGCCCGCGACCGAAAAAAACACAATCATCGCGGGATTGCTCGGCGGCGTTGCTGCGTTTGCGGTGCTGTTCATCTGCTTCGTTATGGACGACAGGATAAAGAACGAGGAGGATGTAGAACGTTACCTCCATCTTAATACGGTCGGTACTATACCCTATTGCTTCGAGCTTGAAACCGTCAAAGCGGGAGACAAGAAGTCAGGCAAAAAAGCTCCCCCAAAAAAGAAGGCGAAGAAAGAGGCGGGAGAGACAGCCAACGGGTGAGTCACCCGTTTGGTACGAGAAGTACTTTGCGCCGTGAGGTGCCGGTTTTCACGGAGAGGATCGCTATTTAACGGCGTGAAGGGATAGATATTCATGGCGGCAGCCGCCCGTACCTTGCCATCAGGCATTTTACGTTGGGTCCGGCTTTGCCGGAACCAATGCAGTTTCCTAAAGAAAGGAGCTTTCACAATGCAAATGCAATAGCGGATGCAATAACATTGCATTGCATAGGAGAGGTAATTAATATGGAATTTGTTTCAATAAAGGACAGAATTGCTAAGGAGTTCATGGCCGCCGAGGCTATCAAGAGGCTGAGGACCAATGTCATATTCAGCGGAGCCGATGTAAAGACGGTGGGGCTTACAAGTTGCTACGAATCGGACGGAAAGAGTACCATTTCATTCAATCTTGCGGCTTCGTTGGCGCAGACCGGCAGACATGTGGTGCTTTTGGATACCGACCTCAGAAGATCGGTTCTCATGCGCAATGCCGTGCATAATTCACATATATATGGTCTTGGTCATTATCTCTCGGGCATTAAACCGGTGGACAATATTATCTATGGTACCGACGTACCCGATTTTGACATCATCTTTGCTGGAGCAAGGGTACCCAACCCCGCGGAGCTGCTCGGCAGCAATCGCTTCAGCTCCCTTGTGAAAGCTTTGAGGGATAGCTACGATTATATAATAGTAGATACGCCGCCCCTCGGCAGGGTCGTTGACTGTGCCGTAATGCTGCCGTTGCTTGACGGCATTCTCATGGTCATCAACGCGGAGCGCAACCGCTATAAGGTGGCGCAGAATATAAAAGCGCAGATTGAGCAGGCGAACGGAAAGATCATAGGTGTAGTCCTTAACAAGGTCAACTTTGAGGATAAGCGTTCTTACTATGGGGACTATGGCGGAAAATACGGCAAGTACGGTGATAAGTACGGCTATGGCTACGGATACGGCTATTACAAATGAGCCAAACAAGCCTAATGGGTCAAATGATCCGAACGAATCACATGGCTCGAATAAGCTGGATCAACCGTATGAGCGTGGCATGGTCGATGCGGCGGAAGCAAACGTTGCCGAGAAGGTAAAGACCGTCACGGATGCTCGCTGCGGCTTGAGGGAGCATCAGATTGCAATGCTGCGCCTGCTTATTGAGTTCAATCGTGTTTGCAATATCATCGGTACGCCATACCTGCTGTTTGCGGGTACATTACTCGGCGCCGTTCGCCATGGGGGCTTCATTCCATGGGACGACGATGTGGACGTGATCATGCTCAGGCGGGATTACAATAGGTTTTTGAGTCTCGCAGGGGCTAAGCTCGACTGCGAGAATTTTTATATTCAAAAGGAGTTTTCCGAGCATTGGCCGATGTTCTTTTCAAAGCTCCGGCTGAACGGCACGACCTGCCTTGAAAAGTATCATCCGCGCGATGAAAAAACGCACAGGGGAGTGTATCTGGACATATTTCCATGCGATAACGCATCGGATTCGGAATTTGTAAGAAAACTACAACTTTTAAGTTCAAAGATCGTGATCGCAAAGGGACTTTACAAACGGGGCTACGAAACGTATAGCTTAAGAAAGCTTCTGTTCATGCGTGTTTGCAGCATTCTGCCGCTCAAGCCGTTTTTGAAGCTTTGCAAGCTCGAGGGTGCCGATGGGACAAGCTATGTTCATTCCTTTTTGGGAGGTTCGAAGCGTTTTGAGCGCAGCGTTTACCCAAGAAAGCTTTTCGAATCGAGCATTTCTATTGAGTTTGAGGGATACAGTTTCCCGATTTCGACGGGTTGGGATGAGCTTCTGACCATCCTCTACGGGGATTATATGCGTATTCCGTCCGAGGAGGAGCGTAAATACAAGGAACATGCGCTTTTGGTGGATCTGCATAGATCATATGAGGAGTATGAGCATTACCTCGATGAAATGGTATTCGATGTTCCGACCAAGAGCATCAGATGATGGCATGGTAAGAACTCGAAATTGTAAATACGGAAGGTAAAAGGCTAAGGGTAAAAAGAAAGGTCGGATTTAGAAATCAAGACTTGATCGCGGAACCGGAGATGATACATACGGAAGGTAAAAGACTAAGGGAAACGAAGCAGAACGGTAGTAAAAAATGAGGGTTGACCGCAGGATCGAAGATGATACATACGGAAGATAAAAGGCTAAAGGAAATGAAGCAGGACGGTAGTAAAAAATGAGGGTTGAAGTGCTGTGCGCGACGATGAACCAAAACGATTTTTCCAAGCTTCAAGAGATGAATATTTCCTGCGATGTTGTTTTTGCGAATCAGGCGGGCAGAGCGGCATACGACGAAATAAAATTTAGCGAATACCGCGCAAGGATGATAACGACCAATACCGTCGGCGTTGGCAGGAACCGCAACATCGGGCTAATCCATGCTTCGGGAGATATACTGTTGTTTGCGGATGATGATGTACGCTATGCCGATGATCTTCGTGAGCGGGTGCTTCGGGCGTATGAGGAGCATCCCGAAGCGGATATGATCATCTTTTCGATGGATATTACGAAGAATGGGCAGGTCATTCGCAAAGTAAGAAATAAGGACAAGCGTATTGGACTGTTTTCTGCGTTAAAGTATGGAACCTATACCTTTTCCGCGCGCAGGAGCAGCGTGGAAAGGGGCAACCTGTGGTTTTCAAGCATGTTCGGCGGAGGCACGAAGTACGCATACGGAGAGGATACGCTCTTTCTTATTGATGCATTCAGGAAGGGTCTGAGGGTCTACACGAGCAGCTATTGCCTTGGGACATGCTCAAAGGAAGACTCCACCTGCTTTCATGGCTATGACGAACGCTATTTTTTCGACCGAGGCGTTCTCTACGCGTGCGCGTTCGGGATGTTCGCGTTTTCGTTTGCGACGCGCTACTGCATTAAAAAGCGTAGCCTGTACCGCTCCAAAATTTCCGTTAAAGCGGCCTTAAACAGCATGAGAAAAGGAATAAACCATTATAGGTGTGAAAGGAACTTATAATGCCGTGGCAGAAATGAGAATTTGTTTTTACACGTCCGATATACGAGAATTTGGCGGAATCGGCAGAGCCACTCGCATCATTGCCGAACGGCTTGTCAAGCTTGGGGAGTGGGTCGGAATAGTGAGCCTCACTTGCAGCGAAGCTGGGGCCGAAATGCCTAAAATTTTAACCTCTCTGCATGTCCAATTTGACGAGCGGGTCAGGCTCAGGCGGGTCTTTTTCAAATGCGTCCAAAATCTACGGGCATATTTGAAAGCGAACCGTATCGATGTGCTCGTATGCACTATGGAAATGCTTTCCCCAGTGTGCGCCGCAGCGGTGAGGGGACTGCAAACAAAGTATGTCTGCTGGCTGCATTCGGACGCGGATGTATATAATGAGTACGGCTTTCAGCGGCAATGCAGGTTCATTGCGGTTAAATCAGCCGCAGCGATTATAGCAGTAAACGACCGTATGGCGGAACAACTCGAACGGAAGTATCGCATACACGACATTACATGCATTTTAAACCCGGTGGATGAAAGGCTGCTTTCAAAGCAAATTGACTACAAGCTCGATTCCATGCGGATAATTAGCGTCGGAAGGCTGAGCTATCAAAAGAATTTTGAGTTACTTGCGGATGTGGCAAAGCTCGTATTTGAAAGGCATCCCGAATGGCGATGGGACATCTACGGAGAGGGTGGAAATCGCGAATCGATCGAACGCAGGATCGAAGAAAATGGGTTGGCAGGAAGGCTGAACCTCATGGGCGCGGTTTCGAATATATACGAGAGGTATCCCGAATACGCAATGCAGGTCATGACCTCCCGCTACGAGGGTTTTCCGATGGCGTTGCTTGAAGGGATGGCCTGCGGTCTGCCGTTGATTAGCTTCGATATGGCTTCGGTGAGGCGCATCATTCGGGACGGCAAAAATGGTTTTCTTATCATGCCCCACGATGTTGAGGGCATGGCGGAACGGATCTGCGCGCTCATAGAAAGACCAGAGCTGCGCGCAGAAATGTCAGTGCAAAACGAATTGTACAGGCATGAGTTCGACGTTGGGCGGATAACTGAAAATTGGTTAAAGCTTCTTGTCAGGGTCAAACATGATGCGTAATAGAACGACCTTGCCCAAAATGAAGTTCGTAGATTTAGTGAACTCAGCATATGACGCATATTGCGCAAGAGAGGAAAGCATCTCAAGAGCCGCAAAGGTTGCGCGGGAGGTGAACGACGCGAACTCAGCGCATGACGCAAGCGCTGCCTTTGCCGCAAAGTTTGCCGGGGACGCAAGGCGGTGGAAAATCGGCAAAATCAAAAAAGCCGTGGAGTATGAAAATGCGGCGCATGACGCAAAAGCCGCGTTTACTCAGGAATTTGCAAAGGAATTGAGCTTTTCGAGAGCCGCAAGGGTCATAAAGGCGGTAAGGAAGGCAAACGTATCAGACCCAACAAAGGCTTCAAATACGGCAAAAGCTCTCTCTGCGGCAAGGCGTTTAAACGCCGCGAATACGAAAAAATTGAACAAGCGATGGTCAAATTATTTGGTATTCGCCCTGTGTATGCTGGTAACGGCAATGCTTTATGAAAGCTTGTTCATGCCGCAGCTTGTGTTTATAAGCTTTGCGATACTCGTCATTTCATTTATCTTCTTTTCAAATACGCAAGTTTTTTCAACACTCTTTTACTTGCTGCCGTTTGCATTCATCTTTAAAACGGGCGGCGGGACTACATCTTTTTACACATTACTTGAGGTGTTCGCTATCGCATTATTTTTCCTAAGAAGACCGACTGTCGATCAAGATCTCGTCATACTGCTTTCGGCGCTGTTCATGGTCGTAATCGTGATGTCATTTGGCGCAATAGCTTCCATACTTAGGCTTATTATAATAATATTGCTTTTTTATTGCTTTGCACGCAGCGAAAGTCATGAAAGCTCGTCAAGGCATATCGGATTTTTCATCCTCGGATTATTGGTTTCATCGCTGCTTGGGTTTTTAAAGGAGAAAATACCGAGTTTGACGTCTATGTACGAGGATCTCAACCATGAAATTATCTATGAAGAGGAGATCGCTCGGTACAGTGGACTGTTCGATGATCCGAACTACTATTCCGTTCCTATGATCCTATGCATATTTATGCTTGGTCTCTCTGTGCTTGCAAAGGGAAAGCGTCACCGAATAATAATGTTGGTCGAATTGGCAGTGTTTACATATCTTGGAGGAACTACGTTAAGCAAGTCATTTTTCTTTATGCTTATACCGACCCTGATAGCGACGGTATTGCTCAGCAATTCCTTATGGCGAGCAGGATTTTTCGTTTTAGCCCTGATTGCGGCGGCATTATTCCTGTACGCAATGGATCCAGGCGATGCGGTCAACGGGTTTGCTTACAGATTGGGATCCCAAGATTTGACTACGGGCCGCACAGAGATTTGGGCTGCCTATTCGGATAGCCTTTTTGAAAGCCTCGGTTCGTTACTGTTCGGACACGGCCTCGGTGTGTATATTGACGATATGGCGCAGCACAGCATCTTTATCGAGGGTTGGTACCAAATCGGCATGATCGGACTGATACTGTATGCGGCGGCCATCGTCCGAATCGTATATGCGACAAGGCGCAGGATAAAGCGGAATTTGGGAAATTACTTCGGATTTGGCATCGTTATTACCATGTTTACGTTCCTCAACGGGCTGACGCGTTTTGAAATGCCGTTTTACTTAATGCTTTCGACGATGCTGTATAACTGTGATCTCAGGCGCGGCGAAAGACCGCTTTAGCGGAGAAATGAGTATGTTTAAAGAAGTAAAAAGGTTTTTTAAGATCATATCGCGCTGGACGCCCATCATTGCGCGCTACCTTGCAGCGTATGCGGAGCTGCATATATTTCATCCTGATATGACGAAAAGGCATATGTGGCTGATCACCGAAAAACACGGCGAAGCGCGGGATAACGGCTATCACCTGTTTAAATTCCTGCGCACGGAGCATCCGGAGTTGGATGTTCGGTTCGTAATAACCTCCGATTCCACGGATAGGAGCAAGGTCGAGCCGTATGGAAATCTTGTTGAACAGGATTCGAGGGAGCATTTTTTGTACTACCTCGCCGCCGAATGCAGCATTGGTTCGCAGTGCTCGGGGGCGTATCCAATGATAATGGTGCCCGAGGTCTATCGTTTGACAAGGCCACTGCGCCGAAAGGGTCAAAAATGCGTGTTTTTGCAGCATGGAGTTACGCAAAATGCTTTGGATCATAAGGATTGGTTTTATTCCGAACATGTTCAGGATCTTATCGTCGCCTCGGCCGAGCGTGAGCGTGAATTCATTGAGCGCATCTACGGCTATCCGCCGGGCTATGTGCAGAATCTCGGGTTTTGCCGATTCGATAATCTTTGCGGGCGGCAGGACGACGCAGAGCGAATAGTCCTCGTTATGCCAACATGGCGAAAATGGCTCAGCGCCTCGGATATTACAAAACCAGCAACGGCGGCCGAAATGGAGACATTCAAAAGAAATGAGTATTTCGCACGTTATTCGGAGCTGCTTCATTCGGACAGGCTATTGAAGATACTTCAAAAATACGATTATCGCCTGATATTCTATCCGCATTACGCGCTGCAAAGCTATATATCGGCGTTCTGTGGAGCGGAGGAGGATACGGACGAACGTAGAATTTTCATAGCAAGCCGACGCCGATACGATGTGCAGGAGCTAATCATAAAAAGCGCCGTACTGATCACGGATTATTCAAGCGTTTTATTTGATTTTGCGTATATGGACAAGCCCATGGTCTTTTATCAGTTTGATGAGAAGGAATTTCGGGACAAGCATTATCGTGAAGGCTACTTTAGCTATAAGGATGATGGTTTTGGGGAGGTCGTTCAAGACAAGGAGAGTTTGTTGGACGAGCTTGAAGCGATACTCGAATCGGGCTGCAAGCTCGCACCCAAATATGTGGAACGGAGAGATCGATTCTTTGAACCTGCCGATGGAAGGAACTGTGAACGGAATTACGAGGCCATACTGAAACTTTTAGACCGAACAAAAGAATAAAAGGAAACCATCTGATTTGAAAACCGAGGGAAGATGGAAAAAAGCATATTTCAACACCTTTGCATCGCTTCTTTTGGAGCTGGTGACGATAGCCTGCGGGCTAATCCTTCCAAGGCTCATTTTAAGAAGTTTCGGCTCGGTGTACAACGGGGTAGTGTCCTCAATCACCCAGTTCATAAGCTGCGTGACCCTGCTGCGCTCGGGCTTAGGCGGCGTAACACGCGCGGCGCTGTATAAGCCGCTTTCCCAGGGCGATCGTGTCTCCGTAAGCAGCATCGTGCGTGCAACGGAGGGCTTTATGCGCCGCGTTTCGCGCATATATGTGGGACTTCTTGTGATGTTTGCCGCCGTGTATCCGTTCATTGTATCGGAATTCGACTGGGTATTTACGTTTACGCTCGTCCTGATACTGGGCATAAGCAAATTCTTTGAATGTCGCTTCGGCATAGCGTATCAGTTCCTGCTTCAGGCGGATCAACGGCGCTACATCGTTGAAATTATTCGATGCATCTGCCTGATACTCAATACGGTCGTAGCCGCTTTGCTCATAAAGGCGGGAGGGAGCATCCATATCGTAAAGCTCGGAAGCGCATTTGTGTTCATATTGGAGCCTTTCCTCATTTACATATATGCGAAGAAGCGGTATAAGCTTGACAAAAAGGCTAAGGAGGACGAGAGAACCCTCAACCAGCGTTGGGAGGCCTTCGCGCATCAGGTTGCAGCGTTCGTCACGACAAACACCGACATAATGGTACTGACGGTGTTCTGTGACATACGCCTTGTGTCCGTGTATTCGGTGCATAATATGATAACCGCGCCGATGAAGAACCTCATTACCTCGCTTGCAAACGGTGCGGAAGCTGCATTTGGAGATATGTTAGCACGGTGTGAGGGAGAGCGGCTGACCGAGAAATTTCGGGTTTATGAGTACACCGTGTTTACGGTATCCGCGCTTTTATTCACCTGCACAGCCATATTGATAGCATCGTTTGTAAGCATTTATACCGGAGGGATCACCGATACGGATTACTATAGACCGTTGTTCGGCTGCCTCATGGCGGCGGCGCAGTTTGCGGTAGGTATAAGGCTGCCCTATCAAACTTTGGTCGAGACATCGGGCAGGTTTCGTGAAACGCGCAACGGAGCGATCGCTGAGGCAGCGATCAATATCATAATTTCGGTGGTGCTGGTAAAGCTGCTCGGTCTAATAGGAGTTGCTATCGGCACGATTACGGCAGTGCTGTTTCGAACGGTGCAATATGCTCTATATGTGGATAAGCACATGATAAAGGGCTGCTTTGCGTCATTCCTAAAAAATTTGGCGGTAAATCTTGTATTTTCTGCCGTAATGTATGTCATAATTGCCTGCTTGCCGCGGTTTATCACAACGAGCTATATGCAATGGGCGGTGTACGCTGCCGCAGTGTTCATTACCGGCTGCGTTCTAATGGCAGCATTCGGATTTGTATTCAGTCGAAGGGTATTTATGGAACTTATAAGGGCGAGCTTTTCGATTTTCAGGGGCCGCAAACGCCGCTGATCGATGCTTTTTATGCCTCTAAGTTTCCGCGCAAGGAGCATTATATACGAAAACCGTTAAAAAAATGCTTGCAATTTCCCCATCGCTATTGTATCATATCAAGGTGCGATGCGGCAAAGCAATGCTGCATCATAGCGGACAGCTTAATAGCAACCGTGCGCATACGGTATGGAGAGATGGCTGAGTTTGGTCTAAGGCGCACGACTGGAAATCGTGTATACGGGGAACCGTATCAAGGGTTCGAATCCCTTTCTCTCCGCCACTAAAAAGCTTGATTTGTCTACCGGACAGATTAGGCTTTTTTCGGTCTAAGTGTGCCTTACGGCATGTAAAGCTGCTAACGCAGTGAAGTTATTTCGCAAGTGTTTTTGGCACACTTAACTTCACTTTGCGCGGCAGCGCAAAACTTCATGGAGGCCTCGCCGTTGCTTCACTTACTACGCAAACGAAAAAGGCGGTTAATTTGTATCAAAATTTGCTGATTCTCCAATCAAAACCACGCGTTGAATGTGTGGTTTTTTATGATTAATTTGGAGTAACTTATGCTTGCAAAATAATCTAATTTCTGTATAATAATCGTGCCGCACCATGATTTGGGCGGCAATAATACTGCGCAAAAAGGAGGAACGAGCCGGAACACAACTTCTTGTTGGAGTCCATATGCGGACTCATAATTTTATAGCGCGGGGCATACGCCTCGTAGGTCTCGCGGGATTTCCCCGCAAGTACTTGTATAAAACAACATGAGAGTAGTAAAAGTAGATCGTTCTGTACAGCCAGGATTTACTGCATTGAACAAATTACTATATAGACTCAAATAAAAGACGACCGGAAAATTGGATAAATAAAGGGAGGCTCAAATTAGCGAGCCAATCATAAATAACACAATATTATGGCGGGTTTGTTTAACAAGTACAATTAATTTTTTATTGGAGTGTATGAAACGATGAAAAAACTAATTGTATTTACGCTTATGCTTTGCATGAGCATCTCCGTTTTGGCAGGCTGTGCCGCCACGGAGACAACTACCAACCATGGTAACTTCACCGATGAGATGAAGATCCCTTACACCTGCAACCTCAGCGAAGCTGACGGTGCCGACAGCGTCGAACGTGAGGGCGACCACAAGGATAGCCCCTACTTCAATACATTGGATTTCTACAATATGAAATCCACAGATACGCTTACCATTCTCACCAACTTCAAAACCCAGCAGCAGACAAGCGAATGGAGCTGCGGCGTGTCCAGCGCACTGATGGTGCTCAACTGGTTCGGAAAGCTTGGCAATTACAACGAGGAAAGCCTTGCGGCATTCCGTAGCAACGGACTGAAGCCCGCAGGAACGAGTACGTCCCAGATGGTAGAGATTTTTGAAGGCGTAGGTGGTTTTGAGCTGTACTCGAGACTGGACTGCGGCGATGATGCGAGCGATGTATTCACGTTTGAATATATTCGCGAGACCTTAGCGGACAATACGCCCATCATTATCGGATGGAACGATTGGGGCGGACATTGGCAGGTAATCATCGGCTACGACACCATGGGCACCGAAACCACGCAGGACGACGTAATCATTGTGGCTGATCCCTATGATACAACCGACCATAACCAGGACGGTTACGGTGTGTACGGAGCGGAACGCTTCCTGTACAATTTTACCTTCTACAACTTCTTCGATGAGGAATCCGGGGAACCGAACGATATGTGCTTCCTCGTTGCGAAACCTCAATAAAAGCATGTGATCTCCGGCTCGATCATAGCTTATTGTGCAGAAGGAAAGTAAAAAAGGTCGCTGCGGAGCGAGAATTCCGCAGCGGCTTATTTTATGCTGTTGACCGATGGGGGATGAGGTTCGCAATTTATATATAGTTCACAAATGCGCCTATCTACGCCAGAGATTTAGGATTATCAAACATTATAATACAATTATTTTCCTTTAGACAAAAAACACTATCCACCGCGCTACTTGCGATAAGGATGAGTTTTAATGTATAATAGCGTTGCGGCGGTCAAATGCAGTTTCACCGCAACCGACACCAAGGAAAAACGGGCGTGCGTTACTGCCGCTTCGGAGGCAATATGGCATTATTCAACTTTATTAAAGAGAAAAAAGAAGATCAGGGACGGCAGCTCACCGAGCTTCCCGTTGCTTCCATAGTTCCAAATCCTAACCAGCCCCGCAAGACCTTTGACGATGAAAGCATCGCGGAGCTTGCTCAGTCGATTCAGCAGGTTGGTCTGATACAACCCTTGGTCGTGCGCAGGAATGGCGATACATACGAGCTTATTGCGGGCGAACGCCGTCTGCGCGCCGTAAGAAGCCTCGGTCTCGAAAGAGTCTCATGCATCGTCGATAGCGGCATGCAGGATTCCGATTCCGCGCTGATGGCTGTTATTGAGAACCTCCAGCGAGAGGATCTCAACTATTTTGAAGAAGCGGAATGCTATAAAGCGCTGCTGGACGGACTTGATTTGACGCAGGAAAACCTTGCCGAACGCCTTGGTAAAAGTCAAAGTTTCATAGCGAATAAGCTGCGTATGCTTAAGCTCTCTCAGCCCGTCAGGGAAGCGATCAATACATATGGCCTCAGCGAGCGTCATGCAAGGTCGATACTTAAGCTCAAGGACGACAGCGACAGGCTTGATATAGTCGTCAAGGCCGGCGAGGATGGGCTCAGCGTTAAGGATACTGAGCGCCTTGTGGAAAAGCGGCTAAACGCGCTGTTTGACGGCAAGAAGGAAGGCGCAAGACCCCGACCCGTCATACTGCGCATGGTCAAGGATTACCGCATGTTCATGAACACCGTGAATTCAGCCTGCGATCATCTTCGTTCGGGCGGCATGAATGTGGATGTCGAGCAGTCCGATCGCGAGGACGGCGTGGACATCGTCATACATGTAACCAGTGAGAGGGCGTAAACAAGCTCGATCCTTTGCAGTCAATCAGAGGACATAGATGGGCATCCTTAATTCAGCAAAAAAGCTTTTTTCGGGGCAGTCGCGACGGAAGGACACAAAGAGCGTTCTCAAGAGCAATGCTAAAAGCATGATCAGGCACACGGAGGGCAGTTCGATAGAGTTCATTTCGGTCAGCGATAAATGCTTTATTGAGCTTCGTGAAACGGACAGCATTTACACCTATCGCATCATGTGCGAAAAATATGACGAACGCAGCAAGCAGCACTATTTTGAGGAATGCGGCGAGAATCGGGATGTGTCTTTCGATTCGCGCGCGAAGGCCATTTCCATAGCAAAGGGGCAATGCCAGCGGATGGGGTATTAATATATTTTGCAAGTCCGTGATTAGCACTTGACAAGTCTGCATAAAGTATGCTATCATAATGCTTGCCGTGTTACGCATGGCGTTTCCTACATCGCGGGGTGGAGCAGTCGGTAGCTCGTCGGGCTCATAATCCGAAGGTCGTGGGTTCAAGTCCCTCCCCCGCAACCATATGGCGGCATAGCTCAGCTGGCTAGAGCATTCGGTTCATACCCGGAGTGTCATCTGTTCGAATCAGATTGCCGCTACCACAACAAAAAACTTCGGTCAGACAACGACCGAAGTTTTTTATTGCGCCATCCGTGCAGAACCGCTCAACTGGTTAGAGCAATTGACTCATACCCGGAGTGTCATCAGCTCGAATCAGATTGCTCCTACTACAAAAGAAACCTCTTTTGTTTACTAAGACAAGGGGGGTCTTGTGCTTACAGGGATTACTCGGTCGTTGGAAAAATCCCATTTCGGTGATATAATTATCAAAAAGGCGATGAACTGGAATTCGCGGAGGTGTCAAAATACCAAGAGGAATTATTATTTTTGGTTCAGCTGGTGCTGGAAAGACAACTTTGGGCAAGATGGTTGCCCAACAACTAAAATATCCCTATTTCGATATCGATGATTATATTTGGAGAAAGGATACGAATACTCCGTTTACAGTAATGTATTCCAGAGAAGAAAAGGCAAGCAGGCTTTTGGAAGCTATCTCCAAACACAAACACTTTGTGATGGCTGGTTCCATGGATAGCTTTAACGCACCGTTTGTGCCGATGTTTGACTTGGCTGTTCATATTACTGCTGCTTCCGAAGTAAGAATGGCAAGAATTCATGAAAGAGAACTGGAAATTTTTGGAGATAGAATTCTTAAGAACGGAGATATGTTCGAGGAACATCAGCGGTTCCTCGACAGTGCTTCTCGTTATGAAACCGATGGCTCTCCGTGTTTGAAGACTCATTTAGAATGGGCGGCCACATTGCCGTGCAAAGTGCTTTATCTAAATGGCGAAGATGAATTAAATATAAATGTGGGTTTGGTTGTTGAAGCATATATGCACTCAATCAACAGCCGCTAAGCTTCCGTTTATCAATCAGATAGGCGAATGCCCATAATTGAACTATAAAATCGTAGGAACGATAAATATAACTTTTCGGTTAAGCGGAGGATGCTATGCTATTTCACGCATCAAAACAATCAGGAATAAAAGAATTAGTTCCTCAAATATCTACGCATGGAAGAAAATATGTTTATGCTATCAATAATAGATTAACGGCAATTC
>JAFLSU010000031.1 GCA_022510765.1 Christensenellaceae bacterium
GCCATCTTATCGCCGACGGAGATCTTGCGCTTCTGAGCGATGTATACTCTGACGAGCTGATGAACGCCGGGTGAAAGCTCATCCTTGTTTTCACGGGTGAACACCTTGACATCGACGACCACGCCGCCCTCGCCGTGCGGGACGCGCAGAGAGGTATCGCGCACCTCGCGTGCCTTTTCGCCGAATATGGCTCTCAAAAGCCTTTCCTCGGCGGTCAGCTCGGTCTCACCCTTCGGGGTGACCTTGCCGACGAGAATATCGCCCGAATGCACCTCCGCACCGATGCGGATGATGCCGCGCTCATCGAGATCTTTCAGCGCGTCATCGCCGATGTTTGGAATATCGCGGGTGATCTCCTCCTGGCCGAGCTTCGTGTCGCGTGCTTCGAGTTCATGCTCTTCAATATGGAGGGAGGTGTAAACATCGTCCCGCACGAGCTGTTCGCTGATGAGAACTGCGTCCTCGTAGTTGTAGCCCTCCCAGGTCATGAAGCCTATGAGGATATTTTTACCGAGCGCGATTTCACCGTTCTTTGTGGACGCGCCGTCGGCGATCATGTCGCCCTTTTCAAGATGGTCTCCAATGTTTACGACGGGACGCTGATTGATGCAGGTACCCTGGTTGGAGCGCTTGAACTTGATGAGGCGGTAGGTTTTTTCCCTATGTGTAACGTCGGATTCGACGATGACCTTATCCGCGGAGACGTACTTGACGGTACCCGCTTCTTCGCATAGCACGAGTACGCCGCTGTCGTACGCGGCTTTGAATTCCATGCCGGTGCCGACGACGGGTGATTCGGTGACGAGCAGCGGAACCGCCTGACGCTGCATGTTGGAACCCATGAGCGCACGGTTTGCGTCGTCGTTTTCGAGGAACGGTATCATCGCGGTCGCGACGGATACGAGCTGCTTGGTCGACACGTCCATATAGTCGACATCGGTCGCGCGAACCTCAATAATCTGGTCGCGCTGACGCGCAACGACGCGCTCCTTGGCGAACCAGATATTGCCGTTTTCGTCGGTAACGGTGGGTTCGTTCGCCTGTGCGACGATGAGGTTATTCTCCTGCGTCGCGGTAAGATAGATTATATCGTCAAGGATGCGATGGTTTTTCTTATCGACCCTTCTATAGGGTGCCTCGATGAAGCCGTATTCGTTGATCCTCGCGTAGGTGGAAAGCGAGTTAATAAGGCCGATATTGGGGCCTTCGGGCGTCTCTATCGGACACATTCTGCCGTAGTGGGAGTAGTGAACGTCGCGAACCTCAAATGTTGCGCGGTCACGGTTCAGACCGCCGGGGCCGAGGGCGGAGAGCCTGCGCTTATGGGTAAGCTCTGCCAAAGGATTGGTCTGATCCATGAACTGGGAAAGCTGCGAGGAACCGAAGAATTCCTTGATCGCGGCGGTCACGGGGCGGGTATTTATAAGGTTGCTGGGCATCGCGACATCCATATCCTGTATGGACATGCGCTCGCGCACGACCCTTTCAAGCCTCGTAAGACCGACCCTTATCTGATTCTGTAGCAGCTCGCCCACGGAACGGATCCTGCGGTTGCCGAGGTGGTCGATATCGTCGCAGGTGCCTATGCCGTAGGGCAGTCCCATAAGGTAGCTGATCGAAGCTATCATATCGGCGGGAATGATATGGCGCGGGATAAGCTCAATCACATTGGCCTTTAAAAGCGCCTTGAATTCCTCATCGGAAAGCTCGCCTTTTCTTCCGAGCATATCCATGAGAACGGGATAGTAAACATGTTCGTTTATGCCGACCTCCATCGGGTCGAAGTCAAGGTAGCAGGAAGCATCGACGAACTGATTGCCGACCACGCGGATGCTCTTATCGCCTATCTTCACATACACTCCCAAAACGCCCGCGTTTTCGATATTTACAGCGGTCTCGGGCGAGATAAGCTCATCCTCGCCGCAAATAATCTCGCCCGTTGCGGGATTTATGACGTTTTCGGCGGCGACGCGTCCCGAAATACGCGAACCGATGCCGAGTTTAAAGTTGAATTTATATCTTCCGACCCGCGCAAGATCGTAACGCTTGTCGAAGAACAGACCTGTAAGAAGGCTTCGCGCACTCTCCTCGGTGGGAGGTTCGCCGGGTCTTTGACGTTTATATATTTCAATGAGACCTTCAACCGTATCGGTCGTCGGATCCTTTTCAAGGGTATTGAGAAGGCGTTCCTCCTCGCCCAACACATCGATTATCTGCGCGTTGGAGCTGTAGCCAAGCGCACGCATGAGCGCGGTAACATGCACCTTGCGCTGACGGTCGATCTTGGCGTAAAGGATTTCATTGCTGTCGGTCTCATACTCGAGCCACGCGCCCCTGTTTGGGATGACCTGTGCGTTGAACAGCCTGCGCCCGACCTTGTCCACGGTCTCGGTGTAGTACGCGCCGGGAGAGCGGACAAGCTGGCTGACGATAACGCGTTCCGCGCCGTTGATGATGAACGTACCCTGTTCCGTCATCAGCGGGAAATCGCCCATGAAAACTTCCTGCTGCTTCACCTCGCCCGTCTCGGTATTTATAAGACGAACCATGACGCGCAGGGGTGCGGAATAGTTATCATCGCGTTCCTTGCATTCTGCCACGCTGTACTTGGGATGCTCCTTGTCTATCTTATAGCCGACAAATTCGAGCACCAACCGTTCCGAAAAGTCTTTGATGGGGGAAATATCCGCAAGAACCTCGCCAAAGCCCTTTTCAACGAACTGCCGATATGAATCCTTCTGAACCTCGATGAGGTCGGGCATGTCGAGAATTTCGTTGATGCGGGAGAAGCTCATGCGAGACTGCTTACCCATCCTTACTTCATGCAACATTGTTTCACCCCTAACCTCTGCGGCAAGCCGCAGAAAACTGTATTGTGTCGCTAATTGGCCGCATGGCTGATTAACGTGCTTACGCAGCCGCTTGGCTGCTTAGTGTGCTTACTTAGCCGCTTGGCGCAAAGCACCGCTTGAGCCGAGCAAACCGTGTTTTAAAGCGCAAACATGGGATTTTTCTCCGTAAAATCCACATAAACGGATTTTGCGGCATTATACCCTATTCTAACGCAATATAGCAGTTTAACAGTGGGTTGTCAAATTGTCAAGACCTCAAAGCCCGATTTAAAAAATATATTTTGCCAACTTAGAAACACCGTACATTATAGATTGAGAATTTGGAGCGCAATTATAGAGATGAAGATAAAGTTGTTAAAAACCTCTCTTCACGATATTTTATATGGGTTAGAATTTATTTACTTTTTTTGATCGGGTGTCTAATCACAGTTTTAAGTTTTTCGGGAGCAACCCTCCTTGCGTCGCTTAAATAGATTTCGTGGTGCAGACGTTTGTCAGAAAAATCCAACTCGTATCCCTGCTCTTTCATATATTCATGCATAAGCGCAACAGTAGCAGGCTCATCATCATATGAGCCGATATGCATACACTGAATACACAAACCCTCTTCATAAGTCATAAACTCTACTTTTGAAAAGTCGGTTTTCTTCTTTTGCGCCGCCTCTGAAACTGCCCAATCAAAGTCGTTTTTTGCAACAAAATCGGGAAGCCTGATCACTGAAATAAAATGGAATTCCTCCTTATGGGAGTAATCAATATCCTGCGCTCCTTCCTGCCACCAAAAACCTTCAAGTGGAGGAACAACATAGTCAAAGTATCCATCAATTTCTCGATTGCTTTTTTTACACATTTTTATGGTAAATGCAATACCGTAAAGTAACCCGATGGACTCTTTGAATTCACTGCCATCAATATTAGGGTCGCCTTTTCCCCGTACGGCAATGTAGTTCATTTTCGGAACACTCACAATGCTTGGCTTATTCTTCGGCATATAGAATTCCTTGTATTCTTTTTTAAAATCAAAAGCCATTTTATAATCTCCATAAAAATCTGATTTGCGTTGCAAACAATATACCAATTAAAAGTTTTTGGGATTCCAATGCGAAAATGTATTTTCGCATTAGGGACATTTTTTCAAAAAGTTCCTTAAGCGGTGTCTGGGGCAGCGCCCCAGCGGGGTCCGGTGGCAGCAACGTGAAAATGAAAAACCTAAAGGTTTTTCTTGCGGTTTCACCTGCGTTTTTGCTAAGATTTGGCTTTGCCCAAATCTTAGCAAATTCCGAGCCCCGTCATCATTCGTTCAACGCCATTGCCGCACGGTAAGCATCGTTCTTTGGAATGTTCATGAGCTTGGAAGCGATGCGCGCAGCGTCCTTAATCTTCACGCCCGCGTCAAAAAGCATGGAAAGCAGCTCGTTAAGCTTTTCGCCGTCCACGTTAGGTACAGTCTCCGCTGCGGCAAGCACAATGACGCACTCACCTTTTGGCGGCTCGGCGGAATACCGCTCCGCAAGAACCGAAATTGATCCCCGTACCGCCTCCTCGTGCAGTTTCGTGATTTCCCGCACCAAGGCGCATTGCCGTTCGCCCAATTTTTCATATAATTCCTTTAATGTAGAGCCTACTCTGAGTGGGCTTTCGTATATTACGCTCGTTGCGCTTACCGAGCGCAGCTCTGCGATAGCGTCCGCTCTCTCCTTTCCGCTCCTCGGTAAAAATCCCCGAAAAAACAGCTTGTCCGTCGGAAGTCCCGACATCAGCCATGCGTTTACCATAGCGCTCGCGCCGGGTAAAACTTCAAACGGCAGGTTCTCTGCGATGAATTCAGATATGAGCCGCGCTCCCGGGTCGGAAACGGCGGGCATCCCTGCGTCGCTGACGAACGCGACCGCCTGCCCTGCGCGCACAATACCACACAGCTCCTTCGCCCGCTGCGCTTCGTTATGCTCATGACAACTGTATACGGGCTTTCTTATTTCGAAATGATTAAGTAATTTCAGGGCATTTCGCGTGTCCTCGCAATAGACCGCCGAAACTCCGCGCAGCGTTTCAACCACGCGATATGTTATGTCGCCAAGATTCCCTATCGGCGTTGCGCAAAGATAAAGCCGTGGCGCGATACCGTCACTCATGGTAAATCTCCTTCACTTCGTCCGTGTATTCACCGTTTTCAGAATGGATTATGAGAGGTTTTTCGATGATAAGTCCGCTTTTCGCGCCCTTTTTAGATTCTATCAGCGCAAGGTAGGGTGCCTTCTCAGCCCTGACCGATACAAGACGGAGCCGCTTCGGTTCCATCCCGGCCGCATTTAACGCCAAAAACGCTTCCGAAAGCCTGAAACTCGGGAAGCAGATAAACAGCTTGCCCCCGAATTTTAACAGCGCCGATGCGGCTCGGGCGACGCTTCCAATATCGGCGGTCAATTCATGCGTGGCCGTACCGGACGCTGAAATGATGCCGCAATCACGGCGGAAATACGGCGGGTTGCATACGGCGGAATCAAAGGCGCAAAGCCCAAGCTCCTTCGTGTTTTTAATGTAATCGGTATGAAGAACGCGAATGCCGCGCCCAAAGCGTAGCTCATCCGTCTGACCGTTCATTATGACGGAGCGCTCAAGCCTGCCGCACTGCGCGGCATCCTCCTCGACCGCAGTCATACGGCAGCCCGTCCTTTCATTCAGAAGGATCGACAGCACGCCCGAACCCGCGCCCAAGTCTATGCAGTTATCGGATCGTTTGGGGTTTGCAAACCCCGCCAGCAGCACGGAATCCGTCCCGAAGCAAAAGGAGTCCAATGATTGTATTATGCGAAGCCCGTTGAACTGCAAATCATCAACGCGCTCATTGGGCAGCAAATCCGGATCGCTCCGTTCGATGCCGTTTGGCTCGTTTTCCGATGAACCACACATGCTTATACGCCGGGGATGAACTTGAGAAGCAAGCTCGATTTATAGAAGAAGGTCGCGATTGAGCTTGCATCGACAAGCTCCTTGATCGCGTCGAACGGAAGCACCGTCAACACTATCGGCAGCACCATCAACACTATGGAAGCTGCGACTACGCCGCGCACCGCTCCGATGCAGCCGCCAACGAGCCAGTCGACCCTGCGAAGCACGGGGAACGGTTTCGAATAATCGAGCCAGCTCAGCGCAAAGGTCAGAATTACCCTAAGAATGAAGTAAATTATCAAAAACGAAATGATATTTACAATGACCATGACCATGCTCTCGTTGAAATAATCGCCGAGCGTTGTGATCTGATCATCCTTGAACGCCTCGGTCATGATGTTTTCATGCACGCGATCATCCATCGGGTACGGAAGGTTGGCCTTTTCCATAACCTCGTCGATCTGATCGTTTGTAAGCTTGGTAATATCCGTTTTCGCGTATTCAACGTCAAAAACGTATTCCGAACCCTCGGTATAGCTCAGCATGGCCTCATAAAAATTGTCGTTGGATACTATTAGTTTTGAAACTCCGCTCATCAAAAGAAGCGCCAAAACGCACGAGATCACCGATGCGACCAGCGTGGATGCTGACCAAACGAAGCCCTTATACGCCCCCGATAGTATATAAATCGCGATAAAACCCAGTATCGCAAAACCGATTATATTCAAGTCGTTACCTCCTTTAATTTATGGTGTAGAGCAATGCTTCCTCGCCGCGCCCAATCAGGATATTCCTTTCATCGAGCTTTTCGGCGGAGGTTATTGCATAATCGAACTGCGCCTCCTTCGCCAATTCACCATTCACATTATAGATAAGCAGCACTTCTGTCGATACTACTACAAATCTTCCGTTCATTGCAAATGAATTTACGATGTCCTCGGGCAGCATGAGCAATGAGGATTTTTCGTTCGCAACGTCCTTTTCGCTCACCGAAAGCAGCCGAACCAAGCTTGTCTCGTTTTCTTCGCTCTTTAAAACGAACAGCGCGCGCCCGCCCGAGAACGAGCATGATGTGCAGTCGTAGCCATAGGTGAGGAGCCTGTATGCCTCGATGTTACTCCGCCTGTCATAGCGTATAATATTATCGGTGCAGACTGCAAAAATGCTATTGTTCGTAATGTATATGTCCTTTACGAGCTGCCCTTGCACCGAGATAACGCCCGTAATGCTGCTGCGGCTCAGATCATATATTGTAACCGTTGTGGTAACGCAATTTCCGGTCGTGATAAGCTCCGAAGTCCACAGGATGGGACTCGTAGTGCTCTCGAAGCCGAAATCCGTAAGCACGGTATCGGTAAAATCAATCTGATAGCATTGGCTGCCGGTGGAATCATACACCCTAAGCGCGCTGCTGCCGTCGTCGCCATGCCTGTATACCGCCGCATAGCCGCTGCCGCAGCAGAGCTTTACTATCTCGCCCGACAGCTCGATGTCGTACTGCGTGCCTACGATCTGCAAGGCACGAGTGTTGTATACGATTTTGATGCCGCTCGTACCCATCAGCCGCGCGGACGGAGCATTTACGGATATGGAATAATTCTTGCTTTCGTCCTTAAGGCTGAGGTACTTAAGAGTTGAACCCTCCATGTACATGAACCCATCGCCGGTATACGCAGATTCGGCTGAAGACGCGAAGGGAAGACTGCGCTTACTTGCTGCAAGCGAGCAGCTCTTAAAGAGCAGCACCCCTCCCACAGCGAGCCCGATGAAGGCAAGTGCCAAAACTAAAAGGATCGTAAGCCTGGCGAAGGTTCTCTTTTTATTTCTAAATACATAATGCTTAGCAGCCATATTTTTCCTTATTCTTTACCCGCTCCGCTGCGTTTATGCTAAGGCTTTCGGTTTAACCGCGTTATACAGAAGCACTCGGTTTAACCATGGAAAGCGCGTTTTTCACGATGCTGTATTCCACCGGGGTGGTCTCGACGATCTCTCCGTCAAGCTGTATCGGATATTTTGAATCGGTTTCAAACCTTACATAATCGGTTTTGAAGTACAGCACGGGTTTTTTGCTCAAGTGCTTGCCCTTCGTGAACAGCGGGAGCAGAAAAAGTAGCGAAAGCAGTCCCACATGCTCGATCAGGCAAACATCGAAGAGTCCGTCATCGGTCTTTGCGTCGGGCGCGACCCTCATTCCGCCGCCAAATTGTGCGCCGTTCGCGACCACTGCGACCATGATTTCCTTTTCGAATCGTTCATGCTTCGTTTCAATAATGGCGCGGATTTTTTTCCTGTTAAAGAGCGTATCGACGATGCCGAGAAGGTATGGCAGCATACCGCCCCCGCCCTTTTTGTGTTTTTCGGTATTGATGATAACATCCACATCGAAGCCAAAGCCGCCCGCGTTGATGAAGGGTCTGCCGTTGGCACGTCCCATATCGTAGTTATGCAGGGAACCATTAAGCAGCGTATTCACGGCCTTGTCAATTTCAAGCGGCAATCCCGCGTTCCTCGCGACATCGTTTCCGGTACCGAAGGGCAGTATCCCGAACGCGATGCCCTCGATCCCGCACAGAACGGAGGAGACCTCGTTTACCGTACCGTCGCCGCCGACGGCAACGATGAACTTTTCTCCATCCTTCACCGCCTGTTCCGTGAGATTTATTGCGTGTCCGCCGTATTCGGTGCAATGCACGACATACTCTGCCTTGCGCGCGTTCAAAATCGCCTCAGCCCTTTTAAAAAGTGCCTCGCACCTTCCCGCGCCGGCGGTCTTATTAACGATAAAGCAGATCCTATGCGTATTACGCATTTTCGTAGCAAACCCCCGAGCGTATCACTAATCGTGTTCGGCAGCAGAGCCACCTATACGCTTAAGGCGAGGGAAAAAGAAACCGTTCACGGCGTGTTGGGTTTTGGCTTCCGTCACCTTTCTCTATTATATCATAGCGCATGGCGAAAAAAATGTCAATTATTTGAAGATTTATGCGTTCTCTTGCTTGAAGGAAGAATTCCCAAAGCAAATTCCACCGTGAAGCCCACTTTGAGAATTCATCCTGTCCTTAAAATGAATAAATATATTGCACTCAAGCGTTGTACTTTTGGAGGATTTTTGATATGATAATACCGTAATTGAATACCCGATGGGGGAGTAGTTTCGCGGAGGGCATCCCCTCCGTGGCTCGAGTCAACATTCTCGTGGAATATCTTAAAAGAGATTCCGTCTGGTTCGGGCAGTACCCTCGGGGCTGATGCCCCGGTACGAAGCAAGACTCATACGGCATGGCGTGTGCGCCCGATGCTGTATGGAGTCTATTTTTTTAGTACAAGGAGGAAAGTTTGGAAAATAAATTTTCAAACCCGGTTTTGTGGCTTTCTAACGGCATTATGCCGATGGCATAATGCCTCCGATTTTGCTTCACAAAACCAGCCACAATTCCAACAAATTAGCTGCCGATTTTGTTTCACAAAATCAGCCGCAATTTCTACAGAAAGGATGGTAGTAAAAATGAAATTCTACACCGAAAACACCAACGCCGTTCTCAAAGAGGTGGGTAGCGGCATGGGCGGCTTAAACGACGCGGAAGCCGCATCAAGGCTTTCAAAGTACGGCAGAAACCGCCTCAAGGAAGCAAAAAAAACGCCCATAATACAGCGATTTTTGGAACAGCTCAAGGATCCGATGATAATCATTCTCATCGTCGCGGCTATCGTGTCGGGTATCGTTGCGGTGGTCGAACATGAGAGCTTTGCCGACACCATAATCATCCTCGTCGTCGTGCTTCTTAACGCGATCCTTGGCGTATACCAGGAGAGCAAGGCGGAGAAGGCAATTGAAGCTTTGCAGGCCATGTCCTCCGCGACGAGCAGGGTTTTAAGGGATGGCATCATCCGCCTTGTCAAGAGCGAGGAGCTTGTGCCGGGCGATGTCGTGCTTCTTGAAGCGGGCGATGCGGTTCCCGCAGACGGACGGATCATCGAATGCGCCAGCTTGCAGATCGAGGAGGCTGCGCTCACGGGCGAAAGCGTACCCGTGAACAAGCAGACCGAAGCTATCGAGGATTTGACCGGCAGGGATATACCCCTCGGCGATCGCACGAATATGTGCTACATGGGTTCGACCGTCGTGTACGGCAGGGGCTATGCGGTCATAACCGCCACGGGCATGGATACCGAGATGGGCAGGATAGCTGACGCGCTCACCAAGGCGGAGGAGGGAAAAACGCCCCTTCAAATAAAGCTCGGACAGCTAAGCAAAATCCTTACCTATGTTGTCGTCGGCATCTGCGTGTTCATGTTCGGCTTCAGCATACTGACCGCGAATACCGCAATCGATTTCCCGTTCATACTCAACACGTTCATGATAGCGGTCAGCCTTGCCGTTGCCGCCATCCCGGAGGGGCTTGCGACAGTCGTTACGATATCCCTCTCCATAGGCGTTACCAAGATGAGCAAGCGCAACGCCGTCATAAGAAAGCTCACCGCCGTCGAGACGCTCGGCTGTGCGCAGGTTATCTGCTCCGACAAGACGGGTACGCTCACGCAGAACCGCATGACGGTGGTTCGTTCCTCTACGAAGGACGAAAATCTCCTTGCGCTCGCGATGTCTCTATGCTCCGACGCGGAACCCGATGAGACCGATAAGGCGGTTGGTGAACCGACGGAGTGCGCACTCGTAAACTACGCGACCGCGCTCGGGCTGCGCAAGCCCGACCTCAAGCTCAGCCATCCCCGAATCGATGAAGCACCGTTTGACAGCATGCGAAAGATGATGTCCACCGTACACGACCATGACGGAAGAATAATACAGTTCACCAAGGGAGCACCCGACGAGCTTATCAAGCGCTGCACAAGGTATTATGATGGTCAGAAAGCCATCCCCATGACGGATGCGCTCCGAAGCGAAATACTCTACGCAAACAAGGCGATGGCGGATGAAGCACTGCGCGCGCTGGCGGCTGCCATGCGCAGTTGGGACGAAAAGCCCGAAAAAAACAGTCCCGAATACCTTGAAAATGACCTTACCTATATCGGCCTTGTCGGAATGATCGATCCGGTTCGCCCGGAGGCCATTGCCGCCGTGCGGGAATGCCGCGAAGCGGGGATACGCCCGATCATGATAACGGGCGATCACAGAGACACCGCGGTCGCCATCGCGAGGCAGCTTGGCATCCTCACGGACGCGGGCGAGGCCATCACAGGCATGGATCTGAACGAAATGAGCGACGAGGAGCTTTATAACAATATAGAGAAGTACTCGGTCTACGCCCGCGTTCAGCCCGAGCATAAGGTGCGCATAGTTTCGGCATGGAAGCGGAGGGGCATGATAACCGCCATGACCGGCGACGGCGTGAACGATGCGGCCTCGATAAAGACCGCCGATATCGGCGTTGGCATGGGCATCACCGGCACCGATGTTACCAAGAACGTTGCCGACATGGTGCTTGCGGACGATAATTTTGCGACCATCGTATCCGCCGTTGAGGAAGGTCGGCGCATCTATGACAATATCCGAAAGGCGATACAGTTCCTGCTTGCGTCGAACGCGAGCGAGGTTCTGAGCATCTTCTTTGCGACCTTGCTAGGCTTCACGATCTTAAAGCCCGTGCATCTTCTGTGGGTGAACCTGATAACCGACTGCTTCCCCGCCCTTTCGCTCTCGATGGAGCGTGCGGACGCGGATATAATGAAGCGTTCGCCGCGCGATCCCAAGGAGGGCATATTCGCAAACGGACTCGGTTTCGAGGTCGTCTATCAGGGACTGATGGTGACGATCATCACGCTTGCGGCGTACTTCATCGGTCATTTCCGCGAATTCGGCTATTGGAACGTAATAAACAGCCCGGACAGCCTGCACGGCATGACTATGGCGTTTCTGACGATGAACATGGCGGAGATATTCCACAGCTTCAACATGCGTACCCGCCACGGCAGCATCTTTTTGAAGAAGGGACAAAATATGTGGCTTTGGGGATCGTTCGTGCTGTCGCTGATACTGACCCTTGGTGTCATCTTCATCGACCCTGTTGCGGAAGCGTTCAGCCTTGCAACGGACTTTGGCATGGATGAGCTTGCGATTGCGATGGGGCTTGCGTTCAGCACCGTGGTGATCGTGGAGATCGTGAAATTCTTCCAGCGAATCTACTATTCGAAAAAGTCGTTAAAGAATGTGGGCTGATACGCTGAAACTTTTTTGCGGAGCTTGAGATATAGCCGCAAGGGAAAATGGCATACATTTAAAAACACCGAAAGCCCCAGTTCAGGGGCTTTCGGCATTAGGGAGGGTATCAACACGAAAAAACGCTGGATTGTGTGGTTAAAGTCTATCACTCGGGCTCGATAAGCCCATAGTTCCCATCCTTTCTGCGGTAGAGAACGTTCATATCGTTGGTTTCATCGTTGGTGAATACGAAGAAGCTGTGACCCAGCAGCTCCATTTGGAGCGTTGCTTCCTCGACGCTCATGGGCTTGATGCTGAAGCGCTTGACCCTGACGATCTGCGGACCCTCGTCCTCATCGTCATCATAATCAAACTCGGGGTCGGGAGCATCCTCGTAACGAAGCGCCTTTTCAAGTTTAGTTCTGTGGCGGATGATCTGCTTTTCAAGCTTTGCTATCACGTTGTCAATGCTGGCGTACATGTCGCCCGTCACCTCTTCGCCGCGGATGATACCGCCTGCGTAGGGTATCGTGACTTCGACAATATGACGATTTTTTTCTACGGACAATGTGACCTGAACCTCGGTATCACCGGGAAAGTATCGGTCGAGCTTTCCGACCTTTTTGTTGGTCAGATCCCGAAGGTATTCGGAAATCTCAATGTTCTTACCGTTAATCGTAACTTGCATACTTACGGCTCCTTTCCTTTTTAGGAAAGCCCCCGCTGAAAGACTTCGGCAGACTTTCCTTTTGGTGTAATTATATTATACTATCAAACCACTGATCTGTAAAGCGCTTATTTTGACTTTCTTTGGAAGTTTTTTTGACATTTGGGAACGAGTCGATTAAAAAATTGACAAGTTTTGCACAAACATGATATGACGAGGGGAGCAGAAGTCCATTCCGATCCCCCACCCTAAACTCAGTAAACTCCAAGCCCGTACATATACATCGTAATGTAACCTACGCTGAGGGCGGCGCACACGAGTATCGCCAGCGCTTGCTGCCAGCCATTTTTGAGTCCGTGCCCGATTGCGGCAGGAAGAGGCAGTGCGACAGTAAGGTAGCGCACGGCCGAGAGCAGCCAGGTGGCGCTTACCGATGCTATAAAATAGACAATGAAGAAGGCTGTATACGTCGCCGGCAGACGCTTTGCCTTGAAAATATAGATAACAAGCGATCCAATCACCGCCGTCAGCCCGGGCAGCCAGAGCGAGATTGCCAAAGATATATTTCCGGAGCGGAACGCAGTCAGCATATGATCCATCATGTAACGCGGGGTATCGATGAAAAGTCCAAAGCCCTGGTACCAATTCGAACGCTGATATTCGAGGAAGCGCAGCGCATCGCCCGAAACGGCATGGTTGATGTATAGATACATGAGCGTTCCAAGGGTCGAGATGATGAGCGCCGCAAGTACGGTGAAGAGACGTTTCGTACCGTTCGCGGCGATCTTAGTCCTATAATCGCGCACGGTGCAGCAAATGCCGAAAAGCGCGATCGGAACCGCAAGCAGCACTCCCAAAGAACGAGTGAATCCGGCAAGAGCCGCGAACAGACCCGCCAAAAGGAAATTTTCCTTTTGCAGATAGTAAAAACAACATGCCGTAAAAAGCATGAACAGCGGTTCGGTCATCGGAGAATTCATGAATATCGCGCCGGGCAGCAGCAACGCGATCATCACCGAAACAAACGCGCGTTTTCCGTCCATTACATGCGAGAAGGTCAGATACAGCACGCCAGCCGCAAGGCTTCCCGAGACGGTGTTTATTATCTGCGCGGATATGAAGCCGTCCGTGAAGATGAAATTGAAAAGCCTTATGAGCATCGGCAGCATCGGGAAGAACACGAGCAGCAACCTGTCGTTGCCTTCGTTTACATAGCCTATTTCGGCAATTTTAAGGTAATGCTGGGCATCGGTATTGCCCTTCATCCATGAGACCCGCCAAAGGTCGAACAAGCTCCCCTGGAACCAGGTGTTATGATGCTTGTAGATCAGCATACCGATCACGGTCATTATGACGCGTATGCCGATAGCTGCCATGGCTGCCATCAAAAAGTATTTTTTAGCGTTGCTTTTTGAAGCAATGCTTTTTGAGGTCAGCGGCGCGGGTATGGAGCCTGTGAAGGCTTTCACTATGCTTGGTATCGCAAGCTCGATCACTCCGACCGTGAGCGCAAGGCATAGTATTGGCAGCGGCAGATTCGTTATGTTGAGCACCGCACTCTTATCCTTAATGTACATGAAAAGGATGACTGCGGCAATAATGGGTACGATTATCCTAAGATAGAGTATTGCGGTCTCGATGCCCGATCTACGGCGCTTTTGCACGGGAAGCCCGGAGAACTCATCCTGCTCGAAAAAATCGGCGGATTCCTCAAAATCCGAAAATTCGAGCTGATCGATAGAATCGATCGTATCGATAGCATTGGACAACTCATCCGCATCGTTCAGCCCGATCGGTTCGTCCTGCTCGGGTCTTTTGTAAAGGGACATAGCTCCTCCTTGGTGTCGGGAATTCTTTAAGTCGTTTCGTAAGCCTCGTGATTGCAAAGCTAACGCAATAATTATATCAAAGTTTGTTTGAATGTAAAGCAAAGAGTTTACGAGAAAATATTTTGCTTGTTAACGCGCTACCGATGCGCTCGGCTCCGCATGCGCCGCCGAGGATCAGGAAGGGAAGCATGTTGACTATATAGCGGTCGTTCGTCTCCCAAAAGCTCAAAAACATCGCTATGCCAAGGATGCACATCAGCGGAACGAGGTACATTGGCGCGGATTTTTTACTTATGAGCATCGAAAAAGCAAAAACAGCAAACAGCAGGAGAGAGCATAGGCGCATACCGCCACACATTACCTTATAGGTTTCATAATTCTTGCCGGACGTGTTGATGAAATCATATATGCTCTGCTTTATGGCGTATTCCTCCGGTTGTGCATTGTTCTCACCGGGCTGCTCCGCAAAATCCCCGATCGAGGCCGTCCCATCGCTGAATATGCTTCCGAGCTTACTCCCCGCAAGCTTAAAAAAGCCGCCGAAGCCAAGCTCACCGAGCCGCCCCAAAATGCGCGCTTTTATGGCAGCGTCGCGCTCCTGCGCGTCCGAAAACGAACGAGTGAACTCATAATCGCCCGGATTGTACCATCCGCCCGCGCTCTCGTTCAACCCCATCATCACCCAATGGAGCGTCGGAGTGTTCATTTCCTTTGCCTTTTCCCTGTCGAGCTGGGAGGGGTATACCGTCAAATTGAGAAGCAATATGAAGGCGAGCGTCAGCACGGTGGCGGCGCTTCCGTAGCCAAGCAGCATTTTCCAGTCCTTTTTTAGCACAAGGCAGATGGCGCAGGCGATTATTGCGATGCCTACTGTCGCCTTTATCTGGATGCCTATGGCGGTCAATACCGCCGAAGCAAGCAGAAGGAGAAGGAGCTTTCGGAATTTGGGAGTTTTGAACGAATTCGAAGCCTTTGAATTCTCCGATTGGATCGGAACGGTCGGATAAGCAGAATGCACGAAATCGACCGCGCAGGTCGACTCCGCAAAATTGACCGCTTTAATAAGCAGGCACGCGCCGAAAATTCCGAAGGGCATCGACAGAAAATCGGTGTAAATCATATGCGCACAAAACAGCATCGGCGGGGTAACAAGGAACATGAGCATGGAGATTATCGCCGCTATCCGCCCCGATTTCGGTCTTTCGGAATACATTAGGCCCAGTTCAAACGCCGTAAGCGCGGTTCCAGCGAACGCAAGGCTGCACATGGCGGCGCAGAGGATGAAACCCGCGAGCAGATAGTCCGTAAACCCAACGAGCGAACAGAGACGGAACCAAAGCGCGAGGAATCCCGCGCAGCCGAGATTGTTCGGGAAGTAATAAAAATAGGTTTTTGCGTCAAAAGTCGACGTGCTGACCGAGGTAATATCCCCTCTGATGCCCCAGTTGATCGCGCCCGTGTACACCGCGTCCAAATCGAAGATGGGCGTATAGCGCATGTATGCCGATATTGCAACGAGAAGCCCGAAGAACACCGCCGTAAAAGCCCATATCATCGAGGTGAAACGCTGATTGTCCGCCTTTTTTACAGCGTTCTTGACGAATCGGTGCAAAACTAACGCAAGCGCAGCCATAGCGACCGTATACGCCGCCGCTGCGGCGACGGTCGAGCCTACAGGATCAACACGCTTATTAAGGAATGCAAGAACCATCAAAAGCAGCGAAAGAGCGGCCGATACCGCGCAGAGCGTTTTTGAGAGTATTCTCATGATCGCATTTTCCCTTTTAAAAACATTTACGCGATAATTATATCATATCACGATGCGCATGTCACAATTTGTTTCACTCGAATTTTGTCACATTTTGTTCATAATTTGTTAGCCGCTCCGAAACGGCCGAATGCTATATTGATAAAACTCATTTGGGATGGAACTCCAAATGAGCCTTTAGGGAAAGACACGCAAACCAAAAGGAGGACGTAAAAATGCCTGATAAAAGCACGCGCAATAAAAGGATAAATGAAAAGACCCTGCCGAACAGGATCGTTAAACATAAATCTAAAAGAAGG
>JAFLSU010000032.1 GCA_022510765.1 Christensenellaceae bacterium
GCAGTTGGTAGCGCACTACGTTCGGGACGTAGGGGTCGGGCGTTCGAGTCGCCTCTTTCCGACGCAGGCCGGAGCAGCATAGTTTGTTCCGGCCTTTTGATATGGCTTCCCGGCGGGCTGTCTGCGGTGAAAAAGTGCCGAAGCGTTTGCCGCGACGCCGCCGGCCGGCGTAATCGGAACACCGCACGGAGGAAAAACGGCCCGCCGGAAAACAAAAGCCCCGTCCGAAAGTTCGTACGGGGCTTCTTTGCAGCGTCGGAGAGCGATTTATTTCTCTTTCTTTTCGCCTAACTCGACGGTATAGCTCTTATTCAGGCCGCTTTGCGTCTTGGCGCGAATCCAGAGCACGCGGTCGGTCGACAGATTGGCCTCCTTGACGACTGCATTGAAATCATCCGTACTGCGCAGTTCGCGATCGTTGATTTTTGTCAGGATGACACCTTTCGTAAGACCGGCTTCTTGCATTTTTCCGGGTTTCAGACTGATGACGACAAGGCCGTAGGAGAGCGAAAGTTCCTTTTTCTCGCTGTCTGTCAGCGGACGAAGTGCCACGCCGAGCGTGAACTCGTCGACAGCTTCGACAGCCGACGTCGTTCCCTGCAGATTGCGCAACTCAATGGTCTTTTCGTAAGTTTTCTTGTCGCGCATATAGGTCAGACGAACCTTGTCGCCGGGCTTGTAGCCTGAGAGCAGTTCGGCCAGTTCGGCCATTTTGCTGACGTTGTGGCCGTCGACAGACGTAATCACGTCGCCCGATTTCAGTCCGGCCGCAGCTGCGGCACCGTCACGCGAAACTTCGGAAATATAAACGCCGCTGACTGTGCCGAAGTCGGGCACTTCCTTTTCTTCAGCCTGCAGTTTGTCGATGTAAGAGGATACATCCATGCCCGAAATGCCCAAAACGGCGCGCTGCACGGAGCCATAGCGTTTCAAGTCCTCGACAACGTTTTGCATGATAGTGGTGGGGATGGCGAAGCCGTAGCCCGAATACGAACCGGTCTGAGAAACCAGCATCGCATTGATGCCTACGAGTTCGCCGCGCACGTTGACGAGCGCTCCGCCCGAGTTTCCCTGATTGATGGCGGCGTCGGTCTGTATAAAGCTCTCGATGGACTGGCCTCCGGTCTCGCGGCCGCGGCCCACGGTGCGCGCTTTGGCCGAAATAATGCCGGCCGTGACGGTCGAAGTCAGACCGAGCGGATTGCCGATGGCGAGTACCCATTCGCCGACTTTCAAGTCGGCAGACGAGCCGACCTTAATGGCGGGCAATCCGTTTTGTTCGACTTTGATGAGGGCCAGATCGCTGGCTTCGTCGGTGCCGATGATACGCGCTTTGAACTCTCGGTTGTCGTTCATCTTGACTTGTATTTCGTCGGCATTGGCCACTACGTGATTATTCGTGACAATGTAACCGTCTTCCGAGAGAATGACACCCGAGCCGGCCGCCTGCTGTTTGGGTGTTTCGACCTGGCGCTGGCGGTTGCCGCCATTGCCGCGGCCGAAAAAGTCGCTGAAAGGCGAATCGCCGAAAAAGTCGGCAAAAGGATCGCGATAAGTGACCGTGCGCTGGCGGGCATTTATCGTAACCTTGATATAGACGACAGAACTTTGGGCACGCTCGGCCGCTACGGTGAGATCGACCGGTTGTTGAGCCGCTGCACATAAAACGGTGCAGACGGTCAGAAATACAGATACGATGAATTTCATAATGCTAATGAGTTTTTGTGGTTTGTATTCGGCGCAAAAATAGAAAACCCGTATGCTTCAGAAAAGCATTTTGCACCTAAATCTCGTTGGTATTTAGAAGAATTAAGAGTTTTCGGACTTGTCTTAACAATTATTTGCGGAAAGAAGCCGCAATTTGAGGATGCAGGTACTGTCCCTTGCCTCGGGTGAAGCAGGTGAAGGCTATAGCGTGTCGAGGGCAGACATGGTAGCAGGCAAGGCAGTCGGTGCAGTGCTTGCTGTGGACAGGACGAGAACCGGATTGGGATATATTGCCGAGCGGACAGATAGCGGCGCAACGGCCGCAGCGAATGCAACCGGCTGTGACGGAAAAATGGCGCGGTGTAGCCAGCAAACGGCGGAAAATCGGACGAAGTAAGCGGCTTTTCAGCCACGGGAAAGAACCGCGATGCACGGAAGAAAAACCAGAACGGCGTGCGCTGATACTCTCTGCTATGGAAAGGAGGCGACGTGGCGCTTCTTGAAGTTTGCGGGCGGTCAAATCTGAATTGTCTGTGTCGAAAAAGGGAAACGACACGTAAGTGTTTGGCATGACAACGGATGCGGCATAATGCAGTCGAACATGTTGTTGCCGGAGCAGCGATGACAAGCCTTCGGCAGCCAGTCCGCAGTCATCTCCGCAGGTGAGCACAGCGAAACAGTAGGAGAGAGGTACGTCTTCCATCGTGCGGATGAAACGTTCCACTTCGCGTGGCAATCCCCAAGCGTGTACGGGAAAGACAAAGCCTATGATAGCGGCATGTGACTGGTCATTCCAGTTTTTCCCGCTCATGTCACTCATTTCTTCGTGCAGAAGTTCAGATAGTTGCTGCGCGACAGCACGACTATTCCCTGTCCCGGAGAAATAATAAATCATTGATATACTGTGTCTATACGAATAATAGAATCAAAATTTTTTTTATAACGGCCAAAACTTATCGAAAAATGGAGGTAAACGTGAAACAATCGGGAAATACGGCTGCAAGTTCGTCTACAGGCCGCGTGAAAAGACCGAATATACTGCTTCCGCTTCCGCTCATTGAAGCATATTGTGCTCCCATGTCGTAGAGTGTCTGCTTAATGGCTGAAATAGTAGGATAAACCGGAAAGACAGACGTCTCAAAATCGTTGACGACAGTCTCGCACCACGTTTCAACCGGTCGGGACAAACTTTCACGCAAATCATAAGCAGGTTTGTGGGGTATGACGCCGGCATAGGCCTCTTTGGTAGAAATGAAAATCGGAGGCTTTACGAGGGCAAGGGAAAAGCCCTGCAGATTTAAAGGGAAATCGGTCAGTTCTGTTCCAATACCGGTCACATAGGTCGGACGATTAGCCACGAAAAAAGCACAATCTGCCCCGAAATGGGCCACACGTTCAGCTAATTGCGATGCAGACAGGCCGAGTTCGAAAAATTCATTAATCATTTTGGCTATCTCGGCAGCATCGCTACTGCCTCCTCCAAGACCAGCTCCTGAAGGTATACGCTTATGCAAATGAATCTCGGACGGAGGTAGTCGAAATTCTTTCTGCAAGGCCTGGAATATGCGCACGACCAGATTGTCTTCGGCTTTGCAATCTAACGGATAGCCAGTTTGAAAAAAAGTATAAGGTGGATCATTTTTACCGGCAAGACAGAGTTCGAGCGTATCGCAAAGCGGTATCGGCATAAAAACGCTCTCTATGTTGTGATAACCATCCGGACGGCGCTCTATGACATTCAGACCGATATTGATTTTGGCGTTGGCAAAAGCATACATAATTGTACGGAACGAGATGAAGAATCAGGCAGGAGGACTTCCACCTTCGCGTAGAATATTGATGACCTGAGCATACAAATCATTGCGTGAAAGTCCTAGATCAACCGCAGCAACGTCGAGAAGATGCTGAGCCTGTTGCATTTGATTGCCGATAGTGAGGTAAACAGACAATGTTATAACAATAGTTTGCTTTTCGGCGGCATACAGCGGACAACTTCTTAAAGCGTTACGCAAAGCTTGGGTGCCTTTCTCGTACCAGATAGTAGTGTTATCGCGAATAGCATCGGACAGAACGGCTTCAGCAAAAGAAAGACTTAACGTATAGTCGTTGTCGTGTGAAAGAATATATTCTGTTATTTCTCCAGAAAGTGAAAGTTTGGGGTAAGCCATTACGTGCAGGGCTGCATTCTGACGAAGTGTTAATTCGTTGTCGGGCTGGATGGCAAGAGCATATTGCAAACTTTCGGCAGCTTCCTGCAGTTCGCCACTGAATTCCTGAACTTCAGCCAACTCGCGCCAATAATTGTCATTATATGGCTGAGCATCGATAAGGGATTGCAGGATTGATATAGCTTGAGGATAATCTCCGTTTTTTTCATAACACTCTGCGCTCAGTTCCTGTGACCGTATATAGCAGGGATGACTCTCGGATATTTCTTTTAACCATGTAGACGCTTTGGAAAAAAGTCCGTAATCCATATAAATTTCGGCAATATCCAAATATAGATCGTAATCGCCGTATGCATCATTACTTTGCATCAGCCGGTGCAGACATTTTTCTGCGGAATCAAGATCGAAAATACTTAATTTTTCCTCGAAATAAAATAATTGGACATCATGAGCGTTTTGGTCGCGCACACTGCGAATGATATGCAGGGCCTCGTTCCATTTTCCTTCGTCTTTCAATCGATATGCCCGCGAAATTTGCACATTTTCATTGTCTGGATGCAGACGCTCGGCATAACGCAAACAAATCTCAGCATCTATCGTTCGATTGTTTTTCTGATAATAATCTACGATATCAAGAAAACTCTCGGCGTCCATATAAAGAGGGACACCAGCCCGGTCAACAGCCCGTTCGTATTCATGTAACAGTTGATAAAAATCTGAATTGTCGTTCACAAAATGCAAAGAAGATATGAGATATAATTATTGTCTAAAATTCATTAACCATCTATTAGAAAAAGATATCATTTTTTTGGCTTCCAGCTATCTTTCAATCCGACTGTTTTGTTGAAAATCAGGTGTTTTTCAGTGCTATCCTTATCGTAAGTGAAATAACCAATGCGCTGAAACTGCAGATAGCGGTTTTCCTTCTGCATAACAGCGAATTGTTCGATATAACAATTAGTAAGTATTTTCAAACTTTCTGGATTGAGCAATTCTCGAAAATCACGCTCGTCGGCTGAAGGATTTTCTATCTGGAACAAGCGGTCGTACAACCGAACTTCGCAAGGCTGGCAGTGAGTAGTGCTGAGCCAATGCAGTGTACCTTTAACTTTGCGATTGGCCCCTTCAAGGCCACTGCGGCTTTCGGGATCGTATTCGCAATAGATCTCTTCGATATTGCCGGATTTATCTTTTTTGCATCCGGTACATTTGACAATGTATGCATTCTTGAGCCGCACTTCTTTTCCGGGAACCATTCGGAAAAAATTTTTAGGAGCATTTTCCATGAAATCTTCTCGCTCAATCCAAAGTTCACGGCTGAAAATAATAGTGTGGCTTCCGTCTTCAACGCGTTCTGGGTTATTTACAGCCTCCATCTCTTCAGTTTTCCCATCGGGATAATTTGTCACGACAAGTTTAACTGGATTCAAAACTGCAGATACACGTAAGGCTCTTTTGTTCAAATCTTCACGAGCTGCGGCTTCAAGCATAGAGAAATCATTCAACGCATCATATTTGGTATAACCGATCATGTCAATAAACTTGCGGACAGCTTCCGGCGAATAACCACGGCGGCGAAGCCCACATATAGTCGGCATACGTGGATCGTCCCATCCGTTTACCAAATGTTCCTGGACAAGAGCAAGCAGTTTACGTTTTGACATGACTGTATAAGTCAGATTCAGACGATTGAATTCAAACTGACGCGGACGATGGTCTTCAAGATCTTTTCCTTCTTTCAATTCATCTATGAAATAATCATAAAGTGAACGGTGAGGTACAAACTCTAATGTGCAGATAGAATGAGTTACTCCCTCAAAAAAGTCGGATTGACCATGTGCAAAATCGTACATGGGGTAAGCTTTCCATTTATGTCCTGTACGATGGTGTTTTTTATTAATAATTCTATAAATAACAGGATCACGGAAATGCATATTCGGATGAGCCATGTCTATTTTGGCCCGAAGCACCATTGAACCTTCCGAAATTTCACCGTTATTCATTTTTTCGAATAGCGTAAGGTTTTCTTCTATGGGCCGTTCTCGATAAGGAGAATCCACACCGGGCTCTGTGGTTGTTCCTTTCTGTGCAGCGATCTGCTCACTGGTTTGTTCGTCTATATAAGCTTTCCCTTCTTTAATGAGCCGAACAGCAAAATCCCACAAATTCTGAAAATAGTCCGAGGCATAATATATATTTCCCCACTTAAAGCCGAGCCATTTAATATCTTCTTTAATAGCGTCAACATATTCCGTATCTTCTTTTTGCGGATTGGTGTCATCGAAACGTAAATTGCAGATGCCTCCAAATTTTTCCGCTACGCCGAAATCCATGCAAATAGCTTTAGCATGTCCAATATGCAGATAACCATTAGGTTCTGGGGGAAAACGTGTCTGCAATCGTCCGTCATTTTTCTTTTTCTCGAGATCTCCGATAATTATCTGTTCAATAAAGTTCACAGATTTCTTTTCCACAATTTCGATATGATTGTCTTTCATATAGGGGCTCCTTATTATAGTAATCAATTATGAAAAAACGTTTTCAGTTTGCCATTTCGCTGATGAATTTGATTCGTACAAGCCTAATCTCTTCTTCGATATAGTCTCCACCCAGTATATTCAAAGCTACTTCTAAACTATCAGTTTCACTTTCTTTGAAGTATAGATAAATATCCTCAATCTGATCATCTTCGAGTACTTCTTCGATAAAGTAATCGATATTAATTTTCATACCGGAATAAACAAGAGCCTCTATTTCATCAAGAACTTCGTCGAAGCTGATACCACGGGCTTTTGCCAGTTCGTCAAGAGCTATTCTCCGATCTATGCCTAAAACTATATCCTTTTTCAGACTCGATTTATTCGTTCCCATTTTGATACGAAGATCCTCAGGACGTTCTATTTCATTCTCATCGCAATGTCGTTTAATAAGTTCACAGAATTCTTTTCCATAACGCTTGGCTTTCCCTGCACCAACTCCTGGAATATTCTGTAATTCTTCTGTATTTTGAGGATATATGGTTGCCATTGCCTCCAAAGAAGCCTCCTGAAAAATTACATAGGGAGGTATCTCCAAATCATGAGAAATCTTTTTACGCAAATCAAGTAGCATTTGATAAAGTGCCGGATCTACAGTACTGTCTGCACCACCTTGCAGCGGAACATCTACAACCTGTTCTTCGTAATCCCGGTCTTCTACAACAGTAAAAGGTTCGGGGGATTTAAGAAAAGTCTTTCCTTCTTTGGTTAATTTCAGAACACCATAATTATCTACATCCTTTTTCAGATAGCCGGCAATCATTGCTTGTCGTATAATAGCATCCCATACTTTTTCTTCCGTATCACATCCCGCACCGAATTCCTCGAGATTCTCATGATGGAATGCCAATATTTCATCTGTTGTATGTCCTAACAAAATATCTTTAATATAATAATCTTTAAAACTTTCCTTAACCCTTTCTATTGTTTCAAGCAATAGAGTTAATTCTGACTGTGCTTCCACTGTTTTTTTCGGTGTTAGGCAGTTATCACAATTCTCACAGTTATCAGTATCGTAACTTTCGCCAAAATAATGTAACAACAATTTACGACGGCAAATTTGGCTTTCAGCATATGCTGCAGTTTCTTTCAAGAGTTGACGCCCGATATCTTGTTCAGCCACGGGCTTTCCTTCCATAAATTTTTCGAGTTTCTGAAGGTCCTTTCGTGTATAAAATGTGATACAAAGGGCTTTCTCGCTATCTCGTCCTGCACGCCCTGTCTCCTGATAATAACCTTCAAGACTTTTGGGTATATCATAATGTATGACGAAACGTACATCCGGCTTGTCTATTCCCATACCGAATGCGATTGTCGCCACAATAACATCGATACGTTCCATAATAAAGTCATCCTGAGTGGCTGAACGAGTGGTTGAATCCATTCCGGCATGATATGGCGCAGCTTTAATGTCATTCGTCTGCAATATGGCAGCAAGGTCTTCTACTTTCTTACGAGACAAACAATAGATAATACCGCTTTGTCGCTTGTGTTGCTTAATAAAACGGATAATATCCCTATCCACATCTTTTGTTTTTGGTCTGACTTCGTAATAAAGATTTGGACGATTGAAAGAACTGGTAAATTCCACAGCATCACAAATCTCAAGAGTCTTTTTTATGTCAGCACGTACTTTTTCCGTAGCTGTAGCTGTCAAAGCGATGATCGGAGCACGTCCTATTTCATCGACGATTGGACGTATTTTACGATATTCTGGACGAAAGTCATGTCCCCACTCTGATATGCAATGTGCTTCATCTACTGCATAAAACGAGATTCGAATACTTTTCAGAAAATTGATATTTTCTTCTTTTGTAAGACTCTCCGGAGCCACATATAATAATTTCGTTCTTCCTTCCCGTATATCTTTTTTTACCGTATCTATCTCTTTTTTTGTGAGAGACGAGTTCAAGTAATGAGCGATACTGTCGCTTTCATTCATATGCCGTATCGCATCCACTTGATTTTTCATCAGAGCAATAAGCGGCGAGACCACGATTGCCAATCCGTCCATCATCAATGAAGGGAGCTGATAACATAACGATTTGCCTCCTCCCGTGGGCATAAGCACTAGAATATCGTGTCCATCAAGCAAATTTCTTACAACAGCTTCTTGATGTCCTCGGAAGCTATCGTGTCCGAAAAATTCTTTCAGAGCGGTATGCAGATCTTTTTCGGTTATATGCATAATTTTTTAGATGGCTTATTACAGTTTTCTTCTGCGAAAGTACAATAACTTTTCGAAATAAAATATTTATAGAACGATTTATTACAAGACAACAAAGAAATTGAAAGAATATTTTATCTAACCCCAAATATAGACACGGATGTTTTGTCGGTTACAAAATTTGACTTAAATTGCGGCTAAAATCTGAAAACCTAAATCTTACTAATGCTTATGAAAGTTTACAAGTCCAACGAAATCAAGAACATTGCACTACTTGGGGCCGATGGTTCCGGTAAAACAACGCTTACAGAATCCCTTCTTTTCGAAAGCGGCCAGATAGTCCGACGCGGACGGATCACGCAAAAGAATACTGTTAGCGACTATTTTCCTGTAGAGCAAGATTATGGGTATAGTGTGTTTTCTACGGTATTCCACACAGAATGGAAAGGGAAGAAACTGAATATCATCGACTGTCCGGGTAGCGACGATTTTGTCGGAGCAGCAACAACAGCCATGGCTGTGACAGATACGACGGTATTGCTAATTGCCGGTGCCCGAGGAGTTGAAGTAGGAACGCAAAATCATTTCCGTTATACGGAAAAATTACGCAAGCCCGTTATCTTCTTGGTCAACCAGCTTGATGACGAAAAATGCGATTATGAACAAATTCTCAATGATTTGCAGATTGTATACGGTCCGAAAGTAGTCCCTGTACAGTATCCAATTTCCACTGGTCCTGAATTCAATGCACTGATAGATGTCATATTGATGAAAAAACTTTCGTGGCCAGCAGAAGGCGGGAAACCTGTTGTCGAGGAAATTCCTGCCGATCAACTCGAACAGGCTCAGGCCATGCATAAGGTTCTTGTTGAGGCTGCCGCTGAAAACGATGAAACCTTGATGGAAAAATTCTTTGAAACCGAGCAATTGACAGAAGATGAAATGCGTGAAGGCATCCGCAAAGGACTTGTGACTCGTTCCATTTATCCTGTTTTCTGCGTGTGTGCAGGAAAGAATATGGGTGTCGGCCGTCTTATGGAATTTCTCGGTAACGTAGTTCCCTTTGTCGACGAGATGCCCGCGGTACACAATACGCGTGGCGAAATTGTACCTGTCGATAATGATAGTCCTGCCAGCTTGTTCTTCTTCAAAACAGGAATTGAGCCGCATATTGGCGAAGTTCAGTATTTCAAAGTTATGTCCGGTAGCGTAGCCGAAGGCGATGATTTGACCAATGCGGACCGTGGCAGCAAGGAGCGTATCAGTCAATTGTTTGTTTGTGCCGGTGCACAGCGTGAAAAGGTGGAACGCCTGCATGCGGGCGACATCGGCTGTACAGTCAAATTGAAGGATGTGCGTACGGGAAATACACTGAACGCAAAAGATGTAGATCATCGTTTCAATTTTATCAAATATCCCAATTCTAAATATACACGTGCTATTCGTGCTGTCAACGAGGCTGAAACCGAAAAAATGATGGCCGCGCTGTCACGTATGCATCAGGAAGATCCCACTTGGATTGTCGAGCAAAGCAAGGAATTGCGTCAGATTCTGATACATGGCCAAGGAGAATTCCATCTCCGCACGCTGAAATGGCGCTTGGAGAATATCGACAAGATTGCTGTCGAGTTTTCCGAACAACGTATTCCGTATCGCGAAACGATAACCCGAGCTGCCCGGGCTGACTATCGACATAAGAAACAAAGCGGTGGTGCCGGACAATTTGGCGAAGTCCATCTCATCGTCGAACCTTACAGCGAAGGAATGCCCGAACCGACTGTATATAAATTCGACAATCAGGAAATTCGCATAGCTGTGAAAGGAAAAGAAGAAATCGACCTCGAATGGGGCGGTAAACTTGTTTTTATCAACAGTGTAGTGGGCGGAGCTATCGATTCCCGCTTCATGCCGGCAATTCTGAAAGGAGTAATGAGCCGTATGGAACAAGGACCGCTTACCGGTTCCTATGCCCGTGATGTTAGGGTTATCGTATATGACGGCAAGATGCACCCCGTAGACAGCAATGAACTCTCATTCATGCTGGCCGGCCGGAATGCGTTCAGTCAGGCTTTCAAAGAGGCTGGTCCGAAGGTTCTCGAACCCATTTACGATGTTGAAGTATTCGTTCCGGCAGATAAAATGGGAGACGTCATGGGCGATCTCCAGGGCCGACGCGGCATGATTGTCGGAATGGAAAGCGAGAATGGCTATGAAAAGCTGCAAGCCAAAGTTCCTCTCAAGGAAATGGCCAATTATGCGACCAGTCTTTCCAGTCTGTCCGGTGGCCGCGCCTCGTTCATCATGAAATTTGCAAGCTACGAACTCGTTCCCGGCGACATACAGCAGATACTTGTTGTCGAACACGAAAAAGAACAGCAGGAATCCTGACTCCTTCTTCTATTACACTTTCTGCACAATTGGCCCGCCCTGTGAAAACCCATGGGACGGGCCAATCGAAAGAATTTGATCAACCATACAAACAACCATCTAAAATCAAAACTTTTATGAAAAAAATTCTTGCACTGCTTCTCCTTGTCTGTTTCGTTCTGCATGCGGAGGCGGACAACCAGAAGCCGTTCGTAATTCCCGAACTTTCGGAATGGACGGGAAGTAACGGCGACCTTGTATTGTCCGGACGCATTGTTGCTTCCGGGAAGGAAGCCCAGACTATTGCCAAAGCTCTGGCTTCCGACTATCAGGCAATGTTTGGCCGCACACTTACCGTGACCAGCGGAAAAGTTCGTCAGGGCGATTTCGTGCTGACGCTGAAAAAGGAGGACAAGACGCTCGGCACCGAAGGTTATCGTCTCGACATCGCCGAAAATGCTGTCGCCACGGCCGCCACGCCTCAGGGGCTTTTCTGGGCTACCCGCTCGCTGCTTCAGATTCTCGAGGCCAGCCAAGGCCAAAGTTTGCCGAAAGGCCGAGCTACGGATGTTCCCAAATACAAATTGCGTGGTTTCATGATCGACTGCGGGCGCAAATATATTCCTATCGACTATTTGCGCAAACTGACAAAGGTTATGGCCTATTACAAAATGAATACCCTGCAAATCCATCTTAACGACAACGGTTTCCCTGAAAACTACGGCAGAAGTTGGGACCAGACGCAGGCTGCATTCCGCATGGAATGCGAAACTTTCCCCGGCCTCACGGCAAAAGACGGGTTTTACACAAAAAAAGACTTCATCGATCTGCAAATCTTAGCTGAACAGAACTTTGTAGACATCATTCCCGAAATCGACATTCCCGCACATTCGCTGGCTTTCACCCAGTATAAACCTGAACTCGCCTCAGAAAAATACGGCAGTGACCATCTGGATATCACCAAACAGGAAACCTACGATTTCTGTGACGCACTGCTAAAGGAATATCTCTCGGGCAAAGAGCCCGTATTCCGCAGTAAGCGTTTCCACATCGGTACGGATGAGTACAACAAGGCTGAAGCCGAAAACTTCCGCAAATTTACCGACCACTACATTCGCTATGCCGAAAGTTTCGGCAAGCAGGCCTGCCTCTGGGGTTCGCTCACGCACGCCAAAGGCGAAACTCCCGTGAAGGTCGACGACGTTTTGATGTGGATGTGGTCGGGAGACTACGCCAATCCCAATGAAATGAAAGAATTGGGCTACCAAATGGTATCCATCCCCGACGGTTATGTCTATATCGTCCCTGCTGCCGGCTACTACTACGACTATCTGAACTGCAAGAACCTTTACGAAAACTGGACGCCGGCCGTCATGGGCCGCGTACGGCTGGAAGAGGGCGACCCGCAGATAGAAGGCGGCATGTTTGCTGTGTGGAACGACCGGCCCAACGGCATCAGCGTGGCCGACATCCATCATCGTACGGTTCCCGCCCTTCAAACCATTTCCGCCAAATGCTGGAGCGGTCAGTCGGTGAGCGTACCTTACGAGGAATTCGACGCCAAACGGCTCACATTGAGCGAAGCGCCCGGTGTGAACGAACTCGGACGCCTCGCCCAACCGTTTGTCGTGGCCGAACTATCCTCGGGACAGACGCTGAACGGAGGTTGCGCCGGCTACGACTATAAAGTGAGCTTCGATGTCGATTGCAAAGCCGAAAGCAAGGGTGCCGTATTGCTCGAAAACTGCGGTACGCGCTTCTATCTCGCCGATCCGCGTGACGGTAAACTCGGTTTTGAGCGCGACGGCTACCTCAACACGTTCAATTATCGGCTGCCGCAAAGCGGGAAAGTAACTATCCGCATCGAGGGTACCAATCGCGAAACCCGGCTCTACGTCAACGACCGGCACATCGAGACGCTCGGCATGCAAACGCTCTACTCCGGTTTCACGCAGGCCACTTACCAGGACAACGACCCTAATGCGCAGAAATTCGTGATGTATCTGCCTAACAATGCACGGATGTACTATATGCGCACGCTTGTTTTCCCGCTCGAAAAGGCCGGTGTGTTCAATAGCCGCGTGACGAACCTGAAAGCTGAGAATATGTAAGAACTTCTTTCGGCCTAAGCTTGCCCAACATCAAAGGGCCGGGCTTTTCAGTCCGGCCCTTTGATGTTGCTTTTCAAAATCCTATGGGATAACACAATAAGGATGTTTTTCTTGCTAAGAATGCACGAAAAACTTACTCAGACTAATTTCAAACTTATTCAGACTAAGTTTGAAATTAGTCTGAGTAAGTTTTTTCTTATGCGGCGTTTGTGAAAACAGGCGCACGGAACGGAGGGAGAAAGCGGGGAAAACACCGCAAGCCGGACGTCCTCGCTTCTTGGACGTCCGGCTTGCGGCGGATTTTCGTTGCGACCGGAGACGGGGCAGGGGAGCGAATCAGTATTCCTGCCAGGCTTTAATCTCCAAATCGTCGAGGCTGAGTGTACAGAAGGCGTTGATGAACGCCGAGGCCAAACGGGCGTTGGTGATGAGCGGCACGTTCAGGTCGATGGCCGCACGGCGAATGGTGTAGCCGTTGGTCAGTTCGCCGGCCGTGAGGTTTTTGGGCACATTGACGACCATGTCGATTTCGTGGGCGTGAAGCAGGTCGAGTGCCTGCGGCGTTTGACCGGTTTCGCTGGGCCAATGGACGAGCGTATTCTCAATGCCGTTCTCCGTAAGGTAGCGGCTCGTACCGCCGGTGGCGTAGAGTTTGTAGCCACGTTCCTGCAACATGCGCGAGGCTTCGAGCATTTCGGCTTTTTGTTTGCCCGAACCGGTGGAAAGCAGGATGTTGCGGCGCGGCACACGGTGACCCACGGAGAGCATGGCTTTGAGCAGAGCTGCACGCGGGTCTTCGCCTAAACAGCCGACTTCGCCGGTCGAAGCCATGTCGACACCGAGCACGGGGTCGGCCTTTTGCAGGCGGTTGAACGAGAATTGCGAGGCTTTGATGCCGACGTAGTCGAGGTCGAACAGGTTCTTTTCGGGCTTTTCGACGGGCAAGCCGAGCATGATGCGTGTGGCTATCTCGATAAGATTGATTTTAAGCACTTTGCTCACGAAGGGGAAGGAGCGCGAAGCGCGCAGGTTGCACTCGATGACCTTGATGTCGTTCTCGCGGGCGAGGAACTGTATGTTAAACGGGCCGGAAATGTGCAGTTCGCGGGCTATTTGCTTGCTTATCTTCTTGATGCGCCGCGCGGTCTCGATGTAGAGTTTCTGCGGCGGGAATTGTATGGTGGCATCGCCCGAATGTACGCCGGCGAACTCGATGTGCTCGGAAATGGCGTAGGCGATGATTTCGCCGTCGCGTGCCACGGCGTCCATTTCGACTTCTTTGGCTTGTTGAAGGAAGCGGCTCACGACGACGGGGTGCTTTTTCGACACATCGGCGGCAAGACGCAGGAAGCGTTCGAGCTCTTCGCGGTTCGAGCACACGTTCATGGCGGCACCCGAGAGCACGTAACTGGGTCGCACGAGCACGGGGAAGCCCACGCGGTCGATGAAAGCGTTGATGTCGTCCATGCTAGTCAGTGCGCTCCACTCGGGTTGGTCTACGCCGAGGGCACCGAGCATGGCGCTGAACTTTTCGCGGTCTTCGCAACGGTCGATGTCGTGGGCTGACGTGCCGAGAATGGGTACTTGCTCACCGTCGAGGCGCATGGCCAAGTTGTTGGGTATCTGTCCGCCGGTGGAAACGATGACGCCGCGGGGCGTTTCGAGTTCGAGAATGTCCATCACGCGCTCGAAGGTGAGCTCGTCGAAGTAGAGACGGTCGCACATGTCGTAGTCGGTCGAGACGGTCTCGGGGTTGTAGTTGATCATGACGGAGCGCAGGCCTTCTTTACGAATGGTGTTGAGGGCTTGCACGCCGCACCAGTCGAACTCTACGCTCGACCCGATGCGATAGGCGCCGCTGCCGAGCACGACGACGGAACGGCCGTCGTTTTCGTAGTCGATGTCGTGGGCTGTGCCCGAATAGGTGAGGTAGAGGTAGTTGGTCTGTGCGGGATATTCGGCGGCGAGAGTGTCGATTTGCTTGACGTAGGGCACGATGCCGGCGACTTTGCGGCGTTGGCGCACGGTGGCCGAAGCTTTCTCCATGTCGCCGCCGCGTCCGAGCCCGAGGGCGCGGGCTATTTGAAAATCGGAGAAGCCGAGGCGTTTGGCCTTGCGGAGGGTGTCGTCGCTGGCGGCTTCGAGGTTGCCGGCTTCGTGGAGGGCAATCCAGTGTTTGTGGATGTTATAGAGCTTTTCGAGGAACCATTTGTCGATTTTTGTCAATTCATGGATTTGATCGATGGTATAGCCTTGCTCGAAGGCTTTTTCGATGACAAAAATGCGCTTGTCGGTGGGGCCGCGCAGGGCGTCGTCGACGTTTTCGATAGTCAGTTCTTTGTTTCCTACAAAGCCGTGCATGCCTTGGCCTATCATGCGCAGACCTTTCTGGAAAACTTCTTCGAATGTGCGGCCGATGGCCATGACTTCGCCCACGCTCTTCATGCT
>JAFLSU010000033.1 GCA_022510765.1 Christensenellaceae bacterium
CCGTGGCACCCGTGGCTCCTATCTCACCTTGGATGCCTTGGGGCCCTGTGGGACCCGTTGCGCCCGTGGCACCCGTGGCTCCGATCTCGCCTTGGATGCCTTGAGGTCCTGTGGGACCCGTTGCACCAGTTGCGCCTGTTGCGCCCGTGGCACCGATCTCACCTTGGATGCCTTGCGGTCCTGTGGGACCTGTTGCACCTGTGGCGCCTGTTGCGCCCGTGGCACCGATCTCACCTTGAATGCCTTGCGGTCCTGTGGGACCTGTCGGACCGGTTGGCCCTGTCGCGCCCGTTGCACCTGTTGCGCCGACAGGGCCTGTTAAGCCATCAGCGCCCCTGATACCCTGCGGACCCGTAGGACCGGTTGCACCGGTGGCACCCACAGCACCAACAATGCCGGGGAGTCCCATGGGACCCGTTGCGCCGGTCGCACCGGTTGGACCCGTCGCACCATCTATGCCTCGGATGCCCTGAGGGCCCGTGGGGCCTGTCGCTCCCTGTGGACCCGGAATTCCGATGCCTATTGGTCCCGTTGGACCTGTGGGGCCTGTTGCGCCATCAGCACCTTGGATGCCCTGCGGGCCCGTCGGGCCTGTCGCACCGTCAGCGCCCCTAACGCCCTGGGGTCCCGTTGGACCCGTTGCACCTTGTGGGCCTGGTATCCCTATACCCGTTGAACCGGTGGGACCCGTGGGACCGGTTGGCCCGATCGAGCCTGCCGGGCCTGTCGCACCGGTCGGGCCCGTAGGACCTACTCCAATGCACTGACAAACCTGGCATGTTGGCACGGGACAAGATGACTGACAGCCGCAGAGAGCTTCGGTTGCAAATGCATTCTGCGCGACCTGATTATAATCGGGGATGCTGTTTACAGGCCGCATCTGAGCATTCTGCATCTGCATATTCTGCACCTGCACGTCCTGCATCTGCGCGTCCTGAGCCCGCATATTCTGCATCTGCCCGTTCTGAGCCTGCATATTCTGCATCTGCCCATTCTGAGCCTGCATGTTCTGCATCTGCCCGTTCTGCATGCGCTGACCTTGGTTGTCCATCCACCGCCCTCGGTTCGAATTGCGTGGATTGTTATACCTCGGCATAAAGCTTCCTCCTTACATTATCGTTATCATACCTCATTGTTATGGTCTTCCTTTCATTTGCTGCCGCAGCTTACAGCAATGCGGCTTGGTACAGAATATGTATTGCTTCAAACATCTGTTACACATATAAAAAGATTTGTATTTGTCGAATCATGATGCTATAATACCGCTCGGCTGACAGGAGGCATGCATGAACGAAGTGATAATAATATCCGCGATAAGCTGTATTTCGCTCATCGCGCTTGTTTTGATTAAACCCAATATCAATATTAACGGCAGAGCGTATAGCATTTATTGGCTTGCGCCTCTTTTTGGTGCGATTGTTTTAATAGTTTTTGAATGTATAGATCCCCTTATGGTAATAAATTCGTTAGTATCATCCGGCGAATTCAACCCGATTAAAATTCTTATTCTATTCCTATCGATGACGATTATTTCCGTTTTTCTCGACAGCGTTGGATTCTTTCGCCGCCTTGCGTCAACCGTTCTTTTAAAAGCGCACACCAGCCAAATTGCATTGTTTGTTTACCTTTATATTATGGTATCGGTGCTGACCGTATTCACTTCAAACGATATCATCGTGCTTACATTCACACCGTTTATATGCTACTTTGCGCGTTCGGCAGGGATCAGCGCAATACCGTATCTGGTTTGTGAATTCATTGCCGCAAACATCTGGAGCATGGCGCTTATCATCGGCAATCCGACCAATATCTACATTGCGGCCAACGCGGGAATAACTTTTGCAAAGTATTTTTCTGTCATGCTGCTGCCCACGCTGCTTGCCGGAATCGTTTCCTTTATTGTGCTCTATCTGCTTTTTAAAAGGCAGTTGAAAGCACCAATGCAGGTGAATATCGATGAATGTCAAATTACCGTTAAGCCTCTAGTCAAAATCGGACTAATTCACCTAACTCTTTGCATCATACTTCTCTGCGTTGCATCGTACATAAATCTTCCAATGTGGCTTATATCGTTCTTTTTCTGTATGAGCCTGCTTATAACAGCAGCAATATATCTTATCGTTCATCGCAGAGGAATGCGTATACTGTTTGAAGTTATTAAGCGTGCGCCATGGGATGTGGTTCCGTTTGTTATTTCAATGTTTATTATTGTGCTCACGATTGAAAAATGCGGCATATCTCAAAAACTGTCCGATATTCTCTCCGGGCAGAATGCCGTTGCGGCGTTCGGGATCTCCTCATTCGTTACCGCAAACATAGTTAACAATATTCCTATGAGCGTCCTGTTTTCCTCCGTAACGAACGGAATCTCCGGTTCTCAGCAGGTGGCCGCTCAATTTGCATCGATCATAGGCTCCAATCTCGGAGCATTCTTAACTCCTATCGGTGCGCTTGCCGGAATAATGTGGATGGGTATGCTTAAGGATCACGGCGTCAAGCTGAGTTTCATCAAATTCGCGGAGTACGGAGCTGCAGTTTCCATCCCAGCGTTGGCCGCTGCACTTGTTGGATTAATAATCAGATTGAATTGATATGAAAAAATATCAATGGAAACCTAAGAAAAACGTCAAATTAACAAGCGGAACCGATAATCGGCTCCGCTTGTGCAGTTTCATACTATTAAGTTAAAAAATTATTTACTCATCAATACATGCCTGCGCCGCCGCCCATCGGTGCCTCAGGTGCTTCGGGCTTGGGAATATCGCAAACGATGCTTTCGGTGGTGAGAACCATTGCCGCAACGGAAGCCGCGTTCTGAAGCGCACTCCTCGTAACCTTGGTCGGGTCGATGATGCCCTTATCGACCATCATGCAGTATTCGTTCTTTGCCGCATCATAGCCATAGCCCGGCTTTTCAGCACCGCGAACATTGGCGATAATTACGCTGCCTTCAAGACCTGCGTTTGCCGCGATCTGACGAAGGGGTTCCTCAAGCGCACGAACGATGATGGAAATGCCCGTCCTGTAATCTCCCTCTGCACCGTTTTCAAGCGCCTTGACTCTATCGATCACATTTACGAGTGCAATTCCGCCGCCGGGAACGATGCCCTCCTCAACCGCCGCACGTGTCGCGTTGAGCGCGTCCTCTATGCGCATCTTGACTTCCTTCATCTCGGGTTCGGTTGCCGCACCGACAGCGATAACGGCCACGCCGCCCGCCATCTTCGCAAGACGCTCCTGGAGCTTTTCCTTATCGTATTCGGAGTTGGTTTCCTCGATCTGAGCACGGATGTTCTTTACCCTTGCCGCGATCGCATCGGGTGCGCCCGCACCTTCAACGATGGTGGTGTTCTCCTTATCCACACGAACCTGCCTTGCACGACCGAGCTGCGCGAGCGTGGTCTCCTTAAGCTCCATGCCGAGTTCCTCGGAGATGACTTCGCCGCCGGTGAGGATTGCAATATCCTTCAGCATTTCCTTGCGCCTGTCGCCAAAGCCTGGAGCCTTGACCGCAACGCAGGTGAAAATACCGCGGAGCTTGTTTACAACGAGGGTCGCAAGCGCATCGCCTTCAACATCCTCTGCGATAATGAGCAGCTTCTTGCCCTGCTGCGCAATGGGTTCGAGAACCGGGAGGATCTCCTGAATGTTGCTTATCTTCTTCTCGGTGATAAGGATGTAAGGATCATCGAGAACTGCTTCCATCTTGTCGGAATCCGTAACCATGTAGGCTGATGCGTATCCCCTGTCGAACTGCATACCTTCAACGACGTTGAGCTCGGTCTTCATGGTCTTGCCTTCTTCGATGGTGATAACACCGTCATTGCCGACCTTCTCCATTGCATCAGAGATCAGTTCGCCGACCTTTTCGTCGGAGGCGGAGATGGACGCAACCTGGGCGATCTCCTGCTTGCTCGAAACGGGCTTGCTCATTTCTTTGAGACCGGCAACCGCCTCGTCAACGGCCGCTTCGATGCCCTTTCTGAGTACCATGGGATTCGCGCCCGCAGCTACATTCTTCATACCCTCGCGTACAATCGCCTGAGCAAGAAGCGTTGCCGTGGTAGTGCCGTCACCCGCAACGTCGTTAGTCTTTGAAGCAACCTCTTTAACAAGCTGAGCACCCATGTTCTCGAACGGATCCTCAAGCTCGATCTCCTTAGCGATGGTGACGCCGTCATTTGTGATGAGCGGAGCACCGTATTTCTTTTCGAGAACTACGTTGCAGCCCTTGGGGCCGAGGGTTATCTTTACGGTATTTGCGAGCGTGTTGAGACCCGCTTCAAGTGAACGGCGAGCGTCCTCGCCATGCTTAATCTGCTTTGCCATGTTTTACACCTCCAAATTATTCAACAACGGCAAGAATATCGTTCTGACGAACTATGATGTATTCCTCGCCACTTACCTTAACTTCATTCCCCGCATACTTGGAATAAATCACCTTGTCGCCAACATTGACGTACATGGTAACCTCCTTGCCATCAATGAGACCGCCGGGGCCTACTGCGATGACCTCCGCCATCTGGGGCTTTTCTTTCGCGCTTCCGGTAAGGATAAGACCGCTCTTGGTGGTCTCCTCCGCTTCAAGGCTCTTAATGACTACTCGATCAGCCAAAGGTCTGAGCTTCATAAAACTACCTCCTATGTAAATAAAATTGTTAGCAAAACCATCCTCCGAAGTGAGGATCAATTCGGCACAATAAAGATTATTACCGATAATTGGTATTATATTCAGCATTCCGAATATGTCAAGCTCATGCCCTGACACAAAACAATATATATTCGTTTTTACTCAATTATGGTTGCTTTTGGTACACGATCGCTGTATAATGGAGTTATAATTTCGGAAAGGAGGTCGCGAATATGAATATGCGCATTGCTTTTGAATGGGCAAGCTATATGGACTTGTTATGTTTTTGTGTAAGCGACCTTCGGTACAGCCATTGCTGATATTTTCGTAGATTTTACGAGCCGCAAGCACAAATTGCGGCTCGTTTTTTTTGCGAACCGAAGGTCCGAATCCGCTAAGGAGGAACGCTGTAAAGAAAATATGAAGAAAGATGTTATGAAGAAAAATTTAAAGAAAGAAAATCAAGCTAAAAGAAAGAAAAAGGTTAAGATAACCGGTGAACAGGTCGAGCATCGACCGATAAACTGGAGGCTCGTTCGCGATGTGTCCCGCGGAACGATCAAACACTTCGTTTTGGGCATCATCGGCATAGTCGCTGCCGTGCTGTCGGCGTATGCTATACCGCTGGTCACGAGCTTCACCATCGACTATGTACTCATAGAATATGCCGAGGTTGGCTACTCCGGTGGCATGGTCATTGCACCATGGTTTGAGGGCATAATCGAGCATTTCGGGGGGCGACCCTTCCTCGAAAGTCACCTGTACATAATGGGCATTCTGCTCGTGCTGATGACGGCTATAAACGCATTCGCCGTTTACCTTCGCAGGAGCCAGGTCGCGTATGGTGCGGAAACGCTGTCCTACAATATGCGCAGCAGGCTGTACACTCACCTTGCGAATGTCCCCTATGATTACCACAAGCATATTTCAAGCGGTGATATTATCCAGCGCTGCACGTCGGATGTCGATACCATCCGCAGATTTGTGCAGAACCAGCTTCTTGAGATTGCGCGCACGGTCGTGATGATAGTTGCTGCCACGATAATCCTCTTCACGATGAACGCGAAGCTTGCGGCATACTCGGTCATGGTCATGCCTCTGCTCGCAATCGCCTCGTTCGTCTATTTTAAGCTTGTTAAAAAGCAATTCACTTACTCGGACGAAGCAGAAGGAAAGCTCAGCGCAACGATACAGGAAAACGTATCCGGCATGCGCGTTGTACGCGCTTTCGGTCAGCAAAAGAATGAGCTTGAGAACTTCACCGAGGTAAACCGGGATTATCGTACCAAGACGGAAAAGCTGCTACTGATGCTTTCATATTATTGGGGCTGCTCTGACGCTCTCGGGTACATACAGATAGCGATCAGCATATGCTTCAGCATCGCTTTCGTCCTCAAGGGACAGATATCCGTTGGTGAAATGCTCGTGTTTGCAAGTTACACTTCCATGCTCGTCTGGCCTGTTCGTCAGCTTGGGCGCATCCTTGCCGACCTCGGTAAAGCAAGCGTATCCCTCGGGCGCATCGACGAGATACTTCAGGAACCCCTTGAAAGTGAACCCGGATCCGCTTTGACTCCCGAAATCAAAGGTGATGTCGAGTTCAAAGGTGTTGGCTTTGGTTATGAGGACGGCCAGGACGTTCTAAAGGACATCAGCTTTACCGCAAAACGCGGTGAGACCATCGCTATCCTCGGTTCCACCGGCTCCGGAAAGTCCAGCCTCGTACAGCTTTTGCAAAGGCTTTACACCTGCCGTGAGGGCGAGATACTAATCGATGGAGTAAACATCAACGATATTGAACGTCACCATCTAAGAAGGAATATAGGCATAGTGCTTCAGGAGCCGTTCCTGTATTCCCGTACCATCATGGAGAACGTGCGCATAGTCAACCCCGACGCTCCCGCCGAAGAAGTCTATGAAGCAACCCGCATAGCATCGGTGCACGATGTTATCTCGAGCTTTGAAAACGGTTATGACACGGTCGTGGGCGAAAAGGGCGTTACCCTGTCGGGCGGTCAGAAGCAGCGCGTTGCAATCGCAAGGATGCTCATGCAGAAAGCGCCCATCATCGTGCTTGACGACTCCATGAGTGCCGTTGACACCGAAACCGATGCCGCTATCCGTGATGCGCTCCACGCAAGGCGGGACAGCTGCACCACCTTCATCATCTCGCACAGAATAACCACGCTCTGCCGCGCTGATAAGATCCTCGTGCTCGAGGGCGGCAGGCTCGTGCAGGTTGGTACGCACGATGAGCTGCTCAAGCAGGACGGCCTCTACAGGCGCATTGCGGATATTCAAAATCTGCTTGAAGATGAATTGAAATCAGATGAACGGGAGGTAGAATAATGGCTGAAGAACTTGTTACTTCCGCACTTAAGGAAGAAGAATTTAATAAAAAGGTCGATTTCAACATCTGGAAACGCCTCGTTGCCTACGCATTCAAGCACAAGCGTATGCTTATACTGCTGTTTTCGGCGATGCTGTTCGTTGCGCTCATCGACCTCATATATCCTCAGCTCAGCCGTTACGCGATCGATAAGATCATCGCTAACGGAAGCGTTGAGAATATGTCCAAATTGCCCGCCTTTGCGCTTGCCTATGTTGGCATAGTTATCCTACAGGGAATCGGAGTCGTGATCTTCATCTCACGCTCGGGAAAGCTCGAAATGTCTATTGCCTACGATATACGTCAGGACGCATTCAAAAAATTACAGCAGTTGTCTTTCTCATACTATGATAAAACTGCCGTCGGCTACATTATGGCCCGCATGGTCGGTGATATTCCGAGATTGAGTGAAATGATCGCCTGGAGCATGACCGATATGCTTTGGGCAAGCGGCTTCGTGATCGGCTGCGTCGTATTCCTGCTGTCCATGAACTGGAAACTTGGTCTCTTGGTGCTTGTCGTTATCCCGCCGATTGCAGTGCTGTGCGTGTACTTCCAAAAACGCATTCTCAAGCAGCACCGCATTGTCCGTAAGCAGAATTCGAGGATCACGGGCGCGTTCAACGAGGGCATCATGGGTGCCGTCACCACAAAAACGCTCGTGCGCGAGGAGCAGAATTTTGCCGAGTTTAAATCAGAATCCGGCGTTATGCGCAAGGCCTCCATCCGTGCGGCGGTGCTTTCAGCGATGTTCACCCCTATTGTTATGACCCTCGGCTCCGTCGGAACCGCACTTGCGCTGTATGCGGGCGGCTCGACCGTTATCGCTCCGACCGTATTCGGCGCAAGCATGACCATAGGCGTGCTGTCCTCGTTCATCTCGTACACCACCAATCTCTTTGAACCGGTACAGCAGCTTGCGGGCATCTTCGCTGAGCTTCAAAGCGCACAGGCAAGCGCCGAGCGCGTTATCTCCCTGATAGATACCCCTTGCGACATCAACGACGGCGAGGATATTGTCAAAAAGTACGGCGATTGCTTTGATCCCAAACGTGAAAACTGGGAGGAGCTGCACGGCGATGTTGAATTCCGTGACATTACCTTTGCATATAAGGGCGGCGAAAGGGTGCTTGAACATTTTAACCTGCATGTGCACAAGGGTGAGACTATAGCTCTCGTCGGCGAAACCGGCGCAGGCAAGAGCACGATAGTCAACCTCGTTTGCAGATTCTATGAGCCGACCGAGGGACAGATACTCATCGACGGCACGGACTACCGCGAACGCAGCCAGCTTTGGCTTCAGGAACGCCTTGGATACGTTCTTCAAACGCCGCATCTGTTCTCCGGAAGCATCAAGGATAATATACGCTACGGCCGCAAGGACGCGACCGATGCGGAGGTGCGTGAAGCTGCAAGGCTTGTTCATGCGGACTCGTTCATTGAGCAGCTCGAAAAGGGCTACGATACCGAGGTAGGTGAAGGCGGCGCAAGGCTTTCCACGGGTCAGAAGCAGCTCATCTCGTTCGCCAGGGTCATCCTCGCGAACCCGAAGATATTCGTGCTTGATGAAGCCACCAGCTCCATTGACACGGAAACCGAGGTGCTGATCCAAAGCGCGATCAAGACCGTACTTGAAAACCGCACGAGTTTCATAGTTGCGCACAGGCTTTCCACAATACGTTCCGCAGACCGTATCCTTGTTATACGCAACGGAAAGATAACGGAATCGGGTACTCACAGGGAACTGCTAAAGCTTAAAGGGTATTATTACGACCTTTATACCACTCAGTTTACCGAAAACAGTACTAATTCACTGCTTGTCAACCCCACTGGCGGTGGGATTGACAAGTAGGGTCGAATACATAAGACTGAATTAGTAAGTTCTTTCAGGATCGATATGATCAAGCTTCCTGTTGAATTTGAATCAAGAATGAAAACCATGCTCGGGACGGACTATGACAGCTTCATAAACTGTTATAGTCTGCCTCCCGTGCGTGGGCTTCGTGTGAATACGCTCAAGATTTCAAAGGACGATTTTCTTAAGCTCTGTCCCTGGGAAACTAAACAGGCCGATACTTTGGATGAGGGACTGATACTCTTAAGAGAAGCCGAGCATATCGGCACTCACCCGTATCATATCGCCGGGCTTTTCTATATGCAGGAGCCTTCCGCCATGAGCGTGATAGATAGGGCGGACATCCGCCCCAGTATGCGCGTGCTCGACATGTGCGCTGCACCTGGAGGAAAGAGCGGCGGCGTGGCAGCTCGGATGAGTGGTTCGGGTGTAATTGTTTCCAATGAGATAGTACCGTCGCGAGCAAAGCTGCTCGCGCAGAATCTCGAGCGGCTCGGCGTAATGAACTCGGTCGTGACCTGTGCTCGCCCCGATGTGATTTCCTCCGCGTTCCCGCAGTACTTCGATAGGGTCCTCGTTGATGCTCCATGCTCGGGCGAAGGCATGTTCCGAAAGGACGAAACCGCCATTGCCGAATGGTCCCCCGAGCACGTCCGTACATGTGCGCTCAGACAGCGTGCTATACTTGAAAGCGCGGCGGAGTGCGTGATCGTCGGTGGAAAACTCATCTATTCCACCTGCACCTTTTCTTATGAGGAAAATGAAGGCGTTATCGAGTCGTTTTTGAATGAGCATCAAGAATTTGAGCTTGAATGCATGGACAGGCTGTACCCTCATACCTCATACGGTGAAGGACATTTTGTCGCAAGGCTCGTGCGAATTGATGATGAAAGCGGTTCAAACCATGCACGGAGAAGCGCTGCTGAAGCTCCAAGAAAACATGGCGGTTCCGGCTCCCCCGTCCCATTCGCATGTTCCATTGATAAGAAATCATTTTCCATCGTTCACAGCTTTCTCGAAGATACCTTTATGAGGACTCCAAACGAGCATGAGCTTTTGCCGCGAACCCACCTTACGGACGACGGACGTGTTCTGTATGTTCCGTTCGAGATCGGTTCCGCTGTAAAAAAGCTTCGTATAATCTCCTTTGGTACCGAGATAGGCTCAATCTGCAAGGGGCGACTCAAACCGTCCCATTCCATATTCATGTGCTCTAAAGGTTTCACTGCACGAAACGGCGTTTACCTTTCATCAGACTGCGCGGAAATGCGGACGTTTTTATCCGGTAACGTCATTAGCGTTGACAAATCGCTTAAGGGGTATTTGCCCGTATACGCAGACGGCTTCACCGTAGGATTTGGAAAGGCCGTCGATGGAACTCTTAAAAACCACCTTCCCAAGGGCCTGAGGGTCGCATCGTTAAGATAAGCTTAATATTTTGTTCATATAAAATCCACATTTGATTGTTGAAACGTGTCGAAAATTATCATATAATATTATTATACGGTGCAGAACCGCATCGTACGCCGAAATAAGAATTCTTTGGAGGTGTTTTATGAACAACGGTAAATCCAGACTCATTTCCACGCTTGACGCTAATTTAGTCGCGATGATCCTGTTCCTTTGCTGCGCCGTCTTTGGGTTTATGAACGGCTTCTCAGGCTGGATCTCGCTTATGGTACTCGCACTTGCTGTTGTGCTGTTTTTCCTCGATTCCAACTCATTTGTCCGTAGGTGTGCGGTTCAAACTGCGTTTTTCTCCATCATAGCGCTTATTTCAACGTTCATCTTCCGTACAATACTTATTTCCTGGCTGTTTTTAGGCGCTTTCATTATCTATATCCCATCCCTGATCTTCTTCTTTGTCCTGATCGACTGGATCGTGCGCGTTATCGTAGTCGCTCTTGCTGTGATAAGCTGTGTTCAGGCATATAACGGGTATCGTTTCAAGGTTCCCTTTTTGGGCGACCTTATCGACAAAGTTTGCGATAAGCTTGGGGTATTTTAATCCATTGGTGCGGATATAATTTACCGATAGAGATAAATCTGAAAAATTGTTTTCAGATTTGGTTTGCGGCTTTCATAAACAATACGTTTCATGCTATGCCAATGATTTTGCCGCGCAAAACCAACCACAATCCCCACTGAAAGGAAACTTTTGCTTACGCAAAAGTTATGGTCGTAACCATGGCATTTTTCGATAAAGTGACCGATAAGGCGAGAGAGATAGCCGATTCCGCAAAGATAAACGTCAAGATCGCGGAGGAAAAGCGCCGCATCGTAGATTTGAAGGAGCAAGCAGGCATCCTCGTGTGGAGCAAGTACTGCATGGGAGAGGTGACGGATAAGGACATCGTTGCCATCTGCGAACAGATCAAAGCATCGTATGAAGCGATCGATGCGCTCAACGATGAACTCATCAACAGGGTTCGGAATAAGCAGACCGAACCTGCTGACGCTGATCCAACCCTCGACATGCAGGATGACATAAAATGCACTCAATGCGGAGCATCCCTAACAAAGGATCAGAAGTTCTGCGGTAACTGCGGCGCAAAAGCGCCCGAACCGCCCAAAAAGCCAATTTGCAACGGTTGCGGAGCGGAGCTTTCGGAAGGGCAGTCCTTCTGTTCTTCATGCGGTTTGAAGTGTTAGCTTCACTAATGCTACCTGTCATGCTCCATGGCTGTGCGCCTTCCTCATTGAACAGGCGTGTTCCTTTTGCCCCAATTTGCTTGGCGGAATGACTTGACTTTTCCGATTCATTTGAATAAAATACATACAGTTAAATAATGCGATGACGAAGAGGAGTAAATTGCATCCGGCATCAGAGAGATTTCCCCGTGGCTGAAAGGGTTATCGGCATACGATGCAATCGAAGGTCGCTTCCGAGCATCCGGGGGTAGCAACCCGGACGTTACGCCTCGTTACGGCGAATTAAGAGGAATGATTCTTTTCAAGCATGTTGGCTGATTCCGCTGCGTGCAAAATCGAATCGTTCAACAAAGGTGGTACCGCGAGCGCACCTCTCGTCCTTTGAAGATGAGAGGTGCGATTTATTTTTGGAGGTACTTAAAAATGTGCGAACACTGCAAACCGGGCATTGAGGAAATGCCCAAGACCTACGACCCATCCGTCGTTGAGGATAGGTTGTACAAAAAATGGGAGGAAAGTGGATTTTTTCACTCCGAACCCAATCCCGAAAAGCCCCCATATTGCATCGTAATCCCGCCGCCCAACGTTACGGGACAGCTCCACATGGGACATGCGCTCGACGAAACGATGCAGGATATCCTTATCCGCTATAAGCGTATGAGCGGCTACGAGACGCTCTGGGTTCCGGGAACCGACCATGCTTCCATCGCAACGGAGGTAAAGGTAGTAGAAAAACTGGCTAAGGAAGGGCTTACCAAGCAGGATGTCGGACGCGACGGCTTCATGGAACACGCATGGGCATGGAAAAAGGAGTACGGCGGACGAATCGTAAGCCAGCTTCGTAAGCTTGGTTCGTCCTGCGACTGGGAGCGCGAACGCTTCACGATGGATGAGGGATGCAGCAAGGCTGTAATAAAAGTCTTTGTTGATTTGTATAAAAAAGGCCTCATCTATCGCGGCGACCGAATCGTGAATTGGTGTCCCACATGCAAAACTGCGATTTCCAACGCCGAGGTCGAGTTTGAGGAGCAGCCCAGTTCCCTTTGGCATGTGCGCTATGACGCACCCGATGGAAGCTATTCCATAACCTGCGCGACGACCCGCCCCGAGACCATTCTCGGCGATACCGGCATAGCCGTAAACCCCAACGATCCGCGTTATGCCGATATTATAGGTAAAACCGTCATCGTTCCCATCGTCGGAAGGGAGATCCCCATCGTTGCCGATGAGTATGTTGAAATGGATTTCGGGACCGGTGCCGTTAAAATAACCCCAAGCCATGACCCGAACGATTTTGAAGTCGGTCTTCGCACCGGGCTTACCCACATGTGCGTCTTTACTGAGGACGGGCATATAAACGAGCTTGGAGGAAAATACTGCGGTCTTACCACCACGGAATGCCGCAAGGTTTTCGTTGAGGATTTGAAGGAATGCGGTGCGCTTGTGAAAGTTGAACCGTATACCCACAATGTCGGCACCTGCTATCGCTGCCACACCACCATCGAGCCTATGGTATCCAAGCAATGGTTCGTTGCGATCAAGTCCCTCGCCGAGCCTGCGATCAAGGCCGTTGAGGAGGGCAGGATCAAATTCATCCCCGAAAGATACTCCCAGACGTATTACAACTGGATGTACAATATAAGGGATTGGTGCATCTCCCGTCAGCTTTGGTGGGGACATCGCATCCCCGCGTACTATTGTGACGAATGCGGCGAAACTGTAGTTGAGGAAACGGCGCCTTCATGCTGCCCGAAATGCGGAGGAAGTCTGCATCAGGATGAGGATGTTCTCGACACCTGGTTCTCCTCGGGCATGTGGCCGTTCTCCACGCTTGGCTGGCCCGAAAAGACCGAGGAACTCAAGTATTACTACCCCACCGCTACCCTTTCAACGGGCTACGACCTCATATTCTTCTGGATCGCCAGAATGATAATGTTCGGTCTGTACGCCATGAACGACATACCGTTTGATACTGTATATATTCACGGCATGGTGCGCGATGAGCTTGGCAGAAAGATGAGCAAATCCCTTGGCAACGGCATCGACCCGCTTGAGATCATACGCGAATACGGCGCGGACTCCCTTAGGTTCAGCCTTACATCGGGTACCGCTGCCGGCACGGATATGCGTTTCCAGCCCAAAAAGGTCGAGGCTGCACGCAATTTCTGCAACAAGGTCTATAACGCCTCAAGATTCGTGATGATGAATCTCGGAGATGCTCCTGTCGGCAAAATAGATATGACAATGCTTGATATTGCGGATAAGTGGATACTGCACCGCCTCAATGAGGTGATACGGGACACGACCGCAAATATTGACGCATTCGACCTCAATCTTGCTGTGGATAAGATTTATAGTTTCATATGGACCGAGTTCTGCGACTGGTATATCGAGATGGCAAAGCCGCGTCTGTATGGCGATGACGAAGCGCAGAAAGCGAATGTCCGCGCTATCCTTATCCACGTACTCTCCGACTCCATGAAGCTTCTGCATCCCTTCATGCCGTTTATCACGGAGGATATTTATACAAGGCTGCCCGGCTCCGATGAGACCATTATGCGCTCCGCATGGCCAACTTTCGATGAAAGTCTGAATTACGCTCAGGAATCGGATGCCATGGATGGGCTGATGGATATGATCAGATCCATCCGCAACGTCCGCGCCGAGATGAATGTTCCCCCCTCCAAGCGCGCTCATGTCACCGTCGTGACCACTCCCGATAACAAGGACATATGTCTTGAGGCCGCACCCTACCTCAACAAGCTTGCGGGCGCAAGCACGGTGGATGTTAAATTGGATAAGGAGGGCATCGACAGGAACGCTGTCTCCGTTGTGTCCAAAATCGGCGAAGCGTTCATGCCCATGAATGAGCTTATCGATATTGCGAAGGAGCTTGAACGCCTTGAAAAGGAGCGCAAACGTTGGGAAGGCGAGGTCGCCCGCGCAAACGGAAAGCTCAATAATGCAGGCTTCATTGCAAAGGCTCCCGAAAAGGTCATTGCCGAGGAAAAGAGCAAGCTTGAAAATGCAAAGGACATGCTCGAAAAGATCGTTGCCCGCATTGAAGATATGAAACAATAATATATCCGTTCTTTTCTGCCGCGCGAAGGAATCGTCTTCACGCGGCAGATTTTTAATGCATTTGCAGATCAATGCGTCCTTTCTCGATTCTTTCGCAAAATTTCCGTTAAATATATTAAATTGCGATGCCTAATGCAAAACGGACTTATTTACAATATTGAAATTTCATGCTATAATTAGGATTGGTGTGTATATGCTTTTGCCTGCACTGGCTTGTTCTTGTTCTCACGGGCATGTTTTTGCAAACAAAAAGCATATCCGCATTAAAATGATTTAGTACCAATATTACCACGAGAGGGGAATAACAAAAATATGAAAAATTATCAAGCTGACAGCATCCGCAACATCGGCATTTTCGGCCATGGCGGAGAAGGTAAAACCACTTTGACCGAAGCTATGCTTTTCAATGCAGGGATTCTCGACCGTATGTGCAAGGTTGACGACG
>JAFLSU010000034.1 GCA_022510765.1 Christensenellaceae bacterium
TTAACGCCGTGGATGGAACCCGAATCGCGGGAATGGATCGAAACATTAGCTGAAATTGAGCGGAAACGGAGTAAAAACAAAAGCGGAAGCAGCAAACTGCATCCGCTTTCATTTTTTAATTACATCAACCGTTCTTGATCTTTTCGGTAAGGTCATCGACGGTATTTTTAAGCTCTATGTCCGTCTCTATTTGCTTTTCGATCTGATCGCAGGCGTACATGACGGTGGAATAATGCCTGCCGCCGTAAAAGCTGCCTATCTCCGGGAAGGAGGCGTTGACTATCGTGCGGGAGAGGTACATCGCGATCTGCCGGGGGAAGGCCACGCGCCGTTCGCGGCGGTTGGATTCCATCTCGCTCTGGGTGACGTTGAAATAATCGCAGGCGACCTGCCTCACCCTGTCCATCGTGGCAGGGCGGGGAGCGTCGCTGTCGGAAACATAGTCCTTCAGCACATTTTCAACGAGCGAAGCGGTGATTGGCTTTTTTATGAACTTCGCGTAGGCTACGACCTTATTCAGGCAGCCCTCAAGGTCGCGGATATTGGAATACACGCGCTCGGCGATGACGGCAAGCACCTCGTTGCTGACATCGATATTGTCCTGCGTCGCCTTTCTGCGCAGGATCGCGGCGCGCGTCTCAAAATCGGGCGGCTGAATATCGGTGATCAGTCCCCAGCCGAAGCGGGTCTTTAAGCGCTCCTCGAGGATGGGAATATCCTTGGGCGGCTTATCGGAGGTGATGATTATCTGCTTGTCCGCATCGCGAAGATGGTTGAAAACATTGAAAAATTCCATCTCCGTGGCTTCCTTGCCCGCGATGAACTGAATATCGTCTATGAGCAGCACGTCAAGCGTGCGATACTTTTCGCGCAGCACCGTGCGCTCCTTTTTGGCAATCGACTGCACGACATCGTTGGTAAAATTCTCACTCGTGATGTACAGGATCTTGTATTCCGGGTGTTCGCCGTGGATATAATGCCCTATGGCGTGCATAAGGTGCGTCTTGCCAAGCCCCACTCCGCCATAGATATACAGTGGGTTGTATGCCTTGGATGGGTTTTCTGCAACTGCGAGCGCCGCCGCATATGAAAAACGGTTCGATTCGCCCGTAACGAAGGTATCGAAGGTATATTTTGGAATCAGGGACGGGCAGTCGCAGGAGACGGTTTTGGGCTTTACTATATCGGAGGGAGAGATGGTGTTGGTGTACATCTCCTCTATCTCCGTTTCGGGCGTTACGAATCTAACGCTCAATTCATATCCGGTCGCCTCGCGGATGCTCTTTTCGACGGTGGTTTTATAGAATCTGTCCAACGTGCTACAAAACAAATCGCCCTCGGTCTGGAGGACGAGCGTCTTTTCATCCTCGACCGCGATGGGAACAAGCTCCCTTACCCAGGTGTTATAGCTTGCGTCGGTCATTTCGCTTTTTAAAGCGGCCAAAGCTTTCGTCCATATAACAGTTGCAGATAACAAAGCGAAACCTCCCGATTTGCATCGATCCGTCAAGATTTATTTCCCCGCGAAGTGGTTTTTGCACAGCAGGGATATTTATGATACCAAATTAAGCCGCCGTTCGCAAGGCTTGAAAAGGACAAATTTCTCAAACTTGTATTGCGTTCGGAACGAAAACCACCATATCTTGTGTAGTGAAAAGAGCGACAGGAATTATATATCGATTATCGGCGTTCTTTGCCAACCCTGATGGCATGATTTTGCTGCGACCTTTTAAATGATGGGAATGCCATGTAGGAGGATGGATGACGCCATGCCTCCATTACTCCTGCACTGCGGTGCCAGTTTCAGGTGGTTCTCAATCATTGTATCACAATTGCCCCCTTTCTATTAGTTTCCCTTCCTCCATCAAAAGCACACGATCGTACCGTCCGATAAGTCCATCCTTAATACGGTGGGTGATTGTAAGAAGAGTTAAATCTTTACTATTCAACAATTCTTGCTCAATCTCATTGGCTGTCTCAACATCAATGGCTGAAACACCTTCATCCATTATGAGAAAATGGATGCCGCGGATGAGCGCACGAGCTAAAGCAATACGCTGCCTTTGTCCGCCGGACAGGAGCGAACCGTTTTCACCACATGCTCCATCCAAGCCGCCGGGAACATCCGTAAGAAATCGATCTACACCGCTGAGGAGTAATGCATTGTGTAACTCTTTATCGGAAAAGGATTCCCCCATACAAATGTTAAAGCGAATGGAGTCGTTAAAGATGAACATGTTTTGGTGGATAACAGTCACAAAATTTTGAAGTGTTTGTGAATTGATTTCGTGTAGCTCTACATTGTCATAATAAATTTCACCCGTGTACGTGGCATAGTATCCACTAAGCAATTTGACAAGAGTGCTTTTCCCACTGCCGCTGGCTCCAATCAGAGCAATCTTCTCATTCTTGTGAATCGCAAGATTTAAGTCCTCAATTACCGGAATTTCATCAGAATAACGGAATGAGAGGTCTCTGACCCTTATCATTGTTTCAAATGATGGTATTTTCTCACCGGTTAATGCAGCATCTTTGTTGTCAATAATTTTCAACACTTCCCTGATATCAGGTCGGGTGCTAAGCAAAATAGGAACCGTTTGAGCAAACAGCGTAACACAGGAATTGAACTCGGCAAAAAGTGTGATGAACATGATCATTGTTCCGAGTGTTATTTCACCTCGTGCCGCCATGCCTCCTGCAAAAAGGAAGGCAAGAAACCATGTGATTTTTTGCGCGACTTGTGCAACATTCTGCATCAGGGAAATGGATACCTGCGTCTTGTACTCCGTATTTGCCATATCCCGGCTGGACTGAAAGAATCGTTCCCGAACACAGCGGGTCGTTCCAAAGGCTGTGACCGTTTCATGCCCATTCAGCGATTCCTTCAACTGAAAGGTCATCTCAGCATCTTTTTTCAGCTTTTCCATCAGATTATCACCCAGTTTGCGATTGAAAAAAAGCGGAGGGATCGTTGAGAAAATCGCACAGGCAATGGATATAAATGCAATCAGAGGACTGTAGTGCAGCATAATAAATAGAACTACAATACCCATCAGTCCATAGCCGATAAGTATAAAAATCGGGTCCGCAAGATTGTTGGCTATCGTCGATGCATGGCTCTTTATGTAGCTCATTTGCGCAGAAGTGTCTTTCTCGTTGAATCGGACGATGCTTTGACGCATCACGCCATCAAAAAGGTCATTGCGAAGTGCTTCTTCATAACGCACTTGAAATTTTTTTTGTGCAAGTGCATCGATAAAGTAAAGCAGTGCAGATGCAATAACCACACCGCATGCCATAAGAAGAAACTTCTGAAACTCAGTAAAGTTGCCTACAGTGATGAAATCAATCATTTGTTTTTCCACGATTGCAGTCGCAGGCAAAAGTAGTCGTGTCAGAATACTGATCAACATGGCGGTAATAAAAAGCAAAAGATGAGATTTGAAATATCTGAACAATTTAATTCCCTTCTTTGCTATATTCTCTTTTGTCAGATATTATCTTGATCGTTGATGACTGCCACGTTGCAAGCCGCGCCGAAACCAGAAGCGGTACAGTCGCTCCGTTCAGGTTTACGGCGTAAACCTTTGCGCTGCCGTTTTCTGTTTCAAGCTCCAGCTCCTCTGTAAGTTTAAGCTCGGTGAATTTTCGAAGAATTTCCTCCGCTTCGCTCTGCGCTATTCCGGCAAGATTTGCTAAAACTCCGACAGTGCGGTGTCTCGGTGCTTCACTGTAGAGCTTTGAAAGCATCGTCAGCGCACTCGAGGTCGACAGCACAGAAAACAGGCGGGTCACATTCTCACTGCATGACAAAAGGTCGGTGAAAACGCCCTCTTCACAACATGCTGCGGATAAAAACGACTGTCCCTTAGATGAAATGGCCGTGACGAACCCGTCTTTAGCGATACAGGTCATCTCGCTGTCGCGGCTATCAACGTCCACAACATCCGTGACTGCATCAATACACCCTGAAAGCGCTGCCCTACGCATGAGGGGAATAAGCCGCCCGAGCCGCTTCTCCTCCGGCAGAGAGGCTATATATTTCCTGACGGTTTCCTCGATGTCCTCCCGCCGCGCCTCGAGCCTGCCGAAAAGCGCGTCGACCGTCACGCCCAAAATGTCGGACAGCGTCGGCAATAGCGAGATGTCCGGCGTGCCGCCGCTCTCCCACTGAGAAACAGCGGAGCTACTGACTCCGATTGCCTCGCCAAGCTCCCTCTGCGTGAGTCCCTATTCTTTTCTGAATTTTAATATCTGTTCGCCCACTATTGAATAGCTCATTACGCGCCCTCCTTTAAGTCGTATTTATGTTATAGCACAAGGAGCGCTTAATAACAATGGGCGTGTTCTAAAGCGAAGTTAAGCGTTGCTGTATTCATATAAGACCTCAGCGAGTTTTCTCCATTGTGACGGTGAAGGGTTTTTTCTGTGAAAATATCTGCGGTGATACAAGTAAGAAATGAATGGCCTTTACATGAAGTAAGATTCCTACGCGGAATAGCGTAGGCGGCTGTCTGTGTAGCTTTTGCCTGCCGTTTATTTGGCATAAGGCGAGGAGAGTCGAACCCAACACGGTTTTAAAGGGCGGATTGTCCCGCATGCCGCGTCAAAAATGCTCGAAAGGCATCCGCCTGTCAATCGCTATAATCTAAAAGATTATAAGAAATGAGTTTGTAAGCGTGGGTTGATGGTGTGGTATCCTAAACAATGTGTAACTCCCGTTGACAATGCTATATAGTTCCGGCGTTCTGCCGGAGTGAAATCTCTAAACGTATTCATGGTAAATGCCCCCATCTCTGTTCCTGTTCCGCACGTCTGCATACTCACGCTTCTGCGGAATTGGTTCAAATTCCGGCATTACGAAAAACCGGAGCCGTGAGAAAGACCGCACCCTACTCCCCATGCTTTGCGATAAAGTCCGCGAAATTTGGTATGGAACTTACGGTCTCGACGATCTTGCCATTCTCGAAATAATCGAGGGTGTACATGCTCCTCGCAGCGACGGATTCGTGAATATAGCAGGAAAAAAGAAATTTTCCGTCGATGATGTATCGGGTCAAGTTGAACCGATCGGCCTTGTAGCAAGCCTTATCCATGGGAAGGTCATCGGCGGTAAGATCGGTTTTTCCGTCGATAAACTGGAGGAATTCTTCCGTGGTGAGCTGGGGATAGTTCTGCGGATTCGCAAGGATATTCTCCAACTCCTTTTTATCGGGCGATTCGGATTCTTCTTTCTTGCATCCGAGAATGAAGCATGAGCAAATTGCCGCAAGCGCAAGCAGAATTATTATGCGGGTTATCCTTTTCATAGACACCTCCGGGTATTTAGTCAGCCCTATAATTATAAGGCACACGCTAAAAAAAGCAAACCTTATATTATGTAGCGGAAATTACGACTGATTCTGCTCCCTTGTGAGCTTCATCAGCGTGGAAAGGTACAGCTCCTCTCCGAGGCTGTCCCAGTTGCGCTCAGCGAGCTGAGCATATTTCGCGCTGGGCAGCTTGACGCGGATCTCGAATATCGCGTCCCCACCCTCCACGAGCGCAAAGGTAGCGTCAAAGCCGCCGTCGGGCAAGGGCGTCGTTATGACGCGGGAAGTGTTTTCGCGGTGAAACTCGCCAAGATGCGCATCAATGCAGGCATCCATTGATTCACGCACCGAGCGGGGCAGGTTTTTATCGAAAAGCGAAACGACCTCCTCGCCGCGTGCCGTCAGCACCGTGAGCTGCAACTTGAACGCGGGAACCGAGGCTATATAGCCGTTTTCCTCAAGCTCGAGCATCCGGCCGGATATGTCAAAATAATTCTCGACCCCGTTTTCCGCCAAAACAAGCACGAGCTGCTCGCGCGAAAGCGGGATGCCGCTGCGCTTGAGGATATATAAGATCAGCAGCTTGCGCCGATCCTCACCGTCGGAAAAAAATGCCATATGGATCACCCTGCCTCCCACGAAGAAATTGCCGCTAATGCGGGACTTTTTGAGCAAACTTCGCTCAAACATAATTATACCACAGCTGGATTTAAAAATAAATTAAAAAAAGGGGTTGCAAAATTCTTAGATTCGTGTATAATAGCATTACTCGAGTGACGGGGTTATAGCTCAGCTGGTCAGAGCGCTACGTTGACATCGTAGAGGTCGTTGGTTCGATCCCAACTAATCCCACCACAGTTCATCCTGCGGTGTACGTCACGTTCCGATTATAAACCCTCATCTCACATTCAGGGGCTTTAGTCGAACCGTGAAAGGCGCCCCCGCCTCTTGCCTCCGGCAATGCCTTGGGGTACCGAAAGCGCCAGCAGAGCACCCGCACCTGCTTATTCTTAGGCGGGTATTATAAGCGGAGCGGACGGCACAATGGGATGGATATATTGCCGAATGGTGTAACGGTAACACTAACGACTCTGACTCGTTCATTCCTGGTTCGAATCCAGGTTCGGCAGCCAAGACCCGAACGCAGTAGCGTTCGGGTTCTTTTATGTTTGTCATGCCGTGCGGTTTTTTTAGAAAACATGAGGATGCCGCAGGTTCCCCCGAAAAGATAACGTGAACGCGAGAAATCCTTACCCTTCCCCTGACAGCCATCCGGTTTCTCACCCCTGCCCGGGCTTGGTGTTACCAATCATTGACGATTTAACATAATATTTACGATTTTGGGAATAGAGCCTATTGCAATTTTTATAGATTAAGTGTATAATAATTATGAGGAGGTACGGTTATGAACAATTCACATATAGCAACAGCTATTGTTATTAGAGATTTGAATTGCTATACATTGGAAACAATCAATGATAGGATCCTTCTACAGAAGAAAGTATATTTAGCACAAGATATAGGCTTGCCGTTGGGTTATGGATATAGTTGGTATATTTATGGCCCTTATTCCCCTGATCTTACTGCAGTAGCTTATCAAATTATTCCAGAGGGGAGTACTGCAATCGAGAATCATTCACTTAAAGAACCCTTTGCTTCAATGATTGCAAAAGTTAATTCCTTGGAGCGTAGTATAGATGAACAGGATTTGAAGATTAGCGTTGTGCAATGGTATGAGTTGATTGCATCTATTGCATACTGGTATAAGCATGGGTATGAAACCGAGCAAAGGGCGGTAGATATAATACGTGCGACAAAGCCTCAATTTACAGAGGAACAAATCAAGGCGGGTTATTCCACCTATGTTGGTTTTAAAGTAACTGCATAAGGGGTAACTAGCATGTCGGATTTGTACGCAGAGGAATTTAATTACAAGATAATAAACGATCCGATATACGGGTGTATTAATCTTTCAAAAACGGAAGTGCAACTTCTGGATACTAGGGCCATGCAGAGGTTGAGGCGAATTCGGCAAATGGGGTTCGCCTCATATGTTTTTCCGAGCGGAGAACATTCGAGATTTGTGCATTCCTTGGGCGTCCTTTGTATTATGGGCAAGATGTGCGAACATCTCTATAGACAATATAGTGAGAGAAAAGACACTGATGTATGTTTTTCCATTGAGGATGCGCGAAAAGTTCGTATCGCAGCACTGTTACATGATGTTGGTCATTTTCCTTTTTCGCATTTGAGTGAATGCGTTTATAGTTATATCGATAATGTAAAAACAACAGATGAAATTGTTAATGGACTTGAAATTCCCGCTGATGATGACATGCATCTTCTTTGTGATATTGCGAATTTTATGAAAAGAAAAGCAAAAAATCATGAGCAGATGGGTGCCGAGGTGGTTAGAAAAGATCCGGAAATAGCTGATATCTTGCAAGGCGTAGGCGTGTCTCCAGAAGAAATCGGTCAAATAATTATTGGCGATACTCAGGCTAAGCCTGTATATGCGCAGTTGTTACATTCAAGTTTAGATGCTGACAGACTCGACTATTTGCTCAGAGATTCCAGACAGGCTGGTGTTTCTTTTGGTAATGTTGAGTTAGAGTACATTCTTCGACAATTGAGAATTGAAAGATGTACCCTTCGCAGAGATAACGGAGCAGAAGAGACAATAGATCTTGTTGTTTTTGATATTCGTGGGCAACATGCTATCGAACATTTCCTAATGGCAAGGTATTTTCACTATACTCAGGTTGTACAACACAAAACATCTTCTGCGTTTGAGGCAGTAGCAAAGGCGCTGGAGTATAAAGTTTTAACTTCAACCACAATTCCCTATAAGACCTACGATGATATTACTAAGTTAATTGGGACGGATGCTTTCTATCAATATACTGATGACTATATGTGGGAAACCATACGGAGTTATTGCGAAGGATCTACTGATTCATATATTGTTGCTTTATGGGAGTGTTTAAGTCAAAGAAAAAAGCCAATGCATGTACTGACTATGACAGATATCATCCCAAAGGTAGCGGCGAATCCTGCAGCAAACCCAGTCAACGACTCTGTCTACTTGTTGGCAAAATGGTTGATTCAAAATATGCGTAAAGAATTGGCCACAGAAGCAGAAATCGACCCATCATATATCGGTTTTGTCGAAGCAAAAGTAAATCTAGAATCAATTCCTTCTCACCTAAGAGCAGAGGATTGTTCTTTGGATAAATTTCTTGATGATATAAGAGGCGCGATTCGTATTATCGACAAAGAGGGTAGGATTTCGTTTCTCGCTTCCGACAATAAATCCCTAATTAATAAGATGGTTGATTACACCTCAAATACACTTGATGTTTTCCTCATCGGTGACGTCAGCGAAGAAAAAGCTGAAGGGCTTAAAAAAGCAATTCTATTAAAGGCAAGAAAGAGTTAAGTTCTACTTTTGTTGCAAATACTCTGTATTTTCACATCGGTTGGTGCTAACGGCCTATATTTTATGTTTATCATGCCGTGCGGGCGATTCGATTGCTACGGTACAACGGGTTGGCAGCATCGGAAATAGGAGGATGCCGCATGTTCTCCCTATAAAGATAACGTGAACGCGCGAAATCTTCACCCTTCCCTTAACTGCCATCCAGCACCACTCCTATGCTCAGGCTTGGTGTTTCCTATCATTGGCGCTTTAACACGTTTGTTGAAAAGCATAGGCGTTTTGCTCTTGACTTCTTTCTAATAATCGTTATAATAATTATCAGGAAGGATTGTTAGAACGGAGGTTGCTTTATGATTGAGAACAAGACCACGGAATTTAAGCGTGAGTATGCGGATAATATCAAATACGCAGTAATCGCCTTTGCAAACACAGAGGGAGGCAAGATCTATATTGGCATAAACGATAACGGAAGTGTCAATGGCGTTGAAAATACGGACGATACCATGCTTCGCGTCACCAATATGCTCCGAGACTCGATTCGCCCGGATATTACCATGTTTACGGAGTGTGCCGTTGAAAACAAGGACAGCAAGTCCGTTGTGGTTCTTACCGTCAATAGGGGTACGGCTCGTCCTTATTATCTGGCCGGGAAAGGTATCCGACCGGAAGGGGTTTATGTGCGACAGAACGCATCTTCTGTACCTGCCTCGGAAACTGCTATACTCGATATGATCAAGGAGACCGGCGGTGACCGTTATGAGGATGCCCGTTCTATCAATCAGCAATTGACCTTTGAAAAAACGGAAAACTATTTCTCCAAGCGTAATCTTCCCTTCGGTGATCAGCAGAAACGCACGCTGAATATCATCGGCGCTGATGGCACTTACACCAACTTAGGGTTGCTGCTGTCTGACCAGTGCGTCCATACCATCAAGCTGGCCGTGTTTGAGGGAAGCAAAAAGAGTGTGTTCCGTGACCGTAAGGAATTGAGCGGTTCTTTGCTTACGCAGCTTGAAGATGCTTATTCCTACATCGACCAGTTCAACCATACCCGCGCAGAGTTTGAAGGACTGGATCGCATCGACAAACGGGATTACCCCGGTGAAGCTTTGCGTGAGGCTCTGCTCAATGCGATCACGCACCGTGATTACAGCTTCAGTGGTTCAACACTGATTAGTATCTTCGACGATCGAATTGAGTTTGTGACCATTGGAGGCCTGATTCGCGGTCTGACCTTCGATGATATCATGCTGGGTGTGTCTGCGCTCCGCAATCAGAATTTAGCAAATGTATTTTATCGTCTGAAATTAATTGAGGCTTACGGCACCGGTATTTTGAAAATCAACGAGAACTATGAAGGTTGCGCTGTGAAGCCGCAGTTTGAAGTTACGGACAACGCATTCAAGATCACGCTGCCAAACATAAACTACATAGGTGGTCGCAAGGATGTACCCGCTGTTGCACCGCCGAGATTCGCAGATAAAGCGGATCGCCAGGAAATACTTCTCCGTCTGGCCGAAAAACAGGGCTATATCGTCCGCAAGAATGTAGAATCCGAACTGAAGGTATCCCAGGCTACCGCTATTCTGATCCTGCGGGATATGGTAGAGAAAGGCCTGCTGATTAAGGAAGGCTCCGGAAAACAGCAGAAGTATCGTATTGCGGAGTAATAGACATTCAAATCACAAAGAAATGGAGCAGACACTCAACCTTACGATCCGGTGCATTTGATTTTTTGTATACTTGACATTTGATGAAAGTTGTGTTTATACTGTATTGCCGTAATATCGGATGCTGACAGCATGGAATGTCAGAATGCCAAACAATATAGAAAGAGCATTGGCGTGTATGTCTTCTGTACCTTATGGAAGTTCGCATATGCAGGTTTTGAAGCATGAACGTTGAATTTATCCGCGAACCTAATCTGCTGCTTGAGAGTATCGAGCTTGTCTATAGATATGTGAGCGGAAAAACTTATGAGGATGTTCGTAATAATATTATCGTAAATTATGGAAAAAGTTTTGACGATGCGCAAACGAAACTCATTTACGATTATACGAGCACTCTCTCGAAGATCATGAAGCAGGCATGTTTGGAGGTTAATTTACGGGACGAATGCACAAAAAAGCTGTTTTCAAAGCTGGGCAACGCATCCGGCGGAAACAATATGTGCATTGCAAAGCTCATGACATTCAACTTTGCGGACATCAGCATAATAGATTTGTTCGATGCGGCTGACTATATAAACAGAAAATTCCACTCTATCATTGGCGGCAGGTACAGCTTCTGCGGCGTGCGCACTCCGGGGTTCATCGAATTCGCAAAGCTTTCGCCCGGGGATACAAAGCGCAGCCTGATGGATCAGATCGATACATTTGACCTGGAGAATCAATACAAATGGGAAACATATAAAGTTCTTTCAGAATACGATTTCTATTTTTCAAAGCTGGTGGACATCATTCGCCCCGTTGCCAAATGCCTGAAAACTCGACTGCATGATGTTGATGATGTTGTCGAAGAGCGCATTGCGTTTTGGAAAGAATATCTCGAACCGCACAGTGTAGAGCATTTTGTGGAATCCCAAGGCAATAACGGTGAAAAATATGTGAAGGATAATGCCCGTGCGATCATTTGGCGCGTTTCATGCGACGAGCTGGTTGCGGATGTCGATGTTGACAGTCCGGATTGGCTGAAGATGTTTTTAGGCGCTCTCATCGTGCCGGGCGCGGTCATGGAGAGCAAGAACATTCAGATCGATATGGTGCAGCGTTCTTTGCAGGTTCTCGGCAATAAAAAGCGCCTTGAGATATTGTATTTATTGAAGAATAGGCGGCTTTTTGGCTATGAGATAGCTCGCCTTGTCGATCTTGATGCGACAACGGTCTCACGGCATATGTCCGCTCTTTGTGCAAGCGGGCTGGTAACGGCGGCAAAAGGCGAGGGACATACGATATATTACACTTCGAATACCAACAAGATAAGAAAATTGCTTCAGAATACCGGCAGTCTGCTCGTTGAAAGCTAAAAGCCACAGGATAGCGGCCAAACAAAGCCGGGAACTATTAAAGGGCGAACCGAAGATTAAATCGGCCGCCCTAATCCTTCTGCCTAATAAGAAAACACGGAAAAAACCAGTAAAATCAATGTTTTCAGAGGCGGATAATACGGTGTGAAGTCACAAAAATCAAATACGGGAAGGATGAAGGGCGCGATAATCAAAAATCAGCGCCCTTTCCTTTATACTCATGCCGCAGGACGGTTTTTCACCGAAAAACAACATTTTCAAAAAACAGGGAATGTGGAAGCTACGCAAGCGCGGCTACACTTGCTGACTTGTTGCCGTACCTCTCTCCGTACCTAAGCAGCACGAAAACCGCTGAATTTGCTGCCTATCTAAATAACGGAAACTGATATAAACAATTCACAACACATACTATTGGTACAATTTCTTCTCTCCGAATTATACGAATGGTGTGTTCAGAAATTGATGAAATGACGGTATAATAACGTCAAAAGCAGAAGGAGGAATGACGATGAACATAAAGCTCTCTGATAATATTCGTGCGTTCCGCAAAGCACGATTATTGACGCAGGAACAACTGGCAGAGGCACTTGGCGTTACTGCCGGAGCAGTTTATAAATGGGAGGCTAAACTGTCAACACCCGATATCGGCCTTATCATTGAACTTGCGGATCTATTTGATACATCTGTCGATGTACTGCTGGGTTATGAGATCAAAAATAACACGCAGAAGGCTATGGTGATGCGGATGAAAGAGTTTATGCACAATAGAGATGACCAGGCCCTCACCGAAGCAGAGAAGGCTCTGACCCGTTATCCCAACTGCTTTGACATCGTTTACCAAAGCGCCACAATATATCATGTGTTTGGACTGATCAATAGGGATAAAAAGCTGCAATGGCGCGCCATTCGGCTGATGGAACGCGCGATTCTCTTGATCAATCAAAACACAGCCCCAGAGATCAGTGAATTATCCATATATATAGATATGGCGAACATCTATTTCAGCATAGGCGAAGCGGAAAAGGCGGTAGAGCTTTTAAAAAGCAACAATCCCTGTGGCATCAATGATGCGCTGATAGGGCAGACATTGGCATCCGTATGCGATTTGCCGGAGGCGGCGGTTCCATACCTGTCGATGGCGCTTTTAAACAACATTGCTTCCTTTACACGCATTGCGATGGGATATTGCAATGTCTATTTTAAGAATCGGAAATTTGCGGATGCTGTCGATATTCTTCGTGCAGCTTTGGTTTTTTTGAACATTTCAGAGAACCGAAAAAGAGCAGTTTTCTCGACAGAGCAAGCGCTGTTTTTTATATCTGCCTTGCCAATGCGCAGATCGAACTCGGCGAAACCGATGCGGCGCGGGAATCATTATGTGCTGCAAAGAGAGAGGCAGATGAGTTTGATAGTATGCCGTATTATAAGGGAAACAGCATCCGCTTTGTTTCGGAAAATGCGATGACCGTCTTCGATGATTTGGGCGACACTGCAAAAGCGGCTATCCTGAATCTAATTCAAGACATGAAAAGTGAAGCACTTTCAGCATTGTGGGGGGAGATCAATCAAGCGTGATAAAACACAGCGCACCTCGCGCAGATCGTATACTGCGCAGTTTTACCGAGGAAACCGGACGGCATACTGCGTCATGCTGCTGTCCTCCGCCCTAATCAGTTTGTTGAATTTAGCAGTCGCATGGCTGACACAGCAGATCATTGATTCCGTTTCCGGCAAGCCCGGCGCACCCGGTATCGGTACGCTGATCGCGCTGACGGTAGGCATCATTCTTTTGATAATACCCATAAAAGCGCTGGACTATATATCGTCACCGCGTTTTATACAAAAGGCGATGACACAGTTTAAGGGCTTTGCGTTTCAAAAATTAACGCAGAAAAATATCGCGTCCTTTCGCAGCGAAGCGACCTCCGTGTATCTCTCAGCGTTTTCAAATGATATGGCGACCATCGAAGTAAACTTTCTTGAAAAGCAGTACATGTTGGTTTTTAATATCGTGTGGGCTGCGGGCGCCATGATTTTGATGCTGGTGTATAGCCCGGTGCTGGCCTTTATAGCCATTGGCTTTTTCATTTTGCCGATCATCGCGTCCATGATAACAGGAGCGCATTTGGAAAAGGCAGAAAAAATGGTGTCCGAAAGAAACGCCGGATTCGTTGCCACGCTCAAAGACGTTCTGAGCGGGTTTTCGGTGATAAAGAGCTTTCGGGCTGAAGATACCGTCCTCGGCCTTTTGGGGCAGAGCAGCACAGCAGTTGAAACTGCAAAATGCCGAAAACGAAGAATCAGCACGGTTCTTTTCGCGATTGGCGGCATAGCAGGCATTACGGCGCAGCTCGGCACATTTCTCATTGGAGCTATTTTAGCGCTTTCCGGCTGGGGTATCACATCTGGCGTTCTCATGGTATTTATGGTGCTGACTACCGCAGTGATCAATCCCATTCGTGAAATGCCTGAATTGCTTGCCAACAGAAAAGCTGCGTCGGCGCTTATTGATAAAATGGTGCTGTCGCTGGAGTCCAATATCCGTGACGAGGGGATGGATATTCCCAATCACCTTGATAGCGGCATTTCTGTTCATCACTTGCGTTTTGGATATGAGCCGGGCAATGAGATACTGCATGATATCGATATATGTTTTGAGACAGGAAAGAGCTATGCCATTGTCGGCAATTCCGGCAGCGGTAAATCCACACTCCTTAATCTGCTGATGGCATCACGCCACGACTACGAGGGAACGATCCGCTTTGATAACTCGGAATTGCGGGAGATTAGTAGCAAGTCTCTGTATGAGATGGTCTACATGA
>JAFLSU010000035.1:0-7136 GCA_022510765.1 Christensenellaceae bacterium
TGAGTGCTTGAATGATGCTCTTTGTGAGAGTGGACATTTAAAGTTGCAATTTTCAGTTGCTTTAGTGTTATTTCAGAATGTATCGCTCAATGTCTCGGTCCCCGACGACTATGTGCTGGATACGGACTCAATGACGGAGCTGCATGTCGATGCCCTTGCATCGAACGAGCTTACCACCCTCACGACAGTATTCGTCAGCAGCGGTGTCGGGACTGTTCCTGATACAGGAAGCAGCGATACCCTGCTTATAGGCATAGTCCTTCTTGTTGTAGGTGCTGTCGGCATAACCGTTATGACTATTTTAACAAAAAAAGAGCGCGGTTTCTTTGCTGTTGTGCGTTGCCATGCTTGCTACAGCATTCTCGGGCGTAGCCTGGGCAGTTCGTGCAAAAGCTGAGGAGAGCAGCAATCTTTCAACAATCACGCTTACACAAATCATCAATATTGACGGCGTTGAGACTACGCTGAATACATCTGTTTCATACGGCGGTTCGGCCCCAGTGCTCGACGACGTGGGCGAAATCTCATATTCTGAGCCCTTGGAGGGTCATGTTGTCTACGATGAGACCACCGGAATATATTGTGTTTACAACCAAATTCTTCTTATTGCCGAGCCGGATACAACCAAGGCACAGATTGAGGCATTGGTGGATGAATACGATGGCGATGTAGTTGGCCATATTGAACTCACCGATGACTTTCAGATCGAGTTTCCCGATGCGCTAAGTTTGGACGAGCTGAACAGCATTGTATCGGAACTTTCTGATAACTAATGTATTTATTTGCCTTTTGCTATTGCCGATGTAACTGTAGTTAACGATCGGACGACCTACATTGAAGATGTCTACCTGATACCCGAAACTGAGGATAGTTTTGATGTAACCGGAACCGTTAGCAATGCTCTGACGGGGGATGCACTTGATGGTATTACGGTTAGGTTTAGAACCGGCTGGAACAATACATTGGGCCAGCTTGCTGTTGATGCGTCGGGAAATCAAGCGATAACCACCACTGATGCTTACGGCATGTATACTATTAACATGGGTGCTTGCTGTTATACGGCTGAGTTCAGTAAAGATGGCTTCGTTACCGGTTATGTAAACGTAATTTCTTCTTTGCTGTCCGGTATGCAGGATGCCGTTTTGACACCGGTTCTCTCAAATGACGAATTCCGTATCGTACTAACTTGGGGCGAAAACCCGAATAATTTGGATTCCCATGTTGAGGGAACCCTGTCCAACGGCGAATCGTTCCATGTGTATTACAGGCACCAAAGTCAGTTCGATGGAGATATTGAGGTATGCAATCTGGATGTTGATGACACCACCAGCTATGGTCCCGAGACAATAACTCTTCGTCCAACAACCGTATATCCTTATTACTATTATATCCACCATTACGCCGGCACGGGCAGAATTGCGACATCTGGTGCTATAATCCAGGTGTATCGGGGTAATAATCTGGTTGCAACATTCAATGCCCCAATAGACCAAGGTTCTGGAATCTATTGGAGCGTCTTTGCGATTGTCAATGGTGAGATCGTGGTAAACAATACGATTACAGGTACCACGAACACAACCTATGCGGATTGATTTTAGCAAACCCCAATGGGCGATGCAATGAGCATATAATTTATTGAGGTAAAAAACTGCGATAATTAATTTGCCGCTGTTGCTCAGTAATGAACGTTTGTTAAGTTAATTCCAATGAAAAGCCGAAAAAATCTCTTTCGGGTTTTCCGCCGGAGGTTTTTAACGGCTTTTCTTTTATAAGCAATGCAATGTGATCCTCATTTCATATCATCTCAGTAATTTGGTCATTCCCTTCTTTGCGTCCGCATACCATCTAATGATATTGACTTAAACCGTATTGGCTTTGGAGGCATGATGGACGGACGAATCAACACAACGAATTTTACTATTGTACATTCAACAAACCACGCCGCACAGGCAAACCTTCCCAAACGGAGCGGGCGGCATCGGGCGCGGACAGCATCCAAGAGCGCATCACGTTTCTCACAAGTGAGCGGCTTTCGGGGCAGCAGCGGACTATTGCTTTTGCTCGGCGTATGCACATCGGCTTTCATGATGCTGTTCGCTTTACAGATAATCAGAACCGATTACGCGCCCGATGCGCTCGCCGTAATCCGCAGCGTGATGAACAATTCGAACGATGACGATGACGAGCGAGCAGATGATACCCTCGGCAAGCTTCAGCTCGTTCAATTGCCCTCAATACTGGAGGTCTTTGCTCCTTCCAATTCCCCAATACCGCCCCTTTCTATGAGCAACGCGGTCGTTGATGAGGAGAGCTACACCGCCAAAATCTACGCCCCCGCCGGAACGCTCGTTACTTCGGTGCTTGCAGGAACCGTCAAGTCCGTTGTTCCCGGCGATACGCTCGGCGGCTGCGTGGTGGTTTCGCACGCTAACGACATCGAGGTCTATTACTACGGCCTCGGGGAGATCCTCGTCGAGCGCGGTCAGCCCATACTTCAAAACAGCTCCATCGGAACCCTCTCTGGCGATATTCTGTATTTTCGTGTGACCCAATCAGGTCGCCCGCTCGATCCGTTCGATTTTCTCGGTATTAAAGCCGAGGTGGGCGGCTAAGGGATATCCGGATGCTATGCTGACATTTGCCTATGTTCGCGGGGTGGAGATACGCTGCTCCATCCCGGTTCTGCTTTTATTGCCCGCTGCCGCTGCGTTCGGACGGCTCGAAACCGCCTGCGTACTGATGTTTTCGCTTACGATGCATGAGTTTGCGCACGCCGTCATGGCGGAACGTCTCGGCAGCCGTATCCATTCAATGGAACTACAGCCTTTCGGATTCATCGCAAGGCTGCAAAACTCGCCTGCGACCGCCGGGGATGCCATTGCAATTTCCACCGCAGGTCCAATGGCGAGCCTGTTTATGGCTATGTCCGCAGCGGGGATAATGTACCTCACGAACGATATACGCCCGATACTTTCGCAGTTCGCCGCGTTCAACCTTTCCCTTGGGCTTATTAACCTCATACCCGTGCTTCCGCTGGACGGAGGGCGGCTTTTCGCAGCCATTTTTGAACGCCGCCTCGGGAAGGTCAGAGCGGTGCGCCTGTTTGCGGCGTTCGGAGGCGTATTTGGCGCAACTTGTGCGTTGTTCGGGATCCTCCTTATTGCAAAGGGCATCGCAAACCCAAGTCCGCTTATAACAGGCATTTTCGTCATGCTTGCCGCATTTGCCGAAAGAAAGACCGTCGCGATCTCGGGAGCTAAGAGCAAGCTCATGCAGGGCGCAACACTTAGAAGCGGCAGGGCGTTGACGGTGCATACGACGGCTATGAGCGCTAATACGACCGTTCGCGACGCTTTGCGAACGGTTACAAACAGCGGATACAATGTGATAATACTTCTCGACTCCTCCTGTCGCAGCATCGGCACCATCGATGAAGGCGTTCTCTTCGATGCCATGTACAAAGGGCTTTCGGAGCGCACGCTGCATGAGGCCATCTCCATGCTTTCAAGGACGAAAGGGCATTTTTGCATGAGCTTTGAAGATGATCCCACCCCATCGGACAGAATTAAAAACAGCGAAAATTAACCGTTGAAATTTGATGAAAGCTGTGGTAAAATCTAATATTATAGGTGCAATGGAGGGAGCAAAATGCTATCCAATCATGTTACTGTTTCGGCAAAGGGAAACAGACGAATCAAGCTCAACATATACCCTGGGCATTATGCCACCAGCCATGCGCATGTTGATAATTACATCAGCATGACCGAGATCCGTTCAAGCTGCTCCATGGCGGCTGAAGCGGCGGGGGAGCTTGCAAAGCATTTCATGTATACGCATATCGACACGATAATCTGCCTTGAGTATACACAGATAATCGGTGCATACGTAGCCCGTGAGCTGACTGGAACCGGACGCAACGTCAACAGCGGCGCGGATATTCACCTGATAACACCCGAGATAAACTCCAGCAATCAGCTCACCTTCAACAACGATACTCAAGAGTATGTCACGGGTAAAAATGTGCTTCTGCTCATATCCACGGTTTCCACCGGGCGCAGCCTCTCACGCGCTGCAGAATGTCTCGCTTACTACGGCGGAAATCTTGTTGGCATTGGCGCAATATTCTCCGCGATCGAAGAATCGGACGGATTACCGGTTCGGTCGATATTCCGCCGTTCCGACCTTGGCGAATACAACAACTACCGCGCCAACGAATGCCCATTGTGCAAAAACGGACGCAAGCTCGACGGTCTTGTCACGACGGGCGGATTCACCCAGATATAACTATAATTAATTTAGGATAATTTAATGGAACGAATCGTAATTCTAAACTTTGGAGCGCAGTATAACCAGCTCATCGCGCGTAGGGTGCGTGAAGCGGGTGTTTACAGCGAAATTCTACCCCCGATGTCCTCGCTCGAGAAGATCAAGGGCAACGGACTTAGCGGAGTCATTCTGACCGGCGGCCCCGACAGCGTATACGACGAAGGCTCCCGCACCTGCCTTGAGGGCATCTACTCCCTCGACGTTCCGGTGCTGGGCATCTGCTACGGAATGCAGCTCATGTGTAAGCATTTTGGCGGCAGGATTGCCCCCGCGCCAACGCGCGAATACGGCAAGACCTTCGTGCGCTTTTCCGAAAGCCCCATGTTTGTGGACATGCCCGATTCCATCACCTGGATGAGCCATAACGATTCCGTTATCGAATGCCCCGAGGGCTTCAAGGTAACGGCAAGCAGCGATACCTGCGACATATGCGCTGTTGAAGATAATGAACGCAGGCTCTACGGCGTGCAATTCCACCCCGAGGTCAACCATACCGAGTATTGCGCACAGTTTTTCAAAAATTTCGTCCTCGGCATCTGCGGCTGCATCGGCGGTTGGTCGATGGACAACCTCGCAAACGAACTTATCGATGAAATCAGCAAGCAGGTGGGGGACTGCAAGGTCGTCGCGGGTCTCTCCGGCGGCGTGGATTCCTCCGTCGCGGCAACGCTCGTTCATCGCGCGGTCGGCGACAGGCTTACCTGTATATTTGTTGATCACGGTCTGCTCCGCCTGAACGAAGCTGAGGAGGTAATGAGCTATTATCGGAACGAAATCGGTCTTAACGTGATCGAAGTCGATGCTAAGGAGCGTTTCCTCTCGAAACTTTCCGGCGTCACCGATCCTGAGACAAAGCGCAAGATAATCGGCACGGAATTCATCCGTGTTTTCGAGGAGGAAGCGCGCAAGATTGGCGCTGAATACCTCCTTCAGGGCACGATCTACCCCGACGTTATCGAGAGCGGCGTTGGCGGTGCGTCCGTCATAAAGAGCCATCACAACGTTGGCGGTCTTCCCAAGGACATCGGGTTCAAAGGGCTTGTCGAACCGCTTCGCAAGCTGTTCAAGGACGAGGTTCGCCGCCTCGGTGAAAGTCTCGGTATGCCCGCCCCCCTCGTATGGCGGCAGCCCTTCCCAGGTCCCGGTCTTGCCATCCGCATTATGGGCGACATAACCCCCGAAAAGCTCGACATCCTTCGTAAATCCGACTTCATCCTGCGCGACGAGATCGCTAAAGCAGGGCTTGACCGTGCCATTTGGCAGTATTTCACGGTATTCACAGGCGTTCGCTCCGTCGGCGTAATGGGCGATATCCGTACATATGACTATACCATAGCCGTGCGCGCAGTCTCCTCCACCGATGCAATGACCGTTGAGTTCTCAGAGATACCCTATCCCGTGCTTCGCAGGATCAGCAGCAGAATCATTGCCGAAACCCCGCATGTGAATAGAGTAGTGTTCGACATAACGGACAAGCCCCCGGGAACAATCGAGTGGGAATGATTTCAGAGGAATTTACAAGAAAATAGACTCTGCGGCAGGGGAAAAACCTTGCTGCAGAGCCTAAAACATTTCTAACAACTTTTTTAAACGGAGGCAATTATGGCAGTAAACTTTAATCAAAATTCCGCATGGAATTTGAAACCAATCAGCACCGATGCCGTAAGAAATGAAGTTGCGGGGCTGCTGATCAATGACGAAGAAATCGTTATGGCATTTCAAACCATCAGGGATCAATTGATTTTCACCAATAAAAGGATCATCGCCATCGATGTTCAGGGGCTCACGGGGAAACGGAAATCGTTCAGCACGATGCCCTATTCAAAAATTCAATATTTTTCTATACAAACTCCAGGCTTTGCAGAGTTTATTCCGGACTCCGAGCTGTTTATTATGTTCTCCAATACTTTCACAGCGAGATTTGAGTTCAAGGGAAATGTTGACATCGGCAGAATCGGTCGAATGATTTCAGAGTACGTTTTGGAGTCATAGATAGCCACTTTGCGTTAATTACATTGGCAACACAATGACAATAAAAAATCAGATAGCCCGTACTATTTGGATAATGAGAGCAATCCAAATGATCTGAGCTAAATCCCATAAGCAAAATTTTTAGAAAACTTCCAACAGGAGCGAGTGGGAATAAGAATTTTAGGCTCAATACCAGTAATTGGGGTTGGTCTTGCAGAAAAAGTGTCACCTATCATTTTCGCCTGAACAATCCAACGGTTTTTCATGGAAAGTTTATGCTTGACAAGATGATGCTTTACCAATATAATATAAACAAGGGGAGACTTTTCCCAAATTTAAAATATGAAGAATGAAAGGAGGTATTGTGATGCTTACTCCGATGAACAATCAGGAACTGCTCGAAGTTAACGGCGGCGCGGAGGTACCTTTGATTCCCGAGCTCGACCCCAGTTACGGCCATGACTGGGGCCTCGGCTGATGACCTTAATGATCCTATAATAATACGATGATAGAGGAGAGACGAGGGAATGAACTCTTGTCTCTCTGCAAACGAATGAATGAAGCGGCGACCGAATCGCCGCTTCATTTTCTGAGGTACCGTTTATGGGATACACTTGTGTGCGGCAGTATGACACCACGGACTGCGGTGCCGTCCGCCTTTCTACGATCCTGAGTCACTACGGCTCATTTCTTTCCATCGTCTGTTTTTGGCTCAATATCAATAGTGGTGTTGGTTTTGCAGAAAAAGTGTTACCTGTCATTTGTATCTAAACAATCCAACGGTTTTTTATGGAAAATTTATGCTTGACAATATGATGCTTTACAATTATAATATAAAT
>JAFLSU010000035.1:7236-13881 GCA_022510765.1 Christensenellaceae bacterium
GAATGAATGAAGCGGCGACCAGAGCGCCGCTTCATTTTCTGAGGTACCGTTTATGAGATACACTTGTGTGCGACAGCACGATACAACGGACTGCGGTGCCGCCTGCCTTTCTACGATTCTGAGGCACTACGGCTCATTTCTACCCATCGCGCAGATTCGGGAGATCGCAGGCACGGACAGGATGGGAACCAGTGCTTTCGGCATAGTGACCGCTGCGGAAAAGCTTGGCTTTAAGGCCCAGGGCGTCAAAGGCGATCGGGAAGCGCTGTTTTCGGGATTCACCTTGCCTGCCATAGCGCATCTGGTTCTTGAAAATGCCACCACCCATTATGTGGTTATCCACAAAATCACGAAGGATCAGATCCTGATCGCGGATCCAGCTAAAGGGATCGTCCGACATAAACCGGAGGATTTCTTCCGCCTCTGGACGGGGGTGCTGATCCTGATGACGCCGAAGGAGGACTTTCAGCGGGTCCCGAAGCAGAACGGATTTTTCGGACGGTTTCTGCGTCTTGTGTTGCCCCAGAAAAAACTATTGCTGTATATTTTTGCACTCTCTCTGCTGATTACCATTGCCGGCATTCTTGCATCCTATTATTATATGGTCATCATGGATCGTATCCTGCCGGCGGACCCAGGCGGCCTTCTGCTCCCGGTCTCTTTGGCCACGCTGGCGCTCTTTGTTTTCAAGAGCGGTCTTGATTATGCTCGCAGAAGGCTGATGATGCATCTGAGCCAAAGGATCGATCTATCGCTGATTCCGGCCTATAATCATCATGTGCTGCGGCTTCCCTTCTCCTTTTATGGCACAAGAAAGGTCGGTGAGGTGGTTTCCCGCTATGTGGAAGCTAGAAGGATTCGGGATTTCGTCGCGAACGCCTCCCTGACCATCATGATGGACACCCTGATGACCGTTGCGGGCGGCATAGTACTATTTTTACTTGATAAGCGGCTGTTTCTGGTTGCTCTCTCCGTAGCGATGCTGTACGCAGCCGTTGTGGTGGTCTACGGGCGACCCATCCGAAAGGCGAATGAGAATACCATGGAGGACAACGCACAGTTTTCCTCTTATCTATACGAAAGCGTGGAAGGCATTGAGACAGTCAAGGCCATGAACGCTGAACCGGCTGTCCAGAACAAATCCGATCGGCTGTACCAAAAGCTTTGGACAAGCGTCCGACGGGAATATGCGCTGAATATCGATCAGACAGCGCTTACAAGAACCATAGCAGTCATTGGTGAAACGGTGATCCTCTGGATAGGTACCGCGAGCGTTCTAAGCGGCGAGCTCACCATCGGTGCGTTGATCACCTTCCATGCTCTTTTGGCGTATTTCCTGACTCCGATGCAGAATCTGCTTGACCTGCAGCCCATCATGCAGACCGCAGTAGTCGCAATGGATCGTCTCGGAGACGTAATGGATTTGTTGCCGGAGCAGGAGGGGGCTCCGCCGGAGCAGCCGCTTGGGAGTGACATCCGGATCGACCACCTGTTTTTCCGTTATGGAACAAGGGAGCTGGTGCTGCGGGATATCAGCATTTCGGTGCGACCCGGGGAGCGGATCGCCTTTGTTGGGGAAAGCGGCTCTGGTAAAACTACGATCAGCAAGCTGCTGCTGCGCTTTTACGATTGGGAGTCGGGCAGCATCACAATAGGCGGCAGAGACCTCCGGCAGATCCCGGTTCGCACCCTTCGGGATCACATCGCCTATATTTCCCAGGATACCTTTCTGTTCAGCGGCACGATCCGAGAGAATCTAATGCTGGCTAAGCCAGATGCCACGGACGACGAGCTGCGCGAAGCTTGCAGGATCTCCAGATCCGATGCGTTCATAGAGAGGCTTCCCCAGGGGTATGAGACCTATTTGGATGAGAACGGGCAGAATCTCTCCGGCGGACAGAGACAGCGCCTAGCCATAGCCCGTGCACTTCTGCGCTCACCCAAGATCCTGATCTTGGATGAAGCCACCAGTAATCTGGATTCCGTCACCGAGCAGGCCATCACCTCGATACTTACGAGGCTTGGCGACAGCATGACGATCATCACCATCGCCCACAGGCTGAGTACCGTGCGATATTGTGATGCCATCTATGTGCTGGAGCAGGGACAGATCGTGGAATCCGGCAGCCACGAGGCGTTGCTTGCGCAGAAAGGCATATATGCCGGATACTGGGCGGAGCAGTCCGATGGCGATGGCGTACAGGCGAACGCATTAGCCTGACGGAGTCGGCGGCCGGACAGCTTGGGCTGTGCCCCCGCATCTATGATTTTTTTGAAGCCGCGCATAAGAATTTCGATAGCATGGCTGCGACTAAATTTAAGCTTCAGAATCTTGCACGGCAATTGAAGTCCTTAGGCGATCAATCGAGGCTTGAGATGCTTTGCTGCATAAAGGACGGACCCGCTTACGGACAGGAGCTGTCAAACCGCTTTTCGTATCCTCCACAACGGTCTATCACCATATGAATAAGCTGATGGTTGCGGGGCTTGTTGAAAGCAAGCTCGACGGCAATCGCATCTACTTTTCGATGAACCGCTCAAATGTTGCCGATCTGATTTCATGGCTCGCCCTTTTGCTTCTCGACACGGAGTTCAGCCACGCGGCTTAACAACGTTTCTAGGTTCTCTTTATTGGGGCTGGCCCAAAACTTTGCCAAAACACTGCTGGGATGCTGCCCTGGGTTCTGCTTGGTGAACTTGCAGGAGGAAAAGGAGTTGCTAACATGAACGTGTTAAAGCAAAATCGTATAATAAGTTTCGTAATCGTCACACTAATTTACATATTTGCGGCATTGATCGGAATTGCTGTTTATAATATGCTTTCCTTCGGGTACAAAAGGATAGGCCTGCGCGGATTAAATGAACGCACAGGCCATTTTCTTAGCCGTTATCAAACGATTTGTTACTATTAATAATTCTTGGCTCTGATCTCAAAATAGGACTGCGGATGGTTGCATACCGGACACTTTTCGGGAGCGGCGGTTCCAACCACGATGTGACCGCAGTTGCGGCATTCCCAAACCTGCACGCCGCTCTTCTCGAACACCTGCTTGGTCTCAACATTGCTAAGCAGGGCGCGATAGCGCTCTTCATGCTCCTTCTCGATGGCTCCAACGCCGCGGAACTTGGCTGCCAGCTCGACAAAGCCCTCTTCCTCGGCCTCCTTGGCCATGCGCTCGTACATGTCGGTCCATTCGAAGTTCTCGCCGTCAGCGGCAGCGGCCAGGTTGGCAGCGGTATCACCCAACTCACCAAGCTCCTTGAACCACAGCTTGGCATGTTCCTTCTCGTTGTCGGCGGTCTTGAGGAACAGCGCAGCGATCTGCTCGAAACCTGCCTTCTTGGCAACGGATGCAAAGTAGGTATACTTGTTGCGAGCTTGGCTCTCACCCGAAAAAGCTTCCCACAGGTTTTTCTCGGTTTTGGTACCGGAGTAAATATTACCCATAATTTTTTTCTCCTTATTGTATTATATCATTGGCTCAATTCATTTAAGACCAAATGATAATTAATTATATTTCCTTTGTACTTCAGTGTCAAGCTCCGCAGACGGGAGCCATGAAACTTTCGCATAATTGATTGCTTAATTTTTGATTTTGGTTCCGATATGCTTGTCTTGCCGCCATTTAGGAGCAGCACCGTCATCGCCCCAGTATTCATCTACGGAAGCAATTTTGCCGTCCATAATACGGATAAAAGACGTGGCATGGAAGGATAGTGCCTTGTTCTTGCAGAATACATGGGTGGCGGTAATGATGTGGGTATCGGTGGTGACGATCTGCTCCACTTCGCCATCCCATTCATCGGGATATTCGCAGTTTGCCCGGATGAATTCCTCCACGGTGAAATGCTCGTTTGTGTTATGCCAGTTTATCCAAGCATCGGGATGGAAATATTCACGGATTGCGTCCGCATCCTGCCGTAGAACATCAGACCAAAATGCTTTTACATTCATGCTTACAATCCCTCCGTTGTAAAGAAGTAGTCCAAGGTATGCACCAACTTGCCTGCATCAAAGGACCCGCTGGTTCCGGCTTTGGCCATTTCTCATAAATTTGCAAACATATATGGACAGTGGCTACTCATATTGTCCGCTGCCGGTTCACTCCGGCAAGCATGATAGCTGCGAATGGAAACCCGCCCACGAGGCAGGCTCATGAGTGGGTTCATATTCTTATTTCAGTTTTGCGCCATCGCGGAAGGCATTGCCGACCTTCTCTCCGAGCCTCAGATATGCGGCGTTCATGGGATCAAAGATGATGGCATCCAGCTTTACAGCGTCCACATTGCCATCGGTGAGGATGCTCTCGTCGGCGCTGATATTCACGATCTCACCGATGACGATTCCGTCCTCGTTGAACTTGAGAAGCTTACACTCAAGGGTCAGAGGAAGCTCGTTGATCACGGGTGCATCGACGAACTCGCTCCTTGTGGTGGTGAAGCCTGATTTATTCATCTTCTCAGGATCATCATTAGCGGAGACGATGCCTACATAGTCCGAGGCGACGACCGTTCCGGCGGTGGCGAAGCTCACGGTGAACGCGCCTTTCAGCTTAATATTGTCCGTGGTTTTGTGAGAACCCAGGCATAGCATCACGAGGTTGCTGTCATACTGGCCGCCCCAAGCTGCGTTCATTGCGTCGGGATTGCCATCTGCATCATAGGTGCCGATGATCAGAACAGGCTGGGGATATACCCAGGGTTTAACTCCAAAATTCTTACGCATAGTTGTCTCTCCTTAATCTTCTTTATTTTGAACTGCCGAAAACGGCAGATAGTTCCATATAGTTTCTTTCATGCCTGCGGCAAGGCGGGACATAATCAGTACGGTCAGCGCTATAGCGATGCCGCACGGAATGAGCGGGGGATGGAGCTCATCGTAAATGCCGCCTGCCCGAACGCCGCTTGGACACAATATTATTATACCAGATAAGACGCAGATTTACCAATCTATTTCTATTGTAATAGCAGGGATTTACCGAGATGAGTGATAGCACAGGAGCGCACTTCCGTCAGCGGTTAATTGAGTATGCAATGTAAAGTGGAAGTGCGCATACGTTCTAAAAAGGTTCGCAAGGGGGACGCTATATTGAGCTCCCGCTCTACGGCTGCGAGGGTGCGTACTATATTCTAAGCTGAGCAAATTAAAACCGGATGAATAAAAATAGTTGTTAAAAAATTGAGGTGTGAGTTTTTGGCTCACCCTCAATTTTTAACATTGAACTATTATCCTCATCGTTCGGTTGAATAAATACTTGCTACGGGACTAAATCGTTGAAAAATCAGGGATTTTTTTGCTCAGATTGCGCGCTTTCTGCTCTGCAGCCGAAGCTTTACCAAAATTAAAGCGTCTCATAAATTCAAATTCAGTATTAAACGAGTACGAACCTAAATACCTTTCTATATTGCGCGCTTTCCGCTGCTCACTCAAAGCTTTATCAAAGTGTTTCATCTTGCTAAGCGTATATTCGGGCGCGAACCAGTATGGGTTATCATTATCAGGTTTTAGATCCACAGCCTTTTGCAATGCAGCCAAGGCCTCATAATAGTGTTCATTTCGGCCAAGTATACAGCCAAGGCTGTACCAGTAGAATGCGTTGTCAGGTTCCAAATCCACAGCCTTTTGCCATGCAGCAAAAACTTCATCAAAACTCGACTTCCTATATAAAATAGTGCCGAGGCTGTACCAGTAGAATGCGTTGTCAGGTTCCAAATCCACAGCTTTCTGCCATGCAGCAAAAACTTCATCAAAACGCCGCTCCCTATATAGAATACAGCCGAGGATGTACCGGTAGAATGCGTCATTAGGTTCCAAATTCACAGCCGTTTGCATTGCAGTTAGGACTTCATTAAAGTGACTCATCTCATGAAGTGTATCGCTGAGGCTGTACCAGCAGTATGCGTTATCAGGTTCCAAATTCACAGCTTGTTGCTTTGCAGCCAATGCTTCATCCGAGCGTCCCATCTCATGAAGCGCGATGCCGAGGCTGTCCCAGTAGCTTGCATTATCAGGTTCCAAATCCACAGCTTTTTGAGCTGTAGCTAAAGCTTCACCAAAGCGTCCCATCTTATATAGAGTAGTGCTAATGCTGTTCCAGTAGAGAGCATTATCAGAGGACATCTCAATAAGTTTCTGTTTGATTTGCAGCGCTCTATAATGTTTACCATCATTGTGCAGCTTGGAAGCTGTTCTATACAAGCGCAGCAATTCAGATTGATCCATAACCTGAGTTATTGCCTGACTAATATCGGATACTGTGTCGGCTTCTGAGAAACCGTCATCGCCGGAGGTTTCCGTCTCTTTAAAATACTTTTCAGAAAATTTAGCAAAAGCATTGGAAAGAGTTTGATGCCGTTTTTCTTGATTAGCAAGAAAATCTTCCTTTTCAGGCACGGCATAATCAAATTTAGCTCCTATCCGATACAGGGTTTCATCAAAACCGTCATGGTTAATGACATAGCCTTCGGCCTCATCCAAGAATTTAAGAACAGCCCCCTTCAAAGAATCTTTTTTATACATCATCCAGTAGGGATATTTCCATGCTCCTTTTTTAAACTTTATACTGTTATCATTTAAAAAATTTATCAAGCTTTTATCGTTTCCCGCGTACCCTATGAACACCGGATGGTACTCTGAAAAGATGG
>JAFLSU010000036.1 GCA_022510765.1 Christensenellaceae bacterium
AGCTGGTCAACTATGACCGGACTAAGCTGGGCAATGACCGGGTGGTGGATATGCTATCGGCTCTTGCCCACTATCCGGTCCCCACCGCCATCTTTGACTTGGGCACTGCAACCACCCTCTCCGTACTGGATGAGGCTGGCCGCTTTATCGGCGGTATGATCCTGCCCGGTATTCGGGTGTCTGTAAATGCCCTGTCCGCCCAGACATCCCAGCTTCCTGCCATTTCCCTGGAGCCTCCCAAGGCTCTGCTGGGTACAGACACTGTCTCTTGCATGCGAAACGGCGCCATCTACGGCGCCGCTGCCCAGATAGACGGACTGACAGAACGGGTGGAAACCCTGCTGGGCCAGCCGGTGACCGTGGTGCTCACAGGCGGATTGAGCCACCTGATTCTCCCTTACTGCAAGCATCCTATTTGCTATGATGAGTATTTGCAGCTCAAGGGACTGCGGTATCTATATCTTCGAGAATTCCCCAATATTTGAGCCCGCATCTATAGTGTTGGGATTACACAAAAAGCGACAAGTTTCGACAAAACGGAACTTGTAGCTTTGATTATGCAGCCATAAAAACACGGTTGCCTCATCTATGCTCCTCTCCCCAAGTACACATTTGATCCAATATTGGAATCAAAGACTTTCCTCTTTCAGTTAGACTATATTCCACCTTCGGAGGAATCTGCGGATATTCCTCGCGATGAACTAAGTCATCTGCCTCTAACTCTTTCAGCGTAGAACTGAGCGTCTTATAGGAAATGCCGCCGATAAACTTTTTCATCTCATTAAAACGGACAACACCAAACCATGCCAAGACGTAGAGAATGAACATCTTGTACTTTCCTTGCATCAAAGACATCGTATAATTAAAGCCGGTGTCCTCTAATTTCGCATCCTGAATACACTCAATACTCATTTTTTCACTTTCCTTTTCATAAGTATGTAACTATCAGGTTAGTATCGCACTTAAATGTGCGTACTTGTTTTCAGTTTCATTCATGTTACAATTATAGTAAGAGGCGGGAGAAAAGTCAATCCCGCAAAACATATGGAGGTATTGATTATGAGCAAGAAAATCGTTGTGATTACAGGCAGTCCCCGCAAAAATGGAAACAGCTTTGCGATGACTGATGCGTTTATCAAAGCGGCAGAGGCAAAAGGGCATACGGTTACACGTTTTGACGCCGCCATGAAAAAGGTGGGCGGATGTCGGGCGTGTGAAACCTGCTTCTCCACCGGCAAAGCCTGCACTATTGACGATGATTTCAACACCATTGCTCCGGCTATTTTGGAAGCGGACGTCATCGTATTCACCATGCCTGTTTATTGGTATTCTATTCCAGCACAGATTAAAGGCGTCATTGACCGCATTTTTTCTCTTGTTGTCGGCGGCAAGGATATTGCTGGTAAGGAATGTGCGTTGATCACCTGTTGTGAAGAGGAAGATATGTATGTAATGGACGGTGTTCGTATTCCCATGGAACGTATGTGTGCCCTTAATAAATGGAAGATGGTGGGCGAGGTGCTGATTCCCGGCGTACTTAATGTGGGTGACATTGACAAGACTGACGGATGTAAGGAGGCAGCAGCTCTGGCTGACGTAATCTAAGGAGTAAGTACGAGCAAGAAAACCATTATTCTAAATGGTAGCCCTCGCAAGAACGGCAACACTTCCGATTTGATAGCGGTGTTTGCCAAAGTTGCCGCAGGAAAGGGTAATTAGATCACCAAGTTTCATTTTTCAGTATTCATTAAACATTTTGATGTTGTAAGACTTCGACGATGAATGGAGGGTATTTCTGCGTGAAATACAGACTGCTTCGGGAACCCAAAAGAATTCATAAAGCGTTTACCGACAAATTCGTGCAATCGTATTCCGAGTTTGTGGATTCGCATAGTGAATGGATTTCTTCGTTGAAGATGGAATTCAATGAAGAATATTACAGCAAAATGTATATGTGGGAAAGGATCATTGATGATGCGCATGTAATAAGCTTTGTCGATGCGCTTGAGCTTTTAAAAGGCAAATCAGGGGAGGTGCTCTTTCTTACCGAACCACCGAATGAACTTATCGGAGACTTTTCCAAGCTAAACAATAAAAATGTATATGCTGCCGCTTCGACTGCTCAAGAGCTTGCCGAATGCATTGTCCATGAATGGTTTACAAAATATGAGTTGTTTGAGCAGGGCTGCTATCTTGTCGATCCAATTCTTCCGGATGAAGTGTATGTTTTCGATGAATCATTGTCCTGATGTATCATTTTTACCCATGAAACGGATGAAAGCGAATCCGCCGATTCTAGATTCTGTCTTTATATAGAATAAAGAATAAAAATTGCGCAACCTCAACTATTGACATTGAATCCAAATAAACCGGGTGAGGCACACAAATCTGCCTCACCCGTGGACTTATTATTATAACATTGTCTCAAAAACTTATTTGAATCTAATTATTTCGCGTACTCGGTCGCCCTTGTCTCGCGAATTACGTTGACCTTGATCTGGCCGGGGTATTCAAGTTCAGCTTCTATGCGCTTTACTATATCCTTTGCGATGACCACGATGTCCGCGTCATTGACCGTGTCGGACTTTACCATTATACGAACCTCGCGACCTGCCTGGATAGCAAAGCTCTTATCGACGCCGTCGAAGGAGTTGGCGATCTCTTCAAGCTTTTCAAGACGCTTAATGTAGTTTTCAAGCGTTTCACGCCTTGCGCCGGGACGAGCTGCCGAAATCGCGTCCGCAGCCTGTACGAGAACGGCTTCCACGGTGCCGGGATCGACATCGCCGTGATGTGCGAGGATACAATGGACAATTTGATTGTTCTCACGATACTTCTTTGCAAGGTCTGCGCCAATCTGGTTGTGGGTGCCCTCGATCTCATGGTCGACGGCCTTTCCAATATCGTGGAGCAAGCCCGCGCGTTTGGCGAGCTGGACGTTTACGCCAAGCTCCGTAGCCATCAGCCCCGCAAGGTGTGCGACCTCGATGGAGTGCTTGAGAACGTTCTGGCCATAGCTTGTACGATAGCGGAGCCTGCCGAGCAGCCTTACCAGCTCATGATGCAGCCCGTGTACACCGACCTCGAAAACGGCCTGTTCGCCCGCTTCGCGGATCTGAACATCGACCTCTTTGCGTGCCTTCTCGACCATCTCCTCGATGCGGGCGGGATGAATGCGTCCGTCAAGGATGAGCTTTTCGAGCGCGATCCTCGCGACTTCGCGGCGCATCGGGTCAAAGCCGGACAGGATGACCGCTTCGGGCGTATCGTCAATAATGAGATCGACACCGGTTGCGGTTTCGAGGGTGCGAATATTGCGTCCCTCGCGGCCGATTATGCGGCCTTTCATCTCGTCATTGGGCAGGGGAACGACGGATACTGTGGATTCAGCCACATGATCCGCCGCACAGCGCTGGATGGACATCGAGATGATGTTGACTGCGCGCCTGTCAGCCTCGGCCTTGGCTTTCGCTTCGATGTCCCTGATGAGCAGAGCGGCTTCATGCCTCGTTTCCTTCTCGACCCTTTCGAGGATAATCACCTTGGCTTCGTCCTGGGTCATGTTGGCAACGCGCTCCAACTCCTGCTTTTGGGCATTGTACAGCTTCTCGATAGAAGCTTCCTTCGCTTCCGCCGCTTTGGTGCGCTTATTGAGCGCCTGTTCGCGCTGCTCTAAGCTATCCTGTTTCTTGTCGAAGCTTTCTTCACGCTGCTGGAGACGGCGCTCCGCACGCTGCAGCTCGCTGCGACGTTCCTTGTTCTCACGTTCATTTTCGGTTTTTAGACGGTAAACCTCTTCCTTTGCTTCAAGGAGGGTTTCCTTCTTCAGGGTTTCGGCACGCTTCTGGGCGTCGTCGACCATTTTTTTGACCATGTCGTCCGCCTTGGCAACCTTTGATTCTGCATTGTTCCTATCATATAAGTAGGTTCCGAACGCACCGCCTGCCACGCCGACAATGGCGGTAGCTATCGGGAGAATTATATTAAAAATCTCACTCACAGAATTATCACCTCCAAATTTATATAATGTGCTGATAAAATGCAAAATTCTGACATGCCCAAATACGGCATGACAAAGCTATGGCATCTTATAAACACTCCATGCTATTATACATTCGGAATTATTCTTAGTCAAGCGTACGTTGGCACACACGGTGGAAAAAGAAAAATATAATCTTTGCTCGATTTGGAATGGGCCAGTCGCACCTGAGTGCACAACCTGATTGGTATCAAAATAGGTATCGAGCGGAGGCCTCGGAATCGCCGCAAGCAGAAACACAAACGCGAGAACGCTTGCAAGGGTGCGCAGATTTGTCTTTTTCTTGCATAAGTTCCTCCTCTGAAAATATTATAGGGACATACGAAAATCGACAGCTAAAATAACTGAAGCTCCCTTGTGAGCGGTTATACCGCATTATTACTATATTGTTGTATTTATTCAGCAAATCATTAATTCCGCACAGCGATCCTACTAAACCCACCGTGCAGAATCAATCCTCCTCGGGCGCACCATTGTCATCATTGGCATCGCCCGGGTCGGTAATATGCTCCTCCGCCGATGTTTCCATGAGCTGACGCAGCTTTAATTCGATTTCGTGGCACAGCTCCTTATTATCCTTAAGGAAGGTTCTCGCGTTCTCGCGTCCCTGCCCAATGCGGATATCCCCATAGGAGTACCATGCGCCGGTCTTGCTGATTATCTTATTGTTTACCGCCATATCGAGGATGGAACCCTCCTTGGACACGCCCTCGCCGTAGATGATGTCGAACTCCGCAATGCGGAACGGGGGAGCGACCTTGTTCTTTACGACCTTGATGCGGGTGCGGTTGCCTATCGCCTCGTTGCCCTTCTTGAGGACATCGGTTTTGCGGACATCCAGCCTCACGGAAGCGAAGAATTTGAGTGCCTTTCCGCCCGTGGTCGTTTCGGGGCTGCCGTAAGTAACGCCGACCTTGTCGCGGAGCTGGTTTATGAAGATGACGCAGGTGTGGGACTTACCGACGATGCCTGCGAGTTTACGAAGAGCCTGGCTCATAAGGCGAGCTTGCAGACCCACATGGGAATCGCCCATATCGCCCTCGACCTCCGCCTTGGGGACGAGTGCCGCGACCGAGTCGATGACGATAACATCTATTGCGCCGCTGCGGACGAGCGCGTCGGCAATGTCGAGTGCCTGTTCGCCGTTATCCGGTTGGGAGATATAAAGCTTGTCCAAGTTTACTCCGAGCTTTTCGGCGTAAACGGGGTCGAGCGCATGTTCAGCGTCGATGAAGACGCACAGTCCGCCCATCTTCTGCGCTTCGGAAACGATATGCAGCGCCATTGTGGTCTTACCCGAGGATTCGGGACCATATATCTCGACTATGCGTCCGCGGGGAACACCGCCCACGCCAAGTGCCGAGTCAAGTTCGATACAGCCCGTCGGGATGACCGAAACTTGAATCTTTGATGACGCGTCTCCCATGAGCATGATCGCGCCCTTTCCGAATTGCTTCTCGATCTGACCGAGGGCAACTTCAAGTGCCTTATCTTTCTGCATACAAACCTCCTGCCTTCAGATTTTAACAATTCCTTCCTGCGTTAATTCCGCTTATGACCCAAAGGCTGATTCCCACTCATTATTATAGCATATCATGACAGATTTTGCACCATCCTTTTGAGCATAAGGACGGCTGCCCTGTTCGTTTTTTTGCGTATCAAAGTGCGATTGCCATCAAAATGAAACTCCCGCACCGCCTGACCGCCGGAGAAAGCGACAGCGATGTATACAAGCCCGGCATCACGGCCGAGCTCATCAGGCCCAGGCCCCGCAAGCCCGGTGACGGCAATGGCAAAATCCGCGCCGCTGCGTTTTAGGGCGCATCTTGCCATCTCAAGCCCCACCTCGGCACTTACGGCGGTATGTTTTTTAATTAAAGCCGGGTCAACCCCAAGCAAATCCGCCTTTGCTTCGTCGGAATAGGTAACAAAGCCGTGCGAAAACCATTTTGAGCAGCCCGCAACATCCGCAAACGAGGACGAAATCATTCCGCATGTAAGGCTTTCGGCGGCAGAGACGCACAAACCACGTTCCTTTAGAAGGGCGGCAAGCTCCAGCACTGCCGCGCCTATCTCCAATTCTATCTTCGGTATTTCTTCGCTGATGAATTGCATATCAATCCTCCTATCAACATTGCTTGAACAAATCCCTGCTTTCAACCGTATAGTCGATGCCCGACCAGATGGTCAATGCGACAGCCACGCACATCAGGATGAAGTCAATAGGAACATCGACGGACTTAAAGAACATGCCCCCCAGAAGCGTTACGAAAATGGCAATGAATTGCAGGGTGGTCTTTACTTTTCCTATATTCTTTGCCGCGATGACCTTTCCCTTGCTTGCCGCAAGCTGGCGTATGCCGCTTACGAATACCTCGCGCCCAATCACGATGAAGGTGAAGACGGGCATAAGGAAATTACCCATGCTCATGACCTCAAACTTACAAAGCATTATAAGTGCGGCGGAGGTGAGGAGCTTGTCCGCCGTGGGATCCATGAGCTTGCCAAAATCCGTAACGAGTCCCTTTTTTCGAGCAAGCCGTCCGTCTATAGTATCGGTCACATAGGCAAGAAGAAAAACGATGGCGGCTATCGTGTACCGAATCTGACTATCGATCCCGTTGTATGTGAATGCGACCCAAGATTTCGGCAGATAAAAGCAGACGATAAACAGGGGTATCATCAGGATACGGAGCATCGTTAGCTTGTTTGGCAGGTTCATAGCGTTTCTCCAATCAAATCATAGTAGTCTGCGGCGGTGATCCTGATATTGATATAATCGCCCACAGCAGGTGCGGTTCCAATCAGCTTTACCTTTATCAGCCCGTCCACGTCGGCGGCCTCCGCATACGAACGGCAGTAGGCAGTCCCGTTCTCCACGCGCTCGACCAATGCTTCCGTGACCGTTCCAATGCGTTTCTTATTCAGCTCAAGCGAAATACTTCGCTGCATTCGCATGAGGGCATCGAGTCTTGATTCGGCAACCGCTGTATCGACCTGATCATCCATTTCCGAAGCTTTGGTTCCATCCTCGGCGGAATAGACGAACGCTCCTACCCTGTCAAAGGGATGTTCGCGCATGAATAGCATAAGCTCGTCAAAATCAGCGTCCGTTTCGCCGGGGAAACCGAGCATCACGGTCGTGCGAAGGATGAAATCGGGCGCGCTGTCTCTGATGTAATCCGTAATATGTTTTATATGTTCCGCGCTTCCATGGCGGTTCATGGCGCCCAGCATCGCGGACGAAATATGCTGAATAGGCATATCGATATAGTTGCAAATCTTGGGATTATCCCGCATCGCATCTATTAGATCCTCAGTGACGGTGTTCGGATAGGTGTAAAGCAGCCTAATCCACTTTAGTTCATCGATGGTGGCAAGCTTAAGAAGCAGCTCCTTGAGCATTGGCCTGCCGTAGAGATCGATGCCGTATGCCGAGGTATCTTGCGCGATCACAGTAAGCTCGGTTACGCCGTTTTTAGCAAGCGATGCGGCTTCATCGAGCAGCTTCTCCATCGGAACGCTCACCCTTCCGCCGCGAATCAGCGGGATCGCGCAATAGGTGCAGCGGTTGTCACATCCGTCGGCGATCCTTAAATACGCTCTGTGCGACGGGGTGGTAAGAAGCCTTTTTGTTTCATTGGAACCCTGCGGACATGCGCTGTTCAGAGCGGAGCATGAACCATCATGACCGCATATCGCCGCGAGGCGTGCCGCAAACAGCGGATAATCCTTAACGCCCCAGAACATGTCCACCTCGGGCAGCTCGGCTCGAAGCTCCTCGGGATACCGCTGGCTGAGACAGCCCGTGACGATGAGCATTTTGCATGCGCCCGAGAGCTTATATTGCGCCATTTCGAGAATGGCATCGATGGAATCCTGCTTCGCGCTCGTGATGAACCCGCAGGTGTTCACGATGATGATCTCTGCTTCCTTTGCATCGGAAGCTATCTCGAACCCATAGGCTTTCAGTTCACCGAGCATGATCTCGGTATCCACCGCGTTCTTTGAGCAGCCCAGTGACACCGCTCCAACTTTATTAAATTTCATCGTTCCCTCCGCCACCAGCAATAATGTTTCCGCCGAATATTCGGTTATACTCCGCGGCGTCTATCAGCACCTTTCTCGGCTTGGAGCCGTCGGAGGCGCTGACGTATTTATTTTGTTCCATAATATCTATAAGCCTTGCTGCTCGGGCATAGCCGACACGTAGTCTGCGCTGGATCATGGAGATCGATGCCGCGCCGCTCTCAATCACGATGCGAACGGCATCGGGCAGAAGATCATCCTCCTGCTTGCCGTTGCCCTGACCATGGGAAGCGCCCGAAACCGATATTTCGCTCAACACGCTGTCATTGTAACTCGGCGTTTCAAACTTGTTTTCGGTGAAGAAGCCCATGACCGCCTCAACCTCTTCGTCGGTGACGAACGCGCCCTGCGCACGAGTGGGCTTGCTTGCGCCGTTGGCGTGGAACAGCATATCGCCCCTGCCGAGGAGCTTTTCTGCACCGCTTGCGTCGAGTATGACGCGTGAATCGGTACCGTTTGAAACCGCAAACGCGATCCTCGAGGGGATATTTGCCTTGATAAGGCCCGTGATAACATCGACCGACGGACGCTGCGTCGCGACAATCAGATGTATGCCGCAGGCACGGCCGAGCTGCGCGATGCGGCAGATGGATTCCTCAACCTCCTTCGACGCCACCATCATGAGGTCGGCAAGCTCATCGATGATGATGACAAGGCGCGGCCATTTATCGTCTTCATTCTCCTGCAAGGAGTTGTAACGGTGTATATCCCTCGCGTTGAGCTTACCCATCTTGGAGTACCGCTGATCCATCTCATTGACCGCCCATTTGAGCGCGCCCGCCGCCTTTTTGGGTTCCGTCACGACGGGGCAAAACAGGTGCGGAAGCGCGGAGAAAATGGAAAGCTCCACGACCTTTGGATCTATCAGGATCATTCGCACATCCTTCGGGGAGGATTTATACACAATGCTCAGAATTATTCCGTTGATACATACGGATTTGCCCGCGCCGGTCTGACCCGCGATAAGCATGTGCGGCATTTTGCTTAAGTCTGCGACCACCGTCTTGCCCGCAATATCCTTGCCGAGCGCAAAGGTGAGGGGGGATTTGGCGGAACTAAATTCCTTCGTTTCGAGAACCTCACGAAGCAAAACGGGCGCGGTATCCTTGTTCGGAATCTCGATACCTATCGCCGCCTTGCCGGGGATGGGGGCCTCGATCCTTACGCGCGGCGCGGCGAGTGCAAGCGCAATGTCATTGCTAAGGGTGGTTATCCTGTTCACCCTTATGCCCTGCGCGGGCTGAAGCTCGAACCTCGTGATGACGGGGCCGACGCTGATGTTGATTATCCTTGCGGATATGCTGAAGCTGTTCAGCGTTTCTATCAGAATTTTTGCCTTCTCCGTTGGAGATTCCGATGCGACTGCAGATATGGGATCGGGCAGCTTGAGCAGGCTGTACGGGGGGCGCTGGTACTCGACTACCTGCGAGGGTGCCACGGCGGTGATAGCGTTCGCGCCGTCACCTGCCGCATTTTCGGTGGGTTTGCCGGGTGCGGCCGATCCTGAAGAATTGACTGATCCGAGCGCGGTCTGCATATGATGCTCGGCAGTGCTTTCGTATGAGGTTTCCATTTCCTCCATGCGGGTTACGGTAACGCCGGAAAGTATATCGTCCTCAGGCTTGGGAGCAGGTTCGTTTAATGGTGAATCTTCAATATGTTCCTCACGGTAATCTTTCTCGACCTCCTCACGTTCGACGTCCGCGATCGGCCCTCCGCGCTCTATATCGGCATAGGTCAGGTTCATCGGTATATCGAAAACCTCGTTGCCATACTCTTTTATATTGTCAAACCCTTCGTCATTGCCGAAGTATTTGGAAACGCCATAATTTGAAGCATTGCTGTGGTCGTTTGCATATCCAAAATTGTCCTTGCTCATTCTGTCATCATGATACGGAACTCCGTGTTCGGTATTGAAGCTGGGCTTAAGCTCCGATTGGCGGCGTTTGCGCACCGTTTTTTCGGTCTTAAGCGTTCCGGTGATCGGGAAAAACTCCAAATCATCCTCGCTTGCGACGGCATCCTTTGCCGTGCCCTTGGCCCTGCGATGATTCCAAAGACCATGACCCGAATCTCCGCTTTTCCGACCTGCGCGTCTTCCTCTTTCGGGTTTATCCGGGGCGTTCGAGCCGTAATCATAATCGCTGTCGCCCGCGGTGAGGGGTTTGCCCGAATGACGAATGAATCCCGTCTCATCATCGATCTCGGGTTCGTTTCCGGCTCCATGATGTTCGCCGCGCTTACGACTGCGTGTGGGCTTTATTTCATCGATGGAGAGCTGTTCGTTATAAAGCTCAAGCTCCTCCCTGCTGCGTGTACGTCTTTCGTCCGAGGCGCTTCGAAGGCTTGCCCTTGCCCGCTGTCCCGCCGAACGGAGCGAGATATGCGTGATAAGCATGAGCATTATGAGGATGAAACCGCCGAGCACCACAAAGCTGCCGGTCGTGCCGATCAGCGTGACGAAGAGGTATGAGACCAGTCCGCCTACGAAACCTCCGCCCATGTACTCGCTACCAGATATATATGAAGCTTTGATAAACTCACCAAAGCTTGCGCCACTGAACCCAATGCCGTTAACGGCATGGAGGTTTGCACCGATATGGATCATCGTAATGGCGCACACAAGAATTATTGCGACGCAGATGCGGGTTCCGACCTTGATGTATCCACGGGGGTAGGCGATCATCAGCACACCTACGGCAATGACGAAAACGGGAACTACATACATGCAGATGCCAAACAGCCCAAAGAAGAACGGAACTATCGACGCAAGAAGGCCGTTCGAGCCGAAATAGCAGAATATTCCGAGCAAAATGCCAATGATGACGACACAAATGCCGCTGATCTCCCTGCTAAGGTTTGAACCACGGGATGCCCCGGAGCCGCCCCCGCCGCTATGGGAACCACGGGAGCTGTCCGAACCGCTGCGGGAACCACGATATTCGCCTGAGCCGCGATAGTTTTCTGCGCTTCCGCTCGATCCGCGCTTACCCTTTGTACCACCGGAACTTCTTTCGGACGCGCCGCCCGTGCCGCGAGAAGCAGCATTGCTTGGTCTCGTCGTTTTTCTGCCCGTACCGTTTCCGTTTGCCATTCTATCCATACCTTTCAAGTCATGTTGTTATAAACATCCATTGTGTATTATAACTCATTGCGCCGATAAATTAAAGGCTCTACTCCCAAAATCGTAAAATTTTCCGTTTTTGGGAGTAGAGCCGGGCAAATTGGTACGAAGAATGTACCGCAGCAATGATAAACCTTATACTTTTTCGAACGGCTCAATATCAATAGTCTGAGGTCAATTATGTTTTATCGTCAATTCAGACAGTAAAAATGCACCAAGGGACGTTTCCTTAAGCAAGAAACGTCCCTTGGAAATCATTTATTATGCTATCGCACTAATTTGTAGTGACCAATGAAGCTTAGATGCCGAGCGCACTGCGCAGGATCATTGTTGCGTCAGTGACGGTGACATTGCCGTCGCCATCCATATCGGCAGCTTCGATCTGTGCAGCGGTGAGCTGCTGGATGCCCATAGCACCACGTAGCGCCAGAAGCGCATCCTGAATGGTGATGGCGCCATCGCCGTCTACATCGCCTGCGCCGGAGGGCGGATTGACAATGGTTCCGGAGAACGCTACGTTATCGATCTTAACGCAGTCATCGCCACGGTCAACACTACCGTCCTTGGAGTAGCTCCATGTAAAGGTGTAGGAGCCTGGGGTTTGTGCAGTGTAGGTATAGGAAACCCAGTTGGAAAGGTCAGTACCGGACAGTCTCTGAACCTGAGTGCCGTTTACCGTGAAGTTGTACCAGTCGTAGTTGTTCTCGGAGCTGTAGTAATAATCGAAGGTAAGGGTGTCGCCCGCTGCCATCTCGATCGTGGTGGTGAGGGATGCGGTGGAGTTGGACTGACCTGCATTGTTGGACTTAGCAAGATACCTGTCGCCTTCGTGGACTGCTTCGAAGCCATAGCCTTCGCTGGTGCCGAACTGGAGCATGCCGCCATCAACGTTGAGAGCCTCCATGAGGGTCGTATCAACGCTTACGGTAACGGTAACGTTTGCGGTACCAAATACCTGACCATCGACCATAACGGTGCAGGTGATGGTGGTGGTGCCGGCACCAACACCGGTAATGGTAGCTCTGCGCTTGTTGCCGGTCACGGTCGCGATGGATTCGTTTGCAGAAGTCCAAACAAGCTCGTAATTGTTTGCATCATCGGGTTCACGACCGAAAACAACATTTGCGGATCTACCGATGTAAACATCAACAGCATTGGTATCGAGAGAGAAGCCGGTGAGGTCAACGGGGTCGTTATTTCCAAAAAGCGTCCATTCGCAGTAAACGGTCTGCTCGGAATCGGGGTTTGCGGGGAAGGGGTCAACTTCGGACATAATGATCGGGTATGCGTTTCCGCGAGGATCGGGTACACCATACACATCCTTCATGTGCTGGAATGCCTCGGCAACGGTAGCGCCATCTTTCATTGCATCCCAGAAGGTGGGGAGATACATGGTAAGGTCTCCAACGAAGGTAACGCTCTGAGAGTAGCCGTAGACCGCACCGCAGCCTGCGTCAAGCAGAGCATAACCTGTCGTACCATGGCCGCTGAGCTTCATGCCTTCGCAGATGCCGAGCCATACGAAAGGATCACTCAGATCGCCTTCGACATGATGCTGAATGTATCGACCGTCAATGAATGCCGCACTTCCTGACCTGACTGCCCATCCGTTTGCGTAATCTTCCTCAGTGATACCCTGATTGGTGGTGAGGCAGATATAGGTTGAGCTGCCGTTGGCGGTACCGTGGCTGTCAACGAGGATCGCGCCGTATGCGGGGAACGCCTCAGCGATTGCGGGACCGGTCGCTGCATGACCCTCAATAAGAACAAAATCACCGCCGGTTGCCTCGGCAATGGGGATTGCAACATTCTGATACGAATCATCAAAGTTGGAATCATAGCCGTAGTATGGTCCAAGAAGGAGAACGTCGGGGGAGGTTGCGTCCTTAAGGGGCTGACCATTGCCACTGCCCTTAATCACTGTGATGCCGTCCGTGGAGGGTTCGGTGACCTCGCCAAGCTCATTTCGCAGCCTGTAGTTGTATGCATTGTACATACCGTCTACAGTAAAGTAGAAACCGTCCTTGCTGAAATCGGAGAAGCTGT
>JAFLSU010000037.1 GCA_022510765.1 Christensenellaceae bacterium
ATTGCTCGCTAAAACGAGTACGCAGCAGAGTGCAATTATCGGCTTATGCTTGGCAAGATACTTCCAGAGCCTTGCGAATATGTACTTCTTATCGGTCTTTTTTGCGCCGTCCGTGCGCTTTGCCTCCTCGGGGGAGATGGGTGCCATGTTCGTAACCTTTGCCATCAGCGCACCCCTCCCATCTGTGTATCTGCAATCATTCGATACTCAGAGCAAGTCTTCATGAGCTGTTCATGCGTACCCCTGCCGATGATCTCGCCCTCGTCAAGCATCAGAATTAGATCAGCGTTCATAATCGAGCTTATGCGCTGGGCGATGATAATGGTGGTCGTGTTCGGCAGATTATCGTGCAGCGCACGGCGAAGCTCCGCATCGGTCTTGTAATCGAGCGCGCTCGATGAATCGTCCAAAACGAGTATCTCGGGTCTTGCCGCAAGCGCCCTTGCGATTATCATTCGCTGCTTTTGGCCGCCGCTGACGTTGGTACCCCTTGCGGTAAGTCCGTAATCAAGACCTTCGCTCAGCTCATCGAGCATTCCCTTGGCCTGCGCAAGCACGATGGCACGGTTTATCTCCTCATCCGTCAGATCCCTGCCAAACGAGATATTTCCCCTTATGCTGCTTGCCATTATGAAATCGTTTTGGAATGCGATACCATATTTTTTGCAAAGCTCACTGCGTTCTATAGACCTGATATCCCGACCGTCTATGCGAATTATGCCCTCATCGGGATCGTAGAACCTGATAAGCAGATTGACTATCGTGGATTTTCCGCTCCCGGTCGCACCGATGATACCGAGCGTCTGTCCTCGCTCCAAGCGGAAGTCAATATCGGTAAGATTGTTTTGAACCTTATTATATGAAAATGAAACATGCTCCATCTCGATATGGCATGGGGTTGAAGTAATTTCCGAATCCTCAGCAAAAATCGGCATATCGTCCTCGGCGGAAAGCACCTCCGCAATGCGGTTCGCGCTTGCCACACCCTTGGAGCATACGACAAAAATCCTTGTGATACCGAGCATTGCGTTAAGGATTATCGTAAAATAACTCAAAAACGCTATGATAGTACCCGGCTCGGTAAGACCCGAGTTGACCCTATGCGCTCCCGCTATGACGACCAAGGTAAGCCCAAGGTTAAGTACCACGGTAGCGACGGGGTTTGTGACCGCCATGATCGCGCCCGCCTTCCTGTCCTCGTCAGCAAGCTCCTCGTTCACCGAATCAAAGCGTTTGCGCTCATGCTCCGATTTTGAAAGTGCCTTTATCACTCGAACGCCCGTCGCATTCTCCTGAACGACGCGCACGAGCCTATCGAGTATCCTTTGGCAATGCGTATAAATCGGAACGCTATATTTTGTAACAAGATAAACGACAACTGCGATGATGGGCAGCATCGAAATCAGCACGAGCGTAAGCACCGGGTCAAGGGTCATGGTTATGCAGATGCCGCCGATAAGCAGGAACGGACTGCGCACACCGAGCCTCTGCACGCGCACCAACATATTATTGAAATTGTAGCTGTCGGTGGTTATCCTCGATATCAGCGATGAAACTGTAAACTGATCGGTCTGCTTCGCGGAAAGATACGAAACCTTGGCGAACAGATCATGCCTAAGCGTCCTCGTGACCCTTCCGGAGTTATAGGTTGCCATGCGGTTCGCCGCCACGTTCGTAACTATAGCCGCAACCGCACACGCCACCATGATCCCCCCGCACAGCACGATGGGCCAGACCTTGCCCGTGGGCGCAGCCTGATCGATTATTCTCTCAAGCAGGTACGGTATCATCAAATCGAGCATCGCAGCGATAAATTTAAGAAACAGCCCCAATAGCATGGGCCATTTGTAAGGGGATATATATTTGAGCAATCGCTTCATCTCGTCAAGCCATCACATTCCCATTTTGTGCTGAGGATAACAGACTTTGCGGTATTTGTCAATGGAAGAACCTTCGTATTTACAGTTTGTATGTTAATTTATTACTTTAGCGTATAAATTGATTGGCATAAAAGACATTTATCTATGGAAAAGCTGATTTAATCAAAATTTCCATAGATTGTGTTTTCTATAAATTACAAAAGAGCAGCAAACTCCTGACGACAAAATAATTATTCACTAGCATCATTATCTTTATCAGATGGCACATACTTTTCCCATAAATGTTCGAAATACGCTTTCAATGCTAAATATCCTGAACTTGATTTTGTATATCTTTGCATGGGACTCTCTCTACCTGGAGCACCTGGTGCTAGAAATGACAAATAAAGACTATTATCAAAAATAAATATTCTAAATCTAAGTGCCTCACTATGTTGTCTCATTTCGATGCTTGAATTGCGAGTAATAGCTTCATTAAAATTATCAATAGAAGACTTTATCCCTATTTTCAAATTATTCCTTAATTCCCTGGATCGCTGTTCTACAAACGGATTGTCAGGACAGGAGATTAAATATTTTTGATTGATTGGTCCATCACGCAGCAGATCATTTAAAACCCCTGAGGGTCCAGGATTAGAGAATGTATCGCCTTTCAACACCAATACACATAATGTGCTGGAATTCTTTGCATCTCTTCTAATCACTTCCAATGCTTTCTCTTGATTTTTAAACTCTCCATCAAAACTCTTTCTGAGTTTTGATGGAACAATCTTTGAAAAGAGTCCAAACAAACTAAGAATATATGATGCGGTTAACGAACTGAAAACACCAATAAAAAATGAAAGTAAATTGCTCATTTTTTATCCCCCGTTTCTTTATTAACAATTCTTTTTAATTGCTCAAATGCAGATTCCGTCGTGTGTAGGTTTTGACTATTACTTGAATATAGATTTAACACCGTATAATCATACATGAATAGATTCAACGAATATAATTCTTCTTGATTGCTGATGCTTTCAAGCCGTAGTCTAAATTCTTTTTCTTGAAAAGCTATATCGTCTATAATACTATTTATCGTTTCCAAACATTGAATAAAACCCTGTCCATTGTTCTGCAATAACATTTTTTCAGTTTTTCGAACATGTTCAAAAAGCTTTTCATGTATATTATTTGTTAATGTGAATCCATGCCGCTCCAGATAAATCTGTCCAAGCAATCTTTTATTTACGTCAGAAACTATGTATATTACTACGATTTGCTGCGGAAAGAGGTTCTTTAATCTATCAATAGCTGGTTTGTCGTTTGTTATCAGTGTTACGTTTCCTTCTTGTAACTGGGCACGAAGTTTAGTCGAACTAAAACCATATCTATTTCCATACATCGAATAAACAATATCACATTGCAATTCCGGATCGTTAACATCTTCTACTGCAGAGACATCGTCTACTGTACTAAATCTTTTTCTTTCTGAGTATTTTATTGCAGCCTTACAAAGCCCTTCTTTCACTAATCTGTCCAATAAAGTAGATTTCCCTGCACCGGATGCGCCTGACAAAACAAAAAGTTTATTCATAGCGGATCTCCTTTTTAATTTAAAACACTAAATGACGATTTATTTCGATCGCTTACTTGTCATTCGGATACCTACACAAAACTCAGATTGTACTTCTACGTGCTGCCGTATCATTCTGCAGGTAACTCATTCTTCGTGCCTAAGCCAAAGCAACTTTGACTATACTATCAATCGATAACCTTCCTTAGCCTTCATAAACACAATAATTACATCAATATATTCGCCATACTCTCTCGAGAAGACATTACATCTGTCTCATCGTGACTCGCTCAAAAGTAAATTTTCGATGGTTCGAATCATCATTTCTTCATGCCTTGTCTTTGAAAGCTATTTTTGTTTGATTATACCATGTTTTGCGTAAAAAGCAAGTATATTATTAATGCTTTACTGAGACATTTGTTAAAGCATCAATAATTGGTAACACCAACCCCGAGAAGGGGAGAAAGGCCGGAAGGAAGTCAAGGAAAAGCTATGATTTTTAGCGTTCATAGCATCCTTCTAAGGTACGCCTTAATACGGCTGTTGAGTTTTCGTTAGTATACTGCAAGCTGCCTGCGTCCATATAAACTCCTCCGCAGTTACATTTACACAAAAGGTTTATACGCGTAACAGAACTTCCATTAAACACATATTATGTATAAACCCCCATGAGGGGCCCGATAGTCTCGGGTGCAAGCCACACTTTACGGTTTGCAGCAAAACCTATCGAAAGGAAAGGTCATAATTATGAGCAGTGATGCATTGTCATGCAGCTGCGGCATGACTACGGAGGGCATGATCCTCGAAAATGTAACCACGGTTCCCGCGGGCAGCGTTAGCGGCGGACTGAGCGTTTGCGGTTACGAATCGGAGCTTAACCAGCTCCCCAATATCCACTTTGAAGAGCAGGACTATACCGAGGGCTTCTGCCCCGATACGGCCCTTGCCATCGGCACGCTCTTCCCCGAGCTTGTGAACATCTATAAGTAGGAGGACACGCCGCATGACAAAGAGTGAGTTGCTGACAAAGATCAGCGAAATTCAGTTCGTATGCGTGGAGCTGAATCTCTATATCGACACGCATCCAGACGATGAGGACGCATTAAACGATTACTATCACTATTCGAAGATGCTTCGTTCCCTCATCGAAACCTATGAACAGCAGTACGGCCCCCTGCTCGGTTTCGGTCACTCCGCAACCCAAACGGGCAGTTGGGTCTGCTCCAAATGGCCCTGGGAATAAGGAGGTAGCATATGTGGATTTATCAGAAAAAGCTTGAATTCCCCGTCAACATCACCACCCCCGACCTGCGCATGGCGCGCGCCCTGATGGCACAGTATGGCGGCCCCGACAGCGAGCTTTCCGCCGGCTGCCGCTACCTCACCCAGCGCTTCTCCATGCCGGATGACCGCGTCCGCGCAACGCTGAACGACATAGGGACCGAGGAGCTTTCCCATTGGGAAATGATCGGAACCATGATCCATCAGTCCATGCGCAATGCCACGCTGGCTGAAATCGAAGCTGCAGGGCTCCTTGGATACTACACCATGCACGACCACGGCGTATTCCCGTCCGACCCAAATGGCGTTCCGTTCACCGCTTCGTACATCCAGTGCACGGGCGATCCGATTACGGATATCAATGAGGATCTTGCTGCGGAACAAAAGGCCAGAACGACCTACGAGCATCTTATGAACCTTACCGACTGCGAGCAGTATCTTGCACCGCTCAGATTCCTAAGGGAGCGTGAGATAGTGCATTACCAGCGATTCGGCGAATGCTTAAACATTCTGAACGAGCTATTTCCGAACGGAGATCAAAACAGGGTTCGCAGGTAGTTACCGAGCGGAAAGTGCCTATGAGCATTGTGCAAAACAGGGTTCGCAGATGATTCCGCTGCGGAAAACTCCACTTGCTAATTGAGGTTTCCGAGCGACATAAATGCAGAGGAGCATCATTGCGCGATGCTCCTCGAACAAAAAATTACCAATAAATATTATAACGAGAACAAGCTGCTTACCGCCTGTCGCGCATTACCTTGATAAGCAAGAGCCTTCCTTCGCTGACAGATACTTTGGCTAAAGCACCGGGCAGCACCTCGTTGCTGATGCCGTACTGGTATTCGCAGGTGATGCTGGCGTTATCAAGCGGGTACTTCGCATTCTCGATGGTGATGCCCTTGGCTGTTCCCGAGATGTTCAGCAGAGAGAAATAGGCAAAGGAATTATCGATGAAAGCGGGGGATTTTGAGACTATCTCCATTTCCGAATAGTCATCAATGATTTTTGCTTTCTTCCCCAATGAATCAAGCATCAGAAGTATGGACACATTGCCGAGCGTATGATCGAGCCTCGCGCCAACCACGCCGATGAGGAGGAAGTCGTCAAAACCGCGCCTGACGGCTTCCTTTACGGCGAATACCGTGTCGGTATCGTCCTTTTCGCAGGGAAGCACGATGGTTTCGGCATCGGAATGCGGGTTTGGGTGGGAATCGAAATCTCCGACTATCAGGTGCGGCTCGATGGCAAGCCGGTTCAAATGGCGAAGCCCGCTGTCGCAGAAAATATTGAAGTCATAAGGCTTCAGGTGTTTGCGAACGGCATCGTAATTTCCTATTCCCGCACCGCCGATGATGACGCATCTTTTCATTCCATTAGTCATTACAGAATATCGATGTATTCGCCGTTCAAAGCCTTGTTCATGCTTCTTACGGCACAGAATTTACCGCACATCGAGCAGGTATCCTCATGCTCGGGCTTTCTCTCTTCACGAATGCGCTTTGCGGTTTTGGGGTCGATTGAGCATTCCCATTGCTTTTCCCACTCGAAATTTCTTCTTGCGTCCGCCATGGCATCGTCGATATCCCTTGCGTGAGGGATGTGCTTTGCTATGTCCGCAGCATGAGCGGCAATCCTTGATGCGATGATGCCCTGCTTTACGTCCTCCACGTTGGGCAGCGCAAGATGTTCTGCGGGGGTGACGTAGCAGAGGAACGCCGCGCCTGCGGATGCTGCGATAGCACCGCCGATTGCGGAGGTGATATGGTCGTAACCGGGGGCAATGTCGGTCACGATGGGCCCGAGGACGTAGAACGGAGCGCCCATGCAGATGGTCTGCTGCAATTTCATGTTGGCTTCGATCTGGTCAAGGGGCATGTGTCCGGGACCTTCCACCATGACCTGAACGTCCTTTGCCCAGGCGCGCTTGGTCAGTTCGCCGAGCCGCACAAGCTCCTCTATTTGGCAAACATCGCTTGCATCGGCAAGGCAGCCGGGACGGCAGGCATCGCCCAGGGAGATCGTAACGTCGTATTCACGGCAAATATCGAGAATTTCATCGTAATACTCGTAGAACGGATTCTCCTCTCCGGTCATGCTCATCCACGCAAACACGAGGGAGCCGCCGCGGGATACGATATTCATCTTTCTTTTATGCTTCTTTATCTGCTCGATGGTCTTGCGCGTTATGCCGCAATGAAGCGTCACAAAGTCCACACCGTCCTCGGCGTGCAGACGGATAACGTCGATGAAATCCTTGGCGGTGAGCGTCGCAAGATCCCTCTGATAATGGATGACGCTGTCATAGACGGGAACGGTTCCTATCATCGCGGGGCATTCGCTCGTCAGCTTTCTGCGGAACGGCTGGGTATTGCCGTGAGAGGAAAGATCCATGATGGCCTCCGCGCCCATGTTTACTGCCGCCATGACCTTCTGCATCTCTATGTCATAATCCTTGCAATCCTTTGATACGCCGAGGTTGACATTTATCTTTGTGCGCAGCATGGAACCCACGCCGTTAGGCGCAAGGCATGTGTGCAGTTTGTTTGCGCAGATGGCGACCTGTCCCTTTGCGACAAGCTCCCTTATCTCTTCCTCGGTGCGGTACTCCTTCTCGGCGACCGCCTGCATTTCGGGGGTGATGATTCCGCGCTTTGCAGCGTCCATTTGTGTTGTATAATTTCGCATAGTCATTTGTTCCTTTCAGACAGATATTTATTTTTGTTCGGCAAAACAGCCGCTTAGATTGAATGAGTGTTTTAACGGTCCCGAACCCTTCCCGAGGTCGAGCCTTGCTTCAAGAGCACCTGAGATATAGTCCTTCGCCATGCTGACAGCTTCTTCAAGGCTAAAGCCTTTTGCAAGGTTCGATGCGATTGCGCTCGAGAGCGTGCAGCCCGTGCCGTGGGTATTGGGATTGTCGATGCGCTTGCCCTTGAACCAAAGGTGGTTGCCGTTTGCGTACAAAAGGTCGTTTGCATCGCTTACACTGTGACCGCCTTTGAGAAGGACGGCAGGACCGCTAACTTCGCTTATCCGCTTTGCTGCCGAGAGCATGTCGAGCTCATCTCGAATCGGGAACCCAGAAAGTATCTCCGCCTCGGGAATGTTCGGCGTAACGAGGGTGGCTATCGGCAAAAGCTCCTTAATGAGCGTCTGAACCGCATCGGTTTTAATGAGCTTGGAACCGCTTGTCGCGACCATGACGGGATCGACTACAATATTTTTAGCCTTATAGTGTCTCAGCCTTTCGGCGATGACCAAAATAAGTTCAGCTGAAGCCACCATCCCTATCTTTATCGCATCGGGAGGAATATCCTCAAATACAGCGTCAATCTGTTGCCTTAGAAAGTCTGGAGTTACCTCCAAAATCGCCCTAACGCCGGTCGTGTTCTGCGCCGTGAGCGCCGTTATCGCGCTCATGCCGTAAACACCATTCATCGTCATAGTTTTAATATCTGCTTGAATGCCGGCGCCTCCGCAGGAATCGCTTCCTGCGATTGATAATGCAGTTTTCATCATTTTTCTCGCTTTCAATTTGCATTATTTTTGTATAGCGACAGGGAGTGGTGCCCCCGGCCTGCCGCTTAAACGCTTTAGTTCACATCTTTTGAGCGAATGCCCAAAAAGCATTTATTTCCTTGAAATTTTTTATGTAGAAATCGGAAAGCATTTTAAGCTCATCCTGAGCCCTTTCGTGTTCGTCAAACACCGCAGCGGTTATAAATCCGTCATCGTGTGCGGTTTTGAGGGCGAAAAGCGCGTCCTCAAACACAATGGTTTCGGATTTTTTGGTCCCGAGGGATTCGAGCGCCAGCCTGTATATAATAGGCTCGTCCTTGCCATGCCCGACGGAATTGCAGGTAAGAATATCACAAAAGCAGGAGGTTATGCCGCAGCGCGATAGTGCCGCCTCGGCTAAATGCTTGTCGGTTGCTGTGGCAATGCACATCTTCACGCCACTTTCCCGAAGCCTTCTCAAAAATTCGTCTGCGCCCTGCTTTAACTTCGCTTCATATCTATAAAACCCTTCAACCATAGCATTCACGCCGTCCATGATCTCGCCAACGGATAGTTTAATGCCGTATTCGCTTTTGCAATAGCAAGAAGCTTGGTATAGACTTAAATCTTTGGTGGTCTCGGCAAAGTTTTCCCTCGGCTCGTATCCGATGGAACGCAGGTAGTTTTCACCCACATTGTCCCAAACGGACATGGAATCAAGGAGCGTACCGTCCATATCAAATATTGCACCCCTCAGCATATTTTGGTCACCGCTTGCGCCTTTTTCTTGAGCTCCGCTGCGGCGGATTCAATATCATGCGCTGAAAATATTGCCGACACAACGGCGATTCCGCTCATTCCGCCGCCTTTAAGCTCCATTACGTTATCGAGACCAATGCCGCCTATGGCAACGGCGGGAATGAATACGGATGCGCATATTTCCCTTAGTTTTTCTATTGTGATGCGGATGGCGTTCTTCTTGGTGGGCGACGGAAATACCGCGCCGACACCGAGATAGTCAGCACCCGCTTTTTCGGCTTTCTGCGCCTGCTCCACGGTCTTTGCGGTCGCACCGATGATGAAGTCCCTGCCTACTCTACTGCGTATCTCGGCAACGGGTTCGTCATCGGCACCGACATGTACGCCGTCCGCGCCGCTTTTTAGAGCAACATCAACATTATCGTTGATGATGAGCGGCACATTATAGCGATGACAGAGTTCCTTTATCATGATTGCTTCTTCTATAAACTCATTCTCCGCAAGGCTTTTTTCACGAAGCTGAACCAGCGTCACGCCGCCCTTGAGCGAATCCTCAATCATATCGTACAATGTCCGCTTCTTAGAAGGGTTTTGGTCGCTCACGGCATAGAGCAGCAGCATATCCTTATTGAAAATCATTTTGCTTCTCCCTTAAATGCTGATATGTATTCATCCACGTTCTCGCATTGCATCGCTCCGCTCATTATGCAGGCACCTGATGCTCCAACTTTGCGCACTTCCGCGATATTAGACGCATCTATTCCGCCGATGGCGTAGACGGGAACGGAGACGCTTTTACATACCTGCTCTAAAAAATTAAGTCCGCGTCCGGGCAAGCCCTTCTTGCAATCGGTATCGAAGACATGGCCTGCGGTGATGTAGGTGCATCCGAGTTTCTCAGCTTCGACCGCATCCTCCACGGAATGACAGGAGGCTCCGAGCAGAGTGAAGCCCTGCCTATCCTCTATCGAAAGCTCGCGGAGGATATGCATCGGCAGGTGCATGGCGGTGCAGCCAAGTTCCTTTGACGAATTCAAAAAGCTGTGCAGGATGCAGGGTACACCGTGTTTTTTACAGATAGCGATGACCTTGCCCGCAAGCTCCATGTATTCTTCCTCGGCCAAATCCTTCTCACGCAGGATGATCCCTTTTGGGTGAGCTGCGGCAAGCTTCTCGATACGGACAAGGAAATCCTCATTGCAAAGCAAGCGATTGGTTACGCACAAAATATCAAACATAGAGATAATCGTTCAGAACGGGCTGCAATCCCTCATCTACAATATCCTTGTACATCTTGTCAAGACTGCGGGCGTCGTCTATCTCGAACTGCTCATCGCCCTGCAAACCGTCCTGCACCTTTCCGCTGTACTTGCTTTCATGGTCGCCTATGCCTGTGGACACGCCCGCAGAGACCTTCGTCGCGGCTATCTTCACGATGCCGTTTCGAAACTCCGCGCTCTCACGGGATGACACCGTGATGCCGACAAAGGGCAGGAAGATGCGATAGGCGCAGATGATCTGACAAAGCTGTTTTTCGTGAACATTCAAAGGATTTATCTTGTCGTTATTGATTATCGGGCGCAGCCTCGGGCAGGACAAAGACATCTCGGCATGGGGGTATTTGCGCTGCAAAAAGTATACATGCAGTGCGCTCGCAAGCGCGTCCTTTCGGAAATCAGACAGCCCCAAAAGTGCCGAGAACGCCACGCCGCGCATGCCGCCCATGAGCGCACGTTCCTGAGCATCGAAACGGTAAGGCCATATGCGTTTGTGACCACAGAGATGCAGAGTTTCATATTTATCTGCATCGTAGGTCTCCTGAAACACCGTCACATAGTCCGCGCCGCATTCGTGCAGATAGCGGTACTCGTCCGTGTTGACCGGATATATTTCAAGCCCTATCATACGAAAATACTTCCTTGCCAGCTTGCACGCTTCACCGATGTACTTGACATCGCTTTGGCTGCGGCTTTCGCCAGTGAGGATGAGTATCTCCTCCATGCCGCTGGCTGCAATGACCTTCATTTCATGCTCGATCTGCTCCATCGTCAGCTTCATTCTGCTGATGTGGTTATAGCAGTTGAAACCGCAGTAGACGCAGTAGTTCTCACAGTAGTTCGCAATGTAGAGCGGCGTAAACAGATACACTGTATTTCCAAAATGCTTGCTCGTTTCAAGCCTCGCCCGCTGCGCCATCCGCTCTAAATAAGGCTCGGCAGTAGGAGAAAGGAGCGCCTTAAAATCCTCTATCGAGCAGGTATCATGCTCCAAAGCCTTTTCAACGTCCCTTGCAGTATATTTATTGTAATCAAAGGAATTCATCTGCTCCAAAACTCTGGCGCAGACATCCGACTCGATCCTCTCCATTCCGGAAAGGTATTCCATATGATTCGTTCGGGAGGCAGGATCGGTTTCAAGCTGGTGTTTTTTCTTCAATGCTTCGGGCGTTAAATGCTCCGAATCCACAAAGAATTGATTCTGCATAAGGCAATACCCCTTAATCGCGAAGGAAGCCCGTCAGCGGATCGGACGCGGACGCGCCCCTTGTCAGCACCCTGCCAAGCCCAGCAAGGTATGCCTTGCGCCCTGCCTCAATGGCGAGCCTGAAAGCGGATGCCATCATAGGAAGGTCTCCTGCGGTCGCAAGCGCGGTGTTCGCCATGATCGCCGCTGCGCCCATCTCCATCGCTTCGCAAGCCTGGGAGGGTCTGCCGATGCCCGCGTCAACTATGATTGGAAGGTCGATTTCATCAATCAAAATCTGTATAAAATCCCTTGTCGCAAGTCCCTTGTTGGAGCCTATCGGGGATGCAAGCGGCATGACCGCCGCCGCACCCGCGTTCACAAGGTCACGCGCGACATTCATGTCGGGATACATATACGGCATGACGACGAAACCCTCGTTTGCGAGAATTTCGGTCGCCTTGATTGTTTCGTGGTTGTCGGGAAGTAGATACTTCGAGTCACGCATTATCTCGATCTTCACAAAATCGCCGCAGCCAAGCTCACGGGACAGCCTTGCGATGCGAACGGCTTCCTCGGCGTTTCTCGCGCCGCTTGTGTTGGGGAGCAGCGTAACGTCCTCGGGAATAAAGTCCAGAATGCTCTCTTGCTCCTTGGTATTGGCACGGCGAACAGCAAGTGTTATTATCTCCGCTCCCGCGTCCTTTACCGCGGCTTCGATGAGGTTCAAAGAGTATTTTCCCGAACCCAGAATGAACCGAGAGTTAAATTCGTGTCCGCCGATGATAAGCTTATCGTTGTTCATTTAGTTTTCCTTCTTTACGTTCTTTTCCTTAAACTTCAAATTCGCCTGCTAATATGCGAAAAACCGTATGTGCCTGATGTGCGGCGCAGAGCATTACGCGGGAGGATATGAGCCCGATGCCGTCATTGGCATCGCTGACCCCGTCGCCGCAGAGGTAAAAGCGTTTAGAAAGCCTTCTTGTTCTAATGTCGTTCGCGCTGCCGTACCCGGCCATGCCCGATGCCGCGACCAGGAATTTTTCCGGCATCGTTTCAAGCACGATATTTGTGAGCATTGCTTTGGCTTCGGCCTTGTCAAAGGCTTCGCAGACGATTTCGGCATCCTTTACAAGCCCCGCTAAATTAGCTTCGGTAATTCGAACCGCATGAGCTTCAATTTCAACATACGGCGCGATCTCTTTCAGGTTTTCGCATAGCGCATCCGCCTTGAAGCTACCGATTTGAGATACTTTATATTGCTGTCGGTGAAGATTGGTAATATCCACTCGGTCAAAGTCGATAAGGATGAGCTTCCCAATGCCTGCTCGTGCAAGGGATACGGCGATGTTTGAACCAAGTCCTCCAAGCCCGCACACGGCGACCGTAGCCTGCGAGAATCTTTTCTGCAATTCCTTACCCTGCTTTGATTCCAAAGCTGTAAGCATTTCTTCCTTCGTCGGTATCAAATCAGCCACCTCCGACGAAGCTCACTATTTCAACGCTGTCGCCATCCATAAGCACGGTCTCGGCGTATCGCGCCTTCGGCACGATCTCACCGTTTCTTTCCACCGCTATGCGCTTCATATCATAGTTTGTGGACGCAAGATATTCCGCCACGGTCTTGCCCTGAACATCAAGGCTCTCTCCGTTGATCTTTACCATTTTCTTCACCTCCGAATACAACAAAACGGGAAGAAACCGATTCGGTAACTTCCCGTTAAAACACGCTTTATTCTCAGGCATTCCTACGTTGGCATTATCCAAATCAGGTTATCGGTCGAAGGTCGCACCTTCCTCTC
>JAFLSU010000038.1 GCA_022510765.1 Christensenellaceae bacterium
TTTTCTCGGACAGTTCAGCGGAGTAAAACTCGGCATATCCTTCCAGCATAGATTCGAGAATGATGCCCTCCGGTCCGTCGGAAATATGCTCTTTCGCAGACACGACTTTGACGCCGTTCTTTTTAAGGATGTGCTTGTAATGAGCACTGTCATAGCGGTCACGGGAGAAACGGTTGAGCTTCCAGACAAGCACGATCTCAAACAACCCTTTCGCGCTGTCTTTAATCATACGCTGGAACTCCGGGCGGTCAGCGGTTTTAGCCGACAAAGCGCGATCAATATAGCTGCTAACGATGGTCATGCCGTTCCGCTGCGCATAATCGTTGCACTCGCGAAGCTGACCTTCAATGGATTGTTCGCGCTGACTGTCAGAGGAATAGCGCGCATAGATTACCGCGTTCATTCTTCGCCACCCTCGCTGTTTTCCAGAGCAAGCTCGGTCAATTCACGCAGCTTATTCATCTGCCGAATTTCTCTCACCACTGGTGAGAGTTTTTCATAATCGCAATAGGTTTCATAAAATTGCTTCACTTGCTTTCCACCTCCCCGAGCATCTGCAACAGCATTTTCTTTAGTTTATCGTTCATTGGAGAAGTGGGATCAAAGCACATCTCCACAAATTGCGCAAGCTCAGGATTGCCCGCACCAACCGGAGGCTTCGCCTGATACAGCTTGCCCTGCGGCTCATCACAGCGGGCGAAGATGTAGTCCATGGAAACATCGAAATAGTCTGCGTATTTTCGTAGAAGCTTCACGGTAGGTAAGGAAACCCTACCCTTAATCTGCTTGTTGGGAGTATCCCAAACCCTCTATATCAAACGGAAGGCAGTGAAATAGTGGCAAGCAGGACAAGACCAAATCAGATACTTTTCTGTGTATCGGACGATGAGAAAAAGATAATTCAAGAAAAGATGGCCATGCTCGGCACAAAGAACATTGGTGCGTATCTCCGAAAGATGGCGATTGACGGCTACATCATCAACGTGGACTACACCGAGACAAAAAAGCTAATCGCTGCCGTCAGCAAGATCGGCGCAAACATCAATCAGATCGTTCGCCGCATGAACTCTATGGGACATTTTTACAAAGAGGACATTGATGAATTGAAGGAGAAATTGGATCAGGTATGCGTGGGACACAACCCGACTAAGAAAGGAACTCATCGTAACCGTTAAGGTGGCAATGAGTTCTTTATGGAATGGACGGGGTGCGGATAAAACACCAGACGAGTTAAGCAGCGAAACCAAGACTGAGCCTGTACTCAATCGACCACTGGTGCGATTACGGTTTTTACATCTCAAATTACATTTTTATGCGAAAATTTTTCAAGTCTCGAGAAGACCGAACTTAGTTTTTATTCTGTCAAGCTTATCGAGCATCGGATTTGTTAGAAGCAGCAGGAATATTACGGTCGCCGAAGCATGGATCGCATTGAACACAAGACCCGAGGCATAGCTTGCGAGCAGCGCTTTCCATGTGATATTTGATGAAAACATAAAAAGTGAAGCTGTATCAAGAAGCAGTCCGTAAATTACAAAAGTGGACAATCCGCCGAACACGCATATTGAAACGAGATCGCGTTTTAACATTCCCTTCTTATAAAGTACGCCCGCAAGGAATCCAATTATTCCGAACCCGAACATCTGCCATGGTGTCCACGGCCCTTGCCCAAAGAAAATATTGGATACAAATCCCGAGCACGCGCCGACAATGAATCCCGCTTCGCCCCCGAACGCTATGCCTGTGATTATGACTATTGCCACTACGGGTTTAAACTGCTGGAGCATAAAGAACGCTCCCCTGCCCGCTACGGCAAGCGCCGTCATTACGGCGAGGACTACAAGTTCTCTCGCCTGAGGCTTTCTCGATTCGAACTTTAGAACGAAAGGAACTGATGACAAAAGAATCATCAGCATGCTTACTATATAATATTGTCTGTCGTTCCATACGAGCATTCCGAGCGCCATGACGGCGGGAATAAAGATAAGTATTATTACCGCGGCAACCGCAGTTCTCATCGGAAGCTTCGTATCATCTTTTATCGATCTCGGAGCTGCTCTGCGCATAAAGATATAACCTCATCTGTCAGGACCGCATTCTTGAACAAAAATCCTGCTATTCTGTTTGCGGACGTAGTGTAGAAACGATTGCCGCTGAAAAATTCGCGCGGAGCATTTTCGCTTATTACTCCGCCGTCGAAGAAGAGTCCGCATCTGTCCGAATACTTTGCGGCAAATTCTATGTCGTGGGATACTATTATAACGGCAGTTCCGCTATCCGCCATCCTCCTTAGGGTTTCTCCGAATTTATCCTTGAAAGCTGAATCCATTCCCTTTGTCGGCTCGTCAAGAAGCATTATTTCCGGTTCCGTCAGAAGTATCTTTGCGATTGCCACCCGCTGCTGCTCTCCGCCGCTCAAGTCAAACGGATGCGATGAAATAAGTTTTTCTATTTCCATAAGCTCGATGACCTTTTTAAGAAGTCCATTATCGGCTTTGCCAACCATCATCTTTAAATCATCAAGCACGGTTTTTTTCACAAAAAGCGTCGTTGGATCCTGACCGAGCGCGCCTATCTTCTGCTCCCTCGCGTTAAATCTTTTAACAGGCCGGCCGTTTATCAGCACTCTGCCTCTGTAAGGTACGTTCAAGCCGCTCATTACCGAAAGCGCCGTGCTTTTGCCTGCTCCATTTCCGCCGACCAAGCAGTAGATCTCGCCTCTGTATGCCTTTATGGATACACCCTTCAGCACGTCCGAACCGTTCTTATCGTATTTGAAAAAGCATTCGTCAAGCTCGATAGCGGGCTTTTCATTTTTTTGCTTTAATTCACTGTGTTTAAGAAGTTTTTTCTGAAGTTCAAGCTTTTTCAAAAAGCTTACGCCGCCCTTGACCGTAAGCGGACATTCAGCACTATCATCGTTGGATATACGCCTAAATATCTTGGCGGACGCAGGGAGCGATTTGAAGACATCGCTGTCCACATTCACCGTCTTTGCAACTTTTTCGGGACAGCCTCCGATAATTATTTCACCGTTTTCCATAACGACTGCACTGTCCGCAAGCTTAAATGCTTCCTCCAGACGGTGTTCTGTCATTATCACCGTTATTCCAAGTTCATCGTTGAGCCGCTTTACCGTATTCAAAAACTCGGAAGCGGATATTGGATCGAGCTGGCTCGTAGGCTCGTCCAAAATAAGTATCTGAGGGTTCATCGCCATTACGGATGCAAGGTTCAAAAGCTGCTTTTGTCCGCCGGACAATTCCGTGACGTTTTTATAAAACCAATTCTGTATTCCGAAATAGCTTGCCATCTCGCCTATGCGAAGCCGCATGACCGCCTGATCGCAGCCAAGGTTTTCAAGTCCAAACGCCAGTTCATGCCATACCTTGTCGGTAACTATCTGATCATCGGGGTTCTGCATTACGAAGCCTATCTCCGAAGCCTGTTCTCTTTGGGAGTATTCGGAAAGCTTTTTGCCCGACAGATATACCTCTCCCGACCGCTTTCCGTACGGCGTAAGGATAGACTTCATATGCCTTAAAAGCGTGCTTTTACCGCAGCCTGACCTGCCGCAGATCAGCATAAATTCGCCTTCATTTACAGTCAGATCAATATTATTTAATGCGTTTGTCTCCGAGTTCGGATAAGCAAACGTTAGATTTTCGATTCTGATCTTCTCCATTTTATGTCCTCCGAAACATTCAAAATCATCGGCAAATTACAGAATACGGCAAACGATACATACCCTGCTATCGCAGATATTGAATGCCCATTTATCCTTACAGAAGGGTAATACCTTATATATATCTGCCCCGTAAATATGCAGAGCGCAAAGACTATCGCAAGTGCGGCAAGCGTTATGAGAACAATCTTATCACGCTTGTAGAATTTAAATATTGAAAATGCCGTCCTTCCTTTGAGTCCGTATCCACGGCTTTTCATCGAGTCCGCAGTTATAACCGCGTTTTCGAGCGCCCATGTTACCGTTGCGGAAAGTATGGAGAGACCCGATCTGAGCCTTTTTATAATGCTTCCGGTTTCCACACTCATCCCGATATTCTTTTGTGAATTAGAAACATCTTTTATATGACCGGAAAACCTTGGAACAAACCTTAATGCCATCGAGATCAGCAGTGACAGCGACGGAATTATGCGTCCGAAAACATACATCAGTTTATCCGAGGTCACTATGTGATTATAACACGAAAAACACACCATTATACCGCCGAACATCGCAGCAGCGGCCAAGCCGTATAAAACGGCTTCAAGCGTTATCGGATTCCCGTTTGAAAGATAGAACAGCGTAGTCACCCCGGCATGATTGAACAGCGGATTCATGGCGGCTGTAAGCAGCATAAGCGGAAGAACGCATATTAATTCAAACTTCAGCGCTCTCCCGCCTTTTAAGTACACAGCATAGACCGACGTTGAAATAAGCGTCGTTATAAGAACGGCGGGGTGCGTCATAAGCATGGTTATGACAAGCACCCATGCGAAATAAAACATCTCTATTGCCGGATGAATGCTTGAAAATGTGTCCCTCTTTTTCATCCTATACCTTGCAGATCCCAGTCACAGCCTACGTCCCTGCCAAGATCGCAGGTATACCGCCATTCAACGGTATCGCCGTCCTGAAGCGCGTATCTTGAACAGCCGTAATTTGGATACCAGCCGTTTACCCGATACATCCATCCCGAAAGGTCACCGCAGTCAAATTCATAGATATTATGTATTCCCTCAATGTACGCGCTGTTGTACAGCGGTGTCCATGATGCCTCCATATGAATATTGTTTTCACGACATACTCTCTGAAGAACATCGAATACCGATTCCCCGGGATTAAACGCTACCGTCATCTTCTTTAGGATAATACCGTCGGGAGGGAGCACCTCGAGCTTGGATGGTTCAAGATCATCGATATTATTTAATATCGTTGAGCACTCTATGGAGAACGTGCAGTGCCACTGCCTGCTCTCATCTATCTGCTGATCCTCGGGTTCAACTGGTTCCTGCTTGCCTTCGGGCACGGGATCGGTATTATACTTGTCCTGCTCCGTGCGTGTTCCGTCGGATATTGCCGCACCGCCGCTGTTCGGATTCGCAGACGGCTGAGTAAGGTAAGCGTCAACATCATTTTCGCCGCCCACCGTGGGTGAATTGGATTCCGAAGGAGCTTCCGTTGTGGGAGCATCCGTCGTAAGCGATTCGATCTGCTTATCGCCCTTTACCTCGTACTCAAAAACACCGTCAACAACGGTAAAGTTTACTATCGTAGGGTTGCCGCCCGTTATTGAAGCGCCGGAAAGCGAATTGCCGTTTGCGTCCAACACGGTCGCAGTGAGTGCCGACCATCTTTCCGGTATGTAGACCGATATTACCGGAGTAAAGCCGAAGCTTTCCGTGCTGTTCAACTTAATATGAAATCTCTCGTTTTCACCGAGCGTAACCTTTACGGACATATCGGTGTCCTTTTCGGCATCTATATCGGAGCCGAAAACAGTCCATTGATACTTTATCTCCCCGTCTTTTCCTTCTATTGTAAGAACTGCGTTTTCATTTTTAAGCTTTGTAAATACGCTTTTGGGGACCTTTCCGCTTTCGTCAAGCTCCATCATTCCTGAAAAGACCGTTGAGTTTGCAAATCGGGAACAGCCCGAAAACGCAATTATCGTAACCAAGCACAGAATAAACGCCAATATTCGTTTCAACTTAATCATCTGCCGCTATCCTCCCTTCGACTGCCTTTAGAGTATTGTTTTGCGTGGCAAGGCTTTGGGTGCTGTCAACAGCCGCCATTACCGCGTCCTGTATCACAAAATCCATTATATCGCCTCTAATTACGCTTCCTCTTAACCTAAACTTAAACCTTATAAGGATATTTCTATCAACCTCATCAAATCCCTTACTTGAAAATGCATACCTTCCGGCAGTTTCGTCAAGATACATGACGTTTATAAGGCCCGTTTTATTTGAATTTTCAACATTTACGCTCCAAGAAGGCAAGTCGAATCCGTTGTCGGATAGAATAAATATGTTGCCTTCCTCCATTCCTAAGAATTCAAGCCTCGATTTATCAAAGGAAACCGAAACGCTTGAAGCAGGGAAAAGCACGTCCTCTGTCAATTCTGAAATGGATACGTCTATCGTGAACTCCCTGTCACCGGATATGCTCACCTTTCCCGGTGTGTTTATCCATATCGTGGGAGCGGATGTTGCGTTTTTCTTTATCAGCAGCAAGATCAATATAATGATCACTGCGATTGCAGCTATCGAAGCTGATACTATCGCGATTTTTCTGCGTCTGTTCTTTATTTGTTCCATATTCGTTAAAATTGGGCGGAGCATGGCAAACCCGACTTTTAGGATGCCTGTTGGTTCGTCTGCATCCGCCCGAAAAACATCGGTTTACAGACTTATCGGAATTTTAACCGTTGGTTATAACGATAAATTCGGTACCGTTTACAAAGTAGTCCACAATGCCGAGCGCGTCGAAAGTATTGATCCTCGAATCACCGTTTACGTTCATCTGGAGGATTTGCGTATTGTTCGGCTCTTCAGTCTTGCGCAGCCATGCGCTTACGGTATCGAGAGCGTCCTGAGCATTAATGACACCGTCGCTGTTCGCATCACCGAATATGATGGAATTCGGCGTACCCACGGTTATAGTATAATTGGAAACGATGTTCATCTCATCCAGAGAGGTCGCTGCATTAACAATGGCTACATAGGTCGTTACGCCCGTTTTATCTGAAAGCTGCTTACTGTAGTTTAAGGATGTTCCGTCCTTATAAGTAATGCAGGTGTTGCTGTCCACTTCCGTTACGAGCACGGCGACAGCCATCTTATCGGAGGATATAAGGTCGATACCGTCGCCCGTATAGAGTTCATATGCGAATACCGCCGCGTTCCTTTCAAGCACCGCGCTTGCATTGGATTCAGACGTATCGATAATATGCATCATCTGAGAATCGGTCGAATCTGCGCCGAGTTTAAGAGACATGCCCAGGATCGCAAAATCAAGGGATTCCGCATCGATCGCGTTATCCATGCCGAAACTAACGTTGAAGATCTCAGCAGGGAATTCGCCGGCGTTCAGAACGATGTTTGAATAGTTATCAAGTCCTGCATACACTATGCGGAGCTTGCCGGTTGCTTCTTCAAGCGCGTAATACACGGAGCCGCCGGTAAGACCCGCGCCCGCGGTCACGCTTTCAACCTTCAAGCCTTCGGGAACCTTAACTATGCAGTCCAAAAGCTTGTAGTCCTTGTCGGTGTCCCATCCGTCCAGGGATGCCGACATATTGAAGGTCGAACCAGCCTTATTGCTTACGATCGCGGGAACGGAAAGGTATGCCTTTATATTCATGAATCCGTTTTCATCGTAAGAAGGGATATTAACATCGCTCATATCATAGAGCCTTGTTTTTCCGTCAAGGAATCTCTGATATGCGACGAGTGCATAACAAGCCTGATCGGTAGCCATGGCGTTCACCGAGCCGGTTTCAGTGTGCTTGAATCCGCCGCCCTCAACATAGAAATTAAGGAGCGCGTCAACGGCTGATTTTCCGTTTTTAACAAATCTGCCGTCCGTGGAGGGATTGATTCCGAGACCCGTAAGAGCGACGATGACCTGAGCAATGCTCTCAGAATTCACTGTACCCCATGAGGCATAACCGCCGTCGGTTCTCTGAATGCTTGAAAGTGTTTCGATACCTCTTTCAAGCGCTGCCCTTACTTCCGCATTCGTATCCTTGTACGGTGTGAGTGCCTGCATTGTCATTGCGGTCATATCGGGATCAGGTGTCGAACCCGAGAGCGCCCAGCCGCCGCCGGAGATCTCCTTCCCAAGGATGAAACTGATGCACTCATTTCTTATCTCGCTGTTTGTAGTTTCATAGCCAACAGTATCAAGTGCGATAAGCGCAAATACAGGACCGTTCAAACCCTGCTTTTTAAGGTAGTTTATATCCGAAAGCACTTCAACAAGGTCATATCCGCCTACATTACGCGAGCTCTTACCGATCGAGGAGAGAGCCATTATGACCCTTGAGTTTTCAGTCGACTTTGTGTTATGAAGTTTCGGGCTGCCATTCGCTATCACAGATTCTACTATTCTATCATAATAGTCTGCAAAATACTTATCGCTTGTGGGCAGATATTCGCCTCTTGCGAGCGCAATAACAGTCCATTCGCCTGCGGTGGTTCCCATCTGGGGTTCAGGAACTGTGCTGTAGAGATACGCAAGAGTTGTTTCAAGCTCATGCGTTACATCCGCACTTTCGTCGGTTTCGTCCAATGCGCCGAATTCTTCGTTCATGCTTTCAAGGATCGCGTCAACAGCGGCCTGATCGAGATCGAGGATTTCCATCTGCTCGAGGTAGTCTGCGAGCCTATCATTGTACCTGCTGTTATACTGAGCATATGCCTTGTAAAGCTCCGTTCTGTCGCCCGGCACATAGTATGTTCCCATTCCCCAGTCCTCCGTGGAACCGAGGTCAGCACCGTAGCCATAAAGCGTGAATTGCCAGCGAATGACGTGGTTTTCAGTTTGATCGAGTATCTCACTACCGGCGCTCTGCTTAATGAAAACATGATCGAGCGTGATCATCCATCCCGACATCATGTTGTAGTCGAATTCGCCGAGCCATTCATCGTCGTTTTCGTATTCGACATTTCCGCCGTTGTCAAGAATGATCTGCGGAACATTCGTGTAGCCCTTGTCGATATCCTTGATCTCAGTGAGATACAGATCGCTCAAGTCCGGACTGTATGAAGTATACCTGCATTCAATACCAAGTTTCTCAAACAGTGCCAGTGTCGCTTCCGCTGCTGTGATCGCGCCCTCATAGCAATCGATGATAGAGTCTATTTCATCGTATGAGATAAAGGTAGGCTCGATATAGAAGCCCTGTCCAAGGGTCAGACCCTCGAGACTGATGACGACGCCCTTTTCATCTTGGGCGTTTTGCGTTATCGCTTTCGCCGCAAATGCCGAAGGCAATACTACCTGAAGCATAAGCACCAAAACAAGCGTTAACGCCGCTAACTTTGTTTTCCTCATTCTTGGAAAACCTCCTTAAATAAAAATTCGCACTGCCGAATGGCAATGCGATAAAACGCCATGGCAATTACGCCATGTACATTTTATCCTTCCTCACCGTCGGACTTTTACTTACTTTGTCATCGGATATCCTGGCTTAGCGCCTAACCTAATCGTCCTCCCTTCCCGCAATAAAATCACAGTGGGATCTGTATAACATCGGACTTTCGTATCGCTTACAGTAGAGTGAGCTGCTCCGGATTCTCACCGGATTCCCCGATAGACAAATATTCACTTTTCAAGCAAAAATAAAAGGCATCACCCGTTTCGAGATGCCGGCAACAAACATATACACCATGTCCGTTGTTTGCCTTCGTCTTTCCTCGAAACGAATGCATACTGTGACAACGGCAGGTATTCTGACTCTTGACGTTATATCCTAATCACTCTTCCTTCCCAGACCTAAACGAATCCAGTGGCTTTTTAGAGCTTTCGTTGTCAATTACAGCAGCGGGACTGTTCCGGACTTTCACCGGATTCCCTAAACCGAATCACTACACTTGAAGCATAGCACTTAATACATTTAATGTCAATACGTTTGTTCGATATATCTTGATTGTTCAGGTGTCAATGATAGGTAACACCTGAACATTTGAACTGAGGATGTTGCAGGAGGAAGAATTTTTTATAACGTTATTCAACATGTGACTTCTATTGCGTACATAGGTGCGCACTTCTTTTCACCGCAGTGATTCCGGTTCACTATCATCCGAACGCGGAGCATGGTTTGGATCACTGTCATTGTGGATGAGCAAATTTGCTGTTGAAACAGATGCGGATTTCCGACCTTTTTTGTGCTGTAACGCTCCGTATCCGTCAGACGGGGAGACATACGGGGCTATCTGAAAACGTCGCTCTCAGAAGCTTAAAACCGCCTTTTTCAACCTTTATCCTGACAGTTTTCAGCGTCCTCGGCTCGTTTGGATGAATAGGCGGGGCAACACACGATATGAGTGCGGAAACTCTGCTTGCGGTCATAGGTGCAGTGGGGCATAGGTCGTTGCATTTATTCGGCTGCTTCCTGCTGCCGTCATCATCCCTGTACAAACGCATGCAGTCACTGGCACAGGCTACGCTAACGCCGCTTTTTTCTGCCGTCTAATATTTTGCCGGTTCATTGTTGTATATACGTCCACCTATGTCCAGCCTTTCTTCCTTCTTGTATTTCACCGGTATACCGCCTGTTCATTGCTCGTGTGTCCTTGTCCACGGTTTGTTTGCTCCTGTTCTCTATTCTACCATACCATATCCAGTATCTACTCCATTCGTGCCCAAAATCTGTTTGCTGGTTCAACTGTTCTAAAAAATTTTTGTAGGTACCCCCTAATTCGCTGAAAAAATGTCCGTTGTAAAGTAGAGGGACTTTTATCCGGCATACCCACAAGTTTGTCGGAATAATGTCCGCTGCATTGAGAAAGGAGTGATTGCATGACTGAATGAACAGGACCGATGCGCATAGGGCTCTGAGCGACCGAACAGGAAAGGCAGCCCATACAAAACAAGGTGGCGCAGCTCGGCACACACATCACGGGAGTCTATCACCGCAAGATGGCGCAGCTTGGCATACACAACATGGGCGTTCATCTTCGCATGATGGCGATTGACGAATGCATCACCAAGGCGGGCTGCGCAGAGCAAAAACTTGCCGCCGTTGTCAACCGAGCCTCTGCCGTCAACCGAACCGCAGTTGTCGAGCGAGCCGCCTCTGCCGGGCGAGTTGCTGCCAGTATCTGCCATATTTGCCGCCGTATCAACAGTACGGGGCATTTCTGCGCAGACGATATTGCGGCACTAGAAAAAAAGCAAATGGAGGTATGGGATTGCTGCGATAACGCTGGAATAAGGAATTATCCCCACAACGGGATTATCCATGTGTGGATTTTCCATAACTGGATTTTTAGACGGTGGATGAGCTGACGCTCCGGAGCGTACCATTTATGGATTTTTGGACGGTGTTTTTTTGTACATTCATAGATGATGAAATTCATCCTCAAATCAATAAGAAATAAACTAACTCTCAATATAATCCATCTATCAATCCAATCAATGCAGTTTTGGATGGACCGGATGGGATGGGATAGGAGGTCAAAATGACACAGGAGTTCTTGCGATTTATCACAGAGAGCCTTTCGGCATCGTACATACCCTTCCCGCGATTTCTTATGGAAGACAGCCTTGTCGATCTCTCCAATGATGTAAAGGTGCTGTACGCACTTATGTTGGATAGAGCCAGCATCTCAAAAGTCAATGGCTTTATCGAATAGGACGGTACGATCCGTCTTTACTTCACCGTAGAACAGGCACAAAAGAAGCTGCACCGTAGTCGGCAGTGTGTCACACGGATATTTCAGGAGTTGGAATACAGCGGTCTGATCTGCCGCAAGAAACAGGGACTCGGGAAGCCGGCTATGATCACGCTCAATTATCCGTCAAGCGCCAAGCTGATCCAGCCGAAGGAGCCCCGTGAAATACTGTCAAGATAAAGGTTGAAAATCGGGCGTTTATTGCCCCACAAACGACGCAAACACTGTGAGGCATATCTTTACTCGCCCGCACAATTAAGCGAGCCTGAGCGCCGTGAAATGTCCATGAAGGGAGGAATAGGGTGAAGAAAAAGGAAAACCACGATTTGAATGATGTCAGCTCCGCAGAAGTACCGGAGTTTGTATATGAGTCTTTGGCGAGGAGCTTGCTGCCGGTCATTCAGAAGTATTACGAGATCGATGAGGGCAAGCGGGCTTTCGCAGAATGGAAAGCTAAAAAGGATGCGGAGGTAAATTGCAACACATAAAGTCAACGGGAGGATTGCCATGTTCGGCAATCCTCCCGTTCTTGATACTAACATACGTCTAAATAACTTATCCTTTGTGCCGACATTGTGCAAATTAGCGGCGCTTATTAGTCAAGACTTTAGTTGTATGTTAGTATGAGTTTAACAATCTTCAAGTTCTTCGATATAAACAATAAATCCGAACCCGTTTCCAATTGGATAAAGGTTCGGATTATATTGATTTGGTGGACGGGGATGGATTCGAACCATCGTAGTCTGTGACAACGGATTTACAGTC
>JAFLSU010000039.1 GCA_022510765.1 Christensenellaceae bacterium
CAACGACACTGCGGTTAACAGCCGCATGCTCTACCGACTGAGCTAAGGAGGAATATTTGCTTTTCAGAAAAAACACTACGTTTCTCTAACACGATACATTGTACTACGATGAGAAGCATATTGCAACCCTTTCGCAGAAATATATTGTGCGCTTCCGGATTTCGCCTATACTCCTTCTTTTGCACCCTCACGCATATATTCTGTCAAGTTAAGAATGGTGCGAAAGATCGTATCTCGACGGAAAGGGCTGATATAATCTTCCTACGGTGCGGGACACCGCGCTCGCTCATTGCCCTTTCCATCATATTATACCTTCTGTCAACCGCTTTTGTGCAATATTCTCTTACTGAGCTGCCTCATACCATTGCCTGAACGAGGTGCGCAGCCAGTCGAGTATTAAATCGGAGAAGATGTACACCATGACCGCCAAGGCTATGATAATGATAGCCGCGATGAGCATATAGATCAACCTTGAACGCGCAAAAGAGCGACTGTTCTTGTTCACCCCTTCGCCAAATGCAAATATGAACAGCACGATGATATTGATTATAGGAACCATGAACACAAACTCGCGCCATACAAAGCTCCAGGTGGAAAGCGGCTTTACGGGCGGCTTCGAATTCGCTTTCCCGCTTGGTGTCTCCAGAATCGAGTTTTGCCGATCGTTTTCGCACTTAACCTCATTCTGAACGGCAGCGACTGCACTGGCCCCGTCAAAATTGCTTTGATCCGCAGGAGAGACCGGTGCCTCATTCCGCGACTCGTCAACATCATCGTTAGATTCTAACGATGATGCCGCAATTTCAAACTCCGCATCGACCGCAAAATTGGAAGATCCCGAAAAAGTCCTTTCCAATTCACCGCTCCAATTTGATTCTGAACTCGATCCTTCATTCACTTCAACAGTATCAAGCCTGCCCCCGCAGCCCGTGCAGAACAATGCACCCGGAAGCGTTTCTTTGCCGCAGTTTGGACAATTCATAGCGAATTTCTCCTTTATCATAGGTCTACCGTTATATGGTATCACATTTTAAGCGATTTGTATATGGTTTTTCGTAAATTGTCGTTAAATTTACAAAATTATGCCCATGCGTAGCATGAAATACCATTCTTTGCACTTTTTAAGGCGGTTCATTTAATTCAAGAAGGATTAGACTTCCCTAGCCTTAAATTTGCTTGAAGCGAGCCTTGGTTATGTGTTAGAATAGATATACTTTCCACGCAAGAGTGCATTCCCGGTGTACAGAGGTGTGACCCGGCGCATGCGCGGAGGAGCTGAACTTGACGCATGATGAGTTTCAAATAATTGCGGCAGATCATGGCTTCCAACGGGTTTATTTTACAAATCCAATGAAGTTCGATTTGGGTGCAAATCGATTTCACCTGATTGCTGACGCACTATCATCGTTTCCGCATGCGACCTGCATTGCTGTACTCGTTTACCCCTATGCTCCATTTACGTCTGAGGAGCGCATACCAGCGTATTACCTTGCTTCAAACCGCGCTTACCATGCAGTTAATAGGATAATCTCCGAGCTTGCCTCGGCAGGGATCCGCGCCGAAAAGGCTGCCATACCGATAAAATCTCAACTTGAATGCTCCCATGTCGGAGTTAAATGCAAAAACTCGCTTATCTCCATAGCACCCTTCGGAACGCGAACCGTGCTTCTCGCGCTTGCGATAGACGGTCTGTCCCCCATTGAATACGATGAGAGAGGCGAAGTCTGCGGTGATTGCTCGCTCTGTATAAGAAGCTGTCCGATGGGAGCCATCGGGCAAGATGGCCTGAATGCCAGCATGTGTATGCGGCTGCATATGGACACCGCCATGCATCCCGATTGGGTGCGGAATGTGCAGAGGACTTATATTGGATGCGAGATATGTCAGTATGCGTGCAAGCGCAATGCCGCGCTTACCAACACCAAGCCTGCCGATGAGGTAGCTTCAGCGTTCGAGCTTAAAAGGCTGATCTCAGGCGATGCGGCCGAAGCCCGTGGCTTTGTCGGCAGGAATATGAGCGGCAACGGCAAGCTCACCGCTGAAGCTATTGCATTTGCTGCAAGGGATGGACTATACGAGGAGGAGATCCTTGCCGCATCGGATTCACCCTTTGAAGCGGTACAGGACGCGATCCGATATGCAAAATTTGTAGGGGGAATTGCTGATGAGTAGGAAAAGCATCATCACCGCTTCCGCTGCGGCTGTGGTTTTGATCATCGCAGTGCTGGTGATACTGTTCGCGTGCGGCGATATCGGAAGCGAGAGAGACACTTTTGAGAGCGATTCGGCAGCGACGGAAGTTCCGACGGTTTCTCCTACGCCCACTCCAACGCCCGAACCCATCGAAACCGCAGAGCCAACCGAACCACCTGAAATTGAGAACACCATCGCGCGCCCACAAGGTATGGTGTTTGCAGGCGATAAGCTGAGCTTTGGTTTAGCGACGTGCGGAATGCTGTCGTATGTTGGCAGCAATGAAGGGCAGGCCTACTGTTACAATTGGCGCGACATCATCCGCATCGCGGGAAACGGGAGTGCCACGATTGGGCTTACCGATTCGAGAGAGGTGCTCATTTCCTCAAGCGATGAAAGCATTTGCAAGATCGTATCGGAGTGGAAGGACGTAGTTGACATTGCCGTGTCGGATACCGCGATATATGGGCTGTGCGAAAATGGCGACGTACTGTCCACCGATGGCTCAACGGACGATTTGCACTTTGTACGACAGGTTGCGGCTGGGAGCGATTTTCTCTTGGCAGTAACCGGCTCGGGCGATATACTCACCGTTGGCAACGCGCCAGATGTATCATCCTTCACCGGGCATGAGATTATCGATATTTCTGCCGGCAATGCACATGCCGTTGCCCTGACCGTTGAAGGAACGCTTCTCACCACCGAAAGTGAAAATCCGTTTGCCTCATACACCGGAGTACAAAAGGTGTTTGCATCGGATGACGATACGGCGATCATCGATTCGGAAGGAAACCTGTGTACGAACTGTGAATTCATAGACGAACCTATCGAAAACGCGATCGATTTTTCATGCGGATATGGCCACGCGCTTGTTCTCTTAGATGATGGCAGCGTGCTTGCCTTTGGAGACAATAAATACATGCAGTGTGAAGTCGATTCATGGAGGCTGCGTCCGTATGCCGATGAAAACGGATACATCCTTGGCATAAAGGTTGGCGAAACCGACCCGGACGGCGGCATAATTAAAACTGGCGATACCTATGCCTTAGATAACGGAACCGAGGGCATCGCTATCATCCTTGGGGACGTCAACATGGACGGCCATATTGACGAGAGCGATCTGGAGCTGGTTGGCGGCTTCATCGATGGCAAAGTCGAGCTCACCGAGATACAGAAGCAGGCCGCAAATCTGCTTCGCGATGCTAATAAGCCTAATTCCATTGATGCTGCCGACTCGGAACATCTCGTCTATCACCTGAACGGTTTCGCCGTAATCGACCAATACGCCAAGCCCTTCACCTATTCGGGCGAGGTTGCCGATGCCGAACGACTTAACACGGACACCGTCGGCTATATCAGCCTTGAGCACACAAACATCATCTTTCCACTCATGTACGGCGAAAATTTCTATTACCATTATCACAATCCTGCGGGGGTGGCGACATCGAGAAGCTCGATCTATCTCTACTACCCTACCCCAACAAAGAATATCGTAATCTCCGGGCATAACCTCCGTCAATCCGGTTTAATGCTGCACGACCTGCATAAGCTGCAGGATCGCTATGCGAGTGGATACAATGTGTTTAAAAACCGAATTTGGACGGTGAATGTATACGGTGAAACGCATTACTGGGAAGTGTTTGCCATGTATGAAGAAAAGCCCTCCAAGCCGTCGGAATCCTCGCAGAACTACAATACGAATTATGACTATACTATGGACAGTCTGACCAACGAGGAGATACTTGAATGGATAGATTATCAGATCGAGCGCACGGAGCTTAACTACACCATCCATGTCACTGAGAACGACCAATTCATGACATTGCTCACTTGTTCCGACTATCACTGGGAATCAGAGCTTGGCGGACGAATTTATTTTTTCCTGCGAAGAATGGACGGGCATTGATAAAACTAAAATTCATTTAAAGCACGGACGGATGCATATGCTTTGCACCCGCCCGCCGTTGCAATAACTCACTCGTTACTTATTTAATTGAATGGTAACGCTCCCATCGCTCTCTATCCGCAAATGCATGGGTCTTATATACTTTTCAAAAAACTGCTTTTTCTCCGATTCGGTCATCGTGATGCGAGTCGTCCTGTAGGCCTCCTCCATCATTTCGTTCACGTTGAGCTGAATCCTTGCATCAATATATTTGCGCACCTCCTTTATCAATGCCGCAATCATGATGCCGTGGGTATCGCCCGAATAAAAATCATCGATGTAGCAATAGAAAATATCCCAATCCTTAAGCGTACTCTTGATGTCCGGGCCGCATTTTTCATGCTCGACCATGACGAGGAAATTCGCCTCGGGAATGGACGAGATAAGCCCCCAATAATCCGAATCACTCGAAACGATGATGAACGAATCCACATCATAACGATAGAACTCCTTGCATACTCCCGCCGTTAGATTGATATCCACCAAAGATTTATTCTGCTTGATCCGCTCGTTGATGATATGCTTCACGGGTATATCGGTGTATGAGCTGAGCATCCCCCACGCTGAAGAAGAATGCACGTCATCATACAGTATTATCTTAACGATCTTGTTTAAGAAATTATTATCAAGACCATTTAACGTGGCGCAAAGCTTATATGGATTGGAGTTCTCGCAATCGACTACCAAGACCGTTCTCGTGCTTGCTTCAAGGAAGTCATATATATTATTCTTAGTGGACGTTCTAACGTCTGAGACCTTACTTATATCGGTGAACTTTTCCCCGTGTCGGCCGTACAGAAGGGTAATAAACTTTCTGTCGTTATGAAGTATATTGCCATCATCCGCCGCTCTCCAGTTCATATATACCTGATACGGATATCGGCTGCGGTTTGTAAAATACACATTTGCCGCATTCCGAACACCTTTTTCCGTCATGCCGTCGGGCATGATGAACAGGTCGCGTATGTACGACCAGTTAAGCCATATCGGGAAAAGCTCCTTGCAGTTATTGATCCTATCGGAAATCAGTTTATTAAATTCAATTATGTATTTGTTGAGTTTGGTGTTCGATTTTACTACGGAAACTCCATCCTCAATAAGGCTGTCTATACACTCGACAGGTACAAGCTCAGGTATCGTGTTCAGATTTTTGAACGCATAGCGCATTTGCTGGTTTATTTGGTTAAAATTGCGCTCGACCGCCGTCCTGAGCATACAAAGATTTCTGATTATGCGCGCTCGTTTATCCTTATCAAGCTCCTCATAGATATCAAGTTTAGGCGGCTCATACTCGTTTTCAAAAATGCGTTTCGGTACGCCAAGCAAATATGCGACCGTTGATACTACAAAGTGCAGATTGTTGTCGCCGTTCTTTAAGATAGTGCTATCGATCTGATCCTCTGCCTTTTGCGCGTTCACTTCATCATCTGCTTCAGTGTCATTATAATTATCATCGTCTATACTTGTATCAACCGCTATGTCCTGTTCTCCCTCCATTTCTTCAGTATTTGCATCTACCTTGTTTTGTATATCATGCATCTTTGCGCTGCAATGCTGTTTTGTTTCAACGCTTTCATTCTCCGTTTCAGATCCGCATTGTTCCGTGCTCATAGCATTGTTTCCCATTGCACTGACTTCCATTGCATCGGGATGCATGGTGTCCGCCTGAGTCCTTGTTATCAACTCATCTTCCGGGTGCATACCTAAACCTCCAAGCTTTTTCTAAATTGTATCACAGCGCATCTCTGATTATCAATAGCGCTCGACAAAACCCTCCATTTTTTGAATAAAACTAAACATAATTGAGCTTGAAAAGCACCTGCGTTTGATTTAGAAACGTTCATAGATAAAATCGAATGATGCTTAAGTTTGCATCATTCTAATTTTTTAACGAAATCGACCAAATCATTTTGTTTTTATGCTGTTGTATAGACGCTTTGCATGCTCGGCATCATCGTTCACAGGCTCGGTATCCATATCGTATCTTGCTTTGCGATAGACATCAGAAAATTCAGCAATCTCATCCTGTTTACTAAATATTGCAATTCGAGAACGTTTCTCAATATCCGCGCAGGTATCCGATTTTTCTATGTTTACACCACCTGAACTCAGATGCCGCATGAACTCTTGGTATAGGTATCGTATACGCATTCGCGGGTTTCGATTGAATCGTGATATTGGACGCACATTATGTTCATCGGGAACTATGCCGAGATCCTCGCGGGTCTCATTTGGATAACCGATGCTGCTTCCATGCTTTCCCCGCTTGAGCAGCTTGGTTACGATGATCCATAGGATCACGATAACTAGGAGCGCCGCAGCGATCATCACCATATACTTAAAGAACTCGAAATCAACTTGGGTACTCCCATTATTCGACGGATCGATCACGCTCTCGGGAGGCGGCGTCAGCTCAATATCATACGTTGGAGCCGGGGTTACTGGTGCATCCGTGCCCATGGGAAGCGGATTTGGGTTTACCATTAAATCAAATAAACTGCTTAGCCAATATGCTATTTGATTAATGATCGGCATAATAATTGTGGACAGCATCCACTCCAAACCGCGCGTTATGAGATTCAGGGCATCGGTTGCCCAGAATACTATGCATGCCGCAAAGAAAATTATGGTGTCGATAAGCTGGCGTTTGTTGAACTGCCTTTCATCAACAATTCCGATTACGGCGCGCAGTCCTCTTAAAAGCAACACTCCCATTGCAAGCGTAACAATGAAGCACGGAACAGCGTGCTGTGTAGCATTCCGCATATGTTCCTGATTGATGAAAGTATCGGTGCCGCCGCTCAAGATGAGCGCAACTGCGAAAATCAACATCATTACGATGATCGAAAACTTGAATTTTGCAGCGAAATCCCGGTGAATACTGTTGTAATTCAGTTTTACCGCAAGCACGAATGTAATAGCCGCATTCAACAGGTATACGATTATAAATCCGAGCGAATGATGAATTAGCGGCAGAAAGCCGCAAAGGGTTATCGCGACACCGCAAATTCGAAGTAAAAGTCGTAACTTTTCAAGTGTCGGAATGATTCCGGCGAGCATGAAAACCAGAAGTCCCACATATAGGGCAACGAAACAGAATATTGGGAATTCAAACCCGGTGAAGCCCTCAAGCCCAAGACCTGACAGCGTGTACAAAAAACACGTTATGTATGCTATTCGAAGGAATCTGTTCATCCTGCTTCCTCCGTTTCCGCCGTTTCAGCGTTTACATAATCTGAAGCATACAGCGGTACTACTTCCGAACCGCTTGCCTTAAAAACCCGCATCGCCGCATCCAACACCTCTGGAGTTTTCCGCGTTGTGATCAAAATTATGACCTTTTCCCTGTATGCGCCAGTGCATGCGTTTGCCAATAGCTCCTCAAGTGTACAAACATTGCCGTTCTTTGCGGAGCCGAGAGCATACAGTATCCTCTCATACATGACTCCCCTGCCTCCGGAACTATAAAAACTCGAGATCCCAGAAGTGATTATCGCATTGGTAACGAGGCGGTACTCAAAATTCTTATCCTCAAGGTATTCGCAGATCGTCCTCGCCATGGAAAAGCAATACTCCTGCCTGCGGGAATGAAACTCATGCTCGCCGTGATACTGCATATCCATTACTATGGTTACCGCCTGCCGCCATGTTGGGTCAAACTCCTTTACTATCAGGCTGTTTCGAACCGCACTCTGTTTCCAGCTTATTGAACGCATCGGTTCCCGGCCCGTATAGTCCCTATACCCGCAAATGGATATGGGATCCTCGTGCAAACGGCGTTTGAGCGCAATATCCTCGAAGGCATTTGTAAAAGTCTTTAAGAAATCCTCTTTCTTGATCGTCGGAGGATAGATGACTATGCGCTCTGAATTATCCTTAAAATAATCGAATTCCTTTATGCCCATGAAATCGCCCGCATGGAATTCGGCAAATGAGAACACATATGCACCTCTATCGGGAATCGATGCACGAAGATACCTTCGAACGCGCTGCCTGCCGCGCATGGAGACCGTGCTGTTATAGATACGATAGTCTCCCGTTATATTCACGTTAAACTCGGTTGCTTCCAATACGTTAAGGCTTTTAGGGAAACGCTCCTCAATGCGCAATACGGGAGACAAGAAGCGCGAAGTGTTGGTTACAGTACTGTACACCAAAAACTCCGTCTCCGGTTCACAGGCTTCCACGGACGGCTTGCACGAATACTGTATATTGTTTTTCTGTTTCGCAATGTAAAGCGATATCTGCTGAATGATCATCGCTATTACAATCACGATTATGAAGAATAGGATCATCTCGGTCGATTCTACGTGCGCCTGATTATTTTATGTTCTCAGTTGGAACGGTAATTTCCGAAAGCATGTCGTTAAACAGCTCATTCGCTTCAGCGCTCCCTACCGCATTTCTAAAATGCAGCCTATGGGTCAGCACGAACGGCGCAAGGTATTTAACATCATCAGGGGTCACGAAGCTCCTTCCGTTGAACGCTGCGTATGCCCTTGCCGCGCGGCAAAGCGATATGGTTCCACGCGGTGAAGCGCCGATATTAAGGCGTGAATCATTGCGTGTCTTTTCAATTATGTCCATTATATAGCCCATTACGGGTTCACTGATTTGAATATCGGAAAGTTTACCGCGGAGTTTAAGCGTCTCTTCCGCGGTAACGACCTGCGAGATCGTATCGATAATGCTCACGGTATCCGGCCTCAGAGCTACGTCAATTTCCTCATTCCGATTCATGTAGCCAAGCTTCAAACGCATCATGAATCTGTCCATCTGCGCTTCCGGCAGGGGGAACGTGCCATAGGATTCGATCGGGTTCTGCGTTGCAGCGACCATGAACGGTTCTTCGAGCTTATAGGTCACGCCATCGACGGAAACCTGCCCCTCCGCCATTGCTTCAAGAAGGCTCGACTGCGTGCGGGGCGTTGCACGGTTGATCTCGTCAGCAAGCACCATGCCCGCAAAAATAGGACCCGGACGGAACTCGAATTCGCCGTTCTTCATATTATAAAAATTTATGCCCGTAACATCGCTCGGCATAACGTCGGGAGTGAACTGTATTCTGCGGAAGCTGCCCCCGGTCGCCTTTGAAAAAGCGCGGAACAGCATGGTTTTGCCGGTACCCGGTACGTCCTCAAGCAGGATATGACCTCCGCAAACGAAGCAGACGGAGACAAGCTCGATTTCATCGGCCTTGCCCACGATCGCTTTCGAGCAGGCGGAAACCAGCCTATCTTTATATGATACGAAGCTATTGACATCCATAGTAAATCATTCGCCTTTGCTAAACAAAGGCCTCCTTTCTTCCGGCATTTGAACCGCTTTTTCCGAATGGAAACTGCCGCTGCGTCTTCGACAAAGGTTCAAACAACGCTGCACAAGAAAACATTTCCCTGTAGCGTGAAAATCCGATTTCACGCTAACCCATTGAAGAATTTACAATAATTCTAACATGTTTTCATCTTGTTGTAAACAGTCCATCATGCATCTAAGCTCTGTCAAAGTTCACGAAAGGAGCGCAGTCTCCCACGCTCCTTCATATCTAACCTTTCAAAAGTTAGGCAGGTTTATGCAATTAGTTGTTATAGAGTCCCCTCTTAATGTAGTGGGTGTGGAGCAGTTCATGCGCCTTGTGACCATTGGGTTCACCGAGGTAGGTCTCATAGAGCTCCTTGACCACGGGGTTCTCGTGGGACTTGCGGAGAGTCATCGCCTCATCCTCGCTGTACAGACCCTTTGCACGCTCAGCACGCAGATCGGTGAAGTTGCGTACATAGCCGGGCTGATGGGGCTGACCGCCGCCGTTTACACAACCGCCGGGGCAAGCCATGACCTCGATGAAGTGATACTGCTTTTCGCCGGACTTGACCATATCGAGGAGCTTGGATGCGTTTTCAAGACCGCTGGTAACAGCAACGCGAACGGTGGTGCCGTTGAGGTCGTATTCCGCTTCCTTTATGGCTTCTACGCCGCGAACATCATGGAAATCGGGCTTTTCAAGCGTCTTTCCAGTAACTGTCTCGTATACGGTACGGAGAGCCGCCTCCATAACGCCGCCGGTTGCGCCGAAGATATGACCTGCGCCGGATGCGATGCCGAATACGGGGTCGCATTCCTCATCGGGCAGATTCTCGAACTTTAGACCTGCACGCTTGATCATTGCAGCGAGTTCACGGGTCGTGAGCGATACATCGATGTCGCGAACGCCGTTTACATTCATTTCATCGCGAGCAATCTCGAATTTCTTCGCGGTGCAGGGCATGATGCTTACAACGAAAATGTCCTTCGGATCGATGCCTGCCTTTTCGGCATAGTAGCTCTTGACGAGCGCACCGAACATCTGCTGCGGAGATTTGCAGCTCGACAGATTCTCGGTGAACTCGGGATAATAGTGTTCGCAGAACTTGATCCAGCCGGGTGAGCAGGAAGTGATCATGGGCAGCTTGCCGCCGTTGTTCAGGCGGTTAAGCAGCTCCGTGCCCTCTTCCATGATGGTAACGTCGGCAGCGGTGTCAACATCGAATACCTTGTCGAAGCCGAGCCTACGCAGTGCTGCGATCATCTTGCCCTCAACATTGGTGCCGATGGGCATACCGAAGCATTCGCCAAGCTGTACGCGGACGGAGGGAGCGGGGCCAACCACAACATGCTTGGTGGGATCGGCAAGAGCTGCCCATACCTTATCCGTATCGTCCTTCTCCTGGAGAGCGCCAGTGGGGCAAACCGCGATGCACTGACCGCAGTTTACGCAGGAGGTTTCCGCAAGACCCATTTCAAACGCGCTTGCGATGTGGGTCTTGAAGCCCCTCTGGTTGGGGCCGATTACGGATGCGTGCTGGTTGTGCTTACATACCGCAACGCAGCGGCGGCACAGGATGCACTTGCTGTTGTCGCGAACGAGATGGATCGCGGAATCGTCGATGTCGGGTTCCATAGAGCCTGCGAAATCGAACTTTTTGGGATCGCAGCCATATTCCTGCGCAAGGGTCTGAAGCTCGCAGTTGGTGCTGCGGGAGCAGCCGAGGCAGTCCATGCGGTGATTGGAAAGGATGAGCTCGAGCGTGGTCTTGCGTGATTCACGCAGAGCGGGGGTGTTGGTCTGAACCTCCATGCCCTCTGCAACGGTTTGCAGACATGCAACGGGGTTGCTCCTTGCGCCCTTTACCTCGACAACACACATACGGCAAGCACCGATTGCGTTGATATCCTTTAAGTAGCAAAGGGTCGGGATGCGGATGCCGGCCTCTTCGGCTGCCTGCAAAATGGTGTAATTTGCGGGCACCTGAAGCTCCATGCCGTTTATCTTCATATTGATCATATCCATATCGGTTCTCCTTATTTCTTGACGATTGCGTTGAACTTACAGGTCTCGATACATGCACCGCACTTGATACACTTGTTGGTATCGATGGTGTGGGCTTCCTTGACCTTGCCGCTGATTGCGCTAACGGGGCATTTACGTGCGCATGCGGTGCAGCCGCGGCACTTGTCAGCCTCGATCTCATAGTGCATAAGGTTCTTACATACGCCTGCGGGGCAGCGCTTTTCGATGACATGTGCCTCATACTCGTCGCGGAAATACTTCAGCGTCGAAAGTACGGGGTTCGGAGCGGTCTGACCGAGCGCGCACAGAGCGTTTGACTTAATATAGTAGCAGAGTTCTTCAAGTTTATCAAGATCCTCAAGCGTTCCGTTGCCGTCGGTGATCTTGTTGAGCAGCTCAAGAAGCCTGCGCGTGCCGATACGGCAGGGGGTGCACTTACCGCAGCTCTCATCGACGGTGAAGTCGAGGAAGAAGCGAGCGAAGTCAACCATGC